>NZ_JBIBKW010000003.1:641839-962805 GCF_042959465.1 Streptomyces sp. NPDC007901 | reverse complement strand
TCCTTTGTACTCACCCTCTCGGGCTTTCCTCCGGGCTTCCCTTCGGTCTTGCGTTTCCGACTCTATCAGACCGTTTTCCGATCCGATTTCCTCGGTGCTTTCCAGGTTTCCGCTCTCGCGTTTCCCTTTCCGGCGGTTCCGACTCTATCAGATCCTTTCGGCGTCTGATTCCCAGTCAGCGGGGGTCGCCTTCCCGGCTGTTGGGCCGTTCCGACGAGTGAGACTTTAGCGGATTCCCGGCCTCCGAGCTAATCGGGGGCCGCGTCCTTTCGAACGTGGATTCCTCATTTCGCACAGCACATGCCGAAGCAACACGACGACATGGCGTCGATTGCCGGTAGGTACTTGCGGAATGGCTGTCCGGGGACCGACCGGAGTCGGCGCTCACGTCGAACAACTCGGAGAACAGTACGTATCCGGTTGGGGTGTGTCAACTCAACGCCGGACGGCACCCCGCGGGCGTAAGGTGGACGCCATGACTACGCGTACGTGTACCCAGCAGTGGTGGCCCGCCTGACGGCGGCCGCGCTCACGTACGTATTCAACGGCCGCCGCCTCGGCGGCCGTTCGCGTATCTCCCTCCAGAACCCCTGAGGGCCGGCCGCCCGGGACGGCGGCCTCGACCAGGAGGTGGAGAGGGAATGACACGGGTCTTCAGCGGGATCAAGCCGACCGGGCACCTGACACTGGGGAACTACCTGGGGGCCATGCGCCAGTGGGCCGCGGTGGACCAGCACCAGTCCGACGCGCTGTTCTGCATCGTCGATCTGCACGGCATGACCGTGGACCACGATCCGGCCCGGCTGCGCAGACTCACCCGGCAGGCCGCGACGCTGCTGCTGGCGGCGGGACTGGATCCCGAGCTGTGCACCGTGTTCGTACAGAGTCATGTCGACGAGCACACCCGGCTGTCGTACGTCATGGAGTGCGTAGCCGCCGACGGGGAGATGCGGCGGATGATCCAGTACAGGGAGAAGGTCGCGAGCGAGGGGGTGCGGGGGCGGGGTGTGCGGCTGTCCCTGCTGACCTATCCGGCGCTGATGGCGGCGGACATCCTGGCGTACGGGGCGGACGAGGTGCCGGTCGGGGACGACCAGGCGCAGCACGTGGAGCTGACGCGGGATCTGGCGGTGCGGTTCAACCAGCGGTACGGGCACACGTTCGTGGTGCCGAAGGCGACCGTGCCGGCGGTGGCGGCGCGGGTGATGAACCTGCAGGATCCGACGTCGAAGATGGGGAAGAGCGACGACTCGGGGCCGGGGATCGTCTATCTGCTCGACGAGCCGGACGTGATCCGGAAGAAGGTCATGCGGGCCGTGACCGACAGCGGGCGCGAGGTCGTCTACGACCGGGAGGAGCAGCCCGGCATCGCGAACCTGCTGGAGATTCTCGCTGCGTGCACAGGTGGGAACCCTGAGTCACTGGCAACCGTTCACGATTCGTACGGCGCTCTGAAGCAGGCCACCGCGGAGGCGGTGCTGGAGGTGCTCAGGCCCGTGCGGGCCAGGCACAAGGAGTTGTGTGCCGATCCGGGATATGTGGAGGGGGTGCTGCGGCATGGGGCGGAGAAGGCTCGGGCGATCGCCCGGCCGATCGTCGATACCGCCTACCGGGCGATCGGGCTGTTGCCGCCCGGCGCCTTCGCGGAGTCGGTGGCGGCCGAGCCCGCGTTGAACGCGGCGCGGTAGGCGCGGGGGCTGGTGGCGAGGCGCGATGCGAAGTGCTGGCGCATCGTGACCTCGCTGCCGAAGCCGGCCCGGCGGGCGACCTCGGGCATGGGCAGGTCGGTGCGTTCGAGGAGTTTCTGCGCTGCGGCGATGCGCTGGTCGAGGAGCCAGCGGAGCGGGGTCGTGCCGGTTTCCGCGGTGAAGTGGCGGGCGAAGCTGCGCGGTGACATTCCGGCGTGGGCGGCGAGGTCGGCGACGGTGAGTGGTTCGTGCAGCCGACGCAGGGCGTGTTCGCGTACGGCCGCCAGGGTGTCGGCGTCGCGGTCGGCGCGGGGCGTGGGGTGCTCGATGAACTGCGCCTGGGTGCCCGTGCGGAAGGGGGCGGTGACCATCGAGCGGGCGATGGTGGCGGCGGCCTCGGCGCCGTGGGCCTGCCGGACCAGATGGAGACAGAGGTCGATGCCGGCTGCCGTTCCGGCGGCGGTCCAGATGTTGTCGTCCTCGATGAAGAGGGCGTCGGGGACGACGGTGACCTGGGGGTGACGAGTGCGCAGGAGGTCGATGAGGTTCCAGTGGGTGATGGCGTGGCGGCCGTCGAGCAGGCCGGCCTGGGCGAGGGTGAAGGCGCCGCCGCAGAGGGCGGCGAGGGTGGTGCCGCGGGCGTGGGCACGGCGGAGCGCGTCGAGAACGGGGGTGGGTGCGGGTGCGAGGTGCTCGTCGAGTCCGGGGACGACGATGAGATCGGCGTGGTCGAGCCAGGCGAGGGTGCGGTCGGGGTGCAGGGCCAGGCCGCCGCGCATCGGAATGGGGGTGGTGGTGTCGACGGCGGCTCTGCGCAGGTCGAAGGAGGGGGCGCCGCGGTCGGTGCGGTCGGTGCCCCAGACCTCGGTGATGACGGAGACGTCGAAGGCGCGGATGCCGGGGAAGGCGACGAGGGCGATGCGCTGCGCGGGAGCCTCGGTCGGCGTGGCGGGCGCGGGTGGCGGCATGGCTGGCAGTAAACCATCGATCGCTGGCTTCTGCCCGTCTGGGGCGAGCCGGGTCCCGGCGGCAGGATCGTGGCCATGGGAGACAACACGGAAGGCAAGCAGCTCGCTGTCGCCGCCGATGCGGCCCTTGTGGTCGTCGACGTGCAGAAGGGCTTCGAGGAGCTCGGCTTCTGGGGGCCGCGCAACAACCCCGGGGCCGATGAGAACATCGCCGCGCTCGTCGACGTATGGCAGGAGACCGGGCGGCCGGTGGTGTTCGTCCGGCACGACTCGGTGAATCCGCGGTCGCCGCTGCGGCCGGGTCAGGAGGGGAACGACTTCAAGGAGTACGTGGAGGAGAGGAGGGGGAAGGGGGCTGCCGGCGGCGGTGGCGCCGAGCTGCTGGTCACGAAGTCCGTGAACTCGGCCTTTCTCGGGTCGCCGGATCTGGGGGCCTGGCTGACGGGGCAGGGCGCCGGGCAGATCGTGCTGGCCGGGATCCAGACCAACATGTGCGTCGAGACGACGGCCCGGATGGGCGGGAATCTCGGGTACGACGTGCTGGTGGCCTACGACGCGACGCACACGTTCGATCTGACGGGGCCGTTCGGCTGGCGGCGCACCGCGGAGGAGTTGGCGCAGGCGTCGGCGGTGTCCCTGCAGGGGGGCGGCTTCGCGCGGGTGCTGACCACGAAGGAGATCGTGGCGGCCGCGGCGGTCTAGCCACCGCCCCCTCGGGTGGGTGTCAGTCCTTCTTCCCGGTGGCGAGTTCGCGGCTGCGGTCGCGGGCGGCTTCGAGGGCGGCGATGAGGGCGGCCCGGACGCCGTGGTTCTCCAGTTCGCGGATGGCGTTGATGGTGGTGCCGGCGGGCGAGGTGACGTTCTCGCGGAGTTTGACAGGGTGTTCGCCGCTGTCGCGGAGCATCACGGCGGCGCCGATCGCGGACTGGACGATGAGGTCGTGGGCCTTGTCGCGGGGCAGGCCGAGCAGGATGCCGGCGTCGGTCATGGCTTCGACCAGGTAGAAGAAGTACGCCGGGCCGGAGCCGGAGAGGGCGGTGCAGGCGTCCTGCTGGGACTCGGGGACCTGGAGGGTCTTGCCGACGGCGCCGAAGATCTCCTCGGCCGTGGCGAGGTGGGCGGCGGTGGCGTGGCTGCCGGCGGAGATGACGGACATCGCCTCGTCGACGAGGGCGGGGGTGTTCGTCATGACGCGGACGACCGGGGTGCCGGTGGCGAGGCGCTCCTCGAAGAAGGAGGTGGGGATGCCCGCCGCGCCGCTGATGACGAGGCGGTCGGCGGGGATGTGCGGGGCGAGTTCGTCGAGGAGGGTGCCCATGTCCTGCGGCTTGACCGTGAGGATCAGGGTGTCGGCGGTCTTCGCGGCCTCGGCGTTGGTGACCGGGGTGACTCCGTGGCGGGCGCGGAGTTCTTCGGCCCGTTCGGGGCGGCGGGCGGTGACCAGGAGGTCGGCAGGCGCCCAGCCGGCGCGGATCATTCCGCTGAGCAGGGCTTCGCCGATCTTGCCGGTGCCGAGGACTGCGACTTTCTGACTCATGCGGTTCAGTTTCGCACCGGGGTGAGGGGGGCGGGGTGGTTGTCCGGTGGGCGGGACGTGCCGGCGGCGCTATGCCGTGCGGCGCCTCAGGGTCGCCGCTCCCAGGGCCAGGACCAGCAGGGCGCAGCCGGCGACGATCAGGACGTCCCGGACGAAGGTGGCGGTCATGTCGGTGTGGTGGAGCACCTCGTTCATGCCGTCGACGGCATAGGACATGGGAAGGACGTCCGACACCGCTTCGAGGGCGGGGTGCATCTCGGAGCGGGGCGTGAAGAGGCCGCAGAGGAGGAGCTGGGGGAAGATCACCGCGGGCATGAACTGGACCGCCTGGAATTCGGAGGCCGCGAAGGCCGAGACGAAGAGACCGAGGGCCGTGCCGAGCAGGGCGTCGAGCAGGGCGACCAGGAGCAGCAGCCAGGGGGAGCCGGTGACGTCGAGGCCCAGCAGCCAGATGGCGAGGCCGGTGGCGAGGGCGGACTGGATGATCGCGAGGATGCCGAAGGCGAGGGCGTAGCCGGCGATGAGGTCGGCCTTGCCGAGGGGCATGGCGAGGAGGCGTTCGAGGGTGCCGGAGGTGCGTTCGCGGAGGGTGGCGATGGAGGTCACCAGGAACATCGTGATGAGCGGGAAGATGCCGAGCAGCGAGGCGCCGATGTTGTCGAAGGTGTGCGGGCTGCCGTCGAAGACGTAGCGGAGCAGGACCAGCATCAGGCAGGGGATGAGGAGCAGCAGCGCGATCGTGCGGGGGTCGTGGCGGAGCTGGCGCAGCACGCGGGCGGCGGTGGCGGTGGTGCGGGAGAGGTTGAGGGCGCTGACGGGGGCGGCGGCCGTGGTGGCCGGCTGGGTGCTCATCGGGCGGTTTCCTTCGTGCGGGACTGGGCGGCGGCTTCGTCGACGAGGTGCAGGAAGGCCGCCTCGACGGTGTCGGAGCCGGTGCGGGTGCGCAGGTCCTCGGGGGTGTCTCCCCCAGCCTCCGGCCGGGAGGTGCCCCCAGCGAGGATCTCGCCCTCGCGCATGAGGAGGAGGCGGTGGCAGCGCTCGGCCTCGTCCATGACGTGGGAGGAGATGAGGAGGGTGGCGCCGCGGTCGGCGGTGATGGAGTGGAAGAGGTGCCAGAGGTCGCGGCGCAGGACGGGGTCCAGGCCGACGGTGGGTTCGTCGAGGACGAGGAGCTCGGGGGTGCCGAGCAGGGCGACGGCGAGGGAGACGCGGCTGCGCTGGCCGCCGGAGAGGTTGCCGGCGAGGGCGTCGGCGTGGCTGGTGAGGTCGACTTCGCCGAGGACGCGTTCGACATCGGCGCGGCGCTCGGAGGTGGGGCGGGTGGGGTCGAGGACGGCGCCGAAGTAGTCGAGGTTCTGGCGGATGCTCAGGTCGTCGTAGACGGAGGGGGCTTGGGTGACGTAGCCGATGCGGGTGCGCAGGGTGGGGTGTCCGGCGGGGTGGCCGAGGACGTCGAGCGTGCCGCTGACTTTCGCCTGGGTGCCGACGATCGACCGCATCAGGGTCGACTTGCCGCATCCGGAGGGCCCGAGCAGGCCGGTGATCTGACCGCGGCGGACGGTGAAGTCGAGGCCGCGGAGCACGGTGCGGGGACCACGGACGGCGGTGAGTCCGGCGGCTCGGACGGCAGGGGGCAGGGCTGAGTTGCCGGCGGCCTCGGACGGCTCCGGCGCGTAATTCATCATGCGATGAATAATGCTCCGGGGGGTGGGGGTCGTCAAGGGGCGGGGTGTGCGCGAGGCGGCGACTGCAGCGCCCCTTCAGGGGCGCGGGGCTGTATCGATGTGCGGCTCCGCCGCGTGGGCGCGACCAGCCCCCACCCACCCGCACCCGAACGACTGCGCCAGGCCGGCTCGGCAAGGGCATCGCTCAGGAATTGAGGGCTACGAGAAGCAGCACGTCGTACGTCTCCTCGACGACGCCGTCCGGAAAGACCGTCAGGAGGTGGCCGCGTTCCTCCGCGAGGAAGGCGGTGCGGCGCTCCTCGGGGGTGACGAGGAACGCCGAGTGGCTGGAGATGTTGGCGAGATGGGTGTCGAGGGGAACCCGGCGGCTCCAGCGGACCACGCGGCGGCTGAAGCGGAGCGCCCCGCTGGGGTCGGCGAGGTCCGTGCGGTCGGTCCCCTTGCTCTGCTCGGCCTTGACGTCGATACCGAAGAAGCGGCTGATACGGGCGGAGGAGTCGGCGATCCAGTCGACGTCCAGGGCGCTCGTGTTCCACCACAGCGCCAGCGCACCGCCGGGACGCAGCACCCGGAGCGCCTCCGGCACGGAGCGGGCGGGGTCGGTCCAGTGCCAGGCCTGGGCGTAGGTGAGGAAGTCGGCGGTGTCGTCGGCGAGGGGAAGGGCGTTGCCGTTGCCGCGGACGATCGGGACGTCGGGGAGCGTGCCGTGGAACTGCGCCGCCATGCCCTCCCCCGGCTCCACCGCGACCACGTCGGCGCCGCGCGCGTGCAGGAGGGCGGTCGCGATGCCGGTACCCGCGCCGACGTCGGCCACCCGGGCGCCCGTGAGCGAGCGGCCGGCTTCCTCCTCGACGGCGTCGAGCAGGGCGGACGGGTAGGAGGGGCGGTTCGCGGCGTACTGGGCCGCCGCGGCGTTGAAGGAGTGGGCGCGGGCGGCGTGGGAGCGGGTGGGGTTCGGGAGGTGCGACTGGCCTGTGGTCATGCGGCCATGGTCCTCGGGGGCGGAGCGGCGGCGACAGGAGATTTCCGCGGGGCGGGTGTGCCCGCCCCCGCCGACGGTCTCAGCGCTTCCGCTTCTTCTTCGACGGGTCGCCCGAGCGGCGGGTGGAGCGGCGCTCGTGTTCCTGGACGGCGGTCTCGTACTCGGCGCGGTGGAGTTTCTCGCCGGGGGCCTCGACGAGGGAGCGGAAGAAGTACGCGAGGAGGGAGCCGACGAAGCCGATGGCGAGAAGGCCGCGGAGGGAGGCCTGGCGGTCGAGGTCGGGGCGCTTGCCGAAGGACTCCCAGGTGTGCCGGAAGGCCAGGGCGCTGCAGATGGCGAACATCGCGACGACCAGGACGGTCACGAAGGATCCGGTGTCGGCCAGCTGCACGCCCTCGTACGCGAGGCGGAGGACCAGGCAGGAGACGACGGCGGCGGCGAGCGAGCCGACGGCCACGCCGATCCGGCGGGCGGTGTAGCGGTCGTCGTGGTTCACCCAGGACGTGCCGAAGAAACGGAGGGGCTCCGGGCGGGGGCCGCCGGTGGAGCCCGCGGAGGTGTCCGGGGTGCCTGGTTCGTCGCTCACGGGACGATTATGGCGCCGGGGGCCCACGGGCTCCGGAACGGGGTCGGGTGACCGGTCAGGCGCAGCGGTCGGCGATGTAGCCGTCGCTGCCGGTGTTGACGTAGGCGTCGGACACGTACTCGCCGTTGTCGATGTTGTCCCAGATGTTGGTGGTGCCGTAGTAGCCGGAGACCGTCGTACCCGGCGTCTGGCAGAAGATCGGGACCCTGGTGTTCTCGACGAGGGTCCGGGTGATGGTGTAGTTGGTGCCGGGGCCGCTGCGGACGTTCACGCGGACGCCCGGAGCGGTCGCGTACGTCGTCACGGCGGAGGCGACCGAGGCCGACCCCAGGACCATGAGGAAGGCTCCGGCAGAGCCCGCGAGAAGGACGGAAGCGCGTCTTAGGGGAGTCATCCCAGTCTCCTGGACCGGATCAGGAGCAGCGGTCGGCCACGTAGCCGTCGCTGCCGGTGTTGACGTAGGCGTCGGACACGAACTCGCCGTTGCTGATGTTGTCCCAGATCTTGGACGTGCCGTAGTACCCGGACACCGTCGTGCCGGGCGTCTGGCAGTAGATCGGGACCTTGGCGCCCTCGGGGAGGACGCGGGTGACGTCGTAACTGGTGCCGGGGCCGCTGCGGACGTTCAGGCGGACGCCCGGGGCGACCGAGTAGTAGCGCACGGACGCCGCCAGGGTCGTGACGGCCTCTTCCTCGCCACTGCTCTCGGCTTCCTGCGCGTGCTCGACAGACATGTGGTGCTCCCCCCACTGGACCCATGAGTGCCATGGAGTCCCGTTGATTCCCCGCGATCGAGCCACGAAACACATGTGCGTAACTCGCACGCGGAGGCTAGCAAGCCGCCTCTGTATCGCACGAGTCATCGACTAGGCTCCGTGCGTCGCGCTCCGCGGAACCAGCACGGGGGTGGTCCCTTGACGCCACAGCGCAACACCGGAGCGGGCGCGGAAGCGGAACTTCCCGAGTACGCCGGGCACTACCGCCTGGAATCCTGCCTGGGTTCCGGTGGCATGGGCGTGGTCCATCTGGCCCGCAGCACCTCGGGGCTGAAGATCGCCGTGAAGGTCGTACACGCCGAGTTCGCCAAGGACCGCGAGTTCAGGGGCCGTTTCCGGCAGGAGGTGGCCGCCGCCCGCAAGGTCAGCGGTGCCTTCACCGCGCCCGTCGTGGACGCCGATCCCGAGGCCGCGCGGCCCTGGATGGCCACCCTCTTCATCCCCGGTCCGACCCTCGCCGAGCATGTGAAGCGGAACGGGCCCATGCCCCCTGCCCAGTTGCGCCGGCTGATGGCGGGGCTCGCGGAGGCGTTGCGCGACATTCACCGGGTCGGCGTGGTGCACAGGGATCTCAAGCCGAGCAATGTGCTGCTCGCCGAGGACGGGCCCAAGGTCATCGACTTCGGTATTTCCCGGCCGAAAGACAGCGAACTGCGGACCGAGACCGGGAAGTTGATCGGTACCCCGCCGTTCATGGCGCCGGAGCAGTTCCGGCGGCCGCGTGAAGTGGGGCCCGCGGCCGACATCTTCGCGCTGGGGTCGGTGCTGGTGCACGCGGCGACCGGGCGGGGGCCGTTCGACTCCGACAGTCCGTATGTCGTCGCCTATCAGGTCGTGCACGACGAGCCCGATATCACCGGTGTGCCGGAGGAGATCGCTCCGCTGGTGCTGCGCTGTCTCGCGAAGGAGCCGGAGGACCGGCCGACGCCCGACGAACTGATGCGGGGACTGCGGTCGTTGTCGGCGTCGTACGACACGCAGGCGTTCATACCGGCGCAGCGGGTCAGTGTCACTGGTGAGCCCGGTGAGGACACCGGTGACGCGGCGAAGCCGAAACCGTCGGAGGAGACGGAGAAGGAAAAGGGAAAGGATCTGCAGTCGGCGCCCAGGCCGCGCCTCGGCAGACGCGCCGCCATGGCCACGGGTGCCGTGGTTCTCGCGCTGGGCGCGGTCGCGGCCGTGGTCCAGTGGGTCGCCGGGAGCACCCCGCAGCCGCGGGAGGGCAATCCCGGGACCACGTCCGCCGCCTTCGCCGCCTGGCAGGCGAACCCGGTCACCAAGGACGCGTCCACCCCGCAATGCGCGTCCGGTGACGGGAAGTTGTTCTGCACCGAGGCGTCCACGGCCTTCGCCCTGAACCCGGTGACAGGTGCCGTGCTCTGGCGGCACACCGTCGCGGACGCCCACTGGGGCGGGCCCCCGGTCCTCTCCGCCGGGCTCGTCCAGCTGGTCACCGACGGGGTCCGGCACGTGACGGCGCTCGATCCGGACTCGGGCAGGACCCGGTGGCAGCACGACCTGCCCGAGAACAAGGGGATGAAGTACGCCGGCGACATGCTCCTGCTCGCGGGCGCGGACGGCACGGTCACCGGGGTGGACAGCGCGACCGGCACCACCAAGTGGAGCCGGCCGACCGGCGGGCACGGCATCCAGCGGATCGACTTCTTCTCCTCGGACCCGTCGTCGGCGTTTGTGACCAGTACGTCCGCGGACGGCACCAGCACCCGGCTCGCCGCCGTCGATCCGGCCACCGGAGACGTACGGTGGGACACCCGGTTGCAGGGCCTGCTGCTGCCGGTCGGCGCGCAGGACGGGGCGGTCTTCCTGCTCGCGACCGATCCGGTGTACGGCGACACCGATGCCGTGGTCCGCTACACCCCGGCGTCCGGGGCCACACACCGCGTCAAGCTGCCCACACCGCGCGCGGACGCGCAGGCCGGCCTGCACGACGGCGTGGTCTATGTGCTGGCCGCCACCGGTTCGCTGGACGCCGTCGACGTGGGCGCGGGCAGGCGCACCTGGCATCTGGAGACTTCGGTGAGCCGGGGCTCTACACCCGTCGCCGACGACCGCCAGGTGTACTTCTCCGCTGCCGACGGGCGGCTCATCGCGGTGGACGCGCACAGCGGAAAGGTCGCCGGGCAGACCTCGCCCCGCTTCGGAACCGGCTCGGGCGGGGTCGCCACCTCGGTGCCCGCCCCCATGATCCTCGCCTCCCACATCTACGCCACCGCCCCCGACGGCACCGTCTTCGCCGTGGACGCGGGTGATCCGGCCGGCTGGTGACGGCGGGCGGGGCGAAGGCGAAGGGGCCGCCTCCCGTGTGGGAGGCGGCCCCTGAGGCGCTACGGCACTGCGCCGCTGCGGGTGCTGCGGCGGGTGGGGGTCAGCCCAGCTTGGACACGTCGCGGACGGCGCCCTTGTCGGCGCTGGTGGCCATGGCGGCGTAGGCGCGGAGTGCGGCCGAGACCTTGCGCTCGCGGTTCTTCGGGGCGTACACGCCGTTGAGGGCCTGCTCGCGGCGGGCGAGTTCGGCCTCGTCGACGAGGAGCTCGATGGAACGGCCCGGGATGTCGATGCGGATGCGGTCGCCGTTCTCGACGAGGGCGATGGTGCCGCCGGAGGCCGCCTCGGGGGAGGCGTGGCCGATGGAGAGGCCGGAGGTGCCGCCGGAGAAGCGGCCGTCGGTGATCAGGGCGCAGGACTTGCCGAGGCCGCGGCCCTTGAGGAAGGACGTCGGGTAGAGCATCTCCTGCATGCCGGGGCCGCCCTTGGGACCCTCGTAGCGGATGACGACGACGTCGCCGTGCGTGACCTGCTTGTTGAGGATCTTCTCGACAGCTTCCTCCTGCGACTCGCAGACGACCGCCGGGCCCTCGAAGGTCCAGATCGACTCGTCGACGCCGGCCGTCTTGACCACGCAGCCGTCGACGGCGAGGTTGCCCTTGAGGACCGCGAGGCCGCCGTCCTTGGAGTAGGCGTGCTCGACGCTGCGGATGCAGCCTTCCGCCGCGTCCTCGTCCAGGGCCTCCCAGCGCTCGGACTGGGAGAAGGCCTCGGCGGAGCGGACGCAGCCGGGGGCCGCGTGCCAGAGTTCGACCGCCTCGGGGGACGGGGAGCCGCCGCGCACGTCCCAGGTCTTCAGCCAGTCCGCGAGGGACGGGCTGTGGACGGAGTGGACGTCCTCGTTGAGGAGGCCGCCGCGGTGCAGTTCGCCGAGGAGGGCGGGGATGCCGCCGGCCCGGTGCACGTCCTCCATGTAGTACGTGCGGGTCTTCGCGACGTTCGGGGCGACCTTGGCGAGGCAGGGGACCCGGCGGGAGACCTCGTTGATCTCCTCCAGGCCGAAGGGGACGCCCGCCTCCTGGGCCGCGGCCAGCAGGTGCAGGATCGTGTTCGTGGAGCCGCCCATCGCGATGTCGAGGGCCATGGCGTTCTCGAACGCGGCAAAGGTCGCGATGTTGAGGGGCAGGACCGTGTCGTCGTCCTGCTCGTAGTAGCGGCGGGTGAGGTCCATGACCGTGGTGGCCGCGTCGACGTACAGCTGTTTGCGGGCCGTGTGGGTGGCCAGGACCGAGCCGTTGCCGGGGAGGGAGAGGCCGATCGCCTCCGTCAGGCAGTTCATCGAGTTGGCGGTGAACATGCCGGAACAGGAGCCGCAGGTCGGGCAGGCGTTCTCCTCGATCTTGAGGACGTCCTCGTCGGAGACGTTCTCGTTGGCCGCGTCGACCATGGCGTCGATCAGGTCGAGGGTGCGGACCGTGCCGTCGACGAGGGTCGCGCGGCCGGCCTCCATGGGGCCGCCGGAGACGAAGACCGTCGGGATGTTCAGGCGCAGGGCGGCCATGAGCATGCCCGGGGTGATCTTGTCGCAGTTGGAGATGCAGACCAGGGCGTCGGCGCAGTGCGCCTCGACCATGTACTCGACCGAGTCCGCGATCAGGTCGCGGGAGGGCAGGGAGTACAGCATGCCGCCGTGACCCATCGCGATGCCGTCGTCCACGGCGATCGTGTTGAACTCGCGCGGGATGCCGCCCGCCTCCTTGATCGCCTCGGAGACGATCCGGCCGACCGGCTGGAGGTGGGTGTGACCCGGCACGAACTCGGTGAAGGAGTTGGCGACGGCGATGATCGGCTTCCGGCCGATGTCCGCGCCGGGTACACCGGAGGCGCGCATAAGGGCGCGGGCGCCCGCCATGTTGCGGCCGTGGGTGACTGTGCGGGACCTCAGCTCGGGCATCGTCGCTCGCTCCTTCAGACAGATAGGGCTGCTATTGAGCGTACGCCCGTTGTTCAGGCCTCGGGACGAGGTGTCCGGAATGCGGGACACAGATCTCAGCGGTGCAGGTCACGGCCCGGTCAGATGCCCCTGCACCACCGGGGCGACCCGGCGCACGATCTGCTCCAGGTCCGCCGACGCCAGCGGCTCCACCCTGATCACATAGCGCAGCATCGCGCAGCCGACCAGCTGGGCAGCCGCCAGCTCGGCGCGCAGCTCCGCGTCCGGGAGGTCCAGCTGTCCGGCGATCCTGCGCAGCAGCTGGGCGGCGATCAGGCGGCGGAAGACGGTGGCCGCGGCCTCGTTGTTGACGGCGGAGCGGACGATCGCCAGCAGCGGCGTACGGGTGGCGGGGTTCTCCCAGACGCCGAAGATGAACCGGGTCAGGCGCTCGCCCACACCGTCCAGCGGGCCGTCGGCGATCGCGGCGGGCGCGTTCAGCGCGGGGGCGAAGGCGACCGAGATGGCGGCCTCGAAGATCTGGTCCTTGGTGCCGAAGTAGTGGTGGACCAGTGCGGAGTCCACACCGGCCGCCTTGGCGATGGCGCGTACGGAGGTCTTCTCGTACCCGCGTTCGGAGAACTCCTCGCGGGCGGCGACGAGGATACGGTCCCGGGTGCCGGCCGACTCGGTACGCGGGGGCCGGCCGCGGCGACGGGTACCGGCACCCGCGTCTGTGCTGCCGTTCTCGGTACCCGTCATCGGCGGGGCACCTTCAGCGCCGAGGCCAGGTGCAGGCGGGTGAAGGCCAGGGCCTCCGCGAGGTCGGCCTCGCGCTCCGCGCCGGACATCGCGCGCCGGGTGTTGACCTCGATGACGACATGCCCGTCGAAGCCGGTGAGCGCGAGACGCTCCAGCAGCTCGGCGCAGGGCTGGGTGCCGCGGCCGGGCACCAGGTGCTCGTCCTTGGCGGAGCCGCGGCCGTCGGCGAGGTGCACGTGGCCGAGCCGGTCGCCCATCCGGTCGACCATGGCGAGGGCGTCGGCGCGGGACGTCGCGGCGTGGCTGAGGTCGATCGTGAAGTGCCGGTAGTCGTCCTTGGTGACGTCCCAGTCGGGGGCGTACGCCAGCATCTCGCGGTCGCGGTAGCGCCAGGGGTACATGTTCTCCACCGCGAACCGCACGTCCGTCTCGTTCGCCATCCGCCAGATCCCCTCGACGAAGTCGCGGGCGTACTGGCGCTGCCAGCGGAACGGGGGGTGTACGACGACCGTGCTCGCGCCCAGCTTCTCGGCGGCGGCGCGGGCGCGCTGGAGCTTGACCCAGGGGTCGGTGGACCAGACCCGCTGGGTGATCAGCAGACAGGGGGCGTGCACCGCGAGGATCGGGATGCGGTGGTAGTCGCTCAGTCTGCGCAGGGCCTCGATGTCCTGGCTGACCGGGTCGGTCCACACCATGACCTCGACGCCGTCGTAACCGAGGCGTGCGGCGATCTCGAAGGCCGTCGCCGTCGACTCCGGGTAGACGGAGGCCGTGGAGAGCGCGACCTTCGCATCCGGGATGCGGACGACGTCCCTTGGTTTTGCCACGAGGGACAGGTTACGGGGTGGGGCCGGGTGGGAAGGGGGCGCCTGCTCGCCGTTGTGACCAGGGTCGCGTCGGCGCCCCTGCCGGGCTACGCCGATCCCATGTGGTCGAGGCGCCGCAGGATGACGCCCTCCCGGAGCGCCCACGGGCAGACCTCCAGGTTCTCCACCTCGAAGAGGTCCATCGCGGCCTCCGCGACCAGCGCACCCGCCACCAGCTGGCCGGACCGCCCCTCCGACACTCCCGGGAGCGCGCTCCGCTGGGCCGTGGTCATGGCCGCCAGCCGCGGGACCCAGGTCTCCAGGGAGCCCCGCTTGAGCTCGCGCTGCACGTAGAGGCCGTCGGCGGAGCGGGCCGCGCCGGCGATGCGGGCCAGCTGCTTGAAGGTCTTGGACGTGGCGACCACGTGGTCGGGGGCGCCGAAGCGGCTGAACTCGCCGACCGTCCGCGCGATCTCGGCGCGTACATGGCGACGCAGTGCCCGTATGTCGTCGGAGGTCGGCGGGTCGCCGGGGAGCCAGCCGGCGGTGAGCCGGCCCGCGCCCAGCGGCAGCGAGACCGCCGTGTCCGGCTCCTCGTCGATGCCGTACGCGACCTCCAGAGAACCCCCGCCGATGTCCAGGACCAGCAGCTTCCCTGCGGACCAGCCGAACCAGCGGCGCACCGCGAGAAAGGTCAGCCGGGCCTCCTCGGCCCCGGTGAGGACCTGCAGCTCGACGCCCGTCTCGGCCTTCACGCGCGCGAGCACGTCATCGGCGTTGGTGGCCTCGCGCACGGCGGACGTGGCGAACGGCAGCAGGTCCTCGACGCCCTTGTCCTCGGCGGCCTGCAGGGCATCCCGGACGACGTCGACCAGTTTCTCGACCCCGTCGGGGCCGATGGCCCCGTTGCCGTCGAGGAGTTGGGCAAGGCGCAATTCCGCCTTGTGCGAGTGCGCCGGCAGCGGGCGGGCGCCGGGGTGCGCATCCACCACCAGCAGATGCACCGTGTTGGATCCCACGTCGAGGACACCGAGTCTCATGGACGGAACGCTACTGCCACCTGGGCGGGAACCTGTCCTTGGAGCCGTCCCCGAACCGGTCCCGGGAGACTTACCCTGGACGCGTGCCAAAGACGAAAAAGACGAAGGACCACAAGGGCGCCCAATCTGCCGACGGTTCTTCGCGGGTGAAGTCACCGAAGCCGTCGAAGACGTCGCAGCAGGCTCTCGCAGCGGACGAGAAGGGCCTCGACTTCGCGCGCGCATGGGTGGAATTCCCTGATCCGGCAGACGACGAGCAGGTCTTCCGCTGCGATCTGACCTGGCTGACCTCCCGCTGGAACTGCATCTTCGGCAGCGGCTGCCAGGGCATCCAGGCGGGCCGCGCGGACGACGGCTGCTGCACGCTGGGTGCGCACTTCTCCGACGAGGACGACGAGAAGCGGGTCGCCGATCACGTGTCGAGGCTCACGCCGGAGATCTGGCAGCACCACGACGAGGGCACCCGCAACGGCTGGACCTCGGAGGACGAGGACGGCTCCCGCCAGACCCGCCCCTTCAACGGCTCCTGCATCTTCCAGAACCGCCCCGGTTTCGCGGGCGGCGCGGGCTGCTCGCTGCACATCCTGGCGCTGCGGGAGGGCCGCGAGCCGCTGGAGACCAAGCCGGACGTCTGCTGGCAGCTCCCGATCCGCCGCACCTACGACTGGATCGACCGCCCCGACGACACGCGCGTCCTCCAGGTCTCGATCGGCGAGTACGACCGCAGGGGCTGGGGCCCGGGCGGCCACGACCTCCACTGGTGGTGCACCTCGGCGACCTCCGCCCACGGCGCCGGCGACCCGGTCTACGTCTCCTACCGCCCGGAACTGACCGAACTGATGGGCAAGGCCGGCTACGACCGCCTGGTGGAGCTGTGCGAGGCGCGCCTGGCTGGCCAGCTCCCGCTGCTGGCACCCCATCCGGCGGATCCTCAGAACTGACGCCCGCGGAAGCGCCCCGTCAGGGGCGCGGGGCCGCATTTGATGTGCGGCGACCGCCGCGTGGGCGCGACCAGCCACGACGCTGCCGCACCCACCACCGCACCGCAGCCCCCTCCCCCCTCACGGACTCGCCGACGCCCCCGCACTCTCGCTCTCCGTCGGCGAGGCCGACTCCGTCGGAGGCGCCCCCGTGTCCGAAGCGGTCGGCGTGGGCGAAGCCGACGTCGGCGGCTCGCTGACCGGCGGTGTCGGCTCGGCGGACGCCGACCCCGTCGCCGTCGGCCCCGGCCCCCCGCCAGGCGGCTTGGGCCCCCGGCGCGACGGCGGAGCCATCCCGTACCCGCCGATCGACACCACCGCCCCCGCCGGCGCCACCGCCACCCGCGCCCCCCAGTGCCCGGCCGGCTCCCGCAGATGATCGACGTACACCTTGATCGTGGACGACTCGCCCGGCTGTAGCGTTCCTGCGGATCGCGAGAAGTACAGCCACCCGGCCGGGGTGGACAGCGACCACCGCACCGGCGCGTCCCCGGACGCCGCGAGCGTGATCAGCGTGGTGTCGCCGTCGTTGGCGGCCGTCACCGCGAGGTGCCCCGCGCCGGTCGCCTTCCGGTCCGCCCCGGCGACGCTGATCACCTCCACCGAGACGTCGGCCTTGCCGTCCTTCCCGAGGCGCGGCCCGGGCCTGGTGCTGGCATTGCCGGCGTTCTCGTAGCCCCCGGTCCGGTCGCCGTCGAGCGCGTCGGGGCCGGCGGCCTCCCGCGCGGTCGCGGACGGCCCGTCGTGGGCCTCTCCCGCCGGCGAGCCCCGGTAGGCCGCCCACAGGGCGAGCACCGGCGCGGCCACGACCGTGGCGACGACGGTCGTCGTGACGGCACGCGCGCGGAGCCGGTCGCGGCGGGCCGCGTGGTCCTTGGGGTCCATCGGGAAACCGCGCCGGTCGAAGCGCGGAACGGCGGCGCCACGCGCGCGTGGCTGGTGGGCCATGGCCATGTGCAGGGCCGCACGGGGCGCCTCCAGGACGGGCAGCTCGGCGGGCGTGGTCATCGCGCCGGGCCACCGCCCGGGGGCCGCGCGCTCGGCGGTACGGCGGCAGCGCGGACAGTCGTCGACGTGCCGGACCAGTTCGCGGCGCAGGGCGCTGCTGAGCACCAGCTGGCTGTCCCCGGTGAGGTGGGACACGCTCGGGCAGCCGCCGGTCTCGACGACGGCGAGGGCCGCGCGGGTGCGTTCCACCTCGCAGGCGGCGGAGGCGAGCAGCTCACGGGCGCCCGCCAGGTCCATGCCGAGGACGGCGGCGACCTCCTGCGCGGCGAGGTGGTGGCGGACGGCGAGTTCGAGCGCCTCGCGCTGCTCGGGGGTGGTACCGGCCGCCTCGGGCCAGGCGAGCAGGGCGAGTTCGCGGCGCCGCTGCTCCTGGACCTCGGTGACGGCCGGCGGGTCGGGGGCGATGTGGCGGCCCGCCGCGTGGTGGGCCTGACGTTTCTGCTTGGCCTGGGCGAGCCCGCGCAGACACGCCCAGCGGGCCAGCGCGTACAGCCAGGCCCGGCGGTCGCCGGCGGCCTCCGGGACGCGCTGCCCGCGCCGCTCGGCGAGTGCGAGGACGTCCCCGAGCGCGGTGGTGGCCGCGTCGTGGTCGCACAGCACCGAGAGGCAGTAGGTGAACAGCCCGTCGAGGTACGGCTCGTAACGCGCCGGCGGTCGCTGCGCCAGCGCGCGCGCCGCCGTACGATCACGCGCCGTACGCGCCTCCCGGTGCGCCCGGTGTGCGCCGGTCGTGCGGGTCGAGGTCTCCGGACTGCTGCTCATCACCCGTGCGACCGTAGGCGGCGGCGTATGGCCCCTTCTTGCGGCTTGAGCACTTTTAATCCGTACGGGTGAAACGATCCCTCATAAGGGGACAGGAACCTGTTATTCCGTGGCTCGTTCCTCACCGGGCGTGGCTGAGACCGGTCCACCCACACCCGTCACCTGCGCCTCCCCGGTCCCGCTGTCAGTGGTGGGGGCTACGGTTTCCGCATGGCCACCCGTACCAAGACCGCGAAGGACCGACCGTCGTACCGCTGCACCGAGTGCGGCTGGCAGACGGCGAAGTGGCTCGGGCGCTGCGCCGAGTGCCAGGCCTGGGGGACGATCGAGGAGTACGGCGCGCCCGCGGTCCGTACGACGGCTCCCGGCCGCGTCACCACCTCCGCGGTGCCGATCGGCCAGGTCGACGGCCGCCAGGCCACCGCGCGGACGACCGGCGTGCCCGAGCTGGACCGCGTCCTGGGCGGCGGCCTGGTCCCCGGCGCGGTCGTGTTGCTGGCCGGCGAGCCCGGCGTCGGCAAGTCGACCCTCCTGCTCGACGTGGCGGCCAAGTCGGCCAGCGACGAGCACCGCACCCTCTATGTCACCGGCGAGGAGTCGGCGAGCCAGGTCCGGCTGCGTGCCGACCGCATCGGCGCCCTCGACGACCACCTCTATCTCGCCGCCGAGACCGATCTGTCCGCCGTCCTCGGCCACTTGGACGCGGTGAAGCCGTCGCTGCTGATCCTGGACTCCGTGCAGACGGTCGCCTCCCCCGAGATCGACGGCGCGCCCGGCGGCATGGCCCAGGTGCGGGAGGTGGCCGGGGCGCTGATCCGCGCGTCGAAGGAGCGGGGCATGTCGACCCTCCTCGTGGGCCACGTCACCAAGGACGGCGCGATCGCCGGCCCCCGGCTGCTGGAGCACCTGGTGGACGTCGTCCTGCACTTCGAGGGCGACCGGCACGCGCGGCTGCGTCTCGTCCGGGGCGTCAAGAACCGCTACGGCGCCACCGACGAGGTCGGCTGCTTCGAGCTGCACGACGAGGGCATCACCGGCCTCGCCGACCCGAGCGGACTCTTCCTGACCCGGCGTGCCGAACCGGTCCCGGGCACCTGCCTCACCGTCACCCTGGAGGGCCGCCGTCCGCTGGTCGCCGAGGTCCAGGCCCTCACCGTCGACTCGCAGATCCCCTCCCCCCGCCGGACCACCTCCGGCCTGGAGACCTCCCGGGTCTCGATGATGCTGGCGGTGCTGGAGCAGCGCGGGCGGATCAGCGCGCTCGGCAAGCGGGACATCTACTCCGCGACGGTGGGCGGTGTGAAGCTCTCCGAGCCGGCGGCGGACCTCGCGATCGCGCTGGCGCTGGCCTCGGCCGCGAGTGACACCCCCCTGCCCAAGAACCTGGTCGCCATCGGCGAGGTCGGCCTCGCGGGCGAGGTCAGACGGGTCACCGGCGTCCAGCGCAGGCTCTCCGAGGCACACCGTCTGGGCTTCACGCACGCGCTCGTACCGGGCGATCCGGGCAAGATCCCGCCGGGTATGAAGGTCCTGGAAGTCGCCGACATGGGGGACGCCCTGCGGGTGCTGCCGCGCTCCCGTCGCCGAGAGGCCCCACGGGAGGCGGAGGAGCGCCGGTAGACTTTGCCCTGGTCTCGCCCGTCCGTACGAACCGAGTGCGGGGACGGCGGCGCCTCAGAACCTGCGACCGGAGGAGTGCAGTGGCAGCCAACGACCGGGCAGCGGCTCCCGGAAAGTCCGGTGGGAGTGCCGGTTCCGATGGCCTGATGCGCGCCTCGCTGAGCGCTGTGGCTCCGGGCACGTCCATGCGGGACGGCCTGGAGCGGGTCCTGCGCGGCAACACCGGCGGGCTCATCGTCCTCGGCTTCGACAAGTCGGTCGAGACGATGTGCACGGGCGGTTTCGTCCTGGACGTCGAGTTCACGGCGACCCGGCTGCGGGAGCTGTGCAAGCTCGACGGCGGCATCGTGATCTCCTCCGACCAGTCGAAGATCCTCCGGGCCGGCGTCCAGTTCGTACCGGACGCCACGATCCCGACGGAGGAGACCGGCACCCGGCACCGCACGGCGGACCGGATCTCCAAGCAGGTCGGCTTCCCTGTGGTCTCGGTCTCCCAGTCGATGCGGCTGATCGCGCTCTACGTCGACGGTCAGCGCCGGGTCCTGGAGGACTCGGCGGCGATCCTGTCCCGCGCGAACCAGGCGCTGGCGACGCTGGAGCGGTACAAGCTCCGCCTGGACGAGGTCGCGGGAACGTTGTCAGCGCTGGAGATCGAGGACCTGGTGACGGTCCGCGACGTGTCGGCCGTCGCGCAGCGGCTGGAGATGGTCCGGCGGATCGCCACGGAGATCGCCGAGTACGTGGTCGAACTGGGCACCGACGGGCGGCTTCTCGCGCTCCAGCTGGACGAACTGATCGCCGGGGTCGAGCCCGAGCGGGAGCTGGTGGTCCGGGACTATGTGCCCGAGCCGACGGCGAAGCGGTCCCGCACGGTCGACGAGGCGCTTGCCGAGCTGGACGCGCTGAGCCATGCGGAGTTGCTGGAACTGCCGACGGTGGCACGGGCGTTGGGGTACACCGGTTCGCCGGAGGCGCTGGACTCGGCGGTGTCGCCGCGCGGGTTTCGGCTGCTGGCGAAGGTGCCGCGGCTGCCCGGGGCGATCATCGACCGGCTGGTGGAGCATTTCGGGGGGCTGCAGAAGCTGCTCGCTGCGAGTGTGGACGACCTGCAGACGGTGGACGGGGTCGGGGAGGCCCGGGCGCGGAGTGTGCGTGAGGGGCTGTCGCGGTTGGCGGAGTCTTCGATTCTTGAGCGGTATGTCTGAGTTCGCCCAGTAGCTCGACGGGTTGCGGTTGTACGGCGGCTGCGGACCGTCGTGGTTGCTCGCGCCCACGCGGCGGAGCCGCATATCGATACAGCCCCGCGCCCCTGAAGGGACGCTGCCCAGCCGGGGTCTAATCGGCTGCCAGCACGAAAGAAGCCTGTGCCTTCGTGAACCCCGGGGCTTCTGCCTCCAGGAGGTACGTTCCCGTGCCGGCCGAGCCTGCCGGAGGGGTTGCGCACTGGGGGGCGCTGGGCTTGCGGTCCCACTTGAGGGTGTAGGTGATGCTGCTGCCGGCCGGCACCCGGTACCAGCGGCTCGCCGCCGTCTTCGGGCAGTCCGCCGACGACCAGTAGGCGTCGTCGGAGCTGGCGGCCGTGATCGTGAGTACCGCGTTCTTCGGACCGAGGTCGATCTTGCAGTCGCTGGACGAGGTGCTCTTCGCCGTGAGTGCGAAGGTGGGTGTCTGGTCCGGCGAGTAGGAGTTGTGCAGGCTCTTCAGGCTCAACGCCGCGGAAGCGGCCGTGCAGTTGGGGAGGGTGGACGTCCCCGGCAGTGAGGCGACCGTACCGCCGGAACCCGAGGTCACGTCGCCGCCCGAACCAGAGGAACCAGCGGAACCGGAAGAACCAGCGGAACCCGACGAGGAGTCGCCGCCCGAACCGCCCGAACTCCCGTCCGTGGAACCGGAACCGGGGCTCGAACCGGTGCTGCTCCCCGAACCGCCGCCGCTCGAGTCGTCCCGTCCGCCGGGTGCCTGGCTGATGGCCGGCCCGCTGTCGGAGGGTCCCGGCGTGATCGTGGACACGGGGTTCTTGCCGTCCGACCCGTCGGCGTTCTTCTTGCCGCCTCCGCCGCCCGACGTCACGATCCACGCGATCAGCAGCGCCAGGACGGCGAGGGTCGCCAGCATGGCGACCCTCCGTCGCCAGTAGATGGAGGAGGGAAGCGGCCCGACCGGATTGCGCAGAGATCCCACGGCCCAAACTGTACGAGAGATCCGAGCAGTTCCACGCCCCACCCGCCGCCCAAACCTCAACTTTTCCGGATCATCATTCCGGCAACTCCCCTCGGTCCGGCCCGCCTTCACCACCGGGGACGTCAACCACCCGCCCCGCCGCGGACCACGTCCACCCCACCCGCCGCCGGACGTGGCAGGATCGGAAGGGCCATGACTGAGAAGCTGCACACCCCTGTGATCGCCTGGTTCGACGCCCACGCCCGTGACCTCCCCTGGCGCCGCCCGGAGGCGGGCCCGTGGGGTGTGATGGTCAGCGAGTTCATGTTGCAGCAGACGCCGGTGAGCCGTGTGCTGCCCGTCTACGAGCAGTGGCTGGCCCGCTGGCCGCGCCCCGCCGACCTCGCCGCGGAGGCGCCCGGTGAGGCGGTCCGCGCCTGGGGCCGGCTCGGCTATCCGCGGCGCGCCCTGCGGCTGCACGGCGCCGCCGTCGCCATAACGGAACGGCACGGCGGCGACGTACCGACGGATCACGCACAGCTGCTCGCCCTGCCCGGCATCGGCGAGTACACGGCCGCGGCCGTCGCCTCCTTCGCCTACGGTCAGCGGCACGCCGTGCTGGACACGAACGTGCGGCGGGTCTTCGCGCGGGCCGTGACCGGGGTGCAGTACCCGCCGAACGCGACCACCGCCGCCGAGCGCAGGCTTGCCCGCGAGCTGCTGCCCGAGGACGAGCGGACCGCCGCCCGCTGGGCCGCCGCCTCCATGGAGCTGGGCGCACTGGTGTGCACGGCGAAGAACGAGACGTGCCAGCGGTGCCCGATCGCCGGGAAGTGTGCCTGGCGGCTGGCCGGAAAGCCGGAGCACGAGGGTCCGCCCCGGCGCGGGCAGACGTACGCCGGTACCGACCGGCAGGTGCGCGGCAAGCTGCTCGCCGTGCTGCGCGAGGCGCGCACCCCCGTGCCGCAGACGGCGCTCGACCGGGTCTGGCACGAGCCGGTGCAGCGGGCCCGCGCGCTGGACGGGCTGGTCTCGGACGGGCTGGTGGAGCCGCTCACGGGCGGCCTGTACCGGCTTCCGCTGAGCTGACGTACAGCCACATCACAGGAGAAGGGCCTCTGTTACGGCCCCGACCCTGCGGCAAATCGCCTCATTACCGGCCATAAAACAGCACCCGCTTACCCCGGACCTACTTCCGTTACACAACCGACGGACAGCCGATTGCTACCCGCAGGCTGCTCCGCACAGGCCCGTGACAACAGGTCCGTAGCTTCGTTTCTGTGCCCGCCAGGACCGCGGGACGGCACTCAGGCACAGGGCCGGGGAAAACGGGGATCGGGAGGCGGTTGATCATGGCGCAGGGCGAGGTGCTCGAATTCGAGGAGTACGTCCGCACTCGGCAGGACGCGCTGCTGCGCAGCGCCCGCCGGCTCGTCCCGGACCCGACGGACGCCCAGGACCTGCTCCAGACCGCGCTGGTACGGACGTACGGCCGCTGGGAGACCATCGAGGACAAGAAGCTCGCGGACGCCTACCTCCGCCGGGTCATGATCAACACGCGGACCGAGTGGTGGCGGGCCCGGAAGCTGGAGGAGGTCCCGACCGAGCAGCTGCCCGACGCCTGCGTGGAGGACTCTACCGAGCAGCACGCGGACCGCGCGCTCCTTATGGACATCATGAAGGTTCTGGCTCCGAAGCAGCGCAGTGTCGTGGTGCTGCGACACTGGGAGCAGATGTCCACGGAGGAGACGGCCGCCGCCCTCGGCATGTCGGCCGGAACGGTCAAGAGCACGCTGCACCGGGCGCTCGCCCGGCTCCGCGAGGAGCTGGAGTCCCGCGACCTCGACGCACGCGCGCTGGAGCGTGAGGAGCGGGAGCGTTGCGCGGCCTGACCGGCACAGGGCCCAGCCGGGGCCCGGCGAGTGCACAGGCGGTGATCACGGCGACGGCCGTGCTCGCCGCCCTCGCCCTTTTCGCCGCCGCCTGCGGCACCGGCGGCACCGGAGCCCGGGACGAGGGCCCGGCCCACGACGACTCGGTCGGGAACGCCCCGGCCGCCGCCGCGCCCTCGCCCAGCCCGTCCCAGACCTACGAGAAGGTCGACGCGGTCGCCCTGGTCAAGGCCGACCCGGCGGTCTCGGCCACGGTGAAGCGGGACCTGACGCCGTGCGCGGGCGACGAGTACCCGGTCGACGTGACGTACGGCGATCTGACCGGCGGCCCCGTCGAGGACGTCGTCGTCAACGTGCTGACCTGCGGGGACGCGGTCGGGGTGGGGGCGTACGTGTACCGCAAGGAGAGCGGCGCGTACAAGAATGTCTTCAAGGCCGAGGAGTCCCCGGTCTACGCGGAGATCGACAAGGGCGATCTGAGCGTGACCAAGCAGGTGTACGAGAAGGGCGACCCGGTGTCGAGCCCGTCCGGTGAGAACGTGATCACCTACAACTGGGCCTCGGGGCGCTTCGTCCAGGAGGACTTCCACCACACCGACTACGGCAACGCGGCGGGCGGCGACGACGCCACACCGGTCCCCTCCCCGGCCGACTGACCCCGCTCCCCGTTCAAACACCGCCCCGCCCCACCCCACCGACTACCGAGAGATCCGGGATGGCAGACCAGACCCACGTCCTGTTCGTCGAGGACGACGATGTCATCCGCGAGGCCACCCAGCTCGCCCTGGAGCGGGACGGCTTCGCGGTCACCGCCATGCCCGACGGTCTGTCGGGCCTCGACGCGTTCCGCAGCGACCGGCCCGACATCGCCCTGCTGGACGTGATGGTGCCGGGCCTGGACGGGGTGAGCCTGTGCCGGCGCATCCGCGACGAGTCCACCGTGCCGGTGATCATGCTGTCGGCGCGGGCCGACTCGATCGACGTGGTGCTGGGCCTGGAGGCGGGCGCCGACGACTACGTCACCAAGCCGTTCGACGGTGCCGTGCTGGTCGCCCGGATCCGGGCGGTGCTGCGCCGCTTCGGCCACGCGAGCGGCGGCGACCGGCCGCAAGAGGACGCCGCTCCGGTCTCCGGCGGCGTCCTCGCCTTCGGCGACCTGGAGATCGACACCGAGGGCATGGAGGTGCGCCGGGCCGGACAGCCCGTCGCGCTCACCCCGACCGAGATGCGGCTGCTCCTGGAGTTCTCGTCGGCGCCGGGGACCGTACTCTCCCGCGACAAGCTGCTCGAACGCGTCTGGGACTACGGCTGGGGCGGGGACACCCGGGTCGTCGACGTCCATGTGCAGCGGCTGCGCACCAAGATCGGCCAGGACCGGATCGAGACGGTCCGCGGATTCGGCTACAAGTTGAAGGCCTGAACGGGGCGGTCATGCGGGGGTTCACCAGATCCATCCGGTACCGGGGTCCGGGGCTGCGCACCGGGCTCCGCTGGAAGCTGAGCGCGGCGATCGCGCTGGTCGGCGCCCTGGTCGCGATCGCGCTGAGCCTGGTGGTGCACAACGCCGCCCGGGTCTCGATGCTGGACAACGCGCGTGAGCTGGCCAACGACCGGCTCCAGCTCGGCCAGCGCAACTACGAGCTGTACGGGAGGGCGAACTTCCCCGACGTCAAGATCGACGACCCGATGCTGCCGCCGGCCCTGCGCGAGCGGGTCGACGCGGGCCGCCGGGCGACCGACGTCATCGACCGCGGGCACGGGGCGCCGGACATCTGGGCGGCGGTGCAGGCCCAGGACGGGCGGGTGCTGTCCCTGCACAGCACCTTCGCGAACCGCAGCAGCAATGTGCTGAAGGACCTCGACCAGGCCCTGGTCATCGGCTCCATCGCCGTCGTCCTCGGCGGCAGCGCGCTCGGGGTGCTGATCGGCGGCCAGCTCTCGGGGCGGCTGCGCAAGGCGGCGGCCGCGGCCAACCAGGTCGCGCAGGGCGAGCCGGACGTCCGGGTGCGCGAGGCGATCGGCGGGGTGGTCCGGGACGAGACCGACGACCTGGCCCGCGCGGTGGACGCCATGGCCGACGCGTTGCAGCAGCGCCTCGAGGCGGAGCGGCGGGTGACGGCCGACATCGCGCACGAGCTGCGGACGCCGGTGACGGGGCTGCTCACGGCGGCCGAACTCCTCCCGCCCGGCCGCCCGACCGAACTGGTCCTGGACCGGGCGAAGGCGATGCGCACGCTCGTCGAGGACGTCCTGGAGGTGGCCCGGCTCGACAGCGCCTCCGAGCGGGCCGAGCTGCAGGACATCATGCTGGGCGAGTTCGTGTCCCGGCGGGTGGCCGCGAAGGACCCGCGGATCGAGGTGCGGGTGGTGCACGAGTCGGAGGTCACCACCGACCCGCGCCGCCTGGAGCGGGTGCTGTTCAACCTGCTCGCCAACGCGGCCCGGCACGGCAAGCCGCCCATCGAAGTGACCGTCGAGGGCCGGGTCATCCGGGTCCGCGACCACGGCCCCGGCTTCCCGGAGAAACTCCTCGCCGACGGCCCGAGCCGTTTCCGCACCGGCAGCGAGGACCGCGCCGGCCAGGGCCACGGCCTCGGCCTCACCATCGCGGCCGGACAGGCCCGGGTCCTGGGCGCCCGCCTCACCTTCCGCAATGTCCGGCCGGTGGGCGCACCCGAACACATCCCCTCGGAGGGCGCGGTAGCCGTCCTCTGGCTCCCGGAACACGCCCCCACGGCCACCGGCAGCTACCCGATGCTGCCGGGCCCGGCCCAGGCGGGCCGCTGAGGCTCGGGCCACGGCGCTGAGGCTCAAGCCGCGGCGCTGAGGCTTACGCGGCCGGGACGCCGAGGCTCGAAGGGGTCGCCCGGCGGCAAGCCGACCGTCGAAACACGGACCACCGGCCGTCAGGCGGCAGGCAAGCCGTCGAAGCCCAGACCGGCCGTGCCGCGGCAAGCCGACCGCTCACGGCTCAGGGCCGACCGCTGAGGCTCCGACCGGACCGAGCGCCGGGGCGCAGACAGGACCGACCGCTGAGGCTCAGACCGGGCCGACCGCAGCGACTCACGTCGTAGCCACCAACAGCTCCTCGCCCCGCGAGGGGCGCAGATCGTCCGGCCGGGCCGCGAAGTAGCGGCGCGCGAGCTCCCCGGCAGGCACGTGCCGGGTCTCGCGGAAGCCCGCCGCCATGGCCAGGTCCGCGATCCGCTCGGGCGAGTAGAAACTCAGGAAGGGTGTGCCGGCGGCCCGCGCGCCCCGTTGGGCCACCCGCAGCTGCTCCTGCTGGTCCGGCTCGACGTCCTCGACGGGCCGCAGGAACGTGGTGACCAGCGTCGACCCGGGGGCGAGCCGGGCGATGTGCCCGAGGGTGGCGGCGAGGGCGTCCTCCGTGAGGTACATGGTGACCCCGGCCGAGGCGACCACGGCCGACCGCCCCGGATCGAACCCGGCGGCCGTCAGCTGCCCCCACCAGTCCCCCTCGAAGTCCACCGGCACCAGCCGCAGCCACTCGGGCACGCCGTACCCCAGCTCGGTCAGCCGCCGCCGCTTCCACGCCACGGCCCCGGCCCGGTCGGCCTCGAACACCCGCAGCCCGGTCGCGGCGATGTCGTCGGCCCGGCGCTGCGCGAAGGTGTCGAGCCCGGCGCCGAGGACGACGTACTGGTCCACCCCGCGCCCGGCCTCGGCCACCACCAGGTCCTCGACGAAACGGGCCCGGGCCACGATCGACGCCCGGGTCCGCCGGGTCGCCGCGACGTCCATGTCCGGCCGCGCCCGCCAGTCGTCCCCGGCCGCGGGCGCGGCGAGCCGCAGCCCGACCTCGTCCTCGATGACGTACGGCGGCGCGTCGGCCCGCAGATGCAGCGCACGCCACAACGCGGTGCGTACGGCGGTGTGGTCGGGCCCGGTCTCCGTGGTCATGCTCAGAACTCCTTGGAGAGGTCGAGCTCCTCGCTGCGCTGGGTCAGCGAGTACCAGTTGCCGTTGTCGTCGCGGAAGATCGCCTCGATGCCGTACGGCCGTTCCTTGGGCTCCTGGACGAACTCGACGCCGCGCGCGCTGAAGGTCTCGTAGTCCCCCCGGCAGTCGTCGGTGCGGAACGCGCCGGCCCCCATCACCCCCTTGGCGACCAGCTTGCGCAGCGCCTCGGCGGACTCGGGGTCGAGACCCGGCCCGTCCAGGCGCATCAGGGCGAGTTCGACGCCGGGCTGGCCCTTGGCGCCGACAGTGACCCAGCGCATGTCCCCCATGGCGATGTCGTCGCGCACCTCGAAGCCGAGTTTCTCGGTGAAGAAGGCCTTGGTGCGCTGCTGGTCGAAGGTCCACACGGTGGTGATGGCCAGACCCTGGATCATGGCTCGGTACTCCTGCCGGACGGTTGCTGTTCCTGTCCGTCACGGTAGGCAGCGGGGCGCTCGGCGCGCTTCTCGGAAATTGCGCTCCTGCGCGGGAACCCTCCGGCCCACAGCAGCGCGTAGCAGCCGGGGATGAGGGAGGCGCCGCTGCCGACGTGCTCGGCCCGGTACTCGGTGGGGCTGAGCCCCGTCCGTGCCTTGAACTTCGCGGAGAAGGTGCCCAGGCTGCTGAAGCCGACCAGATGGCAGATCTCGGTGACGCCGAGGTCCGCGGCGCGGAGCAGTTCCTCGGCCCGCTCGATCCTGCGGTGCGTCAGATACTGGCCGGGCGTCTCGCCGTACGCCTCCTTGAAGGCGCGCAGGAAGTGGTATCGCGAGTACCCGGCGTGCGTGGCGACCGCGTCCAGGTCCAGGGCGGGGTCGGCCCAGTCCCGGTCCATGGCGTCCTTGGCCCGCCGCAGCTGCCGCAGTTTCTCCACAAGGCCGATGGTGACACGGGGCACTGACAACAACGCCGGACGGCTGGGGATCCAGCCGTCCGGCGTTCGACAAGAGGTGTCGTCAGACCGCTTCGACCACCGGCATCGGCGCCGCCTCCTCGGCGGACGCGGACTGCCCGCCCTTGAGCGGCACCTCCTTCACGAAGACCGCCGCCACCAGCACCGCCACCGCGATCACGGCACCGAGCAGGAACGCCGAGTGCGTGCCGGCCGACACCGCGTGCTGGTACGCCTCGCGCGCCGCGGCCGGCAGCTTCGCCAGGCTCTTCGCGTCCAGCTGCGCCGACTGCTCCGTGATCTTGGAGCCCAGCGAACCGGCCCGCTCGGCCATGACGTCCTGGACCCGGTTGTTGAAGAGCGCGCCCATGATGGCGACACCGAAGGAGGAGCCGAGCGTACGGAACAGGGTGGTGGAGGAGGACGCGACGCCCATGTCCCTCATCTCCACGCTGTTCTGCGCGACCAGCATGGTGATCTGCATCAGACAGCCCATGCCGAGACCGACGACGGCCATGTACACCCCGGAGGTGAACCGGGAGGTGTCGGTGTCCATGGTGGACAGCAGGTAGAGCCCCACGGTCAGCAGCACACCGCCGGCGATCGGGAAGATCTTGTAGCGGCCGCTGCTGGTGGTGACCCGCCCGGCGACCATCGAGGTGACCAGCATCGCGCCGAGCATCGGGAGCAGCAGCAGACCGGAGTTGGTCGCGGACGCGCCCTGCACGGACTGCTGGTAGAGCGGCAGGAACAGGGTGGCGCCGAACATCACGAAGCCCACGATGAAGCCGATGATCGACATCAGGGTGAAGTTGCGGCTGCGGAAGATGTGCAGCGGCACGACCGGCTCGGCGGCCTTGGTCTGCCAGAAGACGAACCCGACCAGGGAGACGACGCCGATGGCGATCAGTTCCATGATCCGCGCGGACGTCCAGGCGTACTCGGAGCCGCCCCAGGTGGTCACCAGCACGATGGAGGTGATGCCGAGGGTGAGCAGACCGGCGCCCAGGTAGTCGATGCGCGCCTTGTTCCGCTTCTTCGGCAGGTGCAGTACGGCGCTGATGGCGGCCAGCGCGACCACACCGAGCGGCAGGTTGATGTAGAAGGCCCAGCGCCAGCCCCAGTTGTCGGTGATGGTGCCGCCGACCAGCGGGCCGCCGATCATGGCGAGCGCCATGACGCCGGCCATCATGCCCTGGTACTTGCCGCGCTCGCGGGGCGGCACGAGGTCCCCGATGATCGCCATGACGCCGACCATCAGGCCGCCGGCGCCGAGGCCCTGGACGGCCCGGAACCCGATCAGCTGGCCCATGTCCTGGGCCATGCCGCTGAGCGCGGAGCCGATCAGGAAGATGACGATGGAGGTCATGAAGGCGCCCTTGCGCCCGTACATGTCACCGAGCTTGCCCCAGAGCGGGGTGGACGCCGCGGTGGCGAGGGTGTAGGCGGTCACGACCCACGACAGGTGTTCGAGGCCGCCCAGTTCACCCACGATCGTCGGCATCGCCGTACCCACGATCATGTTGTCGAGCATCGCGAGCATCATCGCGACCATGAGCGCGAGCATCACGACCCGTACGCTCTTCGGCTCCTTCTGCGGCTGCTCGGCCGCCTCCGGTGCCCCGGGTGCCCCCGGAGTCTCCTGGCCGGTACCGGCCGCCTGGGTGTCCGCCATCTCTCCCACTCCCCCCGGCGACAGGTACTTACTTGCCGCCCGGCTAGTTCACTACACTGGGAAGCTAGACCCGTCACTAGCCGGGCGTCAAGTAAGTTTACTAGCCGGGCGGCAAGCAAGTTTCGCGGGAGCGCGAGGAGTAAGAGGATGAGCGTCACCATGGACGGCACCAAGCAGCAGCGCCGCGGGAACACCCGCCAGCGCATCCAGGACGTGGCGCTCGAACTCTTCGCCGAGCAGGGCTACGAGAAGACCTCCCTGCGGGAGATCGCCGAGCGCCTCGACGTGACCAAGGCGGCCCTGTACTACCACTTCAAGACCAAGGAAGAGATCCTGGTCAGCGTCTTCGAGGACCTGACGCGGCCGATCCAGGACCTGATCGAGTGGGGCGCGGACCAGCCGCACACCCTGGAGATCAAGCTGGAGATCGTACGGCGCTACAGCGAGGCGCTCGCCGAGGCCGGGCCGCTGTTCCGGTTCATGCAGGAGAACCAGGCAACGGTCCGCGAACTGCGGATCGGCGACACCTTCAAGGACCGGATGCGCGGCCTGCGGAGCATCTTCATCGACCCGGACGCCCCGCTGACCGACCAGGTCCGCTGCATCAGCGCGATGTTCACGCTGCACGCCGGCATGTTCGTGATGCAGGACCTCGAAGGCGACCCCAAGGAGAAGCAGGAAGCCGTCCTCGAAGTCGCCCTGGACCTGGTGACCCAGGCCCACCGGGGTTCCGCCAACCCCTCTTAGAGGATCACGCCCTTGGCGCGCAGGAAGGCGACGGGGTCGACCGCGGAGCCGTAGTTCGGGGTCGTACGGATCTCGAAGTGCAGGTGCGGACCGGAGGAGTTGCCGGTGTTGCCGGACCGGGCGATGTGCTGGCCGGTCTTGACGATCTGCCCGATCCTGACGTCTATCCGGGACAGGTGCGCGTACTGCGAGTACTTGCCGTTGCCGTGCCTGATGACGACGGCGTTGCCGTACGCGGGACCGTCACCGGCGCCGTTGCCGCCGGCCTTGACGACCGTGCCGCCGTGCGCGGCGACGACGTCCGTACCGCTCGGCACGGCGAAGTCCTGGCCGCTGTGCTTGGCGGCCCACATGCCGCCGGCCTGGTTGAAGGTCGCCGAGAGCGTGTACTTCTTCACCGGGTCGACCCAGGCGGCGGCACCGGGGGTGGCGGCCGACGCGACACCCGACCCCACCACGGCCGCGACTCCGACACCGGCGGCCAGAACGGCGGCCCGCTTGCGGAGCGAGGACGTGCGGGGGGTACGGAGAGCGGCGCGCAGGGACATCGGAACCTCGTGGGGTAGACAACAGGGACCCCCCTCCGGCACCGGCTCACACCGGCAGCCGCCGAACGGGGCATCTCTTGGTAACCCGGAAACCGGCCGCCACCCAAACCCCCTCATCTACGACACCACCTAGTACTTAGGTTAAAAATTGACCCTTTCTTGACAGAACCCCCAGGACCGGACAGGCCCGACCCGGCACCGGCGCCTCACGCGAGGCCGCACAGGTAAAGCCCCCGCAAAACGGCGAAAGACTGCACTATCCACGCTAGTAACGAACATTTCGCCCGTGCGGTATGTCACCGGCTCCCGCGCTCCGCGCACGCCGATTTGTGACGCACACCTCTGGCCACCTACCCATCGGTAACCTTACGGTTCCCCTCGCGCCACCTGCCCCACTCACCATGCCCCTGACACGACACAGGCAGCCGCACAGACGTGAGAGGACACCCCACACCGATGACCACAGGCACCTGGACCCGCCGCATATCCGCCACCGCCGTCTCCGTGGCCGCGCTCGCCGGGATGGCCGCGCCGGCCCAGGCAGCGACGGAGAGCAGCTCCAGCACGGTCGACTACGCCACCTGGCAGCAGGACTGCCAGTCCGTGATGGACCAGGCCCTGCCCTACCTGAAGAGCCGGATCGCCGCCGCGAAGCCGGGCGAGAAGCAGGCGATCGTCTTCGACATCGACAACACCACGCTGGAGACCGACTTCGGCTTCAGCTGGCCCCAGCCGGCCAACAAGCCGGTCCTGAACGTCGCCAAGTACGCCCAGGAGCACGGCGTATCGCTGTTCTTCGTCACGGCCCGCCCGGGGATCATCTACCTGCCGACCGAGTACAACCTCGAACACGACGGCTACCAGGTCTCCGGCCTCTACGTCCGCGGTCTCCTCGACCTCTTCAAGGACGTCGCCGCCTACAAGACCGCCCAGCGCGTCGACATCGAGAACAAGGGCTACGACATCATCGCGAACATCGGCAACAGCGCCACCGACCTCTCGGGCGGCCACGCCGACAAGACGTTCAAGCTGCCGGACTACGACGGCCAGCTGTCGTAACCCCCCGCTAGGCTCCATCCGTTCGCGCGAATCACGGGGGTGGGCGGATGGAGCCGACGGTACTGGGCGGCAAGCTGGCGTCGAGCCTGATGGGCCCGCTGCTGAAGAAGCTGTTCGTGGCGGACGGCCCGGGCGCGGGACTGGTGGACCGGCCGGTGCGGCTGAAGAGCCTGGTGTCCTTCCGCGGCGAGAAGCGCGCACTGGTCGAGAAGGACGTGCACAAGCTCGCCGAGCACCTGGTCCGGCAGGCGGTCGACTCACCGGGTGAGCCGCCCTTCCGGGCCGGGGAGCAGTTCGCCGTCGCCGACGCACTGGCCCGCCGACTCCTCGCCCTCGGCGACCTGGACATGGACGACGTCCAGGCCGTACGGCTGGGCCACCGCGAACTGGCCGCGAAGCTGACGCACGCGGCAGCCGCCCCCGACGGCCTCTCCGCCGACGCCGACCACTTCCTCGACTCCGCGACGGAGTGGGCCTGCCTGCAGATCCTGGAGTTCTTCACCCGCCGCTCCACCTTCGTGGCCCGCACCCTCGTGGAGCAGACCCGGGCCCAGGCCGAACTCATCTGCAAGATCGACGAACTGCTGGCCCGCACACCCCGCCCCGACGCCCGCGACACCGCCTTCGAGCGCCGCTACCGCTCCTACGTCGCCGAACGCCACAACCACATCACCATCTACGGCATCGACCTGCGGGACTCCCCCGACCGCTGGCCGCTGGAGGTCGCGTACCTGAGCCTGGAGGCGACGGTCGCCGACGAGGGCTCCGCCTCAGGGGACTCCTCCGTCACCCGTCAGCTCCCCGCCGAGGAGGCTCTCCTCGCCCACGACCGTGTCCTGCTGCGCGGCGACGCGGGCTCCGGCAAGACGACGCTGGTCCAGTGGCTGGCGGTGACGGCGGCCCGCGAGGGCGCGCACATCCCGTACGTCCTCCCGCTGCGCACCCTGATCCGCGGTGCCGGCGCCTTCCCCGCGCCCGCCGCCTTCCTGACCGCGGTCGGCAGCCCGCTGTCCGCGCCCGAGGGCTGGGCGGAACGCGTCCTGGCGGCGGGCCGCGCCCTGGTCCTCGTGGACGGCCTGGACGAGATCCCCGACGCCGACCGCAACCGCGCCCGGGACTGGCTGAGCTCCCTCCTCCACGCCTTCCCGGGCAACCGCTGGCTGCTGACCTCCCGTCCCACCGCGGTCCGCTCCGACTGGCTCGCCCCGGAGGGCTTCGGCGAACTGGCCCTCGCCCCCATGCGCCGGGCGGACGTGGCGACCTTCGTCCACCGCTGGCACACGGCGGCCCGCGCCCCGGAGTTCGAGGGCCCGCTCCTCGACTCCCTGCGCACCAAACGCGACCTCGCCCGGCTCGCCACCAACCCCCTGATGTGCGGCCTGATCTGCGCCCTGCACCGCGAACGCCGCGGCTACCTCCCCACCGGCCGCAAGGAGTTGTACGACGCCGCCCTCGCGATGCTGCTGACCCGCCGGGACCGGGAGCGCGGCATGGGATCCGTGGACGAGGTCGAGCTGGGCGAGGAGGCCCAGCTGGAGCTGCTGCAGCGTCTCGCCTACGCGCTGGTGCTGAGCGGCCGTACCGAGATGGACCTGGAGACGGCCGAGGCGATCGTCGACCGCTGTCTGCCGTCCGTCGCGCTGCCCGGCGGCTGGGACGCACCGACCGTGCTGCGCACCCTGCTCCTGCGCAGCGGCACGGTCCGCCGGCCCGCCGACGGCGTCCTGGACTTCGTGCACCGCACCTTCCAGGACTACCTGGGCGCGCGCTACGCCGTGGAGGAGGGCCACCTGGACGTCCTCGCCGGCCACGCGGACGACACCCAGTGGGAAGACGTGATCCGCATGGCCGTAGCGCATGCGCGGCCCCGGGAACGGGCCGCTCTGCTACGGCAGTTGCTCGCGCGGGACGTCCCCCGGCTGACCCTGCTGGCGCTGGCCTGCCTGGAGCACGCGGCGGCACTGGACGCGGGCGTGCGGGCGGAGGTCGAACGGCGGGCGGCGGAGCTGATCCCGCCGCCGACCACCGAGGACGCGAGGACACTGGCGGAGGCGGGCCCCCTGGTGCTGGAGCTCCTGCCGGGACCCGAGGGACTGACGCAGCGGGAGGCACTGGGCGTCACGATCACCGCCTCCGTGCTCGGCACCGAGGAGCCGGAAGGGGCCCTCGGGGTGCTGCGCCGGTTCCGCGGGCATCCGGATCTGGAGGTCCGCCGGCAGCTCGCGGGGACCTGGAGCCGCTTCGACACCACGGCCTACGCGTCGGAGGTGCTGGACCACCTGGACCGGGAGAAGCTCTTCGTGCGCTGCGAGTCCGCCGAGCAGCGGGCGGCGCTGGCCGGGATGCGGCCCTGGCACGGCCTCGCCTTCCTCGGCGCGCACTCCGCCGAGCAGATCCTGGCCGCCGTACCCGAGCCGGAGGCCCTGGTCTACCTCGACCTGCGGGACAACCCGCTCCTCACCGACCTGGGGACGCTGCCGCGCTTCGGATCCCTGCGCACGCTGATGCTGGCCCGCTGCCCGGAGGTGCGGGACCTGGACCGGCTCGCGGAGCTCCCGCTGGCCGAGCTCGTCTGCGGGCAGATCGCCGATGTCACCGGCCTCGGGTCACTCGGCTCGCTGACCCGGCTCACCGTGGAGCAGGAACTGCCGGGCGAGAGCCTCACCGATGTCCTGCCCGTCGAGGCGGGGCTGGAGTTCCTGTTCCTCGGCCGGAGCAGCACCGACCGCACCGGCCTGCGGGGCCTGGAGCACTGGGCCGGCCTCACGGATCTCAGCCTCGGCCCGCTGACGAGGGAACTGTCGGAGGCCGACTGGCAGGCGGTCGCCGCCCTGCCCGGCCTGCGGAGCCTGCACCTGAACGCGCGGATCCTCCGGGAGCTGCCGCTGTCCGTCGCGCACATGCCGGAGCTGTCCGGCGTCAGCGCGCTGCGGATCCCCGGGCTGCTCGGCACCGAGGACCTCTCCGCGCTGGCCCGCAGGCTGCCGGGGCTGCGCACCCTGACACTGCAGAACATGCCGGGGCACACCTTCCCGCTGTCCCGGTTCTCCGGGCATTTCCCCGGAGTGGACATCAGCCTGGTGAAACGCTGAAAGGGGCCGGTGCCCGAAAGCACCGGCCCCTTCTCAGGGCGTAGCCGTGAGGCTTACGCCTCCTTGCTCAGGTTCGGTCCGGCGCCGCCGGCCGCCTGCTCGATCGGCGGGACGTCGGGCAGTGCCGACTTCTCCTCGCCGCGGAAGGTGAAGGTCGCGGTGTCGCCCTCGCCCTCCGTGTCGACGACCACGATGTGACCGGGGCGCAGCTCGCCGAAGAGGATCTTCTCCGAGAGCGTGTCCTCGATCTCGCGCTGGATCGTGCGACGCAGCGGACGCGCGCCCAGCACCGGGTCGTAGCCCTTCTTGGACAGCAGCTCCTTGGCGGACTGGGAGAGCTCGATGCCCATGTCCCGGTCCTTGAGGCGCTCGTCCACCTTGCCGACCATGAGGTCGACGATCCGCAGGATGTCCTCCTGCGTGAGCTGCGGGAAGACGACCACGTCGTCGACGCGGTTGAGGAACTCGGGCCGGAAGTGCTGCTTGAGCTCGTCCTGGACCTTGTTCTTCATGCGCTCGTAGTTGGTCTTCGTGTCACCCGAGGCCGCGAAGCCCAGGTTGAAGCCCTTGGAGATGTCCCGGGTGCCGAGGTTGGTCGTCATGATGATGACCGTGTTCTTGAAGTCCACGACCCGGCCCTGGGAGTCGGTCAGGCGACCGTCCTCCAGGATCTGCAGCAGCGAGTTGAAGATGTCGGGGTGCGCCTTCTCGACCTCGTCGAAAAGCACCACCGAGAACGGCTTCCGCCGCACCTTCTCCGTCAGCTGGCCGCCCTCTTCGTAGCCCACGTAGCCGGGGGGCGAACCGAAGAGACGCGACACCGTGTGCTTCTCGCTGAACTCCGACATGTCGAGGGAGATCAGCGCGTCCTCGTCACCGAAGAGGAACTCGGCGAGGGCCTTGGACAGCTCGGTCTTACCGACACCGGACGGACCGGCGAAGATGAACGAGCCACCGGGGCGCTTCGGGTCCTTCAGACCGGCACGCGTACGGCGGATCGCCTTCGACAGCGCCTTGACGGCGTCGACCTGGCCGATGACCCGCTTGTGGAGCTCGTCCTCCATGCGCAGCAGGCGCGAGGACTCCTCCTCGGTCAGCTTGAAGACCGGGATGCCGGTGGCCGTGGCGAGGACCTCGGCGATCAGCTCGCCGTCGACCTCGGCGACGACGTCCATGTCGCCGGCCTTCCACTCCTTCTCCCGCTTGGCCTTGGCGGCCAGGAGCTGCTTCTCCTTGTCGCGGAGGGAGGCGGCCTTCTCGAAGTCCTGCGAGTCGATCGCGGACTCCTTGTCCCGGCGGACGGCGGCGATCTTCTCGTCGAACTCGCGCAGGTCCGGCGGCGCGGTCATCCGGCGGATGCGCATCCGGGAACCGGCCTCGTCGATCAGGTCGATCGCCTTGTCCGGCAGGAAGCGGTCCGAGATGTAGCGGTCGGCCAGGGTGGCGGCCTGGACCAGCGCCTCGTCCGTGATGGAGACCCGGTGGTGGGCCTCGTACCGGTCACGCAGACCCTTGAGGATCTCGATCGTGTGCGGCAGGGACGGCTCGGCGACCTGGATGGGCTGGAAGCGGCGCTCCAGGGCCGCGTCCTTCTCCAAGTGCTTGCGGTACTCGTCCAGGGTGGTGGCACCGATGGTCTGCAGCTCACCGCGGGCCAGCATCGGCTTCAGGATCGAAGCGGCGTCGATGGCGCCCTCGGCGGCACCCGCACCGACCAGCGTGTGGAGCTCGTCGATGAACAGGATGATGTCGCCGCGGGTGCGGATCTCCTTGAGCACCTTCTTCAGGCGCTCCTCGAAGTCACCGCGGTAGCGGGAGCCGGCGACCAGGGCGCCGAGGTCCAGGGTGTAGAGGTGCTTGTCCTTGAGGGTCTCGGGCACCTCGCCCTTGACGATGGCCTGGGCGAGGCCCTCGACGACGGCGGTCTTGCCGACGCCGGGCTCACCGATCAGGACCGGGTTGTTCTTGGTACGGCGGGACAGCACCTGCATGACCCGCTCGATCTCCTTCTCGCGCCCGATGACCGGGTCGAGCTTGGACTCACGAGCGGCCTGGGTGAGGTTCCGGCCGAACTGGTCGAGGACCAGGGACGTCGAGGGGGTGCCCTCGGCAGGCCCGCCTGCGGTGGCGGTCTCCTTGCCCTGGTAGCCGGAGAGCAGCTGGATGACCTGCTGCCGCACCCGGTTGAGATCGGCGCCCAGCTTGACCAGGACCTGGGCGGCGACGCCCTCGCCCTCACGGATCAGGCCGAGCAGGATGTGCTCCGTGCCGATGTAGTTGTGGCCGAGCTGAAGGGCCTCCCGGAGCGACAGCTCCAGGACCTTCTTGGCACGGGGGGTGAAGGGGATGTGCCCGGACGGGGCCTGCTGGCCCTGGCCGATGATCTCCTCCACCTGCTGGCGGACCGCCTCGAGCGAAATCCCGAGGCTCTCAAGGGCCTTGGCGGCGACACCCTCACCCTCGTGGATCAGGCCCAGGAGGATGTGCTCGGTGCCGATGTAGTTGTGGTTGAGCATCCGGGCTTCTTCCTGAGCCAGGACGACAACCCGCCGCGCGCGGTCGGTGAACCTCTCGAACATCGTTAATCGCTCCTCAGAGCGGTCAGGCAGTGGGGGGAACTTCCCCTCCCTGTCCTTCCGCAGCTTAGTCCCGCAAGCGGGGACCGCTCATTCCAACTGCCGACACCGTCGATGGCCTCCTGACCCCGAACGCCGACATCTGCTCCAACCCGATGGTGCGAGACGATGTTCCCGCAGGCCAGGCAGTTACCCCTTCCGTCAGTACGCCGATGGCGAACGTGAGACGGCCTCGCCTGCGTGTCGCCCCCTCCCACTAGGGATGTCTTACCCGTTCGGACTGACAGTCCATGCCGTGAGCCCCCGGTCCCTCCGCTACGGGCGAACAACCTTGCGTCTCTCCGGACCCCCACGAGGCCCCTTTTCCGGCACTCTGCGCGTTCGCACGCGCACCCAGCGTAACCCGGGCGGGTTCGCGGCTGTTGCACTCGGCATGGCTGGCACAGCTGCTCCGGCTTCATCCACAGTCCCTCACCCCCGTCGTCCGCTCGGTTCCGGTCCTGGTCCGGGTTCCGGCGGCGGGTCCGGTGCGGGATCCGCCGCCGTGCCGGACGGACGGGAGGAGGTCCGGCTCCGGCACTGGTACGAGAACGATCTGGGATGGGCAACAGTGCCCGAGGCGCCCGGAGAACCGTTGCGGCTGGTCACGGGCGTGCGTTTCGACGTGCTGGAGATGCCGGCCGAGGCGGGCGCGAGGGCGCTCAGGCGCCTGGGGCCGGGCTCGCCGGTGGCCCTTCAGGGCGGGCGGCTGCGGCTGCTGATGGCCGCGGGCGGCGCGGAGGAGCTGCCGGGGCTGCTGGACTGGCTGGAGTGGGGCGCGCTGGCCCTCGATCTGCGGGCGCTGGGCGCCGGCGGCCGGATGGACGCTCCGGCGCGGCCCGAGCCGGAGCACCCCGGAGCCCGGCCGCTTCCCGGATCCGCCGACGGCCGCGCTCAGGCCGTGCAGGGGGCCGCCGTCTGGTTGCGGCCCCCCGAGCCGGGGTGCGAGGTCGAGGCCTCGCTGCCGACACTGTCGGCCATGGGGCGCGTTGACGGCGCCCCCGATCTCGTACGACTGGTGGACTCGGTGGCCACGGAGTGCCACCGGGCCCGGCTGCGGCGCGCGGGCCGCGGTGTGCCGGACAGTCAGGCGTTGGCGTCCTCGTAAGCCTGGCGAATCGTCGCCGGAACACGGCCGCGGTCGTTGACCTCGTAACCGTTCTCCTTCGCCCACGCGCGAATCTGCGCGGTGTCCTGGCTGCCGCCGGAAGCCGCACGGGCCTTTCCGCGTCCGCCCGAAGCACGGCCACCGGTACGACGACCACCCTTGACATAGGGGTCGAGAAGGCCGCGCAGCTTGTCCGCATTGGCGGTCGTGAGATCGATCTCGTACGTCTTGCCGTCCAGCGCGAACGTCACGGTCTCGTCCGCCTCGCCGCCGTCGAGGTCGTCGACAAGAAGGACCTGAACCTTCTGTGCCACCGGATTTCCTTTCATCGATAACTTCAGGGCCGGGGGTCTGCGGCGTCCGCCGTTTCGCCGCCCCCCTGTTATATGCAGTACTGCAGTACGTCGGAAAGCAAACCGCTTTTGCGGGAAAAACACAAACCCCTGGGAGAGACCGAGGGGCCCGCTCCCGCGCGGAAACATGCGCGTTTCGGACATAGGGAACCGGGGCATGGCGGGACGCCCGGAATAGCGGGCCGATCCACGGGGATCCTTGCGGATCCATGAGGATCCTTCGCGATCACAGATGCAGAAGCATCCGGCTGTTGCCCAAGGTGTTCGGTTTCACTCGTTCGAGTCCGAGGAACTCCGCGACGCCCTCGTCATAGGAACGCAACAGCTCCGCGTAGACATCGGTGTCCACCGGCGTCTCGCCGATCTCCACGAAGCCGTGCTTCCCGAAGAACTCGACTTCGAAGGTCAGACAGAAAACGCGGCGAACACCAAGCCAACGCGCGGTCTCCAGCAACTTCTCCAGCACTTGATGACCGACACCGGCACCCTTGAGACCCGGCTTCACCGCGAGAGTGCGCACTTCCGCGAGGTCTTCCCACATCACGTGCAGTGCGCCGCAGCCGACCACCTCGGCGTTGTCGTCGCGTTCGGCGACCCAGAACTCCTGGATGTCCTCGTAAAGCGTCACCGTGGCTTTGTCGAGCAAGATGCGGTCGCGGACGTACGCGTCAAGGAGCTGGCGCACGGCCGGGACATCACCGGTCCGGGCCCGCCGGACGGTGATGGCTTTTGCGGTGACTTCGGGGCGCATCGCTGACATGAGCGGACGCTATCGCCCGCCGCGGTCCGGCACGGAGCCGGGGTTCTCCTCTTCCCGTTCGTGCCGTTCCGGGGTTTCCGGACCCTGCACGATGCGTACGGCGTCCCTGAGGGCCTGGCGCTGTACGTCGCTCATCATCCCGAAGAACGCGACGAGGGCGGCCGCCGGGTTGTCGCTCTGCGACCACGCGTCGTTCATCAGGGCGGCCGCGTAGGCGGCCCGGGTGGAGACGGCCTCATATCGATAGGCGCGCCCTTCGGCCTCCCGGCGGACCCAGCCCTTCTGATGGAGATTGTCCAAAACGGTCATCACCGTGGTGTACGCGATGGACCGTTCCTGCTGAAGGTCTTCCAGGACTTCTCGAACGGTCACCGGGCGGTTCCACTTCCACACCCGCGTCATGACCGCGTCTTCGAGTTCTCCCAATGGGCGAGGCACAGCTCAGAACAATAGTGGGAGATCCCGTCAATGGCGTGCCGGACGTGCACTTTCACCAACAAAGGCGACCAAAAAGGGCGTACGACTCGGAAAGTGCGGCCGCGGTGCGGACGCGCGGTGAGTCGTACGCCCAGGGAGGCGCCCGTGGGGGCGTCCCGCGCGCTCAGGCGTCGGCGTTCGGGGCGGCGGTCCGGCGGGCGCCCGCCGCGCGCTCGAGGGCGGCGTCGACGGCGGCGTCCTCCTTGGCCTTGGCGGCCCCGCCCTGGGTCTTCACGATGACCCGGACCAGGCCGATGAAGAAGATGGCCATGACGACCGGAGGCAGGAGCGCGGCGACGTATTCCATGCGTCCAGAGTAGCCACGGGGGACCGGGCGAAAGGGGCGGGGTGGGCCAAGCGTCACGCAAGCCGCGCGAGCTGCCGCTTTCCGGGTGACCGGATCGGGTGGTCGGCTCAGCCGGCGGCGAGTTGCTGCGGTGGTCCGGCGGGCGGCGGGGTGGGGCGGCGGCGCGGGAAGACCTCGCCCGGGGTGGGGATGGGCCGCTTGGGCACGGCGGGCTCGGGAGCCGCGGGCTGCGGGGCCGGCCGCTCGGCGGGCTTCTCCTTCGGCTTCTTCTCCGGCTCCTTGGCCACACCGCCCGGCAGGGCCGTCAGGCGGACTCTGGAGACCGGAACGGCGGGCGCCGGTACCTTGCGGGCTCCCTGGCCGAGCCGGGCCCGCACATCGTGCTCGGCGAGGTCCTGGCACCGGTCGAGCAGTGCGGCGGCGGAGGCGTTCCCCCGCAGGGCCCGCAGCGCGGCGAGGTCGTCCGGGGTGGGCCGGTGTCCGGCGCCCAGCGCCTCCTCCAGGAGGGCGAGGTAGCCGGCGACGGTTCCGGGCAGGGCCGCGCGGTACCGGGCGAGATCGGCCACCAGAAAGGCACGCAACCGGTCTCCCTCGCGCACTGCCTCGTCGAGCGACTCGGCCAGCCGATGACAGTGCTTGATGTCGTCGGCGGAGGCGGGACCGGGGTGAAGGGCGAGGGCGAGGGCGCGACGGAGCACACGCAGCTCCTCCGCACCGAACGCCATGCCGCCGCGGGATCCGTAGGGCGTGGGCATGAACCGAAGATACGCGTAAATCAGACAAACTCGACATAACGCCCGGCGCGTGGCGCCCACTGGTCCACCCGCTCAGCCGCAACACAACCTGCGCCGCGTCCCAGCCCGTCCGTCGTTCGAGGACGAGGCCGTCCAGGCCGAAGCGGGGGTCCGGGGGCGGCAGCCTCCAGTGACGGCGGGGGCCGAAGGGGGCGCAGCCCACTGGTGATGGGACGGGTAGGGGCGGCGGAGGCGAAACCCACCCACGCCCGCCCCACCCCACCGCTCACATCCGCGACACGTTCCGCTCGTACACCAGCCGCAGTCCCACCAGCGTCAGCCACGGCTCGTGCTCGTCGATCACCGAGGACTCCCCCAGCACCATCGGCGCCAGCCCGCCCGTCGCGATCACCGTCACGTCGTCGGGATCGTCGGCGAGCTCCCGGGCCATCCGGCCGACCACCCCGTCGACCTGCCCGGCGAACCCGTACACGATGCCCGCCTGCATGGCCTCCACGGTGTTCTTGCCGATCACGCTGCGCGGCCGGGCCACCTCGATCTTCCGCAGCTGGGCGCCCTTGACGCCCAGCGCCTCCACGGAGATCTCGATACCGGGCGCGATCACGCCACCGACGTACTCCCCGCGCGCGGAGACCGCGTCGAAGGTCGTGGCCGTGCCGAAGTCGACGACGATCGCCGGTCCCCCGAACAGCTCGACGGCGGCGACCGCATTGATGATCCGGTCCGCGCCGACCTCTTTGGGGTTGTCGGTGAGGATCGGCACCCCGGTCTTCACCCCGGGCTCCACCAGCACCGCCGGGACGTCGCCGTAGTAGCGCCGCGTCACCTCGCGCAGCTCGTGCAGGACGGACGGCACGGTCGCGCAGATCGCGATCCCGTCGATGCCGTCGCCGAGTTCGTCGCCGAGCAGCGGGTGCATACCCATCAGGCCCTGGAGGAGCACCGCCAGCTCGTCGGCGGTGCGGCGGGCGTCCGTGGAGATGCGCCAGTGCTCGACGATGTCCTCGCCGTCGAAGAGGCCGAGGACGGTGTGCGTGTTGCCGACGTCGATCGTGAGGAGCATGGGGTCACTCCGGGTCGCGCAGGTCCAGGCCGATGTCCAGGATCGGCGAGGAGTGGGTGAGGGCGCCGACGGCCAGGAAGTCCACGCCGGTGTCGGCGTACGCCCGCGCGTTCTCCAGGGTGAGCCGCCCGGACGCCTCCAGGAGCGCGCGCCCGTCGACGATCGCGACGGCCTCCTCGCACTCCATCGGCGTGAAGTTGTCCAGCAGGATCAGGTCGGCGCCCGCGTCGACGACCTCGCGCAGCTGGTGCAGGGTGTCGACCTCGACCTCGATCGCCAGGTCCGGGAAGGCTTCGCGCACGGCCTTGAAGGCCTGGGCGACACCGCCGGCGGCGACCACGTGGTTGTCCTTGACCAGGGCCGCGTCGGAGAGCGACATGCGGTGGTTGACGCCCCCGCCGCAGCGCACCGCGAACTTCTCCAGGGAGCGCAGCCCCGGCGTGGTCTTGCGGGTGTCCCGCACGCGCGTGGCCGTACCCTCCAGGGCGTCCGCCCACGCGCGCGTGGCGGTCGCGATGCCGGACAGGCGGTTCAGGATGTTGAGCGCGCTGCGCTCGGCGGTGAGCAGGTCGCGGGTGCGGGTGGTGATGGACAGCAGCGGCTGCCCGGCCTCGACCCGGTCGCCGTCCTCGACGTGCCGCTCGACCTCGAACTCGTCCGTGCAGACCACGGAGACCACGGCCTCGGCGACCCGGAGGCCCGCGACGACGCCCGCCTCGCGCGCGACGAAGTCGGCGGTCGCCACGGCCTCCTCGGGGATCGTCGCGACGGTCGTCACGTCCACGCCGTTGTCCAGGTCTTCCTGGACGGCCACGTTGGCGATGTCCTCGACCTCGATGGGGTCGAGTCCGGCGGCGGCGAGGAGTTCGGCGAGCGCGGGGTCGAGCCCGCACACTGCGTATTCTGCGGCCCCCTCGTCGCCGCAGGCACAGCCGTCGCCGCAGCCACCGCCGTCGGCGAGGGGAAGGTCGTTGGTGCTCACGTCTGTCACTGCTCCTGGTGTGGCTGGTGCGGCCGGGTAGGGGGGAAGTCTGCGGTGTCGGTGGTGCCCACGGCCAGCGAACGGTCCGGATTGAGCCGTACGACGATGTGGCGCCGCCAGTGTGCGTCGTCGCGGTCGCCGTGGTCCTCGCGCCAGTGGCAGCCGCGGGTCTCCTGGCGGCGCCGGGCCGCCTCGACGAGCACGCGCCCGACGCACAGGAGGTTGGTGGCCTCCCAGGTGTCGACGCCGGGCTCGGCGGTCTTGCCGTTCTCGTCGAGGGCGTCGCGGGCCTCGGTGTGCAGCCGCTGGAGCTGCTCGGCGGCCGTGGCGAGGGACTCCTCGGAGCGCAGGACGCCGGCGCCCTCGGTCATGATCCGCTGGATGGCGAACCGTGCCTCGGCGGCCTGCAGCGGGTGCGCGGGCTTCTCCGGGTGCGGGACCGGGACGGGCACGCACGCGTGCAGGCCGTCGTCCGCGCGGGCTGCCGTGATGTCGGCGGCGATGGCCTCGGCGTAGACCAGGCCTTCGAGGAGGGAGTTGGAGGCGAGCCGGTTGGCACCGTGCACGCCGGTGCAGGCGACCTCGCCGCACGCGTACAGGCCGGGCACGGTCGTACGGCCGCGCGCGTCGGTGCGCACGCCGCCGGAGGCGTAGTGGGCGGCCGGGGCGATCGGGATGGGCTCGGTGACCGGGTCGATGCCGTTGGCCCGGCAGGCGGCCAGGATGGTCGGGAAGCGGTGCTCCCACATGTCGGCGCCGAAGTGCCGGGCGTCGAGGTACATGTGCTCGGCGCCCTGGTCCAGCATCCGGCGCAGGATGCCCTTGGCGACGATGTCCCGGGGCGCCAGCTCGGCCAGCTCGTGCTGCCCCACCATGAAGCGCACGCCGTCCGCGTCGACCAGGTGGGCGCCCTCGCCGCGGACCGCCTCGGAGACCAGCGGCTGCTGGCCCTCCGCGTCCGGGCCGAGGAACAGCACGGTCGGGTGGAACTGCACGAATTCGAGGTCGCTGACCTCGGCGCCCGCGCGCAGGGCCAGCGCCACGCCGTCGCCGGTCGACACCGAGGGGTTGGTGGTCGCGGCGAACACCTGGCCCATGCCGCCGGTCGCGAGGACCACCGCGGGGGCGTGCACGGCGCCCACGCCGTCGTGCTGGCCCTCGCCCATCACGTGCAGGGTGACACCGGCGGTACGGCCTTCGGCGTCGGTCAGCAGGTCCAGCACGAGCGCGTTCTCGAAGGTGCGCAGCCCCCGCGCGCGTACCGCCTCGACCAGGGCCCGGGAGACCTCGGCGCCGGTGGCGTCGCCGCCGGCGTGCGCGATCCGGCGCCGGTGGTGGCCGCCCTCGCGGGTGAGGTCGAGGCCGCCCTCGGAGGACTCGTCGAAGATGGCGCCGGTGTCGATGAGCCGCCGTACCGCGCCGGGGCCCTCGGTGACGAGGATCCGTACCGCTTCCTCGTCGCACAGGCCCGCGCCGGCCACCAGGGTGTCCCCCAGGTGCTGTTCGGGGGTGTCGCCCTCGCCGAGCGCGGCGGCGATGCCGCCCTGCGCCCAGCGGGTGGAGCCGTCGTCCAGGCGGGCCTTGGTGACGACGACCGTGCTGAGCCCGGCGGCCTGGCAGCGCAGGGCCGCGGTCAGGCCGGCCACGCCGGACCCGACGACGACCACGTCCGCCGAGATGCTCCAGCCGGGGGCGGGCGCGTGCAGTCGTATGCCTGTGCTGGTGCCTGTGCTGGTCACGAGGCGGCTCCGAAGATTCCGAAGGTGAGGGGGATGTTGTCGATCAGCCGGGTCGTCCCGACCCGGGCGGCGACGGCGAGGACGGCCTCTCCGGTGAAGTCGTCGTCGATGTCGGTGAAGTCGGAGGGGTCGACCAGGGCGAGGTAGTCCAGTTCGAGCGGCGGATCGTAGTGGACGGCCTCGTCCAGGGCGGTCCGGGCGGCCGCGCGGACCGCCGCTGCGGCGTTCGGCACGGCCTTGGCGACGGCGTGCGCGTCGGCGGCGGCGCGGGACTCCCCTATGGCGCTGAGCGCCTCGGCCCGCGCGCGCGTGGAGGGCACTTCGAGCGCCCGCGCGCGCAGCGCCTCCTGTGCCGCGTGCCGGTCGCGGCCCGCGAACAGCGCGCGCGACAGCGTAAGGGCCGTGCGCCGCTCGTCGGCCGACAGGTAGCGGTTGCGGCTGGACAGCGCGAGCCCGTCGGCCTCGCGCACGGTCGGCACGCCGATGATCTCGACGCCGAAGTTCAGGTCCCGCGCCATGCGCCGGATCACGGCGAGCTGCTGGGCGTCCTTCTGCCCGAACAGGGCCACGTCGGGACGGGTGAGGTGCAGCAGCTTGGCGACGACCGTGAGGACGCCGTCGAAGTGCCCGGGCCGGGAGGCGCCCTCCAGGACCGTGCCCATGGGGCCCGCGGTGATGCGGACCTGGGGCTCGCCGCCGGGGTAGACCTCGTCCGCGGCGGGGGCGAACACCACGTCCGCGCCGGCCTGCTCGGCGATCTTGAGATCGGCGTCCAGGGTGCGCGGGTAGCGGTCGAGGTCCTCGCCCTTGCCGAACTGCAGGGGGTTCACGAAGACGGTGACGATCACGAAGCCGTCGCCGCCGACGTGCTCGCGGGCCTCCCTGATCAGGGTCGCGTGCCCCTCGTGCAGGGCACCCATGGTCATGACGACGGCGGTACGGCCCGGCACCGCGGAGTGGTCCCGGGCGGCGCTGAGGTCGTCGACGGTGGAGGCGAGTGCGAAGGGGTGGCGGGTCATCGGTCTTCCCCGTTCTCGGACGTGTGCGTGCCGTTGGCGAGGACGCCCAGGAGGTCCTCGGCGAGTTCCGGCTTCAGCAGACCGTGGGCGAGCGCCCGGTCGGCCGTCGCGCGGGCCATCGCCAGGTAGCCGTCGACGGCCTGCGGGGCGTGCCGCCGCAACTCGGTGACGTGCGCGGCGACGGTGCCCGCGTCCCCGCGCGCGACCGGGCCGGTCAGCGCCGCGTCGCCGGAGCGCAGGGCGTTGTCCAGGGCGGCGCCCAGCAGCGGGCCGAGCATCCGGTCGGGGGCCTCGACGCCGGCCGTGCGCAGCAGCTCCATGGACTGGGCGACCAGGGTGACCAGGTGGTTGGCGCCGAGGGCGAGGGCCGCGTGGTAGAGCGGGCGGTTCTCCTCGGCGATCCACTCCGGCTCGCCACCCATCTCGATGACGAGCGCCTCGGCGGCCAGCCGCAGCTCCTCGGGCGCGGTGACCCCGAACGAGCAGCCCGCGAGCCGCTGGACGTCCACCGGCGTCCCCGTGAAGGTCATCGCCGGGTGCAGGGCCAGCGGCAGCGCGCCCGCGCGCAGGGCCGGGGCCAGGACTCCGGTGCCGTACCGCCCGGAGGTGTGCACGAGCAGCTGGCCGGGCCGTACGGCGCCGGTCTCGGCGAGGCCGGTGACCAGGCCGGGCAGGGCGTCGTCGGGGACGGTCAGGAGCACCAGGTCGGCGCGTCGGAGGACCTCGGCGGGGGGTACCAGCGGGACGTCGGGCAGCAGCGCCTCGGCACGCCGTCGGGAGGCTTCGGAGACCCCGGAGGCGGCCACCGGGCGGTGCCCGGCGAGCTGCAGGGACGCGGCGAGCGCGGGACCCACCCGACCGGCGCCGACGACGCCGACGGTGAGCCGCGCGGGGCGGTCACTGAGGTCTGGCTGTTGGAATGTACTCACGCGAGGGTGGCCTTCCCGTTCCAGTCCGCTCTCGGTACCGGACGATTTCTCGTCATGTTAACGCTATCGGGTCGGAGCCCAGTTGGTTGTCCACAGGCTGTGGGTGACCCGTCACATCCCGGGGACGGTTCCGCGCGAAATTCCGGGGCCCCCCTCCCCGCGCCACGGCATCATCCACGGCATGAGCGATACGGCGACGCCCCAGGACGAGCGGCCGCAGGAGACCCTGCCGGCCGAGCAGCAGATGCGAGAGCGGCGCGCGGCCGCCTACCGGAGGGCCGACCGCGTCCTCGCGCGTATGGGCCTGCGCGCCTCCCTGCGTGAACGGCTCGCACGGCTCCAGGAGGCGGCACCCGAGGTGTACGACCTGGACGAACCGGCGGACATCTACGGCAACGGGATCGTCGAGGCGCTGGAGCGGCGCGTCGCGGCCCTGCTGGGCACGGAGGCCGCCGCGTTCTTCCCGACCGGCACGATGGCCCAGCAGATCGCCCTGCGCTGCTGGGCGGGCCGCACCGGCAACCCCACGGTGGCCCTGCACGCCCTCGGCCACCCCGAGGTGCACGAACGGGACGCCTTCCGCGAGGTCTCCGGCTTGCGCACGGTGCGCGTCACCGGTGAGCCCCGGCTCTTCACCGCCCAGGAGATACGCGACCTCGAGGAGCCCTTCGGGGCGCTGATGCTGGAACTGCCGCTCCGGGACGCCGGTTTCGTGCTGCCGACCTGGGAGGAGCTCACGGAGGTCGTGGAGGCGGCGCGGGAGCGCGACGCGGTGGTGCACTTCGACGGCGCGCGCCTGTGGGAGTGCACGGTCCGCTTCGGACGCCCCCTGCACGAGATCGCGGAGCTGGCGGACAGCGTCTACGTCTCGTTCTACAAGTCCCTCAACGGCTTCGGCGGCGCCGCGCTGGCGGGCCCGAAGCCCCTGGTCGAGGAGGCGAAGACCTGGCGCCACCGCTACGGCGGCATGGCCTTCCAGCAGTTCCCGACCGCCCTGGCGGCCCTCGTCGGCCTGGAGCGCGAACTGCCCCGCCTCCCGGACTACGTCCGCCACGCGCGCGTGGTCGCCACGGCCCTGCGCGAGGGCTTCGCCGGGGCGGGCGTCCCCTGGGCGCGCGTCCACCCCGAGGAGCCGCACACCCACCAGTTCCAGGTCTGGCTGCCGTACGAGCCCGACGTGCCGGCGGAAGCGGCGGTCCGGCAGGCCGAGGAGACCGGCACCTACCTCTTCGTGGGCCCGTGGGAGGCGAAGGGCCCGGGTCTGTCCATGAACGAGGTGACGGTGACGGCCGAGGGGCTGGAGTGGACCGCGGAGGACGTGCGGGCGGCGGTCGCGGACTTCGTGGCGCGGCTGCCCTAGCCGCCCCGCCCGAGGTCGCGTGGATTGACGGCGGCCGTCAATCCACGGGGGCGTTGTCGGTGCCTGGGTGCACGATGGGGACATGAGCGTACGTATCGACATCGCGGGGCTGCGGCCGGAGAGGGTCGCCGTCGTGCCCTCTCCACTGGCCGAGCTCGGCATGGCGCTGCACGCGCTGTCCGAGCCGGGGCACCACCCCGGTCTCCAGGGCTGGGTGACCGGCGTGGCCGCCGCTCTGGAGCCGCATCTGGCGGACCGGATGTGCGAGGCGGACTTCCTGTGGCGGACGACGTTCTCGGACCTGTTCCTGCCGTACGCGGCCGTGCCGGGCGCCGTCCCGGGCGGCACGCTCGCCGAGGAGCTGGACCAGCTCGACAAACTGACGGACGAGCAGTTCGTGGACGCGGCACTGGAGTTCACCTGCGCGCTGTCGTACGGCACGCGGGCGCCGGCTCTGCTGTCGGACCCGGCCGCGCGCGGGCGGGCGCTGGAGGTGGCGGCCTCGCGCGGTCCGACGCAGGTCCGCTTCGCCCGGCGGCTGCTCGACGATCCGCCGAGCGTGCGCGCGTGGCTGCGCCGGTTCCTGGAGGACTGCGCCGAGGCGTTCTTCGACGAGGCCTGGTCGCGGCTGCGCCACCAGCTGGCGGCCGACGCCCGGCACAAGACGGAGCTGTTGCGGCGCAAGGGGCTGGCCGAGACGCTGACCGCGGTCTCGCCGTCCGTGACCCTCGACGGGGCGGCCGAGCGGATCACCGTGGACAAGCTCACCGACGGCCACGCCACGGCCGCCGCCGACGGCCTCCTGCTGGTGCCCACGAGCCTCGGCTGGCCGCATCTGATGGTGCTGCACCGCTACGGCTGGCAGCCGGTGCTGCACTACCCCGTCGGTTCGCCGGAGCTCGCCTCCCCGGCCTCGGTGGAGCAGCTCACGCTGCGGATGGCGGCGCTGTCCCACCCCGTCCGGATGCGGCTGTGCCGGTATCTGGCGCGCAGCGCGTACACGACCAGCGAGCTGGCGCAGGCGCAAGGTCTGTCGGCGCCGGAGGTGTCCCGGCATCTGGGCGTGCTCAAGAAGGCGGGCCTGGTCTCCACCCGCCGCCGTGGGCGGTACGTGCTGCACCAGCTGGACGTCACGGTCGTCGCCCGGCTGGGCAGCGACTTCCTGGAAGGGATACTCCGCTAGCCGCCCGCGCGGTACGGCGGCGCGTCAGGCGTGCCCGCCGCCCGCCCGCACCAGCCCGGTCTCGTAGGCGAGCACGACCACCTGGACCCGGTCGCGCAGCCCGAGCTTGGTGAGGATGCGGCCCACGTGGGTCTTCACGGTCGCCTCGGACAGCACCAGCCGGCCCGCGATCTCGCCGTTCGACAGTCCCTGCGCGACCAGCACCATGACCTCGCGCTCCCGGTCGGTGAGCCGGTTCAGCTCCTGGTGCTGCGCCTCCTTGCCGGCGGAGGGCAGCATCGGCGCGAAGCGGTCGAGGAGGCGCCGGGTGGTGGAGGGCGCGACGACGGCGTCGCCGCTGTGCACGGAGCGGATGGCCGCCAGCAGCTCGCCCGGCGGCACGTCCTTGAGCATGAAGCCGGAGGCGCCCGCCTTCAGCCCCGAGAAGGCGTACTCGTCGAGGTCGAAGGTGGTCAGGATGAGCACCTTGGGCGGTTCGGGCTCCGCGCAGATGCGGCGGGTGGCCTCCACCCCGTCCAGCTTGGGCATGCGCACGTCCATCAGCACCACGTCCACGTCGGTGGACCTCAGCACCTGGAGGGCCTCGACGCCGTCGCCCGCCTCGGCGACGACGTCCATGTCCGGCTGCGCCGCGAGCACCATCCGGAACCCGGTGCGCAGCAGCACCTGGTCGTCGACGAGCATGACGCGGATCGTCATCGGGTCCTCTTCCGTTGCCATTCGTACGTTTGTTCCGGGGCGTGACAGGTGTCAACCGGGGGCGTGCGTATAGGTCAGTGCGCCGGTTTGAGCGGCAGCAGGGCACTGATGCGGAATCCTCCGCCGGGACGGGGTCCCGCGTCGAGGGTGCCACCGACCATGCCGACCCGCTCGCGCATGCCGATCAGGCCGTGTCCCTGCCCGTCGGCGCCGCCCTCCTCGTACATCTCGTGCGGGGCGCCCTTGCCGTCGTCCTCCACCAGCAGGCCGAGGCCGTCGTCGAAGTAGACCAGCCGCACACTGGCTCCCGTGTTGGGACCGCCGTGCTTGCGGGTGTTGGTGAGCGCCTCCTGCACGATCCGGTACGCCGTGAGCTCGACCCCGCTGGGCAGCGGGCGCGGGGTGCCCTCGACCTTGAAGTCGACGGGCAGGCCGGAGCTGCGGCACTGCTCGACGAGCTCGTCGATCTGCTCGACGTCGGGCTGCGGGACGTACTCGCCGACCTCCTTGTGCTCGCCCGTGCGCAGCACGCCCAGCAGGCGGCGCATCTCGGCGAGGGCCTGGCGGCCGGTGGAGGAGATCGTCTCCAGGGCCTTCTTGGCCTGGTCGGGGGCGGCGTCCAGCACATAGGCGGCGCCGTCGGCCTGGACCACCATCACGGACACGTTGTGCGCGACCACGTCGTGCAGCTCGCGCGCGATCCGGGCGCGCTCCGCGGCGACCGCGACCTTGGCCTGCGCCTCGCGCTCCTTCTCCAGCCGGGCGGCGCGCTCCTCCAGCTGCGCGAAGTAGGCACGGCGGGTGCGCATGGAGTCGCCGAGCACCCAGGCGAGCACGAACGGCGCCGTCTGGAACAGCACGATCGCGACGTGCCCCGGGAAGCTCGCCTCGTCCTGCGGCCACCGGATCTGCGCCAGCGGCGCGGCGGCCAGCCCCGTGTAGAGGCCGAACCGGGACGCCCAGCGCGCGCCGACGGCGGCGTTCGCGCAGACGATCACCAGCATGGCGAAGTTGGCGACGGTCGTCTCCACGTCCAGCACCAGCTGGGCCAGGCCGGTGGCCGCGGCCAGCAGCAGCATCGGCTCCGGGAACCGGCGGCGCAGCGCGACGACGAGGCTCATCACGACGGACACGGCCAGCATGGCGGCCCTGGACCCGTGGTGCTGGGCCTCGCCGAGCTTCCAGATGCTCGCGCAGGAGATCCCGAGCAGGGCGACGGCCCAGAAGCTGTCGACCCATGTCGGGTGCCTGCGGAGGAAGTCATAGAGGCGCTGCACGTAACCCAGAGTAGGGAAGCGTGATAGGTGCAGGGGTCAACCGGAGGGCCGATCCCTGTTCCGCACGCGTACTCCGCAAGGTGGAGAAGGTGATCACCTGTACGCCTAGTCTGGCCCGGTGACGGATGAGGCGACGCGAGAGACGGCCGACGACGCGCGCGGCTGGCGTGCGGCCACCGAGACGGCCCTGTACGGCCCCGGCGGCTTCTACCGCCGCCCGGAGGGGCCGGCCGGGCACTTCCGTACGTCGGTGCACGCCTCGGGGCTGTTCGCCGAGGCCGTGGCCGAGCTGCTGTGCCGGGTGGACGAGGCGCTGGGGCGCCCCGAGACGCTGGACTTCGTCGACATGGGCGCCGGGCGGGGCGAGCTGGTCACCGGCGTGCTGGCCGCGCTGCCCGGAGAGGTGGCGGCACGCACGCGTGCGTACGCCGTCGACATCGCCGACCGCCCGCCCGGCCTCGCCGACCGCGTCACCTGGCTCGCCGAGCCCCCGCGCACGATCAGCGGCCTGCTCTTCGCCAACGAATGGCTCGACAACGTCCCGGTCGACGTCGTCGAGGTGGACCCGGCCGGGGTGCCCCGCCTGGTGCACGTCCGGCGGGACGGCGTCGAACTGCTCGGGGAACGGGTGTCCGGCGCGGACGCGCAGTGGCTCGCGCGGTGGTGGCCGCTGGGCACCGAGCCAGGGCTGCGCGCGGAGATCGGGCTGCCCCGGGACCAGGCCTGGGCGACCGCCGTCACCGGTCTCCGGAGGGGGCTCGCGGTGGCCGTGGACTACGCGCACACGGTGGACACCCGCCCCCCGTTCGGGACGCTGACCGGCTTCCGCGCGGGACGCGCGACGGCCCCCGTGCCGAACGGCTCGTGCGACATCACGGCGCATGTGGCGCTGGACGCGTGCACGGCGCTCGACCCGGCCCTCAGGCTGCCCGAGGCGCTGCTCTGCACCCAGCGCGACGCCCTGCGCGCCCTGGGCCTGATCGCCGCCCGCCCCTCGCTCACGCTGGCCTCCACGAACCCCGCCGGCTACGTGCGCGCCCTCTCGACCGCGGGAGAGGCCGCCGAACTCACCGCCCCCGGCGGCCTCGGCGACTTCCTCTGGCTGGTCCAGCCGGTGGGCATCGCGGACACCCTGCTCTGACCCACCCGCGGCGCACGCCCCACGCCCACGCCGGCCTACTTGTCGATGTCCCCCACCACGAAGAACATCGACCCGAGGATCGCCACCATGTCCGCCACCAGCGTCCCCGGCAGCAGTTCGGTCAGGACCTGGATGTTGTTGTACGACGCCGAGCGCAGCTTCAGCCGGTACGGGGTCTTCTCGCCCTTGCTGACGAGGTAGTAGCCGTTGATGCCGAGGGGGTTCTCGGTCCAGGCGTAGGTGTGGCCCTCGGGCGCCTTGAGGACCTTGGGGAGCCTCTGGTTGATCGGTCCCGGCGGCAGGTCGGCGAACCGGTCCAGACAGGCGTCGGCCAGGTCCAGGGCGTTGTGGGTCTGCTCCAGGAGGCACTCGAAGCGGGCCAGGCAGTCGCCGTCGGTCCGGGTGACCACCCTGAGGGTGTCCTGGAGCTCGCCGTAGGCCAGGTAGGGCTCGTCGCGGCGCAGGTCGAAGTCGACGCCCGAGGCGCGCGCGATGGGCCCGCTCACGCCGTACCCGTGCACGGCCTCCGGCGTGAGGACGCCCACGTCCCGGGTACGCCCCCGGAAGATCTCGTTGCCGAGGACCAGGTCGTCGAAGACGTCCATCCGGGAGCGCACGGCGGCCACCGCCGCACGCGCGCGTGCGGTCCAGCCGGCCGGGAGGTCCTCCTTGAGGCCGCCGACCCGGTTGAACATGTAGTGCATGCGCCCGCCGGAGACCTCCTCCATGACGTTCTGGAGTTCCTCGCGCTCGCGGAAGGCGTAGAAGACCGGGGTGATCCCGCCCAGCTCCAGCGGATAGGAGCCGAGGAACATCAGGTGGTTGAGCACCCGGTTCAGCTCGGCGAGCAGGGTGCGCGTCCACACCGCGCGGACGGGCACCTCCATGCCGAGCATGCGCTCCACGGCGAGGACCACGCCCAGCTCGTTCGAGAAGGCCGACAGCCAGTCGTGGCGGTTGGCGAGCATGATGATCTGCCGGTAGTCGCGCGCCTCGAAGAGCTTCTCCGCGCCCCGGTGCATATAGCCGATCACCGGCTCCGCCGAGACGATCCGCTCGCCGTCCAGCACCAGCTTCAGCCGCAGCACGCCGTGCGTGGAGGGGTGCTGGGGGCCGATGTTGAGCACCATGTCGGTGCTCTCCGCGGCGCCGCCGATCCCGACCGTGGTCTCCGTCGTAGGAGTCATGGCCCCAGTCTCTCCTACGTACGCTGGGCGTATGGAGACGGGGAGCCCGGCCGGCGCCGGGACGACGGGGACCGAGCCGGTGTGGACGGGATTGCCGTCCGGCCTGCTGCGGATGCGCCGGCTGCTGCTGGTGGTGTGGCTGGGGCTGATCGCCCTCGCCCTGGGGCTGCTGCTCGGCCTGCTCGCGGGCCCGGTGTGGGCGGCGTTCGCGCTGCTGCCGCTGGCCCTGCTGGCCTGGGGCTGGGTGCTGTTGGGCCGCAACTGGCGGTCCTGGCGCTATGCCGAGCGCGCCGACGACCTGCTGATCAGCCGTGGTGTGCTGTGGCGCGAGGAGACCGTGGTGCCGTACGGGCGGATGCAGCTGGTGGAGGTGACCTCGGGGCCCGTCGAACGGCACTTCGGGCTGGCCAGCGTCCAGCTGCACACCGCGGCCGCGGCCACCGACGCGACCATCCCGGGCCTGGACCCGGCCGAGGCAGAACGGCTGCGGGACCGGCTCACCGAGCTCGGCGAGGCCCGATCGGCGGGCCTGTGACCACGCCGGGCGTCGACGACGCGGTAGGCGCGGACAAGGCGGCCGTGGCCGAGCGGCGGCTGCACCCCGTGACGCCGTTCCGGCGGGCGTGGGCGCCGGTCGCGGTGATCGCGGGATGGGCGATGCACGACCCGAACCAGGCCCAGGAACAGCTGACGAAGCTGACCACGACCATGCTCCTGGCCGGGTTCGCCGTCCTGGTCACGGCGGGCGCCCTCTACGGCTTCCTCACCTGGTGGTTCACCCACTTCGCGGTGACCGACAGCGAACTGCGTATACGCACCGGCCTGTTGTTCCGGCGCACCGCGCACATCCGGCTGGAGCGGATCCAGGCCGTGGACGTCACCCAGCCGCTGCTGGCGCGCGTGGCGGGCGTCGCCAAGCTGCGCATAGACGTCGTCGGCGCCGACAAGAAGGACGAGCTCGCCTTCCTGGGGCAGGGCGAGGCGCGGGCGCTCCGCGCGGAGCTGCTCGCGCGCGCCGCCGGATTCGCGCCCGAGACCGCGCACGAGGTCGGTGAGGCGCCGGCGCACGAGCTGATGCGGGTGCCCCCGAACAAGCTCGCGCTCGCCCTCGTGCTGACCGGCGCCACCTGGGGCTCGCTGGCCGCGGCCCTCGTCGTCCCGCCGCTGCTGTGGCTGGCCACCCACAGCGTGTGGACGGTCCTCGCCACCGCGCTGCCGCTGCTCGGCGCGGCGGCCACGGCCAGCGCGGGGCGGTTCGTCGCGGAGTACGACTGGACGCTCGCGGAGTCCCCGGACGGGCTGCACATCGACCACGGGCTGCTCGACCGCACGCACGAGACGGTGCCGCCGGGCCGGGTGCAGACCGTGCGGATCGTGGAGCCGCTGCTGTGGCGGCCGCTGCGCTGGGTGCGGGTGGAGCTGGACGTGGCCGGGTCGGCGAACTCCGTGCTGGTGCCGGTCGCGCCCCGCGCGGTCGCCGAGTCGGTCGTCGCGCGCGTGCTGCCCGGGGTGACCGTGCCGGCCGGGCTGTCGCGGTCGCCGCGGCGGGCCGAATGGTGCGTGCCGCTGTGGTGGCGCGGCTACGGGTTCGCGGTCACGGACGCGGTGTTCGCCGCCCGGCACGGGCTGCTGCGCCGGAAGCTGTCGCTGGTCCCGCACGCCAAGGTCCAGAGCGTACGGCTGACGCAGGGGCCCTGGGAGCGGCTGTGGCGGCTCGCGGACGTTCATGTGGACACGGGGGCCAACAAGACCGTCACAGCCCGTCTGCGGGGCGCCGAGGAGGCCGCCGCGCTGCTGCGGGAACAGGCCGAGCGATCCCGCACGGGCCGCCGAACCGCACGCCCGGACCGCTGGATGGCCTGAGACCGGGGACGACTTGGGCCCGGGACGCCTCAAGGCCCTGGACGCCTTGAGGCCGCACACGCCTTGAAGCCCTGAACTGCCTGAGGCCGGGACCCCGTCGGGTGTCCCGGCCTCAGGATCGCCGCGTGTTCAGGGGGCGGCGTGGCTTCAGGAGGCGGCGCTGCGCAGTCCGCCGAGGTTGATCTGCTCCGTCTCGTCGTGCGCGGTCAGGTCGATGACCTGGCCGACGCCCAGGGACTCCGGGTCGGCGGGCTTGAACTCGGCCTCGGACTCGGCCTTGTGGAGCGCGAGCGCCTCCTGGCCGACGACGTCCGCGAGGTCCTCGTTGTGCATGGTCTCCAGCCCGCCCGCCGCGGCGCCCTTCTGCGTGCCGAAGAAGTCGAACCCGCCGGTGACCAGCGGCCGCGGGATGGGCGCCGCCGGCAGCACGGCCACCGCGGTCGGCACCGTGAAGTGCCCGGTGGGCTGCACGGAGTTGGCGGACGGCGCGGTCGCGGTCGGGGCGTCCTGCTCGGGCCCTTCGGACTGCTCGGGCTCTTCGGACTGCTCGGGCCGTTCGGACTCGGCCGGGGTGGTGTCCTCCGGTCCGGCCGTGGTCGTGGTGGTGGCGGCCGCGCGCGCGTGCCCGTCGGCCGCCTCGGGCTGCCCCTGGTCCTCGTCCTCCGGCGCGGACTCGCCCTTCGCCGCCTCGGGCTCGGCGGCCGTCTCCGCCACGCTCCCGCCGTCGGTGTCCGCCTCGACCGCCGGGGTGTCGCTCTCGTCGAACCGGGCCAATGCCACCTTGGCCCGCAGGAACAGCTTGGAACCCTCCGGCGAGAAGACCGCGGGAGTCGTCTCCTCGACCGTCAGCTCCTCGACGACGTCCTCGACCTCTTCGAGCGCTTCCGCGGCCGCGCCGGCCGGCAGCTCGTTGGACGGCGCGGTCGCCTCGATCTCCAGCAGCCGGCGGCCCTCCAGGGCGCTCGCGCGCTCGGTCTCCGCCGTGGCGTAGCGGCGCAGCAGGGACGCGTGCTCGTTGCGCAGTCCCGCCAGCTCCGCCCGCTTCGCGCGCAGCCGCTGCTCCAGCTTGGTGCGCAGCTCCCGCGACTCCTCGAGGTCGGTCTCCAGCTCGGCGATCCGCTCCTCGTGGCGCCACTCGTCGCTCGCACGCGCGCGTGACAGGTCGGCCACCTGCTTGCCCGCATCGGTGTCCCAGCGCCGCATGACGGCGGCACCGACGGCCGCGGTGGCCGCGGCTATCGCGGCAAGGGTGCGCAGCACCGTCGGTTGGGAGAACAACCAGGGGCCCAGGGCGCAGACGAGGGAGACACCGGCGATCGCCGAGGGAGGCAACAGCCTGTGCAAAGGCGGGGAATGGCGGTGACGTCCACGTGGCATGGCCAGAAACTTACCGCGCGTAGGCGAATCGTGGTGCCCCGGGCCGTAAAAACACAGCGACAACGAAGTCTTCACACGGCATCGGCAGAGCCCGGGTTCAGTGATCGCCCAATCGGCCGCTGATCCACTGAAGAGTCGCGGGGATCTCCCGGCGCCAGGTATTGAAGTTGTGGCCGCCGCTGTCGAGGATGATCGACGAGATCCGGGTCAGCTTCGTGGCCTGCACGCGCGCGATGAATTTCAGCGTGTCCTTGTAGTTCGTTTCCCCGACCCTGCTGCTGGTGACCAGCAGGGACGTGTCCGGAGCGGGCTCGTGCCGCAGCAGCCACCAGAGGTTCGCGCGGTTCTGCAGTTGCCGGTCGCCCTGGAAGAGGTCACCCGTAGTGGCGTCCAGGGGCGCCTTGTACGACGGGGAGAGCCCGGCGCCGGCTCCGTACACGTCGGGGTGGTGCATCGCGAGCTTGAGCGCGCAGTACCCGCCCGTCGAGTCGCCGACGATCCCCCAGCGGCCCTGCTTGCCGACGGCCCGGTAGTGCGCGCGCACGGCCTCGGGAAGGTCCTTGGCGAAGAAGGTCTCGGTCTGCGGGCCGCGCGGGACGTCCACGCACTCGGTGTCCCGGGGCGGCGCGACCGTGGGCCGCAGCATCACCAGGATCGTCGGCCGCATCCGCCCGTCCCGGACCAGGTGCTGCGCCGTGCGCGGGTAGTGCAGCCTGTCGACCAGCGCCCGCGCGGTGCCGGGATAACCGCTGAGGACGACCGTCACCGGGAACGTACGGGTGCGGTTCTGCGGCTGGAAGTACTCCGGCGGCAGGTACACGTACGCGGGGGTGGCGATGTGGCTCGTACGGCCGACGATGTCGACCTGCTGGACCTGACCGGCCGTCTGCGGCAGCGAGCCGCCCATGCCGTGCACCTCGGACGTGGACACCACCTGCACCGGACCGCCGGCCGCGTGGTCGACGACGACGCCCTGGTCCGTCTCCGTACCGAACAGGTCCGCCCAGCTCGCGTAGAAACCGAAAGCCTGGTTGACGGCTATCCCCAGGCACGCGAAGAGCGCCAACTGGGTGGCCAGCAAAAGGCCGACGCGTCCGCTGACGGCCCGCCAGTTCCGCCGGGCCAACCGGGGCCACAGCCACACGGTACCGACGAACAGCAGTACGGCGGACAAGATCGCCAATGCCAGCATTTTATTGCTCGTGAGACCCATGAGGTGCTTCCTGCCTGCGCTTTCCCCCGTGGCGACCACCGCTTTCAGCGAGGCTTGCCCTGGGCTTTCCCTGGCCTTTGAACCGGCTTTCCGGTGGGGAGTGAACCTCTCCCCCCGAGACACCGTCCTAGAGGGCGCAATGTCGCCGGATGCCCGAATCGGCACCGGATTCAAGGTCTCTCGCAGAACTACGGGATGCGATGTCTGTCAGGATAGATGGGGAAATGTCGGGCGAGGTTCCGAGCCGATCAGGCCGGGCGCGGCGCATAGTCCGTGGTCCGCGTCCCGAGGCCGTCCCCGCTCTGGTCGGCCGGGCGTGCGCCGTCGTGGGCGCCCTGGACATCGCCGCGGGTGTGTTCCCGCGCTTCCGTCACAGCCGTATGCACGCCATGGCCGAGGTACTGCCGGGCTCGCTCGGACCGTTCGCGGCCGCGCTCTCGCTCAGCGCCGGGGTGCTGTTGCTGCTGCTCGCGCACGGGCTCAAGCGGCGCAAGCGCCGGGCGTGGCGGGCCGCGGTCGCGCTGCTGCCGGCCGGTGCGGTCTCCCAGTTCGTGTACCGGCACTCGCTCATCGGCGCGCTGATCTCGCTGGCGCTGTTCGTGCCGCTCGTGATCCACCGCGAGGAGTTCAAGGCGCTGCCCGACCCGCGCAGCCGGTGGCGGGCGCTCGCCAACTTCGTCCTCATGAGCGCCGGTTCCCTCGCGCTCGGCCTGGTCATCGTCAGCGCCCACCCCAGGCGCACCATCGGCGACCCGAGCCTGGCCGACCGGCTCACCCACGTGATCTACGGCCTGTTCGGCTTCGAGGGCCCGGTCGACTACGAGGGCGCCACCTCCTGGACGGTCGCCTTCTCGCTCGGCGCGCTCGGCCTGATCACCGCGGTCACCACCATCTACCTCGCGTTCCGCCCCGAACACCCCGCCGCGCACCTCACCGAGGAGGACGAGACGAGGCTGCGCGCCCTGCTGGAGAAGCACGGCGCCCGCGACTCCCTCGGCCACTTCGCGCTCCGCCGCGACAAGGCGGTCGTCTTCTCGCCCAGCGGCAAGGCCGCGGTCACCTACCGCGTCGTCTCCGGCGTGATGCTCGCCAGCGGCGACCCCATCGGCGACGTCGAGGCCTGGCCCGGCGCCATCGAACGCTTCATGGACGAGGCCAAGGCCCACTCCTGGACCCCCGCCGTCATGGGCTGCTCGGAGACGGGCGGCGAGGTGTGGACCCGCGAGACCGGCCTGGACGCGCTCGAACTGGGCGACGAGGCGGTGGTGGACGTCGCGGATTTCTCGCTCGCCGGACGCGCGATGCGCAACGTGCGCCAGATGGTCAAGCGCATCGAGCGGGCCGGCTACGAAACCCGGGTACGGCGCATCCGTGACGTCGGCGAGGCCGAACTGGACCGCATCCGCCGGGCGGCGGAGGACTGGCGCGGCACCGACACCGAGCGCGGCTTCTCGATGGCGCTCGGCCGCATAGGAGACCCCTCCGACGGCGACTGCCTGATCGCCACCGCCCACAAGACCGACGAACAGCCCGGCCCCTACGGCGACCTCAAGGCGATCCTGCACTTCGTCCCCTGGGGCACCGACGGCGTCTCCCTCGACCTGATGCGCCGCGACCGCGCCGCCGACCCCGGGATGAACGAACTGCTCATCGTGGCCGCCCTCCAGGCGTCCCCGAAGCTCGGCATCACCCGGATCTCGCTCAACTTCGCGATGTTCCGCTCGGCGCTCGCGCGCGGCGAGAAGATCGGCGCGGGACCGGTGCTGCGCGCCTGGCGCGGACTGCTGGTCTTCCTGTCCCGCTGGTTCCAGATCGAGTCGCTGTACAAGTTCAACGCCAAGTTCCAGCCGCGCTGGGAACCGCGCTTCGTGGTCTACCGGGCCTCCGGCGACCTCCCCCGCATCGGCCTCGCCGCCATGCAGGCCGAGGGCTTCGTCAACCTCGCCCTTCCGCTCCCGCGCTTCCTGCGCCGCCCCGCCCCCGCCGCCCGCCCCTGCCCGCACCAGGTGGCCGAGCACGAGGTCCGGGCGGCCTGACCCCACCGACGGGCCCGGGCGGCGCCCCTCCCCCCAGCCCGGGGGCGCCGCTCGGGCCGCACGGCCCCCTCCCGGCGGGGCCTACGCTGAACGTATGAACAACCAGAGCGGGCGTGGCCAGGTGACAGGGCTTCCGGCATGGGACCGCTGCGCGGTCATGGGGGTCGTGAACGTCACCCCCGACTCCTTCTCCGACGGCGGCCGCTGGTTCGACACGACCATCGCCGTCAAGCACGGTCTCGACCTCGTCGCCCAGGGCGCCGACCTGGTCGACGTCGGCGGCGAGTCCACCCGCCCCGGCGCCACCCGCGTCGACGAGGCCGAGGAACTGCGCCGGGTCATCCCCGTCGTCCGCGGCCTCGCCTCCGAAGGCGTCGTCGTCTCCGTCGACACCATGCGCGCCTCGGTCGCCCGGCAGGCCCTCGCCGCCGGCGCCGCCCTCGTCAACGACGTCAGCGGCGGCCTCGCCGACCCCGACATGATCCCCGCCGTCGCCGAGTCCGGCGCCCCCTTCGTCGTCATGCACTGGCGGGGCTTCCTGGAGGGCGGCAACGTCAGGGGCGCGTACGACGACGTCGTCGCCGAGGTCATCGACGAACTCCGCGCGCGCGTGGACGCCGTCCTCGCCGGCGGCATCGCACCCGACCGGGTCGTCGTCGACCCCGGCCTCGGCTTCTCCAAGGACTCCGAGCACGACCTGACCCTGCTCGCCCACCTCGACCGGCTGCACGCCCTCGGCCACCCGGTGCTGGTCGCCGCCTCCCGCAAGCGGTTCCTCGGCCGGGTCCTGGCCGGACCCGAGGGGGCGCCCCCGCCGGCCCGGGAGCGTGACGCGGCGACGGCCGCCGTCTCCGCGCTCGCCGCGCACGCCGGCGCGTGGGCGGTGCGCGTGCACGAGGTGCGCGCCACGGCGGACGCGGTACGGGTCGCGCGCGCCATCGAGGGAGCCCGCACCGCAGAGGGAGCCCGGTGAGCGCCCCCCATACCGACGTCGAGCAGGTCGAGGCCGCCAACACCGCCTTCTACGAGGCGCTGGAGAACGGCGACTTCGAAACGGTCTCCTCCCTCTGGCTCACCCCCGCCGACCTGGGCGTCGACGAGGAGTACCACGACCCGGCGGACAGCGGCGTGATCTCCTGCGTGCACCCCGGCTGGCCGGTGCTGACCGGCCGCGGCGAGGTCCTCAGGTCGTACGCGCTGATCATGGCGAACACCGACTACATCCAGTTCTTCCTCACCGACGTGCATGTCTCCGTCACCGGCGACACCGCCCTGGTGACCTGCACGGAGAACATCCTCAGCGGCGGCCCGGCCCCGGAGGGCGGGCAGGAACTGGGCCCGCTGGTGGGCCAGCTCGTCGTCGCCACCAACGTGTTCCGGCGCACCCCGGACGGCTGGAAGCTCTGGTCCCACCACGCCTCCCCCGTGCTTTCCGAGGCCGACGAGGACGAGGAGGACGACACGCCCTCCTGAGCGGAGGAACCTCCTCCGGCCCCCCTCGCGGACCAAGAAGTGGCTGGAATCACGAACTCGCGAGTAGGTACGGCTGCCGGCCCGTGAGCCGCCGGGTTCTCCGGGGGAAACGCGCGATGAACCCTGCCGGCCGTGGCGGACGCCGCCGCCCCGTACCCCGGCGCTGTCAGTGCCCGCAGGTAGATTCGTGTGTGGCCGGTCCGTCGTCCACACGCGATGCGACCTCGCCGTCACCGACGATTGCAGGAGTGATTCGCGTGGATCGTGTCGCGCTGCGCGGCCTCAGGGCCCGCGGGCACCACGGTGTCTTCCCCAAGGAACGCGAGGAGGGCCAGACCTTCATCGTGGACCTCGTCCTTGGCCTGGACACCCGGCCCGCGGCGGCCACCGACGACCTCGCGAAGACCGTGCACTACGGCATCGTGGCCGAGGAGGTCGTCGCCGTGGTCGAGGGGGAACCGGTGAACCTGATCGAGACGCTCGCCGAGCGGATCGCTCAAGCCTGCCTGAAGCACGAGGGGGTACAAGAGGTCGAGGTCCGCGTCCACAAGCCCGACGCGCCCATCACCGTCCCGTTCGACGACGTCACCGTCACCATCACCCGGAGCCGAGTATGACCGCATCCTCCCTGCGGGGTCCCAGCGACCCGACCGTACAACCGGTGCCCGCCTCCGTCGTCGAGCAGGTCGACGCCGCCGACACCACGCTCTCCAACCCCAAACGCGCCGTGGTCGCCCTCGGCTCCAACCTGGGCAACCGCCTGGAGACCCTCCAGGGCGCCGTCGACGCGCTGGAGGACACCCCGGGCGTCCGCATCAAGGCCGTGTCGCCGGTGTACGAGACGGAGCCGTGGGGCGTCGAGCCCGGCAGCCAGCCGACGTACCTCAACGCGATCGTGGTGCTGAAGACCACCCTCCCGCCGTCCTCCCTGCTGGAGCGGGCGCACGCGGTGGAGGAGGCGTTCAACCGGGTGCGGGACGAGCACTGGGGCCCGCGCACCCTCGACGTCGACATCGTCGCCTACGCCGACGTCGTCTCCGACGACCCGCAGCTCACCCTCCCGCACCCGCGGGCCCACGAACGCGCCTTCGTGCTCGCGCCCTGGTACGACATCGACCCCGAGGCCCAGCTGCCCGGCCGCGGCCCGGTCGGGGAGCTGCTGACCGCCGTCACCCGGCACGGTGTGGAAGCGCGTGCGGACCTGGAACTCCGACTGCCCGAGTAGTCGTTAAGGTCAAGACGACCACATCGCTGCGGGGGAGCTGAAGGAACACAGTGAAAGAGCTGCGGATCAGGGTGCTGGCCGGCGTGTTCGTCGTGGCCGCGGTGCTGTCCTGGGCGGCCGCCCGCCTCTGGAACTCGGTGGGGACCCTGCCCAGCGTGCCGGTGGCCGCCCCCATCGTGCTGGCCCTGATCGCCGTGGTCCTGCTCTCCACGGCGCTCTCGCTGCGCGCCCGCTTCAAGGCCCAGCGCGAGCGGCGCCCCGGCGCCAAGGGCGTCGACCCCCTGATGGCGGCCCGCGCCGTCGTCTTCGGCCAGGCCAGCGCCCTGGTCGCGGCCCTGGTCGCCGGCATGTACGGCGGCACGGGCGTCTTCCTCCTCGAACTCCTCGACATCCCCGCCCGCCGTGACCAGGCCCTCTACGCGGCCTTCTCGGTCCTCGCCGGCATCGGCGTCATAGCGGCGGCCATGTTCCTGGAGCGCGTCTGCAAGCTCCCGGAGGACGACGACAACAACCACAGCGGGGCTGAGCCGGTGGCGTGAGCCCCGCACCCCCGCAGGATCAGCGCGCCAGTATCAGACTCATCGCCTCGGCGCGGGTCGAGGCGTCCCTGAGCTGACCGCGCACCGCCGACGTGGTCGTCTTGGCGCCCGGCTTGCGGATCCCGCGCACCGACATGCACATGTGCTCGGCCTCCACCACGACGATCACGCCCCGGGCCTCCAGGATCCGCATGAGGGAGTCAGCGACCTGCGTGGTGAGCCGCTCCTGCACCTGAAGACGGCGGGCGAACACCTCGACCAGGCGGGCGAGCTTCGACAGACCCGTGATCTTGCCGGTCTCCGCCGGGATGTAGCCCACGTGGGCCACGCCGTGGAACGGCAGCATGTGATGCTCGCAGAGGCTGACGATCTCGATGTCCTTCACCAGGACCATCTCGTCGTGCCCGAGGTCGAAGGTCGTCGTCAGGACCTCTTCCGGTTCCTGGTAGTTCCCGGCCAGCAGCTCCCGGTAGGCACGTGCCACCCGCGCCGGAGTCTCGCGGAGCCCCTCACGGTCCGGGTCCTCGCCGACCGCGATCAGCAGTTCGCGTACGGCGTTCTCGGCGCGTTTCTCGTCGAACTCGCCGATGGGGCCCTCGCCGTCCAGGGTCACGGGGTCGGTCATCTGGGGTGCCTCGTTCCATCGGGTGTGCGCATGTGGATCACGCGCCTCATGTACAGGCATTACGGAAATGCCGCGCCCCCCAGGCTAGATCCTGGGGGGGCGCGGCATCCATTCCGAGCCAGGTGAGACCGGTGTGACTCAGCTCTCGGGTCGGTCCTCCGGAGCCTTCTCGACCGCCGGGGCGGACTCGGCCGCCGTGGACTTCGCGGTGCTGATCGCCGGCGTCGAGCCGTTCGCCCCGTTGGTCAGTGCGAGCTCCTTGGGGGAGAGCACCGGCGGGCGGGTGGACGGCGTACGGCGGGAGGAGCCGGTCCACGCGGGGCGCGCGGGCCGCTTGTGGATCGCCGCGAAGACCTCGGCGATCTCCTCCTTGCCCAGGGTCTCCTTCTCCAGGAGCTGGAGCACCAGGTTGTCGAGGACGTCGCGGTTCTCGACCAGGATCTCCCAGGCCTCGTTGTGCGCGTTCTCGATGAGCTTCTTGACTTCCTCGTCCACCAGGGCGGCGACCTCTTCCGAGTAGTCGCGCTGGTGGGACATCTCACGGCCGAGGAAGGGCTCGGTGTTGTCGCCGCCGAACTTGATCGCGCCGAGACGCTCGGTCATGCCGTACTGCGTGACCATCGCGCGGGCGGTGGCCGTGGCCTTCTCGATGTCGTTCGCGGCGCCCGTGGTCGGGTCGTGGAAGACCAGTTCCTCGGCCGCGCGGCCGCCCAGCATGTAGGCGAGCTGGTCGAGCATCTCGTTGCGCGTGGTCGAGTACTTGTCCTCGTCCGGCAGGACCATCGTGTAACCGAGGGCACGGCCGCGGGACAGGATCGTGATCTTGTGTACCGGGTCGGAGTTCGGGGAGGCCGCCGCGACCAGGGCGTGTCCGCCCTCGTGGTACGCGGTGATCTTCTTCTCCTTGTCCGACATGATCCGGGTCCGCTTCTGCGGGCCCGCGACCACACGGTCGATCGCCTCGTCGAGCATCTGGTTGTCGATGAGCTTGCGGTCGCTGCGGGCCGTGAGCAGCGCCGCCTCGTTCAGCACGTTCGACAGGTCCGCACCGGTGAAGCCCGGCGTACGGCGGGCGACCGCCGCGAGGTCGACGTCGGGCGCGACCGGCTTGCCCTTCTGGTGGACCTTGAGGATCTCCAGACGGCCCTGCAGGTCCGGCGGGTCGACCGCGATCTGGCGGTCGAAGCGGCCGGGGCGCAGCAGCGCCGGGTCGAGGATGTCGGGCCGGTTCGTCGCGGCGATGAGGATCACGCCGCCCTTGACGTCGAAGCCGTCCATCTCGACGAGCAGCTGGTTCAGGGTCTGCTCGCGCTCGTCGTGACCACCGCCGAGGCCGGCGCCGCGGTGGCGGCCGACCGCGTCGATCTCGTCGACGAAGACGATCGCCGGGGCGTTCGCCTTGGCCTGCTCGAAGAGGTCGCGCACCCGGGAGGCACCGACACCGACGAACATCTCGACGAAGTCGGAACCGGAGATCGAGTAGAAGGGCACCCCGGCCTCGCCGGCGACGGCGCGCGCGAGGAGCGTCTTGCCGGTACCGGGACGGCCGTAGAGGAGCACGCCCTTGGGGATCTTGGCGCCGACCGCCTGGAACTTGGCCGGCTCCTGGAGGAACTCCTTGATCTCGTGGAGTTCCTCGACGGCCTCGTCGCAGCCCGCGACGTCCGAGAACGTCGTCTTCGGGGTGTCCTTGGTGATGAGCTTCGCCTTGGACTTGCCGAAGTTCATGACGCGGGAGCCGCCGCCCTGCATCTGGTTCATCAGGAACAGGAAGACGACCACGATGAGGACGAAGGGGAGCAGGGAGAGCAGGACACCGAGGAAAGCGTTCTGCTTGGTCGGCGAGACGGTGTAACCGTCGGGGATCTGCTTGTCCTGGTACTTGGTCTGCAGCGTGTTGGCGATGGTCACGCCCTGGTCGCCGATGTAGCTCGCCTGGATCTTCGAGCTGCCGTCGACCTTCTCGCCGTTCTTGAGCGTGACCTTGATGGTCTGCTCGTCACCGGTGGTCAGCTTGGCCGATTCCACCTTGTTGTCATTGATCGCCGCCACGACCTGGCCGGTGTCCACCGTCTTGTAGCCGCCGGACGAGCCGACGACCTGCATCAACACGACCACGGCAAGGACGGCCAGCACGATCCACATGACCGGCCCACGGAAGTATCGCTTCACGTCCATCCATACGGAGCGAGACGCCCCGTCCCTCCTGCCATAGTGAGTTTGATAAGACAGTTCTTCTGACGGTACCCCAGCTTTGTTACCCAAAGCCGCACGGAGCGGCTCGGAGGGCTGGCAAACCCGTCTCTGCATGCTCCAACGGCGCGAAACCCGCTGGGGTTCCCGATCGTCTTACGCAAGTGGACCCTCCGGCGTATCAGCCGGGGGTCAGCCGCCGTAGACGTGAGGCGCGAGCGTACCGACGAACGGGAGATTGCGGTACTTCTCGGCGTAGTCGAGGCCGTAGCCGACGACGAACTCGTTGGGGATGTCGAAGCCGACCCACTCGACGTCGATGGCGACCTTGGCCGCGTCCGGCTTGCGGAGCAGCGTGCAGATCTTCAGGGTCTCGGGCTCGCGGGAGCCGAGGTTGTTGATCAGCCAGGACAGGGTCAGCCCGGAGTCGATGATGTCCTCGACGATCAGGACGTGCTTGCCCTTGATGTCGGTGTCGAGGTCCTTGAGGATCCGCACCACACCGGAGGACTGGGTGCCCGCGCCGTAGGAGGACACGGCCATCCAGTCCATGGTGACGGGGGTGGACAGCGCCCGGGCGAGGTCCGCCATGACCATCACGGCGCCCTTGAGGACGCCCACGATGAGCAGGTCCTTGCCCGCGTACTCCGCGTCGATCTTCGCGGCCAGCTCGACCAGCTTCGCGTCGATCTCTTCCTTGGTGATGAGTACCGCCTGAAGGTCGGCACCCATGTCTTTCGCGTCCACCCGCATCACTTTCGGTCGGTCGTCCCACCGGCCTACCCACCCCGCCGGAGGAGCCCTCCGGGAGGTCGGGATTCAGCCTTGCCGAATCACCAGTCTGCCACCCTGACGCTGGGCGACGACTTTGCCGGGGAGATTGATGGCTCCCTGACCGCGCCAGCCGGTGATCAGCCGGTCGACTTCCTCGATGTGCCGGGCGAACAGGGAACCGGCCGGTGCGCCCGCCTCGATGGCGGCACGGCGCAGGATCCGGCGGCGTACCGCGGGGGGCAGGGCGTAGAGCTTGGCGCACTCCAGCAGGCCCGCGGCGTCCCGTACGGAGGCCTCGGCCTGGCTGGCCCAGGTGTCCAGGGCGTCGGCGTCGTCGCGGGAGAGCTGGGCGGTGCGGGCGAGGGCCTCGACGACGCCCTTGCCGAGGGCCTTCTCCAGGGCGGGCAGGCCCTCGTGGCGGAGCCGGGAGCGGGTGTAGGCCGGGTCCGCGTTGTGAGGATCGTCCCAGACGGGCAGCGCCTGGACCATGCAGGCCTTGCGGGCGGTCTGCCGGTCCAGCTGGAGGAAGGGGCGACGGTAACGGCCGCCGGCCCCCGAGACCGCGGCCATTCCGGACAGGGAGCGGATGCCCGAACCGCGGGCGAGGCCGAGCAGGACGGTCTCGGCCTGGTCGTCTCTGGTGTGGCCGAGCAGGACCGCCGCGCCGCCGTGCCGTTCGAGGGCGGCGTCCAGGGCGGCGTAGCGGGCGTCGCGGGCGGCCGCCTCGGGTCCGCCGTCACGGCCGACGGTCACGGTGATCGACTCGACCGGGTCGAGGCCGAGTTCGCGCAGCCTGAGGACGACCTCCTCGGCGCGCAGGTCGGAGCCGGGCTGCAGGCCGTGGTCGACGGTGATGCCGCCCGCCCGGATGCCGAGCTTGGGCGCCTCGAAGGCGAGGGCGGAGGCGAGCGCCATGGAGTCGGCGCCGCCGGAGCATGCCACGAGGACGAGCGGGGAGGGGGGCCGCTCGTTCGGTGTCTGCTCCGGGATGTCTCCGACGGGGCGCACGACCCGCACACCGGCATGCCCGAAGGCGCGTTCACCGGGGGCGCGGCTGTGGCGGTTCAGGTCGGTGAGGATGTCGTGGAGGGCGCGGCGGACCGCCAGGCGTATCGCCGCGACCGCAGGATGGGGACCCATGTCCGGTTCCCTTCATGAAGTTTTCGGGGGGTGAGCCCGAGATCGGTCACTCAGAGTGTGTAGATGGTGACAGAAACGGGCCGTTCCCCGAGCATTGCACGCCTACCCATCGCTCACGGTCCCTCGGACGGGTGATTGAAGGGGCGTTCGCCTGCCGCGGGCCGGATTCGGTTCACCACACATCCGCTGGTTCACGACACACGTCCGCTGGTTCACGACTCGGCCTTGCGGTGCACCCGCGCGACCCAGTCCGCCGGTTTGGCGATCTCCGCCTTGGTCGGCAGGGTGTTCGGCGAGGTCCACACCCGGTTGAAGCCGTCCATGCCGACCTGGTCGACGACGGCCCGCACGAAGCGTTCGCCGTCGCGGTACTGGCGCAGCTTGGCGTCGAGTCCGAGCAGCTTGCGCAGGGTCATGTCCAGCCGGGAGGCGCCCTTGGCGCGCCGCTGCTGGAACTTCTCGCGGATCTCCGCGACGGTCGGCACGACAGCCGGTCCGACGCCGTCCATCACGAAGTCGGCGTGGCCCTCCAGGAGGGACATGACGGCGGTGAGCCGGCCGAGGATCTCGCGCTGGGCGGGGGTCTGCACCAGTTCGACGAACGACCGTCCGCCGTCGTCCTCCTCGGCCTCGGGGCGGCTGCCGGCGAGGGACTGGGCGGCGTCCCGGATGCGTTCGAGGACGGTCATCGGGTCGACGTCGGTCTCCGAGAGGAACGACTGGATCTCGCCCTCCAGATGGGCACGCAGCCAGGGCACCGCCGAGAACTGGGTGCGGTGCGTCTCCTCGTGCAGGCAGACCCAGAGCCGGAAGTCGTGGGGCTTGACCTCGAGTTCGCGCTCCACGTGGACGATGTTGGGGGCGACGAGCAGCAGCCGGCCGCCGCCGTTCTCGCCCGCCGGGAGGTCGCGGGAGGCGGGGGCGAAGGTCTCGTACTGGCCGAGGACCCGGGACGACAGGAACGACAGCAGCATGCCCAGTTCGACGCCGGTGACCTTGCCGCCGACCGCGCCGAGCACCGCGCCGCCCGGGCTGCCGGCCCGCCGCTCCTGCATCTTGTCGAGGAGCGGCTTGAGCAGTTCCCGGAACCCGGCGACGTTGGCCTTGACCCAGCCGGGGCGGTCCACCACCAGAACGGGCGTGTCGTGGACGTCGCCGGTCCCCATACGAGTGAAGCCCCGGACGTGTTCCTCCGAGGCCTTCGCGTGCCGCCGCAGCTCCGCGACGATGGTCCGGGCCTCGTCCCGGCTCACCTCGGGGCCCGGCCGCACGAGCCGGGTCGCGGTCGCCACCGCGAGATTCCAGTCGACCATCCCTGATGAGGCAGCGCCACCGATGCTCGTCATGCGTCAACCGTACGTGAGCGGTCCCCCTTCGGGCAGGCCGTGGAGGTTGGTGAGCTTCGCGTGACTTGTGTCATGGGCTACAGCCCCGCCAGCGCCGTCGCCGTCCGGTCCAGTGCCGCCTGTGCCTCCTCCGGGCTCGTCGTGTCCGAGGTGAGGAAGGCGAAGGCCAGCAGGCGGCCGTCCTTGTCGACGACCGTGCCCGCCAGCGTGTTGACGCCGGTCAGGGTGCCGGTCTTCGCACGGACGACGCCTGCCGCGCCGTCCGCGTAACGGCTGGTCAGGGTGCCCGTGAAACCGGCCACGGGGAGGCCGGTGAGGACCGGGCGCAGGCCCGGCCGGTCCGCGTCGGCGGCCTTGGCGAGCAGCGCGGTGAGGAGGTTCGCGGTGAGCCGGTCGTCGCGGTTGAGGCCGCTGCCGTCGTGGAAGGAGGCGCCGGTCATCGGCAGGCCCAGCCTGGTCAGTTGGGCGTCGATGGCGGCCGCTCCCCCGTCGAAGCTCGCCGGCCTGCCGCTGGCCAGCGCCGTCTGCCGGGCCAGGGCCTCGGCGATGTCGTTGTCGCTGTTGGTCAGCATGCGTTCGACGATCGAGGACAGCGGCGGCGAGGAGACGGTGGCGAGGGTGGCGGCCCGGCTGCTGGCCTTGGAGGTGCCGGGGGACGAGGTCTTGATGCCGGCGGCCTGCAGGAAGCCCGCGAACTTCCGTGCCGCGTCGGCCGCCGGGTCGCTCACCCGGGTCACCGGCCCCTCGGTGGAGTCGTCGGTGCGGCCCTCGTCGGCCATCAGCGGGCTCACGCGCGCGAGGTTGTCGTTGACGCCGATGGGGTGCAGGTCGGAGCCGGTGTAGAGCGTGGTGTCGTACGAGAGCGTGATCTGTTTGATGCCCCGCGCGGTGAGCGATTTCGCGGTCTCGGCGGCGAGGGTGCGCAGGCCGGCCCAGCCTTCCGCGTCCTTGTGCGCGGTCAGGGTGGGGTCGCCGCCGCCGACCAGGACGACCTCCCTGGTGCCGGGTTCGAGGGCCACGCGCGTGGTGAGGCGGTGGTCGGGGCCGAGGGCGTGGAGGGCGGCGACGGCCGTGGCGATCTTGGTGGTGGAGGCGGGGGTGAGGGCCGTGTCGGCGCCGGAGGCGTACAGGCGCCTGCCGGTGGCCACGTCGACGACCACGGCGGTGCGGGTGCGGCCGAGTGCCGCATCGGCCAGCATGGGCTTCAGGACGTCCGTGACGGCCGTTCCGGAGATCCCGGCGGGCCGGCCGCTGGGGGCGGACTTCACGGTGTTCGTGGCGCCGCCCAGGCCCGTCAGGACCGACCCGGCGCTGGGCGCGGGGCTGGGCTCGCCGTCGGCTGTGACGGAGTCCGCACCGGAGCCGTGATCTGCGCCACCCGTCCGTTCCAGCGCGGCCGCCCGGTCCCGCTCGGCCGTACGCTGGCCGGTGGCGTCCCAGGGGCCCGCCGCGGTCACCACACCGGCGGCCAGCGCGAGCCCGGCCGTGGCGGCGCCCGCCGTGTACTGCCAGGTCTTGAGGGTCCGGGGACGAGGGGGGCGGACCAGGGTGGCCAGCCGGGGTCCCGTCGCGCGCGTGACGCGTGCGAGCTGCGGTCCCACTGCCCGCCGCAACCGCGCCACCTGCGGTTTCGTGACGGTCGCGGCGCGTGCCAGACGCGGTCGTACGGCGCCCGCGATCTTCCGCACACGCGGTTTCGCGGACTGCCACGACCTCAGCTCTGGCACGACCACCAGCCCCTTTCGCGATCACACACCTGCGTGAGGGACACTTAACCACCAGAACTATGTGTTGATCATGGAGGAGCCACCGGTGGAGTTCGACGTCACGATCGAGATCCCGAAGGGTTCGCGGAACAAGTACGAGGTGGACCACGAGACCGGTCGGATCCGCCTGGACCGTCGTCTCTTCACCTCGACCGCCTACCCGACCGACTACGGCTTCGTCGAGAACACTCTCGGCGAGGACGGCGACCCGCTGGACGCGCTGGTCATCCTGGACGAGCCCACGTTCCCGGGCTGCCTGATCAAGTGCCGCGCGATCGGCATGTTCCGGATGACGGACGAGGCCGGCGGCGACGACAAGCTGCTGTGCGTTCCGGCCACGGACCCGCGTGTGGAGCACCTGCGCGACATCCACCACGTGTCGGAGTTCGACCGCCTGGAGATCCAGCACTTCTTCGAGGTCTACAAGGACCTGGAGCCCGGCAAGTCCGTCGAGGGCGCCAACTGGGTCGGCCGCACCGACGCCGAGGTGGAGATCGAGCGGTCCTACAAGCGCTTCAAGGAGTCCGGCGGTCACTGAGACCCCCCGGCAGGCCGTACCCGGGAAACGGGCCGCACGCGCGCGTGCGGCCCGTTTTTCGTGTCCGCTGTGTGCTCTGCGCATACTGAGGCCTACGTGAAGACGTCGTTCAGGGAGCGTTACGACCGTGACGGAGGCGGAGGACCGCAAGCCCACCTCGGACGAGGCGCGGTACGACCCGGAGATCACGTCCGAGTTCGCCGTGCCGGCGGGCATCGCGGTCCCCGAGGGCGGCGGTGAACCCGAGACCACGTCCGAGTTCGCCGTGCCGGAGGGGCTGGCGGCGCGGCAGCCGGTGAGTGCCGAGCCGGAGCGGTCGGCGTTCAGCACGCCGAGCACCTACAGCGCCGAGGACGCCCCGCCGGTCTTCACGCCCGCCTCCGGGTTTCCCGCCGTGAGTCTCGTCAAGGACGCGCCCTGGCAGGACCGGATGCGCACCATGCTGCGCATGCCGGTGGCCGAGCGGCCGGCGCCGGAACCCGTGCAGAAGGCGGAGGAGGGCGGTCCGGCCGTCCCGCGCGTGCTCGACCTGACGCTGCGTATCGGGGAGCTGCTGCTGGCCGGCGGGGAGGGCGCGGAGGACGTGGAGGCCGCGATGTTCGCGGTCTGCCGGTCCTACGGCCTCGACCGGTGCGAGCCGAACGTCACCTTCACGCTGCTGGCGATCTCGTACCAGCCCTCGCTGGTCGACGACCCGGTGACCGCGTCCCGGACGGTGCGGCGGCGCGGGACCGACTACACGCGGCTGGCCGCCGTCTTCCGGCTCGTGGACGACCTCACCGACCCCGAGGCCCATGTCTCCCTGGAGGAGGCCTACCGGCGGCTCGCGGAGATCCGCCGCAACCGGCACCCGTACCCCGGCTGGGCGCTGACCGCCGCGAGCGGGCTGCTGGCCGGGGCGGCCTCCGTGCTCGTCGGCGGTGACCTGCTGGTGTTCGTGGCGGCGGCGGTGGGCGCGATGCTCGGCGACCGGCTGGCGTGGCTGTGCGCGGGGCGGGGGCTGCCGGAGTTCTACCAGTTCATGATCGCCGCGATGCCGCCGGCCGCGATCGGGGTGGCGTTCGCGCTCGCCCACATCGACGTCGCGGCGTCCGCCGTCGTCACCGGTGGGCTGTTCGCGCTGCTGCCCGGGCGGGCCCTCGTCGCGGGCGTCCAGGACGGGCTGACCGGCTTCTACATCACCGCGTCCGCGCGGCTGCTGGAGGTCATGTACTTCTTCGTCGGCATCGTCATCGGGGTGCTGACGGTCCTGTACTTCGGCCTGAAACTGGGCGGCCGGCTCAATCCCGATGTCGCGCTCAACACCTCCCAACGGCCGCTGCTGCAGATCGCCGCGTCGATGGTGCTGTCGCTGACCTTCGCCGTACTGCTCCAGCAGGAACGATCCACCGTGCTGGCCGTGACCCTCAACGGGGGTGTGGCCTGGTCGGTCTACGGTGCGATGCACTACGCCGGGGGGATCTCACCGGTCGCCTCCACGGCTGTCGCGGCGGGGCTGGTGGGGTTGTTCGGGCAGCTGCTGTCCCGGTTCCGGTTCGCGTCCGCGCTGCCGTACACGACGGCGGCGATCGGGCCGCTGCTGCCGGGGTCGGCGACGTATTTCGGGCTGTTGTCGATGGCCCAGAACGAGGTCGACAAGGGGCTGGTGTCGCTGGCCAAGGCGGCGTCCCTGGCCATGGCGATCGCCATCGGGGTCAACCTGGGGTCGGAGATCTCCCGGTTGACCCTGCGGGTGGGGTCGGCGGGGAAGCGGCGGGCTGCCAAGCGGACGAGGGGGTTCTGAGCGCCCACTGGGCAGGGGGTTCAGGCAGGACGCCGGGTGCGGGTGCGTCGGGGCTGGTCGCGCCCACGCGGCGGCAGCCGCACATTCAATGCAGCCCCGCGCCCCTACGGGGCGCGGTACTGGTCCTCGTTGTACGGGTACTGCTGGTTGTAGTAGCCGTTCTGGTCGTAGTACTGCTGCTGGGGCTGCTGCGGCTGCACGTACTGCGGCTCGATCCTGCGCAGCTGCGTCGTCGCGTCGTCCATCACCGGGTACGCCGGGGGCTGCGGGAGCGGCGGCTGCTGGGCCGCTTCCTTCTTGGCCTTGGAGCGGGCGCGGAGGAACTCGATGATGATCGGGATCACCGAGACGAGGACGATCAGGATCAGGATCGCCTCGATGTTGTTCTTGACGAAGTCGATCTTGCCGAGCCAGGAGCCGAGCAGGGTGACGCCGGCGCCCCAGAGGATGCCGCCGATGACGTTGAAGGTCAGGAACGAGCGGTACTTCATGCCGCTGACGCCGGCGATGATCGGCGTGAACGTGCGGATCACGGGGACGAAGCGGGCCAGGACCAGGGACTTCGGGCCGTGCTTCTCGAAGAACTCGTGCGCCTTGGCGACGTTCTCCTGCTTGAAGAGGCGGGAGTCCGGGCGGTTGAAGAGGGACGGGCCGACCTTCTTGCCGAACATGAAGCCCGCCTGGTCGCCGAGGATCGCGGCGACGCAGATCAGGGCGACGGCGCCCCACAGGGGGAAGTCCAGCTGGTGCGAGGTGATCAGCAGGCCGCAGGTGAACAGCAGGGAGTCGCCCGGGAGGAAGAAGCCGATCAGGAGGCCGGACTCGGCGAAGACCACCAGGAGCAGGCCCCAGATGCCGAACGAGTCGAGAAGTTGGTTCGGATCCAACCAGCTCGGGCCGAGAGCGAGCGTCATCGTGGTTCCGGTCGTCACGGTTCCGGGCTCCTGAGGGGTGAGGGCACTACGCGTTCCATGTGCGGGCGCACAAAGCTATCAACGCAATGTGTCCACCCCAGGTTCCATGGGTGGAACCTGGATGCACTGTGCCCGGCCTGGGGAATGGCTGTGGACATGGGTATCGAAGAGTACGGCGGCGGCCAGGGGCCGCAGCCGGATGTGCTGGTCGTCACCACGAACGACGTTCCCGGGTACCGGGTGCGCGAGGTCATCGGCGAGGTCTTCGGGCTGACCGTGCGCTCCCGGCACCTGGGCAGTCAGATCGGCGCGGGTCTGAAGTCGATGATCGGCGGCGAGCTGAAGGGGCTGACGAAAACGCTGGTGCAGACCCGTAACCAGGCCATGGACCGGCTCGTCGAGCAGGCACGCGCGCGGGGTGCCAACGCCGTGCTGGCCTTCCGGTTCGACGTGACCGAGGCGGCGGACGTCGGGACCGAGGTGTGCGCCTACGGGACGGCCGTGATCATCGACAGAGCCGTCTAGTCAGACCGTGTGCCGGGCCGCGTTCGCCTCGATGGCCTCCTTCAGGTGCTCGGCCAGACCGGGGGCCATCGAGTCGTAGAACGCCTTGAAGCGCTCGTCGGAGACGTACATCTCGGCGAGGCCGCGGTGCAGGGCGTACGGGCAGTCGTAGAACCAGGCCGAGATGTGCTGCCGGTGCTCCTCGGCGAGGTCCATGGCGCGCTCGCCGGTCGGCGGCTCGGCGCCGGTCACCAGGGCGGCGTAACGCGCGCTCCAGTCGTCGACCTCGGCCTTCATGCGCTGCCAGTCGGCCTTGGTGTAGCGGGCCGCGCGGCGCTGCGACTCGGCGTAGGCCTCGGTGCCGCCCCAGCGCTGTTCGGCCTCCTCGGCGTGCTGGTCCGGGTCCTTGTCGCCGAAGACCTCGAAGCGTTCCTCGGGGGTGAGGTTGATGCCCATCCTGCGTGCCTCCATGGCGTGCTCCACGGCCGCGGCCATCCGCTGCAGCTTCTCGATCCGGGCGGTCAGCAGTTCGTGCTGCCGGCGCAGGTGTGCGCGCGGGTCCGCCTCCGGGTCGTCGAGCAGGGCCGCGACCTCCTCGAGCGGGAAGCCGAGCTCCCGGTAGAACAGGATCCGCTGGAGCCGTTCGAGGTCGGCATCGCCGTAGCGCCGGTGGCCCGCGGTGCTGCGCTCGCCCGGGACCAGCAGGCCGATCTCGTCGTAGTGGTGCAGGGTGCGCACGGTCACGCCGGCGAACCCGGCGACCTGTCCTACGGAGTAGTTCACTTCCGCTCCTTTCCGCGCTCCACCCTGGGGCCTCACGTCACGTGAGGTGCAAGCCGGTTTCGTTCAGGATGTTGTGCCGGTTTTGCCCGCTTATGGTGGGCCCGTGGCCCAGGACACCGCGCACCAGGCGCTCCCCACCCCGCCCTCGGCCCCCGCGCGTGCCCTGCTGCCGCTGATCCTGCCCGCTCTGGTCGTCGGGGTCGGCGGCAGTCTGCTGTTCCTGCTGGTGAGCTCGCTGGCCGAGCGGCTGCAGCACGTGCTGTGGAACAACCTGCCGGACGCGCTGGGCATCGGACGGTACTCGGTGCTGTGGATGGTCGTGATGCTGACGGCCACCGGTATCGCGGTGGGGCTGGTGGTGTGGAAGGTGCCCGGGCACGCCGGGCCGGATCCGGCCACCCTGGGGCTGGAGGCGGTGGCGATGCCGCCGGCCGTGCTGCCGGGGCTGGTCCTGGCGACCGTGCTGATGCTGGCGGGCGGGCCGAGCCTCGGTCCGGAGAACCCGCTCATCGCCGTCAACGTCGGGCTCGCGCTGTGGCTGGGGCGGCTCGCGATGCCCCGGCTGCCGAACTCGCTGTGGCCCGCGCTGGCCGACGCGGCGACGCTCGGCGCGCTGTTCGGTACGCCGGTGGCGGCGGCCCTGGTCATCTCCGAGGCGCTGGCCGGGAAACCGCTGAAGGGGGCGTTGTGGGACAACCTCTTCGGGCCGCTGATGGCCGCGGGGGCGGGCGCGATGACGACCGCCCTGGTGAGCCGTCCGACGCTGGACCTCGGGCTGCCCGCGCTCAGCCGCCCGCGCTGGCCCGATCTGCTGGGGGCCCTGGTGGTCGCCCCCGCGGCCGCGCTGCTCGGCATGTGCGCCGTCTACGCCTTCCCGTACGTCCACGGCGCATTCCGGCGCCTCGGGCACCCCATGGTGGCCCTTCCGGCCGGCGGGCTGGTGCTGGGCCTGCTGGGGGCGCTGGGCGGCCATCTGACGCTCTTCAAGGGGCTGGACGAGGTCGCGGAGCTGGCGAAGGACCCCGAGGGCTGGTCGGCCGGGCAGTTCGCCGGGATGGCGGTCGTCAAGCTGGCCGCGCTGCTGATGGCCGCCTCCTGCGGTTTCCGCGGCGGCCGGATCTTCCCGTCGGTGTTCATCGGCGCGGCCTTCGGGCTGTGCGCCCACGCCCTGGTGCCCGCGGTCCAGCCCTCGGCGAGCGTGGCGGCGGGTGTGCTGGGCATGCTGTTGGCGATCACCCGCCAGGGCTGGGTGAGCCTGTTCACGGCCGCGGTGCTGGTGGCCTCGCCGAGCATCGTCGCGCTGCTGTGCGTCGCGTCGCTGCCCGCGTGGCTGATGGTGACCGGGCGGCCCAGAATGCAGCTGCGGGCGGACGGTACGGCCCTGCGTTGATCCCTGTGAGTCATGAATCGTGAGTCGTGAATTCCTCTAGGAGGCACCCTTCATGCCGCTCCACAAAGGTTCCCAGAAGCACCAAGAGCGCCCCATGTCCGTCAACCCGTTCTTCGGTGAGGCGAACCCGGTCGCCGGCATGGCCGAGGCCCCGCCCACGCACCGGCTGCCGGAGGGCCCGCTGCCGCCCATGACCGCCTATCAGCTGGTGCACGACGAGCTGATGCTGGACGGCAACGCCCGGCTGAATCTGGCCACGTTCGTCACCACCTGGATGGAGCCGCAGGCCGGCGTCCTGATGGCGGAGTGCGACGACAAGAACATGATCGACAAGGACGAGTACCCGCGCACCGCCGAACTGGAGCGGCGGTGCGTGGCGATGCTCGCCGACCTGTGGAACGCGCCGGATCCGGCCAACACCATCGGCTGTTCGACGACCGGTTCCAGCGAGGCCTGCATGCTCGCCGGGATGGCGCTGAAGCGGCGTTGGATGCAGCGCAACACCGACCGCTATCCGGGCGGCGCCCGGCCGAATCTGATCATGGGCATCAACGTCCAGGTCTGCTGGGAGAAGTTCTGCACCTTCTGGGAGGTGGAGCCCCGGTTCGTGCCCATGGAGGGCGACCGCTACCACCTGGACGCGCAGGCCGCCGCCGACCTCTGCGACGAGAACACCATCGGGGTCGTCGCCATCCTCGGCTCCACCTTCGACGGGTCCTACGAGCCGGTCGCCGACCTCTGCGCCGCCCTGGACGCCCTCCAGGAGCGCACCGGGATCGACGTCCCGGTCCATGTGGACGGCGCGTCCGGCGGGATGGTGGCGCCCTTCCTCGACCCGGACCTGGTGTGGGACTTCCGCCTCCCGCGCGTGGCGTCGATCAACACCTCGGGGCACAAGTACGGCCTGGTCTACCCGGGCGTCGGCTGGGCGCTGTGGCGGGACAAGGAGGCGCTGCCCGAGGAACTCGTCTTCCGGGTCAACTACCTGGGCGGCGACATGCCCACCTTCGCCCTCAACTTCTCCCGCCCCGGCGCCCAGGTGGTCGCGCAGTACTACACGTTCCTGCGGCTCGGCCGGGACGGCTACCGCGCGGTGCAGCAGGCGTCCCGGGACGTGGCGACCGGGCTCGCCGAACGCATCGAGGCGCTCGGCGACTTCCGGCTGCTGACGCGCGGCGACGAACTGCCCGTGTTCGCCTTCACCACCGCCGACCACGTGACGGCGTACGACGTCTTCGACGTGTCCCGGCGGCTGCGCGAGAACGGCTGGCTGGTGCCCGCGTACACCTTCCCGGCCAACCGGGAGGACCTGTCCGTGCTGCGGGTGGTGTGCCGCAACGGCTTCTCGAAGGACCTGGCCGACCTGTTCGTCGAGGACCTGACCCGACTGCTGCCCGGACTGCGCCGGCAGCCGCATCCCCTGACCCACGACAAGGACGCGGCCACCAGCTTCCACCACTGAACGCTCCGCCGGGAGTGCCGCAATTGTGCCGCCGCCTGCCGTCTGCCGCGCCGTCGTGGCCGGTCGCGCCCACGCGGCGGAGCCGCATATCGATACAGCCCCGCGCCCCTTCGGGGGCGCTTACGCGCCCTGTTCCAGTGCCACCAGCTCGAAGGCCGTCTTCCCGTCCAGGGACTCGCGGATGATGTCGGCGTGGCCGGCGTGGCGGGCGGTCTCGCGGACGAGGTGGAGGCAGACCCAGCGCATGGAGACACTGCCCTTCGGGAACCAGGGGGCCTCGGGGAGCGGGAAGGTGTCGTCGAGGCTGGGGACGGAGCGGATGAACTTCTCCGTCTCGGCGGCGACCTGCTCCCAGTGGGCGAGCTGGGAGGCCACCGTCTCGTCGCCGACCAGCTGGAAGGTCTCGTGCCAGTTCGACTGGTCGCGCTGGATCGCCGGCGGCTCCTGCTTGGCCCGCGCGATCCAGCTCTGCTCGACCTCGGCGCAGTGCTTGAGCAGGCCCGCCAGGGGCAGCTCGCTCGCGCTGGGTTTGCTCGACGCCTGCTCGTCGGTGAGGCCGAGCAGGGCCCGGCGGATGCCGCCGCGCTGCTCCTCGATGAAGGAGAGCAGTGCTCCGCGCTCGTCGCCCTGTGCTTCCGCGGGAACGTGAGTGACCATGACCGGCCGCCTTTCCTCAGGTCGTGTTTCCCTGACACGACCGAAGCTACGGGCCCCTTAGGACAGATCGCGTCCTAAAGGGCCCGCCGGGGCCGAACTCATGAAGAGGGGCTAGAACGGGAAGCCGCTGCGCCCGTGCTGCACCGAGATCCACTTCACCGTGGTGAAGGACTCCACGGTCGTCTCGCCGTTCAGGCGGCCGATGCCGGAGTGCTTCTCACCGCCGAAGGGGACGAGCGGCTCGTCGTGGACGGTGCCGTCGTTGACGTGGAACATGCCGGTGTCGATCTGCTTGGCGAAGGCCACGCCCCGCTCGATGTCCCCGGTGTGGACCGCGCCGCTGAGCCCGTACGGGGTGTCGTTGACGATGCGTACGGCCTCCTCCTCGCCGTCGAACGGGATGAGGAAGGCAACCGGGCCGAAGACCTCCTGGCGGAGCAGGTCGGAGTCGGCGGGGACGCCGGTGAGGACCGACGGCTCGACCAGGTTGTCGGTGGTGGTGCCGTGCACCAGGGCGGTGGCGCCCTCGGCGACGGCCTGCTCGACGGTGGCCGAAAGCGACTCCGCCTGCTGGGAGTTGATCACCGGGCCGATGATGGTCTGCGGATCGCGCGGGTCGCCGGACTTGAGGGTCTTCACCTTGGCGACGAACTTCTCGGTGAACACGTCGGCGATCGACCGGTCGACCAGGACGCGGTTGGCGGCCATGCAGACCTGGCCCTGGTGGACGTACCGGCTGAAGACCGCCGCGTCGACCGCGTAGTCGATGTCGGCGTCGTCGAGGACCACGATCGCGCTGTTGCCGCCCAGTTCGAGCACCGAGCGCTTGAAGAGCGAGGCGCAGACGGTGGCCACGTGGCGGCCGACCTTGTCGGAGCCGGTGAAGGAGATGACCTTGGGGATCGGGTGCTCGATGAAGGCGTCGCCGATCTCCGCGATGTCGGTGACGACGACGTTGAGCAGGCCGCCCGGCAGGCCCGCGTCCTCGAAGAGCTTCGCGACCAGGGTGCCGCCGACGATCGGGGTGTTCTGGTGCGGCTTGAGGACCACGCCGTTGCCGAGCGCGAGCGCCGGGGCGACCGACTTGATCGACAGCAGGAAGGGGAAGTTGAAGGGGCTGATCACGCCCACGACACCGACGGGCACGCGGTAGAGGCGGTTCTCCTTGCCGTCCACCGGCGAGGGCAGGATCTTGCCCTCGGGGCGCAGCGCCCACTGGATCGACTCGCGCAGGAACTCCTTGGCGAGGTGCAGCTCGAAGCCGGCCTTCAGATGAGTGCCGCCGAGCTCGGCGATGATCGCCTCGGTGATCTCCGCCTCGCGCTCCTCGATGAGGCGCAGCGCCTTCTCGAAGACGGCCCGGCGGGCGTAGGGGTTGGTGGCGGCCCACTTCTTCTGGGCGCGCGCGGCGGCCTGGTAGGCCTGATCTATCTCCTCGACCGCGGCTATCGTGATCGACGCGAGCTTCTCACCGTCGTACGGATTGAAGTCGATGATGTCCCAGGAACCGGTCCCCGGGCGCCACTCGCCGTCGATGTACTGCTGGGCCAGGTCGGTGAAGTACGACGACATGTGATCCCCAAATCACTAGCAGACATGATCAACATCACGGTCTGATCACGCGTCATCGTACTTGTGCTACAGGGGAGTTGGGGACAGAGAGCGAACTTCTGGGGAGAGCCCTAGGAAAGTTGGAGGAGGCCCCGCAGCAGGTCCCGGCTCTCGTCCGGTCCCGGGCTGTCCTGCTGGAGTTCCTTCAGAGCCTGCTCGTACTGGGCGACGTCCTCGCGTTTGTCCAGGTAGAGGGCGCTGGTGAGCTGCTCCAGGTAGACCACGTCGGAGAGGTCCGACTCCGGGAAGCTGAGGAGGGTGAAGGAGCCGCCCTCCCCGGAGTGCCCGCCGAAGCTGAACGGCATGATCTGCAGTCGTACGTTGGACCGCTCGGAGATCTCGACGAGGTGCTGGAGCTGACCCCGCATCACCTCGCGGTCGCCGTAGGGCCGGCGCAGGGCGGCCTCGTCGAGAACGATGTGGAAGTCGGGGGCGTTTTCGGACACCAGGTACTTCTGCCGCTCCATGCGCAGGGTGACCCGGCGCTCGACATCGGCCTCGCTGGCCCCCTTCATACCGCGCCGCACCACGGCGCGCGCGTAGGCCTCGGTCTGCAGGAGGCCGTGCACGAACTGCACCTCGTACGCGCGGATCAGATGCGCCGCGCCCTCCAGGCCGACATAGGTGGGGAACCAGGTCGGCAGGACGTCCGAGTAGCTGTGCCACCAGCCCGCCACGTTGGCCTCGCGGGCGAGGGACACGAGCTGCTCGCGCTCCGCCTCGTCGGTGATGCCGTACAGCGTCAGCAGGTCTTCCACGTCCCTGGTCTTGAAGCTCACCCGGCCCAGCTCCATGCGACTGATCTTCGACTCGGAGGCACGGATCGAGTACCCCGCGGCCTCGCGGGTGATCCCCCGGGCCTCGCGCAGTCGCCTGAGTTGCGAGCCGAGCAGCATGCGCCGCACCACCGATCCGGGCTCTCCCGCGCTCACGTTCGCCAGCCTCCCCAACCGTCTTCAGGGCCCGCAGTCTGCCACTAAAACACTTCGAGCAGTACTCGTCCGGTTACGGAAACGGAAAGCGGCCAAAGTTTAAGCACAGGAAGTTGCAAGCAGGTAGTGAGCCAAGGGCTGCAAGTTGGCGGAAAAAATGGCCAACAAGCGGTACGGGAGGGTCCAATTCGGTCGCGTGCACGTGCATCTGCCCTTGCATCTGCTGTGCGCTTCCGAAACCATGGTCCCGCGCCACCGCTGCATCGCAACGACCGCGAATTCCCGGGAGTGCCTCGCATGGGGACGAATGGATCGACCATGCTCAAGCCATTACGGCAGGGCCTTCCGCCGCTCGACCCCGCGGCCGTGTCCAGCGCCGCCTCCTGCGCCCTGCCCGCCCGTCACGAAGCCGTACGCGAAGCACGTCGGTTCACCCGCAGAACCCTCGACCAGTGGGATGTCGGCGACCGCTTCGACGACGTCTGTCTCGTCGTCTCCGAGCTTGTCACCAACGCCCTGCGGCACGCGGTGCCCGGCGAGACCGACTGTCTCGCCGCGCCGCAGGCGCCGGCCGTGCGGCTGCATCTGATGCGGTGGACCGAGCGGCTGGTGTGCGCGGTGCGCGACCCGAGCCACGAGACCCCGGCCCCCCGCGACTCCGACGACTTCTCCGCCGAGTCGGGCCGCGGGCTGTTCCTGGTCGACTCCTTCAGCGACAGCTGGGGCTGGCACCCGCTGGCCGGCAACCTCAACGGCAAGGTCGTCTGGGCGCTGTTCCGGCTCCAGCCGGACGAGTAGCCGAACCCGGCATCGTGGGATGCCGGGTTTCTACGCGCGTTACCGAGCGTTGTACGACGATTGCCCGGAGTTGCCCCGGGAGCGGCCGCGGCTCAGCTCGTGATCAGGTGGTCGAACTCGCCGTCCTTGACGCCGAGCAGCATCGCCTCTATCTCTGCGCGCGTGTAGACGAGCGCCGGCCCGTCCGGGAAGCGCGAGTTGCGGACCGCAACGTCGCCGCCCGGCAACCGGGCGAACTCCACACAGGAACCCTGCGAGTTGCTGTGCCTGCTCTTCTGCCAGGCCACTCCGTCCAGCTGCGTGGCAGCCATGCCGTTGTACACGTCAAACCCCCCGTACACGCCGTCAACGTCGAGGTTCACAGGTCGCTCCCCGGTGGTGCACTAACTGGCTGATGTGACCATTGATGCTCTAGTCAACTGACCCGGATCATAACCCTGTTCATGTGCAGATGCATGAGCAGATGCACGTGCACGCGGGGTGTTCCTGCGGTTACAGCTTTGACGTCCGCTTTACTCAACCCGTTCCAGCGTCTGCCCCAGAGCTGCGAAGACATGCGACCGCCAGCCCCCGTCCATGATCGTGCGCGCCATCATCTGCGCAGGATCGTCCGGATCGAATCCCTCGTGTACTAGGAACAGACGCGTACCGCGGCCCTCGTGTTCCAACGTCCATGTGATGGTCCAGTGGGCGAGATTGGCCGGATCGGGATCGGACCACTGGACGGACAGCATCCGCTCCCGGTCGCAGGCGAGAACCTGCACGTCGACGACGCCGGAGAAGCGGGTGTTGGGACGCGGCACCGAGGTCATCCGGTACCGGTGACCGACCTCCGGACGGAAGTTCTCCGCGCCCGGCATCTGCCACTGCGCGAGCAGGTCCGGCTCGGTGAGGGCGCGCCAGACCTTCGCGGGCGGATGTGGAAGGAACTGGTCCACGCGGATGGTGGTGAGGTCGCCGTCACCAGGGTGCTCGGTCGTCATGGCTGATCATCGTCGGGCATGCGGTCGAGCAGCGCGCCGAGGCTCTTCAACCGGTCGCGCCAGAACCGCTCGTACGGGTGGAGCCAGTCCTGCAGGTCGGCGAGGGGGGCCGCCTCCAGGCGGTAGATGCGCTGCCGGCCGGAGCGCTGCTCGGAGACGAGGCCGGCCTCCCGGAGCACCCTGAGGTGTTCCGAGAGGCTGGGGCGGCGCATGTCGAAGTGGTCGGCCAGGGCCTGGACCGGCTGCGGCCCGCCGTCACGCAGCAGCCGCAGCACCTCGCGGCGGGTGGCGTTGGCGAGCGCGGCGAAGACCTGGTCCTCGACGGCACCGGTCGCGGTCATGCCGGGTCCTCCCCTACGGCTGGGCCTCCGTGAGCAGCATCAGACCGTTGCCGTCCGGGTCCCGGAAGGAGGCCATCCGGCCCCAGGGGAACGCGTCCGGGCCCTGTACGTCGGTGCCCGCCTCGGCGAGCCGCGCACAGTCGGCGTCGACATCGGTCGTCACCAACATGATCCCCCGCGCGGACCCGGGCTCGAAATCACCCATCCCCGGACCGGACAGGGTGAACACGGTCTGCGCGCCCCTGGGTGCGACCTGGAGCCAGCGTCCGGGCGGCATCTCCAGGTCGGCGGTGACCTCGAAGCCGAGGACGTCCCGGTAGAAGCGCAGGGCTCGGTCCTGGTCGGTGACGGGGAGGGTGACGAAGGAGGCGTGGGTGATGTGCGTGGTCATGGGGACGACAATAGGTAGGAACTTCCCTACTGGTCAAGCGTAGGGAAGTTCCTACCTATTGTCCCTATGGCCCCTATGACCCCTGCGGTCTTCTAGCGGACAGGCCCGTACGGCAACAGCGCCATCTCGCGGGCGTTCTTGATCGCCCGGGCCAGCAGCCGCTGCTGCTGCGCCGAGACGCGGGTGACCCGGCGGCTGCGGATCTTGCCGCGGTCCGAGAGGAACTTCCGCAGCAGGTCGGTGTCCTTGTAGTCGATGTACGTCACGCCCGCCCGGTCCAGCGGGTTCGGCCGGTTCGGCGTCGGCTTGCGGTCGGTCTTGCGGGGCATGGCGGGGTCAGACCTCCAGGAGGGTGTCGAAGGCGGGCGGCAGCCGCTTCCAGGCGGCCCGCCCGGCGGCGTACTCGGCGTCGGTCAACAGACAGGACTCCAGGAGACGTTCGAGCCCGTCGCGGTCGAGGCCGGGGGACGTGAAGACCAGGTGCTGGCAGCAGTCGCCGTGCTCCGGGTGCCAGTCGAGCGCCGCGGCGGCCCGGCGCACCGGCGGGACCATCTCCCAGGCCGCGTCCGGCAGGGAGGCGAGCCACGGCCCGGCGCTCTCCACGCAGAGGGCGCCGCCCGCCGCGTCCCAGTGCAGCAGCACATCGGGCTTGTCGGCGAGCCAGAACCGGCCGCGGCTGCGGGCGGCCGCGCAGGTCAGGTCCTCCAGGGCCGCGTACAGCCGCTCGGGATGGAAGGGCCGTCTGCGGTGCCAGACCAGCGTGGACACCCCGTGGCCGTCGGCCTCGGCGGGCAGCAGGGCCGAGGCCGGGTGCTGGGCGGCGGCGGCCGCCTCCACGTCGAAGCCGGCGAGCGCGGCCCGGACCAGCGCGGCGCCGGGAGCGGGGCCCGCCGAGTCCCCGGGGTGGCCGCCCGGGAGGGGGACTCGGCGGGCGGTCGGGTGGAGCTGCGCGAGCAGCTCGTGGTCCTCGTCGTCGGCCTCCGGGGAGTCGAGGACGGCGAGGACCGGGGCGTACTCCAGCTGCCGGGCAAAGGTGTCGGCGACCGTGCGCCGGTCGGCGGCGGCCGCGGCGAGGCCGGTGTCGGCGAGGTCGTCGCCGTTGCCGAGGTACGGCAGCAGCAGGGCCGGGTCGACGGCGGTGATCACCCCGGTGACGCTGAGCCCGCCCGCGACGACCACCTCGGCCATCGCCTTGGGCTCGACGGAGTCCCACAGCTCGACGACCGCGAGCCGGGTACGGCCGTCGTCGGCGAGCCTGCGCAGCTCGGGCACCAGGTCCTCGCGCAGGGCGCAGCACGCGCAGTCGTCGACCAGGGGCGTCTCACCGGCGGCGAGGACTCCGGTGGCGTCCCGGACGGTCCGTACGACCGTGCCGTCGGCGGCCGTCGCGAGGTCGTGGTGGAGTACGACGCTGCCGGGGACGTCGGCGAGCAGCCGGGCGACGACCCGCCTGCGGGCGTCGGCGTGCAGTCCGCCGACGATCACGACGGGGAGCGGGGCGGCGGGACGCATCAGCCCTGCTTTCCGTACCGCCGCTCGAAGCGCTCGACGCGCCCGGCGGTGTCGAGGACGCGGGCGGTGCCGGTATAGAAGGGGTGGCTGACGTTCGAGATCTCGACGTCGACCACGGGGTAGGTCCGGCCGCCCTCCCACTCGACCGTCTTCTCGCTCGTCATCGTCGAGCGGGTGAGGAAGGCGTGGCCGGCGGCCCGGTCACGGAACACGACGGGCCGGTGGTCCGGGTGGATTCCCTTGCGCATGGCGGGGGTTCAGCGCTCCTCTCGGAAGTCGACGTGCCGGCCGGCGACCGGGTCGAACTTGCGCAGCGTCATACGGTCCGGATCGTTCCGGCGGTTCTTGCGGGTCACGTAGGTGTAGCCGGTCCCTGCGGTGGACCGGAGCCTGACGACCGGGCGGAGTTCGTTGCGTGCCATGGCTGCTATCTTACTGAAAATGAATCCCATTAGCACTAACTATTCCGAGGAGAGCTACGTCACCATGTCCGCGCACTGCATGCTGACCGGCGCCCAGCCCGGTTTCGGCAACCGCGTCTCCCACTCCCACCGGCGGACCTCCCGCCGCTTCGACCCGAACATCCAGACCAAGCGCTACTGGCTGCCGGGCGAGGGCCGGCACGTACGGCTGCGGCTGAGCGCCCGCGCCGTCAGAACGGTCGACGCGATCGGCGTGGAGGCGGCCGTGGCGCGCATCCGCGCGCGAGGCGTGAAGGTCTGAAGGGGGCGGGGCACCGATATGGCGAAGAAGAGCAAGATCGCGAAGAGCGAGCGGCGGCAGCAGGTCGTGGCGCGGTACGCCGCCCGGCGGGCCGAGCTGAAGGAGATCGTCCGGCGGCCCTCCTCGACGGCGGCGCAGCGGCTCGCCGCCCGGCGTGAGCTGGACAGGCAGCCGCGCGACGCGAGCGCCACGCGTGTGCGCAACCGCGACCAGGTGGACGGCCGGCCGCGCGGTTACTTCCGCGCGTTCGGCCTGTCCCGGGTGAATCTGCGGGACCAGGCCCACAGCGGATACCTACCCGGCGTACGCAAGTCCTCTTGGTGAGTCCTGGTAGCTTGCGGCTGTCGCCCGGGCAGCCGGGCGGCCGACCCCCTAGAGCTCGGGAGCGTTGCGGTGACCACGGCTACGGCGAGTACGGCTACGACGCCCGCGGAGACGGCTTCGGCCTCTTCCGCATCGGCTCCTTGCGCTTCCGTTTCTTCCGTACCGGCCTCCGCGCGGCCGGTCGTGCGGATCGCGGCCGCCGCCGCGGGGCTGGTGGGCGCGCTCGCGCTGACCGCGTGCAGCGGCGGCGGCGACTCCGGCAGCGACTCCTCGGCCACCCCGTCGGGCACGTCGTCCGCGGCGGCGAGCGCCACGGCCGGTTCGGACAGCGCCACGGCCTCGTCCGACGCGCTGCAGGGCAGCTGGATCACCACCAGCGGCGGCAAGATCGTCGCCCTGGTGGTCACCGGGAAGTCCGCGGGGCTCTTCGAGACCGGCGGGGCCGTGTGCAGCGGGACCGCGGGCGAGGAGGCAGGGATGCGGATGATCCACCTCACCTGCACGGACGGCAGCAAGGGCCGGGTCACCGGAATGGTCGACTCGGTCAGCAAGAGCAGTATGAAGGTCACCTGGTCGGGGAAGACCGGCGAGGAGACCTACACCAAGGCCGAGGGCGGCAAGCTGCCGTCGGGGCTGCCGACGGCGAGCCTTGGTCAGTAGGGCCGGATCCGGCCGGGCGGCACGGGTGCCGGCCGCCGTCACGGGCGGGGCGGACGCACCCCGAACGGGTCAAGGACGGGGGCGGGCGAGCGGGACCCGGGCGGGGGCGTGATGATGCTGGGACACCGTCACGACCTCGATGGGGATCTGCTCATGCGCGCCATTCCGCTCACCGTCACGGCCCTCGCCGCCGCCCTCGCCCTCACCGCCTGCGACAGCGGCGGTGGCGGGTCCAGCAGCAAGAACAGCTCCGCCTGCCAGATCGGCAAGGTCTCCGTGCAGGTGGGCTCCGCGAGCGTCGCACCGGCCGCCGGGGACACCGGCGAGGTGCCGGTGAGCCTCACCAACCAGAGCGCGCCGTGCACGCTGGACGGGTTCGCCGGGGTGACGCTCAAGGCGGGCGGCACGTCCGCGTCGCTCTCCTCGCTGTCCGGCGCGAAGAACCAGAAGCTCAAGCTGGCCAAGGGCGACTCCGCGACGTTCTCGATCAGCTACGTGCGGGGCAAGGACGGCGACGCGGCGAGCCTCGCGGCCACGTCGATGGAGGTGTCCCTGCCGGGCAGCGACGCGACGCAGAGCTTCCCTTGGAAGTACGGGGCGGTTGCGGGCAAGGGGTCGGCGGCGAAGCCGAACGCGACGGTGGGGGCGTTCCAGCAGGCTGGGGACTGACGGCGAAGAGCCGGCTACGGAGCCGCCGGTTCGGTCGGATGCCGGTGGGGGGCCGGATGCCGGCCGACCGCCGGTGGGGCCGGATGCCGGCCGGCCGCCGGTGGGGGGCGGATAGCGGTGGGGGCCGGCCGCGCCCGCGTGGCGGAGCCGCATATCGATACAGTCCCGCGCCCCCGGCGGGGCGCCTCAGGCCTCCGGCGGGCCGTGGGCGCCCCTGACCTGACGGGTCGCGTGCGGGGTCAGGGAAGCTGGGAGCGAGAGCGCACCTGTGCCTGATCCGCTGCCCGGGTTCCCTCCGTCCAGCCCGCCTCGTCGGTCACCCCGCGCAGGCGGGTCGTGGTCGTCTCCGGGAACATCCGCTCCATACGGTCGGCCACGGCCGTCTCTCTGCTCGCCAGGACCGGGAGCAGGTCCACGGCCGTCTCGGTCTCGGTCACGGCCGACTCCGCGGCGGCGGCCAGGCGGTCGCCGACGCGGTGGGCGTAGGCCGCCAGGAAGGACTGGCGGAAGGTCTTGGTGCGTTTGCGGCCGCCCGCCCGCTGGGTGGCCTCCGCCTTCGTCATCGCGTGCGTGGCCTGCACCAGCAGCGAGGTGTAGAGCAGCTCGACCGCCTCCAGGTCCGCCGCGAAGCCGACGACCGTGGAGAAGGAGAGCGGCTCGTTCCACACCGCGCGGCAGTGGTTGGCCGTGGCGACCGCGTCCAGCAGCACCGCCTTGGCCTGCTCGTACGGCGGCTCCACTCCGATCCGGCAGGCTCCGGGCGCGTCCGGCGCGGGCGCCCCCGCGGCGAGCAGCGCCTCGTCGACGCTGTGCCGGGCCATCAGCTCCTGGGCCTTCGCGCTGAGCGCCTCCGCCTCCTCCGGGTAGCCGGTCGCCTCGGCCTTGGCGAGCAGCGCGCGGATCCGGGTGAGCATGCGGGACTCGGGCCGGACCGCGTCCGCGCGGGGTCCGGCACCGGACCCGGCGCCGGGCTCGTCGAGGGGCTCCAGTGCGGGCAGCCGCAGCAGCAGCCGGTACAGCTCCAGGACGGCGGTGGCCCGCGAGAAACGGTCGCCCACGCGCGCGTCGCCGTCCGGCAGCGCGTCGAGCTGGGCCCGCCAGCGTGGGCCGCGCGGCCGGTCGTCCGGCACCTGCGCCAGGATCAGCCCGGCGGCGAGGCGGACATGCGCGTCCTCCAGCTCGCGCCGCACCAGCCGTACGACGTCGGCGGGCTGCCAGCCGCGCCGCCAGGCCGCCGCGACGAAGTCCCGGCCCCGGCGCGCGAGTTCCGCGTCCGCGTCGGAGTCGGCCGCGAGGAGGGACGCGCCCGTGTCGAGGCCGGAGTCGGTGTCGTCGTACAGCGCCGTGCGGAAGGCTCGGTCGACGGTGCTGGGCTCGCTGCTGGTCACGCGTCGATCGTGCCACGCGGTACCGACGGCGCGCGGCGGCCGTCCACACCCTGTGGACAGTCCCGGCGGTGGTCCTTCCGGCCGGGACTGTCAACCGATGGTTGACACCTTCGGAGTGTCAACCTAAGGTTGACACATGGCTACCGACCAGAACATCACGGCATCCGTACGCCTCGACGATCTGATCGCGGCGATCAAGAAGGTGCACCCGGAACCCCTCGACCAGCTCCAGGACGCGGTGATCGCCGCCGACCACCTGGGCGACGTGGCCGACCATCTCATCGGGCACTTCGTCGACCAGGCCCGGCGCTCGGGCGCCTCCTGGACCGAGATCGGCAAGAGCATGGGCGTCACCCGGCAGGCGGCACAGAAGCGCTTCGTGCCCAAGGAGTCCGCCGCACTCGACCCCAACCAGGGCTTCGACCGCTACACCCAGCGCGCCCGGAACGTGGTCATGGCGGCCCACAACGAGGCCGTCACGGCGCGCAACCCGGAGGGCCGCCCCGAGCACCTGGTCCTCGGGCTGCTCGCCGAGCCGGAGGGCATCGCGGCGAAGGCGATCCTCGCGCAGGGCGTCCTGCTGGACACCGTGCGCCAGACGGCGACGGCCGCGCTGCCGCCCGCCGCGGAGGACGTCCCCGACCTCGTCCCGTACGGTCCGGAGGCGAAGAAGGCCCTCGAACTCACCTTCCGCGAGGCCCTGCGCCTCGGCCACAACTACATCGGCACCGAACACCTGCTGCTGGCCCTCCTGGAGCACGAGAACGGCGCGGGCGTCCTCAGCGGCCTCGGCATCACCAAGCCGCCCACCGAGGAGTACGTCGCCAAGGTGCTGGCCCTGCTGGGGGAGCAGAAGAAGGCGGCGACGGAGGCGGCGGGGGCGGCCGGGGCGACGGGCGACGCGGAGCGGGGCGAAGCCGGCTGAGAAACCTCCCGGACCATCGAATCCGCAGGTCAGAGCGATTGTCAGTGCTGCCTGCCACACTCGCAGCATGACCGACCGATGGGCTCTCGCTCCGGCCGAGGACGGTGGCGTGGATGTCGCCCCCCTCGGTCCGGACGGGCTGCCCGCCGGGCCGGTGCGGCGGGAGCCCGATCTCGCCGGGGCGGTCAGGGGCCGCCCGGAGGTCACACGCTGGGTGTGGCGGTCGACCGCCGAGGTCTACCCGCGCCTGCTCGCCACGGGGGTGCGAGTGGAGCGGTGCTACGACATCGAGGACGCCGAGACACTTCTGCTGGGCCACGAGGGACGGTCCGGTGAGCCGCGTTCGGCCGCCGCCGCCCTGGCCCGCCTCCGGGGCGGCCCCGTACCGCCCGACCCGCCGCAGCGCTCGGCCGAACCGGGCGCGCAGTCCCCCCCTGTTCGAGCCGGAGGGCACCGCCCGCCTCACGCTCGACGAACTCCTCGTGGTCTACGCAGAGCAGCAGCGCCGGCACGACCGGGCCGAACGCCCCGACCGGATGCGGCTGCTGACCGCCGCCGAGTCGGCGGGCATGCTGATCGCCGCCGAGATGAACCGCGCGGGTGTGCCCTGGAGCGCCGAGGTGCACCGCGAGGTGCTGCGCGAACTGCTCGGCGAGCGGTACGCGGGCGGCGGCGAACCGCGCCGGCTGGCCGAGCTGGCGGACGAGGTCTCGGCCGCCTTCGGCCGTCGGGTGCGCCCGGACCTGCCCGCCGATGTGGTCAAGGCCTTCGCCCAGGCCGGGATCAAGGTGAAGTCCACCCGCCGCTGGGAGATCTCGTCCGTCGACCACCCGGCGGTGAAACCGCTCCTGGAGTACAAGAAGCTGTACCGGATCTGGGTGGCGCACGGCTGGACCTGGCTGCAGGACTGGGTGCGGGACGGCCGCTTCCGGCCCGAGTTCCACGCGGGTGGCACGGTCACCGGGCGCTGGGTGACCAACGGCGGGGGCGCGCTGCAGATCCCCAAGGTGATCCGGCGGGCCGCGGTCGCCGATCCCGGCTGGCGGCTGGTCGTCGCCGACGCCGACCAGATGGAGCCCCGGGTGCTGGCGGCCATCTCCCGCGACCCCGGGCTGATGGAGGTCGCGGGGCGGGAGACCGACCTGTACCAGTCCGTCTCCGACCGTGCCTTCTCCGGCGATCGCCAGCAGGCCAAGATCGCCGTCCTCGGCGCGGTCTACGGCCAGACCTCCGGCGACGGGCTGAAGAACCTGGCCGCGCTCAGACGCCGCTTCCCCAAGGCGGTGGCCTATGTCGACGACGCGGCACGGGAGGGCGAGGAGGGCCGGCTGGTGCGCACCTGGCTGGGCCGGACCTGCCCGCCGGCGGCCGGTGCGGGCGACGGCGCGGAGGAGGCGGGCATGCCCCAGGAGGAAGCCGAGGAGCAGACCGCCGACGGCTGGGTGCCGGGGTACGCCTCCACCAACTCCCGTGCCCGGGGCCGCTTCGCGCGCAACTTCGTCGTCCAGGGCAGCGCCGCCGACTGGGCCCTGCTGATGCTCGCCGCGCTGCGCCGGACCTGCGCGGACCTGGCGGCGGAACTGGTCTTCTTCCAGCACGACGAGGTGATCGTGCACTGTCCCGAGGAGGAGACCGAGACGGTCGTGGCGGCGATCCGGGAGGCGGCCGACCTGGCCGGACGGCTGACGTTCGGCGAGACGCCGGTCAGATTCCCGTTCACGACGGCGGTGGTGGAGTGCTATGCCGACGCCAAGTGATCAGTCTCCGGGTGCCAGCAGCTCGCCCAGCTCCGCGAGGACGTCCGGCTCGTCCGTGCCGTCCAGGGCGGCCAGGGCCGCCCGCCAGACCTCGTACGCCTCGCCCGTGCGCCCCTGTTCGCGCAGGAGCAGACCGAGTTGGTGGCGGGCGAGACCGCCGCTGTAGCGGTCGGCGCGGGCGTCCGCCCGGCGCAGCAGCTCGGTGCACTCCCGGTGGGCGCGGTCGGTGCGGCCGAGGCCGCGCAGTGCGCGGACCAGGCCGAGCCGGGTCTGGGACTCGCCGTGCCAGTCGCCGTGCCCGCCGAGGATGCGCAGGCTCTCCTCGAAGTGCGTGGCGGCCGCGGCCGGTTCGCCGAGGGTGAGGTGGGCGTAGCCGATGTTGCAGTGCGCCGAGTGCTGCAGGATGACGGCGCCGATCGCGTCCCCGATCGCCAGGGAGCGCCGGTGCTGCTCGATGGCGGCACGCGGGTCGGTGTGCTCGTAGAGGTTGCCGAGGTGGCTGTGGGTGACGGCCTCGCCGTAGGGGTCGTTCAGCTGCCGGGAGTACGCCAGGCTCTGCCGCAGCGCCTCCCCCGACTCCTCGTACCGGCCGAGCCCTTCCAGCAGCAGCCCCCGGTTGTTGAGGCTGCGCCGGATCCAGGACGGCACGTCCAGCCGCCGCCAGAGGGCGAGCGCCCGGTCGGTCAGGGCGAGGGCCTCGCGCTGGCGACCGGTCAGGAAGCGCAGTCCGGCGAGATCGCCCAGGGCGTAGGCCTCGGCGGGCTCGTCCCCGAGACGGCGCGCGGCGGCCAGGGCGGCCGTGCCGAGCACCTCCATCTCGGCGACCCGGCCGCCGCGCAGGACGTAGGGGAAGAGGAGCCGGACGAGGGTGGACAGATACGCGCTGATCCGGGGATCGGCCGTGTCGGCGTACCTCCCCACCAGGGCGACGATGTTCTCCAGCTCCAGATCGCCCCAGGCGAAGGCGTGTTCGGCGCACTCGAAGGGCGGCAGGGCGGCGACGTACGGCTGGTGTTCGGGGGGCTGGGCGGCGGTGGGGCGGCGGCGGTCGCCCTGGTCGAGGCCGGGTTCGAGGATCGCGACGAGGGCGAGTTCGGCGACGGCGGCGAACCAGCGCAGGGCGGTCAGGGCGGCCTCGGTGCGGTCGGCGCCCCCGGCCCCGGCCAGCTCCCGGGCGAAGTCCCGCACCAGGTCGTGCGGGGCGTAGCGGCCGTACGCGGTCTCCTCCAGCAGGGCCACGTCGACCAGCCGGTCCAGGGCGGCCTCGGCGCGGCGCGGGTCCGTGCCGGCGAGCCGGGCGATCAGCGGGGCACCGTAGGTGGGCAGTTCCAGGGCGCCGAGGTGGCGCAGGGCGTCGGCGGCGTCGCGGTCGGGTGCGCGGCCGGCGGCGGCGAGGGCGTCATGGGCGACGGCGAGGGAGCGCCGGACGCTCAGGTCGTCGTATTCGAGGTGGTGCAGCCTGCCCTCGGTGGCGGCCAGTTGCCCGGCCAGCATCTCGGGAGTGAGGGCGCGGCGGGCGGCCAGCCGGGCGGCGACCACGCGCAGGGCGAGCGGAAGCCGGCCGGTGAGGCCGACGAGCGGGTGACCGGCGTCGATCCCCTCCCGTCCGCTGACCGCGCGCAGCAGCGCCGCGCTGTCCTCGCCGGTCAGCGGCCCGAGCGGCAGGCGGCGGGCGCCGTCGAGGGCGGTGAGCGGGGACCGGCTGGTGACGATCACCGCGCAGCCGGGGCCGCCCGGGAGCAGCGGCCGTACCTGGGCGGCGGACGCGGCGTCGTCGAGCAGCAGCAGGGTGCGGGTCGGGGCGAGCAGCGAGCGCAGCAACGCGGCAGCGGCGTCCGGGTGTTCGGGGATGTGCCGGGGGTCGGCGCCGAGGTCCCGCAGCAGCGCGGCGAGCGCCTGGGCGGGGGCGAGCGGAGGCACGCCGGGGGTGGCGCCGTGCAGGTTGACGTAGAGCTGCCCGTCGGGGAAACGTTCACGCAGCTGATGGGCGACCTGCAGGGCGAGCGCGCTCTTGCCGACCCCGGCCATACCGCTGACGACGGCCACGGCGGGGACGGGGGCGGCGGCAGCAGCCGGGGTGAGGGCGCGGCTCAGTTCCTCACGGACGGCGGCGCGGCCGGTGAAGTGGGCCGGCGGTGGCGGGAGTTGGGCGGGGCGGGGGGTGGGGGACCCGCCGCGCGTAGAACCGGGGCCGACGGGCCGGTCCGCGGCCGGGGTGGACTCCGCGGGGACATCGGCGCCTTCGACTTCCGGCCGACGCCCGGTCGAAGCGCCCCGAAGGGGTGCGGGGAACTGCGCGCCCAGCCCCGACGCACCCGCACCCGCCCCGCCCTCCGCACGCACCGCTTCGTCCGACGCTCCCTCCCCCATCGCGTCGCCCACCGCGCCGCTCCCCCGCAGCACCTCCACATGGGCCTCGCGCACCGCCGCCCCCGGCTCGATGCCCAGCTCCTCCCGCAGCCGGTCGCGCAGATCGCGGTGGACCGCGAGGGCCTCGGCCTGCCGACCCGTGCGGTGCAGGGCGAGCATCAGCTGGCGGTGGTAGGCCTCACGGAACGGGTACTCCGCGACGAGCGCCGCCAACTCCGGTACGACACCGCCCGGTCGGGGCCCGCCGAGGGCGAGCTCCGCGTCGTAGCGCCACTCCAGCAGGGACAGCCGGGCCTCCTCCAGGCGCTGGACGAAGGCGAGGCCGCCGAAGTCGGCGGGCAGGCCGCCGAGCGGAACACCGCGCCAGAGCGCGAGCGCCCCGGCGCAGGCGCGCAGCACCGGCGCCCACTCCCGTCGCCCGTGCGCCGCGCGTGCCTCCGTCACCCGGGCGTCGAAGACGTCGACGTCCAGCTCGCCGTCGTCGACGCGCAGCAGGTACCCGGGCGGGACGGCCCGCAGCCGCTCCGGGTCGTCGAGGAGCCGGCGCAGCCGGGTGACGTGGTTGTGCAGCGAGGCCTGCGCGGACACCGGGGGTGCGCCGCCCCACAGCGCGTCCTTGAGCGAGTCGACGGAGACCACCCGCCCGGCCTCCAGGAGCAGCGCGGCCAGCAGCGCGCGCACCTTGGGGCTGCCGATGGGCCGGGCCTCGCCCCCGGCGGGATACAGCACCGGAGGTCCCAGCAGTCCGAACCGCAGCTCGTACCGCCGCATCGCTCCGCCCATCGCCTTCCCGCACGGCGGGGGTGCCCGCCGGTCCCTGGTTCCTGGCGGGATCCCATCCGTCGGGGACGAGTTCCCGCCATCTTCTCTGTGCCGGTCGGAGCCGGAATCCGCTGGGTTTCCGGCCTGCCCCCCGAGCCGTACGGCGGCTTCACGCCAACCGGTCGGCGGCCTCCGGGGGAACCACTGGCCACATGTTAGCGATCCGTTGGCGAGCCTTGATGTGATCTTCGCATCGGACCAGGCCCGACGGCGCGCGCATCAGTCGCGTAACTCGGGGGAGTGTCGCCGCAGGCCTGGATCCGGGGACGCGAGAGGGTTCCGGTCGGCGGAGGTGAACGACCGGAACCCTCGTCCCGTTTCCGGAACCGTCCCTCAGATCCGGAACCGTCCCTCAGATGACGGGCGGACGCCCGAGCCGGGTGAGCCGCCACACCGTGCGCCAGCGCATGGGCCGGCGCTCGCCGGCCGGTTCGCGCATCCCCTCCACGAAGCCCCCGAACCAGGCGCGCAGCCCGCCCGTCGACCGGGTGCGCAGCAGGGTGATGAGTGTCCACACGGCCAGATGGACCGGGATCAGCGGCAGCGGCAGCCGGCGGCGGGTCAGCCAGACCCGGTTGCGGGCGGTCACCCGGAAGTAGACGGCGTGCCGTGCGGGCGAGGTCCGGGGGTGCCGCAGGAGCAGCTCGGGCGCGTAGAGGATCTTCCAGCCGGCGTCGGCGGCCCGCCAGGCGAGGTCGGTCTCCTCGTGCGCGAAGAAGAACTCGGCCGGCCAGTCGCCGGTCTCGGCGAGCATGGACATGCGCAGGGCGTGGCCGCCGCCGAGGAACCCGGTGACGTAACCCCCGCGCATCGGGTCGGCGTTGCCGACGCGCGGCACGTGCCGCTGCTGGGTCTCGCCGTGCTCGTCCGCGATGCGGAAGCCGACGATGCCGAGGCGCGGGTCGGCGGCGAACAGGGCGCGGACCTGGCGGAGCACCTCGACGTCGACGAGTACCCCGTCGTCGTCCAGTTCGACGACGACGTCCACGTCGCCGTGCTCGCGCAGCGCGGCGAGGGCGACATTGCGGCCGCCGGGGCAGCCGAGGTTGTCCTCGACCTCGACGGTGGTGACCTCGCCGGGCAGATCGAGACGGCCGGCGAACTCGGGCAGCCGGCAGCCGTTGCCGACGATCACGATGCGGGCGGGGGCGAGGTCCTGCTTCGCGACGGACCTGAGCAGGGCGTCGACTTCGTCGGGCCGGTTCCCCATGGTCACCACGGCGACCGCGATCCTCGGCTGCGCCATGCCCCTCACCCCATCCCGGCCGGTGGCGGTGCCACGCCCTGACCGCGCGACACTCACGGTTAACCAAGATGTTGCCTCAAAGGGGGTCGTAGTCCTGGCTTCGGTTTAGTTTGCGGCCCTTTTACAGCGATTTTCCCTGCGGGGGACGAACTCCGGACCTGATCGCGCGTTGACGCCCGCCCGCACCCCGGGGTTTTCCCCTGGGCGCTCTCTGAGGTCCGGGCCGCACGCCGTCCCTAGTGTCCGGAACGTCCGGCGGGGACCACCGGCCGCCAACGGGAGGGACACCTCGTCATGGGACCGAACGACGCGCAGATCGTCCGCATCTTCAGCCGCGAGGAGAAGGGCAGGATCGCCGACGTCACGCTGGATCCCGGCAGCGACGCCGTGGTCGTGCTGGAGGCGGAGGCGGGCTTCATCCTGTTCGACGGGCACGGGGACTACCTCGTGACCCTCGTCGTCAGGGACCTCAGCGACGGCACTCTCATCCCCGCGACCGTGCCGGGGGTGGCCACGCCCCACAAGGTGGCGGGCCGTTTCGCCGACGCGACCTGGTCCGACCTCGCGGCCTCGTTCAAGTTCGTGGTCACCGGGACCGAACTGGCCAAGCGCAAGGGCCACCTGATCCAGGCGTACGGCTCCGTGGTCTACGGCCACCAGCACCCCGGCGCCACCCTCGCCGAGAGCCCCCTGTTCATGATCCAGCCCTGAAGTGGGCGACAAGACCGACGCGAGAACTGATGCCCAGCTTCGCGTAGGCGTGGCTGAGGTGGTACTCGACGGTCTTGACGCTCAGGATCAGCTCGCGCGCGATCCGGCGGTTGGTCAGCCCGGTCGCCGCGAGCTGAGCCACGGCGTGCTCCTGGGGGGTGAGGCCGTCCGGCGTCCGCACCTCGCCCTCGCCGCCGGGGCGGACACCGCAGGCGACGAGCTCCCGGTCGCAGGCCTTCACGAAGGGCACGGCACCCAGCTCCACCAGCACCGCCCGGGCCACGGCCAGGTGCTCCCGGGCGGCAGCCCGCCGTCCGGCCCGGCGCAGCCAGGCGCCGAAGTCGCTCTCCGCGCGGGCCCGGTGGAAGGGCAGCCCGGCCCGGCCGGCATGCTCGACGGCCGTCTCGTACGCCTCCTCCGCGGCCTTCGCCTCGTGCCGGGCGGCGTGCAGATTGCCGCGCACCCGGCCGGCCGCCGCCAGGTCGGAGGACCGCCGGCGCTCGAACGCCGCGTTCTCGTACGGCTCCAGCACGGCCTCGGCCTCCTCCAGGCGGCCCTCGGTGACGAGCGCGTCGGCCAGCAGGTCGCGCCAGGCGAGCACGCCCGGCTGGTTCACCGAGTGGTCGCGGTCGCAGGCGAGCAGCGGCCGTAACGCGGCGACGACCTCGGCGGGCCGGCCGCGCACCGTCGCCACGGCGGCCCGGGCCCGCGCCGCGTAACAGTGCGCCGCGTCCGTGGGATCGGTACGGTCCGGGACGGCGGCCGCGCTGTCCGCGTGCGCCGCGGCCCGGTCGTACTCGCCCCGGGCGGCGAGTACGAAGGCCGCCGCGGAGTGCGGGAACGACGTCAGCCAGATCTGATGTCCGTCGGCGGCGATCGAGGCCGCGCACTCCAGGTGGGTGACCGCCTCGTCCCACCGCCCCAGCCGCAGCTCGGCCTCCCCGACCAGGCACAGCGCGAACGCCCGCAGCGGCACCGGCCCCTGCCGCAGCACCTCGGCCGCCGCCTCGAACTCCTCGTGCGCCAGGGGCGGCGCAGGAGCAGCCCGCGCAGGGCGGACCGGTCGTCGTCACCGAGCCGGCTGAGCCCCTGGGCGGCGAACCGGACGGCGTCGTACGCCTCGGCCGCCCAGGGACCGGGTGCCTGTCCGTGGCGGGCCCGGAACGCCGCGGCGAACGCCTTGGTACGGGGGTCCACGCTCGCGTCGGTGTAGCCCGCACCGATCCGCCGGTCCTCGCCGACGGCGAGAAAGGACGCGCCGAGGACGTGCTCCCCCGCGATACGGGCGCCCTCATGGCCCGCGTCCCGCAGCGCGCGGGCACAGGCGGCGGCGCGCTCGGGCAGCACCCCGCCGAACAGGACGGCGTCCCGGGGCCGGGCGGCGATACGGCGGGCGGCCGCGGTGAAGTCCGCGTCGGCTGCGACCTCCTCCACCGCGGTCTCGCTGTCGAGCTTGCTGCGGACCGCGGCGAAATGGACCGTGGTCAGGCTCTCCGCCTCGGTGGCCAGGTCGTGCACGACCACCGTGCGGGCGGGTCTGCGCGGATGCCCGAAGCCGTGCGTAAAGGGCTGCGCGAAGCACGCCAGCGTCTGCCCCGCCCGGAAAGACGGCGGACTGGTCTTCACCCGCCCCAAGACGAAGAAGAGCCAGAACCCCGTCCCCATCCCTCCCCCGTTCATCCGGTACCTGGTCCAGCACAAAGCCCAGCAAGACGAGATGCGGGCGGCGGCCGGGGAGCTGTGGGAGGAACACCGCCTCGTCTTCTCACGGCCCGACGGACGCCCCCTCGACCCGCACCAGGACTGGGAGGAGTTCAAGGACCTGCTCGAGGAAGCCGGGATCGATGACCGGCGCCTGTACGACGGCAGCCGGCACACCCGGATCAGCCAGACCCGCCGCTACGTCAAGGGCCGATCGCACCCGTCGAAGGACGCGATGCGCCGCATGGGGGAGCACCTCATGCCCCGCCCGGCCGGCGCGGATCCCGCGCCGGAACCCCCAACTGAGACCAGGACTGAGACCGTCGGCAGCCGCGCGGCACGTGCTCAGCGCCGCCGTCGCATCCGCTGAACGCGAAAACCCAGCTCAGACACCGTCTGAGCTGGGTTTCGATGGAGCCGCCTTCGGGATTCGAACCCGAGACCTACGCATTACGAGTGCGTTGCTCTGGCCATCTGAGCTAAGGCGGCGCGTCGTCCGCACTATGGTGCGATCAGCGACGTCGGTAAGTCTACACAGTTTCCGGGGGTGCTCCGTACACGCCCCGGAGCGGTGGCTCCGGGGCGGGCCGCAGGGCTATGAGCAGCGCTTTCCGTCTGCCGGCGGGGTGCCCTTGAGGAGGTAGGTGTCGATCGCCGAGTCGATGCAGGCGCTGCCCCGGCCGTACGCGGTGTGGCCGTCACCGACGTAGGTGAGGAGGCGGGCCGAGGAGAGCTGGCCGGCGAGGGACTGGGCCCAGCGGTAGGGGGTCGCCGGGTCGCGGGTGGTGCCGACCACGACGATCGGGGCAGCGCCCTTCGCCTCGATGCGGTGCGGTGTCCCCGTCGCCCGCACCGGCCAGTACGTGCAGTTCAGCGAGGCCCACGCCAGGTTGGGGCCGAACACCGGGGACGCCTTCTCGAACTCGGGCAGGGCGTTCTCGACCTGCCCGGGACCGTTGAAGGCGGGCGGCAGGTCCAGGCAGTTCACGGCGGCGTTGGCGAACATCAGGTTGGAGTAGCGCCCGTCCGGGTCGCGTTCGTAGTAGCTGTCGGAGAGGGCGAGCAGGCCCGCGCCGTCGTTCTCCTTCGTCGCCGCGTGCAGCGCGTCGCGCAGCTGCTCCCACTCCGCCTGGTCGTACATCGCCGCGATCACGCCGGTCGTGGCGAGGGACTCGGTGAGTTTGCGGCCGTCCGGGTCGCCGGTCGGGATGGGGTGCGCGTCGAGCTTCTTGAAGAAGGTGCCGAGGTTGTCGGCGATCTGCGTCGGGGTGCTTCCCTTGTCGCCGAGCGGGCAGTCGGTGCGTTTCGCGCAGTCCTCGGCGAAGGACTGGAACGCCGTCTCGAAGCCCGCGGTCTGCTGCAGGTTCAGCTCACGCGCGCTGAGGGAGGGGTCCAGCGCGCCGTCGAGGACCATACGGCCGACCCGGTCCGGGAACAGGCCCGCGTAGGTCGCGCCGAGGAACGTGCCGTACGACGCCCCCACGTAGTTCAGCTTCGGGTCGCCGAGCACCGCCCGCAGGATGTCCATGTCCCGCGCCGAGTCGGCGGTGGAGACATGGCGCAGCAACCGCGCCGAGTGCGTCCCGCAGGCCTCCGCGAACTTCTTGTACTGGGCGACCAGCTGGTCCGTCTCCCGCTGGTCGTCGGGGGTCATGTCGGTCTCGGTGAACGTGTCCATCCGCGGTCCGTCGAGGCACTCGACGGGCTCGCTGCGGGCGACCCCGCGCGGGTCCACCGCGACCATGTCGTAGCGCGCCCGCACCTCGGCGGGGTAGCCGATGCCGGCGTACTGCTGGAGGTAGTCCACCGCGGAGCCGCCCGGGCCACCCGGGTTGACCAGCAACGAACCGAGCGGCTTGGCCTTGCCGGTGGCCTTCTTGCGGGCGACCGCGAGCCGGACGTCACCCGCGCCCGGCTTCGCGTAGTCCAGCGGCGCCTTCATCGTCGCGCACTGGAAGCCGGGGACACCGCAGCTGCGCCAGGCGAGCTTCTGGTCGTAGTACGGGGCCAGGGTGGACGGCGTCGAGCGGGGCAGCGCGGCCAGCTGGGCGACGCCGGCGGAGGCCGACGCCGACGTCGACCCGCTGTCCGGGGAGGAGCACGCCGAGCCGAGCAGGGCGGCGGCCGAGAGCAGGGCGGCCGCCATGGTCCGAGTACGGGTCCGGCCCCGGGTCTGGGGCCGATTCCCGGCCTGGGTCCGATTCCGGGCCTGGCGGGGGATTCGCCTGATGTGCATCAATCGAGCGTAACGCTGAGAGATGATCTACGAGCCGTGCGTGAGGTCTGTGGCTCGTACGGGTGACCCCGGTCAACCGAAGCCCGACCTCAGCCCGCTCTGAGCGCCATCGTCATCGCCTCCACCGCCAGCAGCGGCGCCACATTGCGGTCGAGGGCGTCCCGGCAGGCGGCGATGGCCTCGATGCGACGCAGCGTGGACTCGGGCGAGCCGGCCCGGGCCAGCCGTTCCAGGGCGTCCTCGGCGTCGCCGTTGGCGATCGCGACCCTGGAGCCCAGCTGGAGGGCGAGGACATCGCGGTAGAAGCCGGTCAGGTCGGTGAGGGCGACGTCGAGGCTGTCCCGCTGGGTCCTGGTCCGGCGGCGCTTCTGCATGTCCTCCAGGTCCTTCATCACGCCCGCCGTGCCCCGCGGCAGCCGCCCGCCCTGGGCCGCGCCGAGCGCCGCCTTCAGCTCCTCCGTCTCCTTGCCGTCCATCTCCTCGGCGAGCTGCTTGGCGTCCTCCGCCGCCGCGTCCACCAGCTCCTGGGCCGCCTTCAGACAGGCCCCGACCTCGTCCAGCCGCAGCGGCAGCTTCAGTACGGCGGCCCGGCGCTCGCGGGCGGCCGGGTCGGTGGCCAGCCGGCGGGCCCGGTCGACGTGCCCCTGGGTGGCGCGGGCGGCCGCCTCGGCCACCTGGGGCTCGATGCCCTCCCGCCGGACGAGCATGTCGGCGACCGCCGCCACCGAGGGCGTGCTCAGGTTCAGGTGGCGGCAGCGGGAGCGGATCGTGGGCAGCACGTCCTCCAGCGAGGGGGCGCAGAGCAGCCAGACCGTGCGGGGGGCGGGCTCCTCGACGGCCTTGAGGACGGCGTTGGCCGACTTCTCGTTCAGCCGCTCGGCGTCCTCGACGAGGATGATCTGCCAGCGGCCGGTCGCCGGGGACGTGTACGACTTGCGGACCGTGTCGCGCATGTCCTTGACCAGGATCTCGGCGCCGACGGCGGCGACGGTCGTGACATCCGCGTGGGTACCGATCAGTGCCGTGTGGCAGCCGTCGCAGAAGCCGCAGCCGGGGACCCCGCCGAGGGCCCGGTCGGGGCTCACGCACTGGAGGGCGGCGGCGAAGGCCCGCGCCGTCTGGTTGCGGCCGGCGCCGGGCGGGCCGGTGAACAGCCAGGCATGGGTCATCTTCGACGACTCCGGCGGCGGCTGGTCGGCCGCGGCGGCGGTGACCAGGGCGTCGGCGTCCCGGGCGGCGGCGACGAGCGCCTCGCTCACCCGCTCCTGCCCGACGAGGTCGTCCCATACGGTCATGGGGTCACGCCGCCTTTCCGTCCAAGGTCCGATGTCCGAAGGTCCGGAGGTCCGATGTCCGAAGGTCCCGGTCCGGATCCGGACCTTGGATCCGGACCCGGACCTTGGATCTGGATCCGGTCCCGGTCCGGCTTCCATTGTGCGGGCGTCCACTGACAACGCGGTCCACGCCCGTCGCAACCGCGCGGGGGCGGCACCGGCCGGAACCCCGGCCCGCACCGCCCCCGCGCCCCGTGCGGAAACCTCAGCCGCGCCGCCCGCGGCCCCGGCGGCCCCGGCCGTCGTCGTGCTCCTGCTCGTCGTACGTCCCCAGCAGTTCGTCCGCCAGCGACGGCAGGTCGTCCAGCGGGGTCTCCTCGGCCCAGTCGGAGCGGCGGCGCCGGCGCGGGGCCGAGCCCTCGGCCTCGACCTGCGGCAGCTCGCGGGTACGGCCCTCGGAGCCGTCGGGGTTCCCACCGTCCTGCCCGTCCCGCTCGTCCCGGAAGAAGCCGGTCGGCATCCGGTCCGCCGGAGTGCCGGTGGAGGCGGTGGGCGGGGTGGAGTCGTCGCGCACGGAAGGCAGTACGGCGGTCTCGTCGGCGGCACCGGACGGCACCGGCGGCAGTACGGCCGTCTCGTCGGCCGCGCCCACGGCGGGCAGCACCGCGGTCTCGTCGGCCGCCCCCGCCGGCGGCACCGGCGGCTGCGGCAGCTGCGCCGTCACCTCGGACTCGGACTCCGGCTCGGGCTGCTGGGCCGCGGGGGCGCGTTCGTCGCGTACCGGACGCAGCACCGTCGTCTCGTCGGTCGCGCGCGTCCGTGCCGCGGGAGGCTCGTCGTCGGGCCGCACCACCGGCGTCGGCATGGTCGTGGCTTCCGGGGTGACACCGGGCGCCGTCGGCTGGGGTGCGGCCGACTCCCGGGCGGCCGTGTCGGCCGCGGCCGCCGCCTCCGAGGCCGCACGCCGTGCCTGCTCGGCCTTGAGCAGGGCCTCCTCGGCCTTGCGCTGCTTCTCCAGGCGCCGTTCCTCGGCCTCGGCGCGCAGCCGGGCCTCCTCCTCGGCATGCTTGCGGCGCTGCTCCTCCTCGGCCTTGCGGCGGGCCTCGGCCTCCGCGCGGGCCTTCTCCTCGGCGAGCAGCCGGGCCTGTTCCTCCTCGGCCCGCCTACGCGCCTCCTCGGCCCGCTGCCGGGCCTCCTCCGCCTGCCGTTCGGCCTCGCGGCGCTGCGCCTCCTCCAGCTCGCGGCGCTTGCGCTCCTCCTCCTCGGCGCGCAGCTTGGCGAGCTGCTCCTGGCGCTCCCGCTCCAGGCGCTCCTCCTCGGCCTTGCGCGCGGCCTCTTCCTCGGCCTTGCGGCGGGCCTCCTCCTCGGCCTTCTTGCGGGCCTCCTCGGCGGCCTTGATCTCGGCCTCGGACAGCGGCAGCACGGTGTCGAGGCGGGCCCGGATGACCGTGGTCACCGCCTCGGGCTCCTGGCCGGCGTCCACCACCAGGTAGCGGCCGGGGTCGGCGGCGGCCAGCGTCAGGAATCCGGCCCGCACGCGCGCGTGGAACTCGGCGGGCTCGGACTCCAGCCGGTCGGGGGCCTCGGTGAACCGCTCCCGGGCGGTCTCCGGCACCACGTCCAGCAGGACGGTCAGATGCGGGACCAGCCCGTCGGTGGCCCAGCGGTTGATGCGGGCGACCTCGGTCGGGGACAGGTCGCGGCCCGCGCCCTGGTAGGCGACGGAGGAGTCGATGTAGCGGTCGGAGATGACGATCGCGCCGCGCTCGAGGGCGGGCCGTACGACGGTGTCCACGTGCTCCGCGCGGTCGGCGGCGTACAGCAGCGCCTCCGCGCGGTGCGACAGACCGGCGGACGAGACGTCCAGGAGGATCGAGCGCAGCCGCTTGCCGACCGGGGTGGCGCCCGGCTCGCGGGTGAGCACGACCTCGTGGCCCTTGGCGCGGATCCACTCGGCGAGGGCCTCGGCCTGGGTGGACTTGCCGGCGCCGTCGCCGCCCTCCAGGGCGATGAAGAAACCGTTGCCCGCGGGGGCCTGGGCGGGGTCGTCGCCGCCGAGCAGCGCGTCCCGCAGGTCGTGGCGGAGCGGTACGCCCGCGCGGTCGTCGAGCTTGGCCAGCACCAGCACGGCCACCGGCAGCAGCAGCGCGCCGACCAGCATCAGCGTGAACGCGGCCCCGCCGTGCGCGAACACGAACTTGCCGTTCTCCAGCCGGTGCGGGCCGATGAGCGCGGCTACCAGGGGGGCGACGAGCGCGCCGAGCGCTATGGCGACCCGGACCACCGCGTGCAGGTGCTCGGTGGTGCGCGCCCGGCGGAAGTCCTCGGTCTCCTGGTCGAGCAGGGTGTGCCCGGTGTTGGCGGCCACGCCCGCGCCGATGCCGGCCAGCGTGACGATCAGCAGCACGGTGGTGACGTCCGGGACCAGACCGGCGGCCAGCAGCGCGATGCCGGTGAAGGCGATGGCCAGCGACAGCAGCCGGCGGCGCGAGAGCGTCGGCAGCAGCGCGGGCGCCGTCCGGATGCCGACGGCGACGCCGCCGGTCAGGGCGAGCACCAGCAGGCCGTACAGGACCGGGCCGCCGCCCAGGTCCCGCGCGTGCAGCACGGAGACGGCGACGGCGGCGGAGACCGCCCCGGCGACGGCGGCACAGGCCAGCACCAGCAGCGGGATGACGCCGGTGCGGCCGGTGTCGGTGCCCGTGCCGGTCCTGGGGCGGCGCAGGCCCTCCAGCGGCGACCGCGCGCGGGGAGTGCGGGTGCCGGGCACCTCCAGGTAGACCAGCACCGAGAGGGACCCGGCGAACAGGCCCGCCGCCACGTACGCCGCCAGGGCCGCCTGATGCTGGGCGAACCACGCGAGGCCCGTGCCCAGCAGGTTGTTGACCAGCGACGCGGCGACCAGCGCGGCGGCCGCGAGCGGGATCGCCAGGAACGTCGTCCGCAGCGAGAGGCGGCGCAGCGCGTCCAGGTGGTCGGGCAGCGGTCGTACCGTCGCACCCTCCGGGGGCGGGGCGGGCAGCAGCGCGGGGGCCGCGCTCTCCCGGCAGACCGTCCAGAGGCGCTCGGCGATGCCGACGACGAAGGCCGTCGCCAGGAGGATCGCCGGGGCGTTCTGCGGGGTCCAGTCGATCCACAGGGGTGCGACGAGCAGCAGGAGGGCGCGCAGGCCGTCGGCGCCGACCATGGTCCAGCGGCGGTCGAGCGGTCCGTCCTGCGCGGTGAGCGCGGTCAGCGGGCCCAGCAGGACCGCGCCGAAGAGCAGGGTGGCCAGAATGCGCACCCCGAAGACGATCGCCACCGCGAACGCCAGGCCGCGGTAGCCGCCGCCGAAGGAGCCCTGGGCGACGGCCGCCTGGAGCGTGAGCACGACCAGCACGAGAAGTGCCAGTGCGTCGCCGACACCGCTGACCAGCTGGGCGCTCCACAAGCGCCTCAGTTCGGGTCGGCGCAGCAGCGCGCGGACGGCGCGCTCGCGGGAATCCGCTACCAGCGCGTCGTCGGGTTCTGTCCGGGGGGCCGTTGGCTGCTCGGCTCGCGTCATGCTTTCAGCCTATCGGCAGCCGCCGACAGCCCGCCGCGAGCGTCCACAGGTACACACACCCCGACACCAAGTTGATGCCGGGGCGTGCGCAATGCGAAGCCGATGTGAGGACCTGAGGGTGGCTCAGGCGCCCTGGAGCGGGCGGCCCGGAGCGGCGGCTCAGTCCTCCGCGGTCGTCTGGGAAGCCGCCGTCTTCTTCGCGGCCGTCTTCTTCGCGGCCGTCGTCGTCTTCTTGGCGACGGTCTTCTTGGCCGCGGTCTTCTTCGCCGGTGCGGCCTTCTTGGCGGTCGCCGTCTTCTTGGCGGGCGCCTTCTTCGCCGTCTTCTTGGCGGGGCCCTTCGCCCGCTTCTCGGCAAGCAGCTCGTAGCCGCGCTCGGGAGTGATCGTCTCGACGCTGTCGCCGGAGCGCAGGGTCGCGTTGGTCTCCCCGTCGGTGACGTACGCCCCGAAGCGGCCGTCCTTCACCACGACCGGCTTCTCGCTGACCGGGTCGGTGCCCAGCTCCTTCAGCGGCGGCTTGGCGGCGGCCCGGCCCCGCTGCTTGGGCTGCGCGTAGATCGCCAGCGCCTCTTCGAGGGTGATCGTGAAGAGCTGGTCCTCGGAGGTGAGCGAACGCGAGTCCGTGCCCTTCTTCAGGTACGGCCCGTAGCGCCCGTTCTGCGCGGTGATCTCCTGCCCCTCGGCATCGGCGCCGACGACGCGCGGCAGCGACATCAGCTGGAGCGCGTCCGCCAGGGTGACGGTGTCCAGGGACATGGACTTGAAGAGCGAGGCCGTGCGCGGCTTGACCGCGTTCTTGCCGGTCTTCGGGGTGCCCTCGGGGAGCACCTCGGTGACGTACGGGCCGTAGCGGCCGTCCCGGGCGATGATCTGGTGGCCCGTCGCGGGGTCGGCGCCCAGCTCGAAGTCGCCGCTCGGCTTGGCGAGCAGCTCCTCCGCGAGCTCGACGGACAGCTCGTCGGGTGCCAGGTCCTCCGGCACGTCCGCGCGCTGGTGGCCCTCGGAGTCCTTCTCGCCGCGCTCGACGTACGGCCCGTAGCGGCCGACGCGGAGCACGATGTCGTTGCCCACCGGGAACGACGACACCTCGCGGGCGTCGATCGCGCCCAGGTCGGTCACCAGTTCCTTGAGGCCGCCGAGGTGGTCCCCGTCGCCGTTGCCGGCGTCGGCCGCGCCACCGGTGCCCTCGCTGCCTTCACCGAAGTAGAAGCGCTTCAGCCACGGCACGGCCTTGGCCTGGCCGGCGGCGATGCGGTCGAGGTCGTCCTCCATGCGGGCGGTGAAGTCGTAGTCGACCAGCCGGCCGAAGTGCTTCTCCAGGAGGTTGACCACGGCGAAGGACAGGAAGGAGGGCACCAGGGCCGTCCCCTTCTTGAACACGTAGCCGCGGTCGAGGATCGTGCCGATGATCGACGCGTATGTCGACGGGCGGCCGATCTCGCGCTCTTCCAGCTCCTTGACCAGCGAGGCCTCGGTGTAGCGGGCCGGCGGCTTGGTGGAGTGGCCGTCGACCGTGATCTCCTCGGCGGACAGCGCGTCGCCCTCGGCGACCTGGGGCAGCCGGCGCTCGCGGTCGTCCAGCTCGGCGTTCGGGTCGTCGGCGCCCTCGACGTAGGCCTTGAGGAAGCCGTGGAAGGTGATCGTCTTGCCGGAGGCGCTGAACTCGACGTCCCGGCCGTCGGCGGCGGTGCCGGCGATCTTCACGGTGACGCTGTTGCCGGTCGCGTCCTTCATCTGGGAGGCGACGGTCCGCTTCCAGATCAGCTCGTAGAGCTTGAACTGGTCGCCGGTCAGCCCGGTCTCCGCCGGGGTGCGGAAACGATCACCCGACGGGCGGATCGCCTCGTGCGCCTCCTGGGCGTTCTTGACCTTCGCGGCGTACGTACGCGGCTGGGGCGGCAGGTAGTCGGCGCCGTACAGCTGCGTGACCTGGGCGCGGGCGGCCGCGATCGCGGTGTCGCTCAGCGTCGTGGAGTCCGTACGCATGTAGGTGATGTAGCCGTTCTCGTACAGCTTCTGGGCCACCTGCATGGTGGCCTTCGCGCCGAAGCCGAGCTTGCGGCTCGCCTCCTGCTGCAGCGTCGTCGTACGGAACGGGGCGTACGGCGAGCGGCGGTACGGCTTGGACTCGACCGAGCGGACAGCGAACCGCGTGTTCTCCAGGGCGGCGGCCAGGGCGCGGGCGTTCGCCTCGTCGAGGTGGAGGGTGTTCGCGCTCTTGAGCTGCCCCAGGGAGTCGAAGTCACGCCCCTGGGCGACGCGCCTGCCGTCGACGGCCTGCAGCCGGGCGACCAGGGACGACGGGTCCGACGAGTCGCCCGCGCGGCCGGTCGCGAAGGTGCCGGTCAGGTCCCAGTAGTCGGCGGTGCGGAACGCGATGCGCTCGCGTTCCCGCTCGACCACGAGCCGGGTCGCGACGGACTGGACACGGCCGGCCGACAGGCGCGGCATGACCTTCTTCCACAGGACCGGCGAGACCTCGTAGCCGTAGAGGCGGTCGAGGATGCGGCGGGTCTCCTGGGCGTCGACGAGCTTCTGGTTGAGCTGGCGCGGGTTGGCGACGGCGGCCTGGATCGCGGACTTGGTGATCTCGTGGAAGACCATCCGCTTGACCGGGACCTTGGGCTTGAGCACCTCCTGGAGGTGCCAGGCGATGGCCTCGCCCTCGCGGTCCTCATCGGTGGCGAGGTAGAGCTCGTCGGAGTCCTTCAGCAGGTCCTTGAGCTTCTTGACCTGGGCCCGCTTGTCCGCGTTGACCACATAGATCGGTTCGAAGTCGTGCTCGACGTCCACGCCGAGGCGCCGGACCTCGCCGGTGTACTTCTCGGGCACCTCCGCGGCGCCGTTGGGAAGGTCGCGGATGTGCCCGACGCTCGCTTCGACGACGTATCCGGGGCCCAGATAGCCCTTGATCGTCTTCGCCTTGGCAGGCGACTCGACGATGACGAGTCGGCGGCCGCCCTGTGCGGTCTCGCTGGTCGGGGACAACTTCGCTCTTCTCTCCGGTCGACGCTGGGGCCTCCCCAGGCCTTGCTCCCGGGGTCGTGGCACGGGCAGGGATGCCCGCTCACTTGGTGACGCTGCGGAGTGTGACGGTACATCCCGCCCCCGTGTCAAACGGGAAAAGCTCACAACGGCCACTCGAACGGTAACCCGACTCCCGCCATTCCTGCCGCCCGGAGTCCCCGGTCACTCTTCCGGCCCTGCCCGGAGCGTGATGCTCCGATTACCGGAACCGCACCCTCACAGGCGGGTCAGGCAGTACGCCCCAAGGCCCAGCGAGATCACCGCGGCAAGGCTCGTGAGGGTCGCCGATGCGATCTGACTCACACCCTGGGCGACGGGTTCGCCACGCCGGACCCGAATGCCGGTCCACACCAGCAGTGCAGCTCCGAACAGGGCGAACACCGCCCCCGCGAAGATCGCCGGTCCGTTCTCCATGGGCCGTGCGCCCCTTCCCTGCCGTCCGTGACTGCCCAGCGCCGGGAGACTGGCACGCACGGGCGGCGGCAGGACGGCGGGCGGGCGAACTCGAGGTGAACGAGCCACCCCAAGATGCTCGAACATTCGATCGACGGACTACGGGGCGAACCTCCCGGCCACATTTTTCCGGCCTTTTTCTTCTTCCGGCGTGTCCCACGGGCCCCCGGACCCTTCCCGGCCCCCTCCTGAACCCCTCCCGGACGCCCCGTCAGCCCGCCGGCTCCAGGAACCCCTGTTCCACCAGCAGCCGGATCTGCGCGGGCGTGCGGTCGCGCAGCGACACCGGGTCCTCGCCCATCAGCTGGGCGATGGCGTCGAGAATCCGCCCCGCGCTCAGCGAGCCGTCGCACACCCCGGCGAACCCGGCGCCCACCGTGTCCACCTTGGTCGCGCGGCGCATCCCGCGGTGCTGACGCAGCACCACGTGCTCCGGGTCCTCGGCGCCAGGCAGTCCGACCTGCTCCTGGACCACCTCGACGGCGAGCCGGAAGTGTCCTTCGAGGAGATCCGCGTCGTCGTGGTCACGGAGGTAGTCGAGCCGGTCGAAGTGCGCGCGGATCGTCTCACCGAGCGGCTGTTCGATCGGATGCGGCCACTCCTCGGCGGTGACCGACGGCACGGCGGCTCCCGTCTTGCGCAGCGTGATCCAGCCGAACCCCACCCCCTTCACCTTGCGCGCCTCGAACTCGTCGAGCCACGCGTCGTACCGCGCCTGGTACTCGGCCGGGTCCCCGCGGTGGTCGCCGGAGTCCCTGAGCCACAGCTCGGCGTACTGGTTGACGTCCTGCACCTCGCGCTGCACGATCCACGCGTCGCAGCCGCGCGGCACCCACGACCTGACGCTGTCCTGCCAGTCCTCCCCCGCGACGTGCTGCCAGTTGGCGAGGAACTGCGCGAACCCGCCCTCGTTCAGCCGTTCCCCGGCCTGTTGAACGAGCGAGCGGCACAGATCGTCCCCGCTCATCCCGCCGTCCCGGTAGGTGAGTCGGGCACCGGGAGAGATCACGAACGGCGGGTTGGAGACGATCAGGTCGTACGTCTCCCCGTCCTTCACCGGCTCGAAGAGCGAGCCCTCGCGCAGGTCGGCGGCCGGGGCTCCGGAGAGCGCCAGCGTGAGCGCCGTGATGTGCAGCGCGCGCGGGTTGAGATCGGTCGCCGTCACGCGTGTGGCGTGCTGGGCGGCGTGCAGCGCCTGGATCCCGGAGCCGGTGCCGAGGTCGAGGGCGGCCGAAACAGGCGTGCGGACGGTGATGCCGGCGAGCGTGGTGGACGCGCCGCCGACCCCGAGCACGACACCCTCGTGGCGCTGCCCGATGCCCCCGGCGCCGCCCACGGCGCATCCGAGGTCGGACACGATGAACCAGTCCTCGCCGTCGGGCCCGCCGTACGGCCGTACGTCCACGGTGGCCGCGACCTCGTCGCCGCCGACGCGGGTCAGCCAGCCGCTGTCCACCAGGTCGGCCACGGGCAGCACGTCGGCCACGCGCGCGTGCGGCACGGGCTGCTGCAGCAGGAAGAGCCGGACGAGCGTCTCCAGCGGTGTGTCCCCGCGGGTCGCCCGGAGCGCGGGCACCGTCTCGCTGCGGGCCAGCGCCGCGTACGCGGGGGCGCCGAGCAGTTCGAGCAGCCCGTCGGCGGTGAAGGAGGCGCCCAGCAGGGCGGTGCGCAGCCGGGCGGCGACGTCGGGGCGGTCGGAGGCGGGCAAGATGGCGAGGCCGGAGTCAGTCACGCCCTCCATTGTGGCCCGCGGCCGCCTTCGGACGCGGGCTCGGCCCACCGCCGCCGGGGCCGTCAGCTCGTGGTCGAGGAGGCCGACGCCGTCGCGGAGACCTTCTTGCAGCTGGCCTGCTCGGCGATCGCGTCCTTGACCTCGCCCTGCTCCAGGGCCTGCAGCGCCGCGGTGCCGCTCTTGTTCTGCGTCTCCAGGTCCGCCATCTGGGAGGCGACGTCGTGCAGACCGGTGGCGAACTTCGCCTGGTCCTTGGTGTCCAGCGCGTCGACCTTCTTCTTCAGGCCGGCGTAGGACGCGGAGAGGCTGTTGAGGTTCTTGACGACGTCCTGCTGGCGCTTGGCGCCGTCGTCGACCCCGGGGGGCGCGCCGGCGCCGTTGATGGCGGTGGCGAGCGCCTTGTAGCCGTCGGACATGTCCTGGAAGGCCTGGGAGTCGGTCTTCTGGATGGTCGCGGGCGAACTCGTGGTGTCCGAGGCCGTCTGCGCGATCGCCTCGTTGGCCGACTTGATCTTCGCGTCCTGCGCCGGCACCGCGTCGCACACGGTCTTGGCCCAGGCGATCAGCTTGGGGTCGGTGCCCTTGTTTTCGCTGCACCCGGACAGCGCCACTATCAGTACCGCACCGCCGGACAGTGCGGCCGCGAGCTTCTTGTTCACCGGATCGGTCCCTTCCATGGCTCTCGGCACCCGGAATCTACACGGCGGACGGACAGGACCCTCATGGAGAGCACCCGAAAAGTATGCTTTCAGGTCGATTCGCACCGGAGAGAGAAGGCTCACGACGAGACGACGCGCACACCCGGAGCGGGAGTGCACGACGGCGTACGAGATCCAGGTGAGCTCCCCGGAGCGCGAAACGGGCGGACGGCGTGTCAACACACGCCGTCCGCCCGCTCGTTGACCGGTCCCTCTCGCGAGAGCCCCGGGTGGGCGCCGTAAGACCGCCTACGAAACCACCGCGGGATCGGCCGACTTGGCCACGCGTTCGGCACTCTCGTCGTCGTCGACGGCGATGCCGCGCCGCTTGGATACGTACACCGCGCCGACGATCACGATCAGCGCGAGGACCGCGATCGTGATCCGGACACCGATGCTCTTGTCACTGCCGTACGAGAACTTGATCACGGCGGGTGCGATGAGCAGCGACACCAGGTTCATGACCTTGAGCAGCGGGTTGATCGCGGGACCCGCGGTGTCCTTGAAGGGGTCGCCGACCGTGTCGCCGATGACCGTGGCCGCGTGGGCCTCGCTGCCCTTGCCGCCGTGGTGGCCGTCCTCGACGAGCTTCTTGGCGTTGTCCCAGGCGCCACCGGAGTTGGCGAGGAACACCGCCATCAGGGTGCCCGCGCCGATCGCGCCCGCGAGATACGAGCCGAGCGCGCCGACGCCGAGCGTGAACCCGACGAAGATGGGCGCCATCACGGCGAGCAGTCCCGGCGTGGCCAGCTCGCGCAGGGCGTCCTTGGTGCAGATGTCGACGACCTTGCCGTACTCGGGCTGCTCCGTGTAGTCCATGATCCCGGGGTGCTCGCGGAACTGCCGCCGCACCTCGTAGACCACCGAACCCGCCGAACGCGACACGGCGTTGATGGCGAGTCCGGAGAAGAGGAAGACGACCGCCGCGCCGGCGATGAGCCCGACGAGGTTGTTCGGCTGCGAGATGTCCATCGACAGGGTCAACGGCGCACCCGTACCGGTCAGCTTCACGCCCACGTCGTGCACGTTCGTGGTGATCGCGTCCCGGTACGACCCGAAGAGCGCCGACGCCGCGAGGACGGCGGTGGCGATCGCGATGCCCTTGGTGATGGCCTTGGTGGTGTTGCCGACGGCGTCCAGGTTGGTGAGCACCTGTGCGCCCGCGCCCTGGACGTCGCCGGACATCTCGGCGATGCCCTGGGCGTTGTCGGAGACCGGACCGAAGGTGTCCATCGCGACGATCACACCGACCGTGGTGAGCAGGCCGGTGCCGGCCAGCGCCACCGCGAACAGCGCCAGCATGATCGACGTGCCGCCCAGCAGGAACGCCCCGTAGACGCTCAGGCCGATCAACAGGGCGGTGTAGACGGCCGATTCGAGGCCGAGCGAGATGCCGGCGAGGACCACGGTGGCCGGGCCGGTCAGCGAGGTCTTGCCGATGTCCATGACCGGACGCCGGTTGGTCTCGGTGAAGTAGCCGGTCAGCTGCTGGATGACGGCCGCCAGCAGGATGCCGATGGCGACCGCGACGAGCGCGAGGATCCGCGGGTCGCCGTCCTTGCTCCGGATGGCCGCGTCGGTGATGCCGTCGAGGTCGGCGTACTTCCCGGGCAGGTAGACGAAGACCGCGATCGCGACCAGCACCAGCGAGATCACCGCGGAGATGAAGAAGCCGCGGTTGATGGCGGTCATGCCGCTGCGGTCGCTGCGGCGCGGGGCGACCGCGAAGATGCCGATCATCGCGGTGATCACGCCGATCGCCGGGACAAGCAGCGGGAAGGCGAGTCCGGAGTCGCCGAAGGCCACCTTGCCGAGGATCAGCGCGGCGACCAGGGTCACGGCGTACGACTCGAAGAGGTCGGCCGCCATGCCCGCGCAGTCGCCGACGTTGTCGCCCACGTTGTCGGCGATGGTCGCGGCATTGCGCGGGTCGTCCTCCGGAATGCCCTGCTCGACCTTGCCGACCAGGTCGGCGCCGACGTCGGCGGCCTTGGTGAAGATGCCGCCGCCGACACGCATGAACATCGCGATGAGGGCGGCCCCGAGACCGAAGCCTTCGAGCACCTTCGGCGCGTCGGCCGCGTACACCAGCACCACACAGGAGGCGCCGAGCAGGCCGAGCCCCACCGTGAACATGCCGACGACGCCGCCCGTACGGAAAGCGATCTTCATCGCTTTGTGCGAGACGGCGGTGAGATCCTTTTCCGGTTCGCCTTCCGCCGGAGTGGCTTCGCGAGCCGCCGCGGCGACCCGCACATTGCTGCGTACGGCGAGCCACATGCCGATATAACCGGTGGTCGCCGAGAAGGCCGCGCCGATCAGGAAGAAGATCGATCGGCCGGCGCGCTGATTCCAGTCGTCCGCGGGCAGCATCAGGAGCAGGAAGAACACCACGACGGCGAATGCGCCGAGAGTGCGCAACTGCCGGCCCAGATAGGCGTTCGCGCCTTCCTGGACCGCCGCCGCGATCTTCTTCATGCTGTCGGTGCCCTCGCCCGCCGCGAGCACCTGGCGCACCAGGATCCAGGCGACCACGAGCGCGGCCAGCGCCACGACGGCGATCACCGCCACCAGGACCCGGTTGCCGTCGGTCAGGACCGCGGCCGCGAGAGTTGTGGGGTGGCCCAACTGTTGAGGGGTAGAAAGCCCCGCCATTCGTCCTCCTTGACGCTTGGGCTGAGCTCAAGATAGTGGACGGATTCTAGGTACCCCGGAGTGATCTCAACAGGGGACGGTAAACGGAATTGGCCTTCTCGTGCTCTTCAGCAAATGATCGGGGCCATGCCACCGAACCCGAAAGTGGTAACGCCCCAAAAGCATTGACGATCACCATTGGCGCAATCGACGCTTGATCAAATTATCGGGCGATCGACCGGGGCCATTGATCGTGAATTCTTTCACGAATTCGGCGACCGGATGACATCCGGCGGAAAATAACAAGAAGGGCCCTGCTCAGCAGGGCCCTTCTGTCTTGATCAGGTGTCTGGATCGGAGTCTTGATCCAGCGACGCTCAGGCGAGCGTGACCCCTTGCGGGGTGGTCGGCCAGGTCATGCGGATCAACCCGCCGTGCTCCCCGGCGGTGACCTCCACGTCGTCGACGAGGCCGCTGATGACCGCGAGGCCCATCTCGTCCTCCTCGGCCTCCACGTCCGCGTCCGCCGCGCCGCCGGGTGCCCGGTCGCCCGGAGCGAAGCGGGGTGCTTCGTCGCCGACCTCGATGGAGAACTGTTTCTCCTCCTCGATCAGCGCCACCCGCACCGGCTCGGTGATGCCGGCGCTCTGGTGCAGACCCACGGCACGGGAGCAGGCCTCGCCGACGGCCAGCCGGACCTCGTCCAGGACGGCCTCGTCCACCCCGGCCCTGCGAGCCACCGCCGCCGCCACCAGTCGGGCGGTGCGGACGTGCTCGGGCAGCGCGCTGAAGCGGAGTTCAACGGTGGCCATACGTCCCCCTCGGAACTACGGGCGTGCGATGGGGGGCCGGGCCGCCGAAGAACCCGGACCCCCGATGAATTGCGTCCGCCACGGGCACTGCGTCCCGTGGACGGCTGCCGGCACGGGCACGCGGGCCCGAGCGGGCGGGGGCGGCACGGGCGTACGGGCCCGTGCCGAGAGCCGGCCGGACGGCGCGGACCGATCGGCGGTCCGGGTGACGTCGGCCGGCCCCGGGTCAGTCGGTGGCCGCCACCGCTTCCTCGACCGAGGTGTGGATCGGGAACACCTTGGTGAGGCCGGTGATACGGAAGATCTTCAGAATGCGCTCCTGGTTGCACACCAGGCGCAGCGAACCCTCATGGGCACGCACCCGCTTCAGGCCGCCGACCAGCACGCCGAGCCCGGTGGAGTCGAGGAAGTCCACGCCCTCCATGTCGACGACGAGGTGGAAATTCCCGTCGTTCACCAGCTCCACCAGCTGTTCGCGCAACTTGGGCGCGGTATATACGTCGATTTCGCCACCGACCTCGACGACCGTACGATCGCCGACTGTACGGGTCGACAGGGACAGGTCCACGGATCCTCCAGCACCTTGCTATCGAGCGGTCGCCCCTCGGGACACCTCGGCTTGCGGCCCCCGGGGCGATTCGCCAGCCGCGATGGCATTCAATCACTTACCGGCAGGCGTGCACGACGCCTTGGCCCCATTGTCCGTCACTCCAGTGACACACTCGGTCCCGATGGCCATAAATCACCGATCCGATCGACCCTCGGTTCCGGCCGCGTCCGGGTTCTCTCCGGGCACGGTCCTGGACCGGCTCGCCTCCGGGCCGAGCCGGGCTTCGCGCATCACTCATACGGAGCACTTGCCCCCGCGCGCGGGTCGGCATGCCGTCTGGCCTGACCGGATTCGTTCGGAGGTCGTGGCGGCCGTGCAGGACTGCGGGATCGACCACCCCTGGGAACACCAGGCGCTGGCCGCCGAGCACGCCCTGGACGGCGACTCGGTGGTGGTCGCCACCGGCACCGCCTCCGGCAAGTCCCTGGCCTATCTGGTACCGGTCCTCTCCACCCTCCTGGACGGCTCCGAGGCCGCCAACGGCCGTGGCGCCACCGCCCTCTACCTGGCGCCCACCAAGGCCCTCGCGGCCGACCAGTGCCGTTCCGTGAAGGAACTTTCACAACCGCTGGGCCACGCGGTGCGTCCCGCGGTCTACGACGGCGACACCCCGTACGAGGAACGGGAGTGGATCCGCCAGTACGCCAACTACGTGCTCACCAACCCGGACATGCTGCACCGCGGGATCCTCCCCGGGCACCCGCGCTGGTCCTCCTTCCTGAAGTCGCTGAAGTACGTCGTCGTCGACGAATGCCACACCTACCGGGGCGTCTTCGGCTCGCACGTCGCCCAGGTGCTGCGCCGGCTGCGCCGCCTGTGCGCCCGCTACGGCGCCTCCCCGGTCTTCCTGCTGGCCTCCGCGACCGCCGCCGAGCCGGCCGTCGCCGCCCGCCGCCTCACCGGCCTGCCGGTCGTGGAGATCGCCGACGACGCCTCCCCGCGCGGCGAACTGGTCTTCGCCCTCTGGGAGCCGCCGCTGACCGAGCTGCACGGCGAGAAGGGCGCCCCGGTCCGCCGTACCGCCACCGCCGAGACCGCCGACCTGCTCACCGACCTCGCCGTGCAGGGGGTGCGCTCGGTCGCCTTCGTGCGCTCCCGGCGCGGCGCGGAGCTGATCTCCGTCATCACCCAGGAACGGCTGGCCGAGGTCGACCGTTCGCTCGCCCGGCGTGTCGCGGCCTACCGCGGGGGCTACCTCCCCGAGGAGCGGCGCGCCCTGGAGCAGGCGCTGCACTCCGGGGAACTCCTCGGACTTGCCGCCACGACGGCCCTGGAGCTGGGTGTGGACGTCTCCGGGCTGGACGCCGTACTGATCGCCGGGTACCCGGGTACGAGGGCCTCTGTGTGGCAGCAGGCGGGTCGCGCGGGCCGCTCCGGCCAGGGTGCCCTCGCCGTGCTGGTCGCCCGGGACGACCCGCTGGACACCTTCCTCGTCCATCATCCCGAGGCCCTGTTCGACCAACCGGTGGAATCGACCGTCCTCGACCCCGACAACCCGTACGTCCTCGCCCCGCACCTGTGCGCCGCGGCGGCCGAGATCCCGCTCACCGACGACGACCTGGACCTCTTCGGCCCCGCCTGCGCGGAGCTGCTGCCGCAGCTGGAGGCCGCGAAGCTGCTGCGCCGCCGCACCAAGGCCTGGCACTGGACCCGGCGGGAGCGGGCCGCCGAGCTGACCGACATCCGCGGCGAGGGCGGCCGTCCGGTCCAGGTCGTCGAGGCGGGCACCGGGCGCCTGCTCGGCACGGTGGACGCGAGCGCCGCCCACTCCACCGTCCACGAGGGCGCGGTCCACCTCCACCAGGGCCGCACCTACCTCGTACGCTCCCTCGACCTGGAGGACTCGGTCGCCCTGGTCGAACAGGCCGATCCGCCGTACTCCACGGTCGCCCGCGACACGACCGCGATCTCCGTCCTGGAGACCGACACCGAGATCCCCTGGGGCGACGGACGCCTCTGCTACGGCTCCGTCGAGGTCACCAACCAGGTGGTCTCCTTCCTCCGCCGCCGGCTCATCACCGGCGAGGTCCTCGGCGAGTCGAAACTCGACCTCCCTCCGCGTACGTTGCGCACCCGCGCGGTGTGGTGGACGGTCACCGAGGACCAGCTCGACGAGGCCCGGATCAACCCGGAGATCCTCGGCGGCGCCCTTCACGCCGCCGAACACGCCTCCATCGGCCTGCTCCCGCTCTTCGCGACCTGCGACCGCTGGGACATCGGCGGTGTCTCCGTCCCGCTGCACCCCGACACGCTCCTGCCGACCGTCTTCGTCTACGACGGCCACCCGGGCGGCGCGGGCTTCGCGGAGCGCGCCTTCCACACGGCCCGCACCTGGCTCACCGCGACGCGTGAGGCGATCGCCGCGTGCGAGTGCGAGGCCGGGTGCCCGTCGTGCATCCAGTCGCCCAAGTGCGGCAACGGGAACGAGCCCTTGCACAAGCGGGGGGCCGTGCGGTTGCTCACGGTGCTGTTGAAGGGGGCGCCGGGGTAGCTGGGTGCATCAGCGCGGGTGCGTGGGGGCTGGTCGCGCCCACGCGGCGGAGCCGCACATGTCACAGCCCCGCGCCCCTGCGGGGCGCGTTGCAGGCGTCGTTCGTCGAGAGGGTCGCCGGGCCTGCTCTGGCCCGGACCTCTGCCGTGAACAGCCCTTCTCCCGAGGCCACCGTCACATCCGAGACATCCCCGACGAGCACGCACCGCGTCAACCGGGTGCCCTGCGCCCGGGCCACGCCGTCGGCCTTGGAGCAGGCCGTTTCCTGACCGACGGCCCAGTGGTCCGCCGCCGCGAGCGCGGCCATGTCGGCGCCACCGGCCGCGCGATGCCGGACCGCGACGGCCTGCGCGAGCCCGAGCACGACCCCGAACACCACGCAGAGAACGGCGATGGCCCCGACGCTCCAGACAGTGGCGGAGCCTTGATCACGCCCCCTCACGGCCCCTCCACCAACGTCACCGCCGACTCCCTGACCTCGAACGGCAACGCGCCCAGCACCGGTGGCCTCGCCACCACCGTCACCCGCACCACGTCACCCTCCCGGCCCACCGTCACCGTCGCCCCCTCCGGCGCCGCCTCCTTCGTCACCGCGATCACCGCGTCCCCGGCGTCCTGCCGCGCGGCGGCCCGCGCCCCGGTGCGGGCGGCGTCCACGCAGCGGATCTGGGCGGCCATCACCAGCAGCCCCCACACCAGCGCCATCGTGAACGCCACCAGCACCGGCAGCACCACGGCCGCCTCCGCCGTCACGAACCCACGGTCCGCCCCGCGCCCCCGCTCACATCCGCGCACTGAGGGCTCGTTTCACGATGTCCTGCAGCTCCGCACTGACCTGACCGCTGGTCACGACCGCGTAGAGGACCGCCGCGAACCCGACCGCGGCGATGATCCCCATCGCGTACTCGGACGTGACCATGCCCGCGTCCCTGCACAGCAGCTTCCGCATCTTCTCGACCTTCTGGTACATCTCTGCTCCTTCGACTCCGTCGACATCAGTTCCTGTTGACGACTCCGCTGTCGCCCCTGTCATCCACCGCCCCCTCGCATCACCCCGCCGGCCAGCCCGATCACCACGGGCAGCACGCCCACCGCGATGAAGGCGGGGAGGGAGCACAGCCCGACCGGCGCGGAGATCAGCACCGCCGCTCTGCGCGCCCGCGCGGTCGCGTTCCGGGTCCACTCCGCGCGGGCGTCCGAGGCGAGCCGGGCGACCGGGGCGGCGGCCGGGAGCCCGGACTCGTCGGCGCGCTCCAGCAGCCGGGCCAGGGCCGCGGCGCCGGGAAGCGCCGCCAACCGCCGCCAGGCATCGGCCGGTTCGCCGCCCAGCCGTACCTCGGCCGCGCCCCGCGCGAGCCCCGCCCCGACCGGTCCGCCCAGGGCTTCTCCGACGGCCTGGGCTGCGACCACCGGACCGGCCCCGGCCGCGATGCAGGCCGCCAGGAGGTCGGAGGCGAGCGGGAGTTGGCGTGCCGCCTCGGCCGCCTCCGCCTGCGCCGCCCGGGCCCCGTCACCCTCCCTGCTCCGCCACTGCCACAGCCCCACCGCGACCGCCAGCCCCAGCAGCACTCCGAAGGCCCCGCCGACCAGCACCCAGCCGCCGCACACCGCCCCGACGCCCGGCAGCCACCTGCGGACAGCGCCCCGGACGTCGGACCGCCGTACCGCCATGCCCTCGGACCGCCTCACGGCCAGGTCCAGGGCCAGCAGTTCGGCCACCCTGCGCCGGGCGCGGCGCCCGCGCCGCGCCCTCTCCAGCCGCCACGCCGACCAGCCCAGCGCCGGCAGCACCGCGATTGTCACCCCCAGCCTGTGGACAACCTCCGCGCTCACGCCGCCTCAGCTCCCCGCACGATCCGGGCCGCCCACCACATCCCGGCGCCCTCGAACACCGCGCCCACGGCCAGGCAGCCCAGCCCGGCCCCGGTGTGCAGCAGCACCCGCAGCGGGTCGGCGCCCATGGCCGAGCCGAGCAGCAGACCGAGGACGGGCAGCGCGGCGAGCAGCACCGCGGTGGCCCGGGCGCCCGACAACTGGGCGCGCAGATCGGCGCGTTGGTCCCGCTCGGCACGGAGCGCCGCGTCCAGGCGGTCCAGGCCGGCGGCCAGCCCCGCGCCCTGGTCGACGGCCACCCGCCAGCAGGCCGCGAGCCCCAGCAGGCCGTCGGCGCCCGGCTGCCGTGCCGCCGCCGCGAGCGCGCCCGGCACGTCCCCGCCGAAGCGGGCCGCCGCGACCACGGCCGCCCGGGCCTCGCCGAGCCCGCCGGAGTCCCGCGCGGCCCGCAGCAGCGCCTCACCCGGCTGCCGTCCCGCGCGCACCTCACCGGCGAGCGCCCCGCAGAGCGCGATCACCGCGTCGGCGCGCGCCTCCCGGTCCCGCCGCTCCTGACGGGCCAGCCGCGCCCGGCGCAGCACCGGCACCCCGGCCGCCCCCGCGAGCAGCGGGATCGCCGAGGCGGCGAGGAGGGCGAGTGCGGCGCCGACGGCCAGGGCCCACCACTCGCCCCGCCAACGGCCGCGCAGCCGCCGCAGCTCCCCGACCGTCTGCTGCCAGGAGGGCGGTCCGGTGGCCACCACCCCACCCCCCGCGAGCAGCAGCCGGGCCCGCCGCACCTCGCGCTGCCGCTCGGCCAGCAGCCACGCCATGACCCCACCGCACACCACGGCCGCACCGATCGTCGTCTCGATCTCACCCATCACATACGCCCCTTCCAACTCACTGATCACTCGCACCACTTCAGGACAGATCACTCGGCCACTTCGGACTCGCCGGTAGATCAGACGGCCTCACAGATCCCCCACGTCACCTCGCAGCAGCTCCCGCAGCCGCTCCCACCCCCGCTCCCGCGCGAACGCCTCCGCGCCCCAGCGCAGCGCGGGTACCGTCCGCACCAGCCCCGAGGGATCCCGTTCCAGCACATGCACCTCGGCGATCCGCCGTCGGCCCGCGCGGTCGCGCACGAGGTGCAGCACCACCGAAAGCGCGGCCGCCAACTGGCTGTGCAGCGCGGCACGGTCGAGTCCGGCGGCGGTGCCGAGGGCCTCCAGGCGGGCCGGTACGTCCGCGGCCGCGTTGGCGTGGACCGTGCCGCAGCCGCCCTCGTGGCCGGTGTTGAGGGCGGCGAGCAGATGGACGACCTCGGGTCCGCGCACCTCGCCGACGACCAGCCGGTCGGGGCGCATCCGCAGCGCCTGCCGGACCAGGTCCTCCAGGGTGACCAGGCCGGCGCCCTCCTGGTTGGCGGGTCTGGTCTCCAGCCGTACGACATGCGGGTGTTCAGGCCTGAGCTCCGCCGAGTCCTCGGCCAGCACGATCCGCTCCCCCGGTCCGACCAGGCCGAGCAGGGCGCTCAGCAGGGTCGTCTTGCCGGTGCCGGTGCCGCCGCTGACCAGGAAGGAGAGTCTGGCGGCCAGCAGGGCCCGCAGGATCCGGTCGCCGCCGGGCGGTACGGTCCCGGCCGCCACGAGTTCATCGAGCGTGAAGGCCCGGGGCCGTGCCACCCGCAGGGACAGACAGGTGCAGCCGACCGCCACCGGGGGCAGGACCGCGTGCAGCCGGGTGCCGTCGGGCAGCCGGGCGTCCGCCCAGGGCCGCGCGTCGTCCAGGCGCCGGCCGGCCACCGCGGCCAGCCGCTGCGCGAGGCGTCGTACCGCCGCCGCGTCCGGGAAGGCGACCCGCGTCAGTTCCAGGCCGCCGCCGCGGTCCACCCAGACCCGGTCCGGGGCGGTGACCAGCACGTCGGTGACCATGGGGTCGGTGAGCAGGGGCTCCAGCGGGCCGCTGCCGACCAGTTCGGAGCGCAACCGCTCGGCCGCGCCGAGGACTTCGGCGTCGCCGAGCACCCGGCCCTGTTCGCGCAGCGCCTGCGCCACGCGCGCGGGCGTCGGTTCGGCGCCGCTCTCGGCGAGCCAGCGCCGTACCCCCTCGAGCAGGGCCGGGCCGTCGGCGCCCGCCGTACCGGGCCTCATACGCCGCCTGCCTCGACCAGCGTCCGCTCCCAGAAGTCCTTGCAGAAGCGGGCCAGCGGTCCGCGTGCGGCGGAGCCGGGTGGTTTGCGGTGCGGGCGGGACAGGCCCGGTTCGACGGGCACCTCGCCGGCCAGGGGAAGGCCGAGCAGCCGGGCCACCTCGCGGTCGTCCAGTCCGGGCGCGTACGGCCCCCGTACCGCCACCCGCAGATCGCGGACGACCATGCCGACGGTGGCCGCCACCCGGCCGGCGGCCGCGATCGCGCGGAGTTCGGCGGGGACCACCAGGACGGCGAGGTCGAGCTGGGTGAGGATCTCGGCGACCTCGTCGTCCAGGCGGCGCGGCAGGTCGACGACGACCGTGCCGCCGCGCCGGCGGGCGGCCGCGAGCACCGCGCGGACGGCGGGCGGCGGGATCGCCACGCTGTCGCCGCGGTCCCAGCTGAGGATCCGCAGCGAGTGCAGTTCGGGCAGCGACTCCTCCAGGGCTCCGCTGCCGAGCCGGCCGCGCGAGGCGGCGAAGGCGGGCCAGCGCAGTCCCTCGGCGGTCTCGCAGCCGAGGAGTACGTCGAGTCCGCCACCCAGCGGATCCGCGTCCACGAGCAGGGTGCGCAGTCCCTCCCGCGCGGAGGTGACGGCGAGCGCGCAGGCCAGCGTGGAGGCGCCGGCCCCGCCCCGGCCGCCGATGACCCCGACGGTGAGCGCCGGGCGGCCCACGCCCTCGACGACGTCGGCGATCCGGTCCACGAGCCACTGTTCGCCGTCGGGCAGCATCAGGACGTGGTCCGCGCCGATCTCCACGGCCCGTTTCCAGACGTCGGGGTCGTCCTGGTCCTGGCCGACGAGCACCACCCCGCGTCGGCGCGCGGCCCCGCGGACCCGCCGCGCGGCGTCGTCGCCGACCAGGACGAGCGGGGCGGACTCCCAGCCGCCGCCGCGTTCCGGTACCCCGTGGTGGACCTCGGGTCGGGCGCCGGCCGCCGCGCACAGGCGCAACAGGTCGTCGAGGAGTTCGGCGTCCTCGGTGACGATCATCGGGCGTCCGGGCCGTCCTGATGGGGCGGACGGCGGTTCGTGGGTGACAGTTCCGGCCACGTGAGCTTCCCCCTTGGCTGCGTTCTCGCGCGCGGCCCCTGCGGCCCCGCGATTCCCAAACGTGTGAAGAACCGGCAAGCGGCCTCCATATGCACGGCCGACAGAAACCGGCCATTGGCGCCCGGCAATCGGAACCGGCCATGAACTCGCCGCCGCCGGAGCGCGCAGGAATCACGGTGCAGCGAACCCGGAAAACGTGTGGATCTTGGTCCAAAACTGTGGACAACTCGATGGTTGTGAATATCGCTGTCACCCATACCGGTGAGGCCCGTTCCAGGGTCTGTGCGACTTCCACAGCGCAGCGCCACGGCTACCCAGCGTGACGGATCATGGGTATGCGAGAGGGACGGCCGAAGCCGCCCGACCGGGGCCCGACGGCCCGCGAGAGGGGAGGAAAACCCACCCGGACATGCGACGACCCCCACCGGGGGGGAGAGTGGGGGTCGTCTTCACGGCCGACTCGGGGGGGGAGGAGCCGGGCCGCGTTAGCACGGTCGCGAACGATCCGTGACTTCCATGGTGTACCCGAGAGCCCTCTCAGGCAAACCCACGCGCCCCACCTTACGCCGAATGGTGGGCGCCTATGCTCGGGGTCGTGGAAAACCACTCCTTGCCCCGCACAGCAGCCTTCTTTGACCTGGACAAGACGGTCATTGCGAAGTCGAGCACGCTCACGTTCAGCAAGTCGTTCTACCAAGGCGGTCTGATCAACCGCAGGGCGGCGCTGCGCAACGCGTACTCCCAGTTCGTGTTCCTGGTCGGCGGTATGGACCACGACCAGATGGAGCGCACGCGCGCGTACCTTTCCTCCCTCGTCCGTGGCTGGAATGTCCAGCAGGTTAAGGAGATCGTCGCCGAGACCCTGCACGACCTGATCGACCCGATCATCTACGACGAGGCCGCCTCCCTCATCGAGGAGCACCACAAGGCCGGCCGGGACGTCGTCATCGTGTCCACCTCGGGCGCCGAGGTGGTCGAGCCGATCGGTGAACTCCTGGGCGCCGACCGGGTGGTGGCCACCCGCATGGTCGTCGGCGACGACGGCTGCTACACGGGCGAGGTGGAGTACTACGCGTACGGCCCGACGAAGGCCGAGGCCGTACGCGAGCTGGCCGCCTCCGAGGGGTACGACCTCGACCGCTGCCACGCCTACAGCGACTCGGCGACGGACCTGCCGATGCTCCAGGCCGTCGGGCATCCGCACGCCGTGAACCCGGACCGGACGCTGCGCCGCGAGGCCCTCGCGCGCGGCTGGCCGATTCTGGACTTCAACCGTCCGGTACGGCTCAAGCAGCGGATCTCCGCGCCCCCGCGTCCGGCCCTGGTCGCCGCGGCCGCCATAGGGGCGGCGGCCGCCACCGCGGGCCTGGTCTGGTACGCGAGCCGGCGCCGGAACTCGGTCGCCTGAACCGGCCGTCCGGCACCCCCTGTGACCCGTTCGGCCTAACGGCGCCCTTTTAGTGCGTCTTTGAACCTAAAAGTAAAGAACTGCAGGCAGGGGTTCCGCTTGCCCGGGGCTTGCAGTACAAAGGGGTTAGCGGCCCGCGAGACCTAAGGACATCCGAGAGGATCACCTTTAAAACGCATTCGGCCCCACGGACCCAGCATGAACACCGAGCACCCACGCGACGTCGACCCGTCGATTACGGGCCAGCCGCACCAGGTGACGGGCAAAGCACCCGACCTGATGGGCAACATATCGAGGACGCTTGGTAACCCGGTGAACATGCCAGCGGCGGTACGACTTCTCGTACCGCCGCAACCCTTTTCCGAAGTCTTCCCGCGCCGGTTTCAGGCCGCTCCGCGCTGCAGCGCCTCGCACACCGCCGTCGACTCGCGCACACCCAGCTCGACCGCCCGGCCGCAGTGCGCGATCCAGGCCGCCATGCCCTCCGGAGTGCCGGAGACATAACCGTCGAGAGCCGCCAGGTAGGAGGCGCGGCCCAGCTCGGCGTGGCCGACCTCGGCGGGGCAGATCGCCTTGGGGTCGAGACCGCTGCCGATCAGCACGATCCGCTCGGCAGCCCGCGCGACCGGTCCGTTGTACGAGGTGAAGGGGCGCAGCGCGAGCAGCTCGCCGTGCACCACGGCGGCCGTCACCAGCGCGGGAGCCTGCGTCCCCGCGATGATCAGCTCGGCGAGCCCTTCGAGGCGGCCCGACACCTCGGCCGCGTCCGGCAGCGGCAGCTCGATCAGCGGCTCGTCGACGCTCTCGCCGGCCTGCCGCGGGCGGCCGACCTCGTCGCCGTCGGTCGCGGCCGCCACCAGGTGCAGCCGAGCCAGGACCCGCAGCGGCGACTGCCGCCAGACGGAGAGCAGTTGACCCGCCTCCGCGGTGAGCCGCAGGGCCGCGCCGACCACGCGCGCGTCGTCGTCGACGCCGAAGTCGGAACGCCGGCGGACCTCCTCCAGCGCCCAGTCGGCACCGGAGAGCGCCGCACTGCCCCGGGCGCCGCGCAACGCGGCCTCGGAGGTGACGGCGTTGCTGCGGCGGCGCATGACCCGGTGGCCGTAGACCCGGTCCACGGCCTTGCGCACGGACTCCACGGACTCGGCCACCGAGGGCAGCGAGCCCAGCGCCGCGAGCGGATCGGCGGTCGCACCTGTCGTACTCATGAGTACGACCCTACGCACCCCACCCTCCCCCTCCACGAAGGAGTGGTCTTCCTCACTCCATCTGACACATACAGCTATCACGCGACTACCCTTCGTGAACATGAAAATTGCTTTCGTCGGAAAGGGCGGCAGCGGCAAGACCACGCTCTCCTCCCTGTTCATCCGCCATCTCGCGGCCGGTGGGGCGCCGGTCGTCGCCGTCGACGCCGACATCAACCAGCACCTGGGCCCCGCGCTCGGCCTCGACGAGGCGGAGTCGGCGGCACTGCCCGCGATGGGCGAGCGGCTCTCCCTCATCAAGGACTACCTGCGGGGCCACAACCCGCGGATCGCCTCCGCCGCGACGATGATCAAGACCACCCCGCCCGGCGAGGGCTCGCGGCTGGTCCGGGTGCGGGAGCCCAACGCGGTGTACGACGCCTGCGCGCGGCCGGTGGAACTCGACGGCGGCGCCGTCCGTTTGATGGTCACCGGGCCCTTCACGGAGGCCGACCTGGGGGTTTCCTGCTACCACTCCAAGACAGGAGCGGTGGAGCTGTTCCTGAACCACCTCGTCGACGGCCCCGACGAGTACGTCGTGGTCGACATGACGGCGGGTTCGGACTCCTTCGCCTCCGGCATGTTCACCCGCTTCGACATCACGTTCCTCGTCGCCGAGCCGACCCGGAAGGGGGTCTCCGTCTACCGCCAGTACAAGGAGTACGCCCGGGACTTCGGCGTCGTGCTGAAGGTGGTCGGCAACAAGGTGCAGGGGCAGGACGACATCGACTTCCTGCGCGCCGAGGTCGGGGACGACCTGCTGGTGACGGTCGGGCACTCGGACTGGGTGCGCGCCATGGAGAAGGGCCGCCCGCCCCGGTTCGAGCTCCTGGAGGACGACAACGCCCGCGCCCTGCGTACCCTCAAGATCGCCACCGACGCGACACACGAGCTGCGGGACTGGGAGCGCTACACCCGGCAGATGGTCCACTTCCATCTGAAGAACGCCCTGTCCTGGGGGAACGAGCGCACCGGGGCCGACCTGGCGGCACAGATCGACCCCGGTTTCGTGCTCGGCGAGGGGGTGGCGGCGCCCGCCTGACGAAGGCGCCGCCCCGGTTCCGCTACTGCTTGACCGCCGGCGCCCCGGGCACCCCCTTCGGGGCCGGGGCGGGGCGGCCGGACAGGAAGGACGCCCAGCCCGGCCGCGGGGCCTCGCCCACGTTCAGGGTGCGCAGCTTCGCCAGGACCTTCGGGTCCTGGGCATCCAGCCAGTCGGCCAGCTGATGGAAGGAGACACAGCGCACCTCGGGCTTGTTGCACACGTCCTGGACGACCTCGTCGATGGCGCGCATGTACGTGCCGCCGTTCCAGGACTCGAAGTGGTTGCCGATGACCATCGGCGCCCGGTTGCCGTTGTAGGCCCGGTTGAAGCCCTGGAGCAGCCCGTCCCGCATCTGGTCGCCCCAGTAGTCGTACATGTCGGGGTCGCCCTGGGTCGAGGCGCCGGACTGGTTGACCATGAAGTTGTAGTCCATGGTCAACTGCTCGTAGGAGTGGCCGGGGAAGGGGACGAGCTGCATCGACAGGTCCCACAGCCCTTCCCTCTTCTTGGGCCAGACCTGGTCGTTGACACCGCTGGTGTCGTAGCGGAAGCCCAACTGGCTCGCCGCCTTCACGAAGTTCTTCTGACCTTCCAGGCAGGGGGTGCGGGCGCCGATGAGCTCCTTGTCGTAGTCGAAGGGCAGCGGGGCGGCGTTCTTCATCCCGGTGTTGGTCTTCCAGGTCTCCACGAACCGCTTTGCCTGGGCGATCTCGCTCTTCCACTCGGCCACCGACCACTCGCCGACACCCCCGTCGGGGCCGCAGAAGTGCCCGTTGAAGTGGGTGCCGATCTCGTTGCCCTCCAGCCAGGCCAGCCGTACCTGCTTGGCCGTGTCGGCGATGCCCTGCTGGTCGTTGAAGCCGATCGCGGAGCTGCCGGGCGAGTGCTGCGGGGGCCGGTAGAGGTCACGTTTCTCCTCGGGCAGCATGTAGACGCCGCTGAGGAAGTACGTCATGGCCGCGTTGTTCTCCTTGGAGACCTTGCGGAAGTGCGAGAACAGCTTCTGGCTGTCCTCGCCCGCGCCGTCCCAGGAGAAGACCACGAACTGCGGAGGCTTCTCACCGGGCTTGAGCCGCTCGGGCTGGGGCTGATGCGGCTGCGCCCCGGTGTAGGCGGTGGAACCGTCGCCGATCAGACGGACCACGCTCTGGGGCGCCGGCGCTCCTTTCTGCGGCCCGGACGCCCCTTCCTCGGAGTTGGTGTCGCTCGCGCAACCGGCCAGCGACGCGGCACAGACCGCGGCGGCGGCCACGGCGCCGACGGCCATCCTCTGGGTGGTGGCCAATCCCACTCACCTTCTTCCTTCTCTCGGCAAACGCCGGGTGCGGCGTTTTCTGGCGATGTGCCGGGTATGTGCCGACAGCGCCGCCAAGGTCGCATAGGACCGAGAGAGGGATTAATACGACAAGCCGATGAACTGCTCACTTCACCCATCGAGGTGAACCAGCGCCCCTTTTGCCAGGAAAATCCATGCCTGACCTTTACTCGCCATTACGATTCGTTTACCGAGCGTTGAATCATCCCGCCGCTGCACGCCGTGCCCCACGGCCGCGACCGAGCCCCCGCCCCGCGAGGGCACCCCCTGATCCGCGACCGCGCCGCCCCGGAGGAGACGGGAAACATGTCATCAGCCTGCGTACCCACCCACCCCGAGAGCCCGGGCCTCGCCCGCGCCGGAGCCGCAAGTCCCCGAAGCACCACGGCAACCGGCCGGCCGAAGAGCCCGCCCGTGCCCCCGCGCCGCCGCCGCTTCCGCGTCGAGAGCGCCGACCTGTCCGCGTCCGTCGCGGTGTTCCTGATCGCCCTGCCGCTCTCCCTCGGCATCGCCCTCGCCACCGGCGCCCCGCTCCAGGCCGGCCTGGTCGCCGCGGCCGTCGGCGGGCTGGTCGCCGGGCGGCTCGGCGGCTGCCCGCTCCAGGTCAGCGGCCCGGCCGCCGGACTCACCGTGGTCACCGCCGACCTGATCCACCGGTACGGCTGGCGGACCACCTGCGGCATCACCGTCCTCGCCGGGCTGGCCCAGCTGGGCCTGGGCTGCCTGCGCGTGGCCCGCACCGCGCTCGCCGTCAGCCCCGCGGTGGTGCACGGCATGCTCGCCGGCATCGGCGTCACCATCGCCGTCGCCCAGTTGCACATCGTGCTCGGCGGCAACCCCCAGAGTTCGGTCCTCGCCAACGTCCGGGCACTGCCCGCCCAGTTGGCCCACCTGCACCCGGCCGCCGCGGCGATGAGCGCGCTGACCCTGGCCCTGCTCCTCGGCTGGCCCCGGATCCCCGGCAGCCCGGGCCGTCGGCTGCGTACGGTCCCGGCCGCCCTGGTCGCCGTCACCGGTGCCACCGCGACCGCCTCGCTCACCGGGCTCACCCTGCCGAGGGTCGACCTGCCGTCCTGGAGCAGCCACGCCCTTGCGGGGCTGCCCGAGGGGCCGGTGCTCGGCATCGCCGCCGCCGTGCTCACCACCACGCTGGTGTGCAGCGTGCAGTCGCTGCTGGGCGCGGTCGCGGTGGACAAGCTGGTCGCCGGCCGCACCGGCCCGCAGTCCCGGGTCGGGCGCTCCGACCTGGACCGCGAGCTGCTCGGTCAGGGCGCGGCCAACATCGTCTCCGGGGCGCTCGGCGGACTGCCGGTCGCGGGGGTCGCGGTGCGCAGTTCGGCGAATGTGAGATCCGGTGCCGTCAGCCGGAACTCCACGATGCTGCACGGCGTTCTCGTAGTAGTCGCCGCGCTGCTGATGGTCCCGCTCCTGGATCTCATCCCGCTCGCCTCGCTCGCCGCCCTGGTGATGGCCGTCGGCATCCAGATGGTGTCCCTGCACCACATCCGCACGGTGACCCGCCACCGCGAAGTGCTGGTGTACGCCGTCACCACACTCGGCGTGGTTCTCCTCGGCGTCCTGGAGGGCGTGGTCCTCGGGGTCGCCGTGGCCGTCGCCCTCGCCCTGCACCGCCTCGCCCGCACCCGCATCACCCATGAAGAGAAGGGAGGAGTCCACTACGTCCACGCAAGAGGACAGCTGACGTTCCTCGCGGTGCCCCGGCTCAGCAGAGTCCTGCATCTCGTACCCCAAGGCGCCCACGCCGTGGTGGAGTTGGACGGTTCGTTCATGGACCACGCGGCGTACGAGTCACTGCAGGACTGGCGCAAGGCCCACACCGCGCAGGGCGGCTCCGCCGAGCTCACCGGCTGCCGCGCGGGCATCCGCTCACCGGAGTACGGCCACCGCCCGGAGCACGGTCCGCGTCCCGAGCACCGTGCGGGCCACGGCCACCGTGCGGGCCTGGTCAGATCGGGCCTCTCCCGATGGGCCGGCGGCAGACCGGCCGACGGGACACCGGCCGACGGCAGACCGGTCGACTCCGGGCATGAACTCGCCCGTGGGGTCAGCGCGTTCCAACGTGAGACCGCGCCCCTGGTGCGGGACGAGCTGGCCCGGCTGGCGCGCGAGGGACAGCGGCCTTCGCAGCTCTTCCTCACCTGCGCCGACTCCCGGCTCGTCACCTCGATGATCACCTCCAGTGGACCGGGTGACCTGTTCGTGGTCCGCAACGTCGGCAATCTGGTCCCTCTTCCGGGTGAGGAGAACGGCGACGACTCGGTGGCGGCCGCGATCGAGTACGCGGTGGACGTGCTGAAGGTGCGGTCCATCACGGTGTGCGGGCACTCCGGGTGCGGGGCGATGCAGGCGCTGCTGACCTCGGGGTCCGGGGAGGAGGGGACGACCCCGCTCGGGCGGTGGCTGCGGCACGCCGCGCCGAGCCTGGCGCGGCTGGCCGACGACAGCCGTCCCTGGGGCCGGCTTGCCGGGCGGGCTCCGGCGGACGAGGTGGAGCAGCTCTGCCTGACCAATGTGGTCCAGCAGTTGGAGCATCTGCGGGCACACGACTCGGTGGCCCGGGCGCTGGCCGCGGGGGCGCTGGAGCTGCACGGGATGTACTTCCACGTGGGCGAGGCGCAGGCGTATCTGCTGGGCCGGGCCGAGGCGGACGAGGAAGGAGCGGTGTTCGAGGGGGTGCCGGGCGCGGAGGAGTTGCGCAGCCCGGCCTGAGAAGGGGTCACGGGCCCGCCGGGAACCGACAGGTCTAAACCAATATTCCGACGGCCCTTGTCACCGGACCCCTGGGTCTGATGAGCTGTGTGGTCTGGGACACAACGGACACCCTTCGAAAGGGAGATGTCGTGAGCAACGAAAGCCTGGCCAACCTCTTGAGGGAGGAGCGACGCTTCGCGCCGCCCGCCGACCTGGCCGAGAACGCCAACGTCGGGGCCGAGGCGTACGAAGAGGCCAAGGCTGACAGGCTCGGCTTCTGGGCCGCGCAGGCCCGTCGGCTGACCTGGGCCAAGGAGCCGACGGAGACGCTGGACTGGTCGAACCCGCCGTTCGCCAAGTGGTTCAAGGACGGCGAGCTCAATGTCGCGTACAACTGCGTGGACCGGCACGTGGAGGCCGGGAACGGCGACCGGGTCGCCATCCACTTCGAGGGCGAGCCCGGCGACAGCCGTGCGATCACCTACGCCGAGCTGAAGGACGAGGTCTCCAAGGCGGCCAACGCGCTGCTGGAACTCGGGGTCCAGCAGGGCGACCGGGTCGCGATCTACATGCCGATGATCCCGGAGACGGCGGTCGCGATGCTCGCCTGCGCCCGGATCGGCGCCGCGCACTCCGTGGTCTTCGGCGGTTTCTCGGCGGACGCGCTGGCCACTCGTATCCAGGACGCGGACGCCAAGGTCGTCATCACCTCCGACGGCGGCTACCGGCGCGGCAAGCCGTCCGCGCTCAAGCCGGCCGTGGACGAGGCGATCGGCAAGGTGGACAACGTCGAGCACGTGCTGGTCGTACGGCGCACCGGACAGGAGGTGGCCTGGGACGGCACGCGGGACGTGTGGTGGCACGAGATCGTCGAGCGGCAGTCGGCCGAGCACACGCCCGAGGCATTCGACGCCGAGCACCCGCTGTTCATCCTGTACACGTCCGGGACGACGGGTAAGCCGAAGGGCATCCTGCACACCTCCGGCGGCTACCTCACCCAGGCGTCGTACACCCACTGGGCGGTGTTCGACCTCAAGCCGGAGACGGACGTGTACTGGTGCACGGCCGACGTCGGCTGGGTGACCGGCCACTCCTACATCGTGTACGGGCCGCTGGCCAACGGCGCGACGCAGGTGATGTACGAGGGCACCCCGGACACCCCGCACCAGGGCCGGTTCTGGGAGATCGTGCAGAAGTACGGGGTGACGATCCTGTACACGGCGCCCACCGCGATCCGGACGTTCATGAAGTGGGGCGACGACATCCCCGCCAAGTTCGACCTGAGCAGCCTGCGGGTGCTCGGTTCGGTGGGCGAGCCGATCAACCCCGAGGCGTGGATCTGGTACCGCAAGCACATCGGCGCCGACCGGACGCCGATCGTGGACACCTGGTGGCAGACCGAGACCGGCGCGATGATGATCTCCCCGCTGCCGGGCGTCACCGCGACCAAGCCCGGTTCGGCGCAGACCCCGCTGCCCGGCATCTCGGCGACCGTCGTCGACGACGAGGCGAACGAGGTGCCCGACGGCGGAGGCGGCTACCTGGTGCTCACCGAGCCGTGGCCGTCGATGCTGCGCACCATCTGGGGCGACGACCAGCGGTTCCTGGACACGTACTGGTCCCGTTTCGAGGGCAAGTACTTCGCCGGCGACGGCGCGAAGAAGGACGATGACGGCGACATCTGGCTGCTCGGCCGGGTGGACGACGTCATGCTCGTCTCCGGGCACAACATCTCCACCACCGAGGTGGAGTCGGCGCTCGTCTCCCACCCGTCGGTCGCCGAGGCGGCCGTGGTCGGTGCGGCGGACGAGACGACCGGGCAGGCGATCGTCGCCTTCGTGATCCTGCGCGGCACGGCGAACGCCGAGGACGAGGGCCTGGTCAACGAGTTGCGCAACCATGTCGGCGCCACTCTCGGCCCGATCGCCAAGCCCAAGCGGGTGCTGCCGGTGGCGGAGCTGCCGAAGACCCGCTCCGGCAAGATCATGCGCCGGCTGCTGCGCGATGTCGCCGAGAACCGCCAGCTCGGTGACGTCACGACACTGACGGACTCCACGGTCATGGACCTCATCCAGGCGAAGCTCCCGGCAGCGCCCAGCGAGGACTGACCCGGAGGAGCACGGCCCGAGAACGGCCCGAGGGGCGCCCGGCGCGAAACGCGCCGGGCGCCCCTTTTGCGCCTACCGTGAATCCCACCTGGCACTCCCGGCCACACCTTAGGTAAACTAAGCAAAGTAGCGTGATCCTCAGGGTGTGCCGGGAAGTCTGGTCGGCAAGTAGCTCCGTCCTGCCCACCGACCGGAGGTCCCCGTGTCCGCGCCCCGCACCACCCCCGCCCGCAAGGTCCTCGGGCGGCTCTCGCTGCCCGAGCGGACCTTCGTCGCGGACGCGCTGCGGACAGAGACCGTCGGCGGCGTACTGCTGCTGGTCGCCGCGATCGCCGCCCTGGTCTGGGCGAACATCCCCGCGCTGCGGCACAGCTACGAGAGCGTCGGCCACTTCCACTTCGGCCCCGAGGCCCTCGGCCTGAACCTCTCCGTCACCCACTGGGCCGCGGACGGGCTGCTCGCGATCTTCTTCTTCGTCGCAGGCATCGAGCTCAAACGGGAGCTGGTGGCCGGCGATCTCAAGGACCCCAGGGCCGCGGTCCTGCCCGTCGTCGCCGCCCTGTGCGGAATGGCCGTACCGGCGCTCGTCTACACCCTCACCACCCTCACCGGTGGCGGCTCCACCCACGGCTGGGCGGTGCCCACCGCCACCGACATCGCCTTCGCACTGGCCGTGCTCGCGGTCATCGGGACGTCCCTGCCCAGCGCCCTGCGCGCCTTCCTGCTCACCCTCGCGGTCGTCGACGACCTGTTCGCGATCCTGATCATCGCGATCTTCTTCACCGAGCGGATCGACTTCGCGGCGCTCGGCGGCGCCGTCCTCGGCCTCGCCGTCTTCTGGCTGCTGCTGCGCAAGGGCGTGCGCGGCTGGTACGTGTACGTCCCGCTCGCGGTCGTCGTCTGGGCGCTGATGTACAACAGCGGGGTGCACGCGACCATCGCCGGTGTCGCCATGGGCCTGATGCTGCGCTGCACCACTCGCGAGGGTGAGGAGCACTCCCCCGGCGAGCACCTGGAGCATCTGGTGCGCCCGCTGTCCGCGGGGCTGGCCGTGCCCCTGTTCGCGCTCTTCAGCGCCGGTGTGGCGGTGTCCGGAGGGGCGCTCGCGGACGTCTTCACCAAGCCCGAGACGCTCGGGGTCGTCCTCGGGCTGGTCGTCGGCAAGACGGTCGGGATATTCGGCGGGACCTGGCTGACCGTCCGCTTCACCCGGGCCTCGCTCAGCGAGGACCTCGCCTGGGCCGACGTTTTCGCGGTCGCCTCGCTCGCCGGCATCGGCTTCACCGTGTCGCTGCTCATCGGCGAACTGGCCTTCGCGGGTAACACCGTGCTCACGGACGAGGTCAAGGCCGCCGTCCTCACCGGATCGCTCATCGCGGCCCTGTGCGCCACCGTGCTGCTGAAGATACGCAACGCCCGCTACCGCGGGCTGGTCGAGGCCGAGGAACGGGACGACGACCTCGACGGCATCCCGGACGTCTACGAGCAGGACGACCCGGCGTACCACCTGCGGATGGCGGAGATATACGACCGCAAGGCCGCCGAGCACCGCCGTATCGCCGCCGAGAAGGCGGCCCGGCAGGCCACCGGATAGGGCCCGGCAGGCACGACGCGCCTGCCGAAGTGCCGGGCGGGGCAGGCAAGCAGGGCGGCCGTCCGGCATGATCTGACGAGACGGTACAAAAGACGATGACAAGTACGCAGAGGGAGACCGCGATGAGCGCACCCGACGGCAGCCCGGTCGGTGCCGAACGCAGCATCGGCCAGTTGTTCGCCTCGGCGACCGCCGAGATGTCGGCGCTGGTGCACGACGAGATCGCGCTGGCCAAGGCCCAGCTGAAGCAGGACGTCAAGCGGGGCGCGACCAGCGGTGGCGCGTTCACGGTGGCGGCCGTGCTGCTGCTGTTCTCCCTGCCGATGCTCAACTTCGCGCTGGCGTACGGCATTCGGACCTGGAGCCACTGGAACCTCGCGATCTGCTTCCTGCTCTCCTTCGCGGCGAACGTCCTGGTGGCCGTCGTCCTCGCGCTGATCGGCGTGCTGTTCGCGAAGAAGGCCAAGCAGGGCAAGGGCCCGCAGAAGGTGGCCGCGTCGATGAAGGAGACGGCGGGCGTCCTGCAGAACGCCAAGCCGCATCCGCGTCCGGAACTGCCCCGGGATGACGTGCCGGCCATCGAGGCTGTGGCACGCTCGACCTCATGACGGATCCCGCCCCCTCGGCCGTACGGCTGGAGGGCCCCTGGACGCACCGGGACGTCGCCGCGAACGGCGCCCGGTTCCACATCACCGAGCTCGGCGACGGCCCGCTGGTCATGCTGGTGCACGGCTTCCCCCAGTTCTGGTGGACCTGGCGGCACCAGCTGGTCGCGCTGGCCGACGCGGGCTTCCGGGCCGTCGCCATGGACCTGCGCGGCGTCGGCGGCAGCGACCGCACCCCGCGCGGCTACGACCCGGCCAACCTCGCGCTCGACATCACCGGCGTGATCCGCTCCCTCGGCGAGCCGGACGCCGCGCTGGTCGGCCACGACCTGGGCGGCTATCTGGCGTGGACGGCCGCCGCCATGCGTCCCAAGCTGGTACGACGCCTCGCGGTCGTGTCCATGCCGCACCCGCGGCGCTGGCGCGCGGCGATGCTGCGGGACCGCCGGCAGTCCGCCGCCGCCTCCTACATCTGGGGCTTCCAACGGCCCTGGATCCCGGAGCGCCAGCTCATCGCCGACGACGGCGCGCTGGTCGGCCGGCTGATCCGGGACTGGTCCGGGCCGCGGCTGCCGGAGGACAAGACCGTGGAGACGTACCAGCGGGCGATGTGCATCCCCTCCACCGCGCACTGCTCGATCGAGCCGTACCGCTGGCTGGTGCGCTCGCTGGCGCGCCCCGACGGCATCCAGTTCAACCGGCGGATGAAGCGGCCGGTGCGCGTCCCGACGCTGCATCTGCACGGCTCCCTGGACCCGGTGGCCCGCACCCGCAGCGCGGCCGGCTCCGGCGAGTACGTCGAAGCGCCGTACCGCTGGCGGCTGTTCGACGGTCTCGGGCACTTCCCGCACGAGGAGGACCCGGTCGCGTTCTCCACCGAACTGGTCAACTGGCTCAAAGACCCCGAACCCGATCGGTGACCGCGCCGATGCGCCCGGTATCCGGAGCTGCACACCTGTTCTACGAACGGCCACATGCCCCGCGCATAGGCCGATTGAGGGGCGTGGGGGAGGTTATCGACCTTGGGGCAGGGGCAGACGTCGGGGTATGGGCTGGACGCACGACTACAGTGACGCACCCCGCAACCGCCGTACGACAGGCGGTCTGAACTCCCATCGAGGAGCCTCCCCGCAGCTGCCGGGCACGGACCTCAGGGTGGGGATTCCGCGCATCCTGCGCCGCCGGGCCCGCTGGGTCTCGGTCCGCCTGCGCCACACCCGCGGCTGACCCCCTCACAGGGCCCCGCGGATCTCCGCGGGGGCTCTAGAGGGCGCAGCTGTCGGTGCCCACCTGCTGACTCGCGGTACGGCCCCGGGCGATGTCCGGCTGGATCTCGTCGGCCGTGAGGGCGTAGCCGGTGTCGGCGTCGTCCAGCGACTTCGCGAAGACGACCCCGTACACCTTGCCCTCGGGGGTGAGCAGCGGGCCGCCGGAGTTGCCCTGGCGGACGGTGGCGTACAGCGAGTAGACGTCACGGCGGACGGTGCCGCGGTGGTAGATGTCCGGGCCGTTGGCCGTGATCCGGCCGCGCACCCGGGCGGCACGGACGTCGTACGAGCCGTTCTCCGGGAACCCGGCGACGATCGCGTCGTTGTTGGTGTCCGCGTCCGCGGCGGAGAACTTCAGCGCCTTCGCCCGCAGGTTGGGCACGTCCAGTACGGCGATGTCGCGCTGCCAGTCGTAGAGGACGACCTTGGCGTCGTACTTGCGGCCCTCGCCACCGATCTGGATGGTGGGCTCGTCGACGCCGCCGACCACGTGCGCGTTGGTCATGACGCGGCGGTCGGCGAAGACGAAGCCGGTGCCCTCCAGGATCTTGCCGCAGCTCTGCGCGGTGCCGGTCACCTTGACGATGGACTGCTTGGCCGTGGTGGTGACCGCGCTGTTCGCGAGGGCCGGGTCGGGCGGTGAGACGTCGGTGATCGGTTCGTTGACGAAGGGGCTGAAGACCTGCGGGAAGCCGTTCTGGGCGAGAACCGCGGAGAAGTCCGCGAACCAGGTGTCGGCCTGGTTGGGCAGGGCTCTGGACACCCCGAGCAGCACCTTGGAGTTGCGGACCTCCTTGCCGAGCGTCGGCAGGGTGGTGCCCGCGAGGGCGGAGCCGATCAGCCAGGCCACCAGCAGCATCGCGAGGACGTTGACCAGCGCGCCGCCGGTGGCGTCCAGGGCGCGGGCGGGGGACCAGGTGATGTACCGGCGGAGCTTGTTGCCCAGGTGCGTGGTGAGGGCCTGGCCGACCGAGGCGCAGACGATGACGACGACCACGGCGACGACCGCCGCGGTCGTGCCCACCTCGGAGTTGTCGGTCACCGCGTCCCAGATGACGGGCAGGGCGTAGACGGCGACGAGTCCGCCGCCCAGGAAGCCGATCACCGACAGGATGCCGACGACGAACCCCTGGCGGTAGCCGACGATCGCGAACCACACAGCGGCGACCAGCAACAGGATGTCCAGCACATTCACGGTGGACACCCTGTCATGACCGCCAGTCGAGCGGGACCAGCTTCTCGCGGTCCCAAGAGCGCTCCCATCCCGCGTAGTGCAGCAACCGGTCGATCACCCCGGCCGTGAACCCCCACACCAAGGTCGATTCGACCAGGAATGCCGGACCTCGGTGGCCGGCCGGGTGCACCGCGGTGGCCCGGTTGGCCGGATTCGTGAGATCCGCCACGGGGACCGTGAAGACCCGCGCCGTCTCGTTCGGATCGACCACCCCCACCGGGGTCGGCTCACGCCACCAGCCCAGCACCGGGGTGACGACGAAGCTGCTGACCGGGATGTACAGCTTGGGCAGCACCCCGAACAGCTGGACCCCGGCCGGGTCGAGCCCGGTCTCCTCCTCGGCCTCGCGGAGAGCGGCCCGCAGCGGCCCGTCGGCCTTCGGGTCGCCGTCCTCGGGGTCGAGGGCGCCACCGGGGAAGGAGGGCTGCCCGGCGTGCGAGCGCAGCGAGCCGGCCCGTTCCATCAGCAGCAGCTCGGGGCCGGCCGCGCCCTCCCCGAAAAGGATCAGCACGGCCGACTGCCGCCCCGCGCCGTTCTCCGGCGGCAGGAAGCGGCTCAGCTGGAGCGGCTTGACCGTCTCGGCGGCCCGCACCACCGGATCCAGCCAGCCCGGGAGGCCCTTCTTGCTGAGCGCCGCGCCAGCGCGCGCCCCGTCGGTATGCGCCTTGCCGGTGTGTGTCATGGCATCCCCCGTCGTCCTGCCCGGTCCAACGCCCGGGCGCCCCTTGATCGTTCCGTCACTCGACCCCCAGAAGGTCCCTAGGTCATTTCCCCTGTACGCCGCCCAGCGGCGGGGCCGGCCTGCCACCCGCGTCCAGATAGGCCTGCGGGGGCTTGAGTCGCTGACCCGGGAAGCCGCCCTTCTCGTACTTCAGCAGCTTCTTGGCCTTCTCCGGGTCGGTCTCGCCCTCGCCGTAGGCCGGGCAGAGCGGGGCGATGGGGCAGACCCCGCAGGCGGGCTTGCGGGCGTGGCACATCCGGCGGCCGTGCCAGATCACGTGGTGCGAGAGGTCGGTCCAGTCGCTCTTGGGGAAGAGCGCTCCCACGGCCGCCTCGATCTTGTCGGGCTCGGTCTCCTCGGTCCACCGCCACCGCCGGACCAGGCGCTGGAAGTGGGTGTCCACGGTGATCCCGGGGCGCCCGAAGGCGTTGCCGAGCACCACGAACGCGGTCTTGCGGCCGACGCCGGGCAGCTTGACCAGGTCCTCGAGCCGGCCCGGCACCTCACCGCCGAACTGCTCCACCAGCCCCTTGGAGAGCCCTGTCACCGACTTGGTCTTGGCCCGGAAGAACCCGCACGGCCGCAGGATCTCCTCGACCTCCTCCGGGTTGGCGGCGGACAGGTCCTCGGGGGTGGGGTACTTCGCGAACAGCGTCGGGGTGGTCTGGTTGACGCGCAGGTCGGTGGTCTGGGCGGACAGCACCGTGGCGACCAGCAGCTGGAAGGGGTTCTCGAAGTCCAGCTCGGGGTGGGCGTACGGGTACACCTCGCCGAGCTCGCGGTCGATCCGGCGGGCCCGCCGGACGAGAGCGGTGCGCGACTCCGGCTTCCAGACGGCTTTCGGCTTCTCGGCGGCGGCCTTCTTGGCCACGGCCTTCTTCGCGACGGTCTTCTTCTCGACGGTCTTCCCGGCCGCGGCCTTCTTCACGGCTTTCGCCGCTTTGGTCGCCTTTTTCAGCTCGCCGGGGGCGGCATCGGACCCTTGTTCGCCCATAGCGGAATCACGACGTACAACCACCCGCTCAGCCCCCTTGGCCTGTGCTCTCACCGGCGATTTGGACACCCGGCCAGCCTAAAGCCCGGCACCGACATCCGCCCCGGACCCGGAAGATCAGCCCCCGATTGGACCCCTGCCGCTTACCTCGGGACACCTGTGCGGCATCCTTGTGACAGATCACACTGTTTGGACCGTCCGGCAAAATGGGGAGCACGGTCCCCTGGTACGACGGGGAGCAAGATCCCCTGAGCAGGTCGACAAGGAGAGAACTCGTGGACGACGTTCTGCGGCGCAACCCGCTCTTCGCGGCGCTCGATGACGAGCAGTCCGCGGAGCTGCGTGCCTCCATGAGTGAGGTGACCCTCGCGCGTGGTGACTCTCTGTTCCACGAGGGCGACCCGGGCGACCGGCTCTATGTCGTCACCGAGGGCAAGGTCAAGCTCCACCGCACCTCCCCCGACGGCCGCGAGAACATGCTCGCCGTCGTCGGCCCCGGCGAGCTGATCGGCGAGCTGTCGCTGTTCGACCCGGGCCCGCGGACGGCGACCGCCACCGCGCTGACCGAGGTCAAGCTGCTGGGCCTCGGCCACGGCGACCTCCAGCCCTGGCTGAACGCCCGCCCGGAGGTGGCCACCGCCCTGCTGCGCGCGGTCGCCCGCCGGCTGCGCAAGACCAACGACGCCATGTCCGACCTGGTCTTCTCCGATGTGCCGGGCCGTGTCGCGCGCGCCCTGCTGGACCTCTCCCGCCGCTTCGGCGTGCAGTCCGAGGAGGGCATCCACGTCGTCCACGACCTCACGCAGGAGGAGCTGGCCCAGCTGGTCGGCGCGTCCCGCGAGACCGTGAACAAGGCACTGGCGGACTTCGCCCAGCGCGGCTGGCTGCGCCTGGAGGCGCGGGCCGTGATCCTGCTGGACGTCGAGCGGCTGGCCAAGCGCTCGCGCTGACACCAGCACCAGCACCAGACCGTACGGCTCAGGGTTCCGCCTCCGACGAGACGGAACCCTGAGCCGTGTCCGGATCTTTGACACAGTTGCCCCATGGCTGAACCCGCTCCCTCCAGAGGGCTCGACTCCCTGGGCTTCATCGAGCGCGAGGGCGCGCACGCGCGCGTGCCGGACATCTTCCGTCCCGTCGTCGCCGCCGCCCGTGACCGGCTCCTGGACACCTTCGGGGCGCGGCTGGACAGCGCCTACCTCTACGGATCGATCCCGCGCGGCACCGCGCGCGTGGGGCGCAGCGACCTGGATCTGGTGGCGGTGCTGCGCGCCGAGCCGGCCGACGCCGACCGGGAGGCGGCCCGGGCCCTCGGGGAGGCCGTCGACAAGGAGTTCCCGCAGATCGACGGGGTCGGGACGCTGCTGTACTCGCGGGCACGTGTGCTGAGCGAGCTGGAGCGGTACGACATCGGCTGGTTCGTGGCCTGCCAGTGCACCCCGCTGCTCGGCGAGGACCTCGCCGAGTTCCTGCCCCGCTACCGCCCCGACTCCCTGCTCGCCCGCGAGACCAACGGCGACCTGGCCCGGTTCCTGCCGCGCTGGCGGGACCGGATCGCGGCCGCCGAGGACACCGAGGAGGCCCTGCGGCCCCTGGTGCGCTTCATGTCACGGCATCTCGTCCGCACCGGCTTCACCCTCGTCATGCCGCGCTGGAACGGCTGGACCAGCGATCTGCGGGAGATGGCCGAGGCGTTCGCCGGCTACTACCCGGAGCGCGCCGAACAGCTGCGCCGCGCGGCCGAGTCGGGCTACGAGCCGGTCGGCGACCGTGCCGTCCTGCGGTCGTACGTCGACGACCTCGGCCCCTGGCTCGCCGACGAGTACGCGCGCGTGCACGGCGTGAAAGCCCCGAGGCCCTCCGAGGAGGCCTAGATCAGCCCGTGCTCGCCGAGGTACTCCAGCTGGGCTCGCACGGAGAGTTCCGCCGCCGGCCACAGGGAGCGGTCCACGTCGGCGTAGACATGGGCGACGACGTCGGCGGGGTCGCGGTGGCCGTTCTCGACGGCCGTCTCGACCTGGGCGAGCCGGTGGGCGCGGTGGGCCAGGTAGAACTCGACGGCGCCCTGGGCGTCCTCCAGGACGGGACCGTGGCCCGGCAGGACGGTGTGGACGCCGTCGTCGACCGTCAGCGAGCGCAGCCGTCGCAGCGAGTCCAGGTAGTCGCCCAGACGGCCGTCCGGATGGGCCACGACCGTCGTACCGCGGCCCAGGATGGTGTCGCCGGTCAGGACCGCGCGGTCGGCCGGGAGGTGGAAGCAGAGCGAGTCGGCGGTGTGGCCGGGGGTGGGCACGACCCGGAGCTCCAGGCCGCCGGCCGTGATCACGTCACCGGCCGCCAGGCCCTCGTCGCCCAGCCGCAGCGCCGGGTCGAGGGCGCGCACGCGCGTACCGGTCAGTTCCGCGAAGCGGACGGCGCCCTCGGCGTGGTCGGGGTGGCCGTGGGTGAGGAGGGTGAGCGCGACGCGCCGGCCCGCCTTCTCCGCCGTGTCGATGACCGCGCGGAGGTGGTCGTCGTCCTGCGGGCCCGGGTCGATCACCACGGCCAGGTCGGAGTCCGGCTCGGCGACGATCCAGGTGTTGGTGCCGTCCAGAGTCATCGCGGAGGCGTTGGGAGCCAGCACGTTGACCGCCCGCGCGGTGGCGGGACCCGAGAGGACTCCGCCACGGGGCTGGCCGGGAAGGGCTGCTGCCTCGGTCATGCGGGGCCTCCTGCGCTGGGCGCGGTCGGTATGTGCTTGGTGAACTCGTCGTGCCCCGGCCAGGTCAGGACGATCTCGCCGGCCTCCAGACGGGCGCGGGCCAGCACGGGGGTCATGTCCCGCGCGGGCGCCGCCGCGAGCGTCTCGGCGGCGGTGGCGTACGGCGTCAGCTGGCGCAGGGTCGCGATGGTGGGCGGCATCATCAGCAGCTCGCCCTTGTCGTACCCGGCGGCGGCCTCGGAGGGGCGGATCCACACCGTGCGGTCGGCCTCCGTGGAGGCGTTGCGGGTGCGCTGGCCCTCGGGCAGGGCGGCGACGAAGAACCAGGTGTCGTAGCGGCGGGTCTCGAACTCCGGGGTGATCCAGCGCGTCCAGGCGCCCAGCAGGTCCGAGCGCAGCACCAGGCCCCGGCGGTCCAGGAACTCCGCGAAGGACAGGTCACGGGCGACCAGGGCGGCGCGGTCGGCCTCCCAGTCGTCCCCGGTGGTGTCCCCGACCACCGCGTCGGCGGCCGGGCCCGCGAGGAGCACGCCCGCCTCCTCGTACGTCTCCCGCACGGCCGCGCAGACGATCGCCTGGGCGCCCGCCGCGTCGACGCCGAGCCGCTCGGCCCACCACGCGCGCGTGGGGCCCGCCCAGCGGATCTGGTGGTCGTCGTCGCGCGGGTCGACACCGCCGCCCGGATACGCGTACGCGCCTCCGGCGAAGGCCATGGAGGCGCGTCTGCGCAGCATGTGGACGACGGAGCCGTCCGGGGTGTCCTTCAGGAGCAGCACGGTCGCCGCGCGCCTCGGGGCCACCGGCACCAGCGTGCCCTCCGCGTGCGCGCGGATCCGGTCCGGCCACTCGGGGGGATACCACTGTCCATCGGCCACTACCGGAGGCTATCCCCTGGGGAGCGAATGTTCGAGAGGGGCTCCGGAGGCGACGGCCACAGCCGCCACGGTCACAGCCGCTGCGGCTACGGCAGCAGCTCGACCTGGACCTCGACCTCGACCGGCGCGTCCAGCGGGAGCACCGCGACGCCCACCGCGCTGCGCGCGTGCACGCCCTTGTCGCCGAGGACCTCGCCGAGCAGTTCGCTGGCGCCGTTGATCACGCCGGGCTGGCCGGTGAAGTCGCTCGCGGAGGCCACGAAGCCGACGACCTTCACCACGCGCGCGACGCGGTCCAGGTCACCGGCGACGGACTTCACGGCGGCCAGGGCGTTCAGCGCGCAGGTGCGGGCGAGCTCCTTGGCCTCCTCCGCGGTGACCTCGGCGCCGACCTTGCCGGTGACCGGGAGCTTGCCGTCCACCATCGGCAGCTGGCCGGAGGTGTAGACGTACACGCCCGACCGCACGGCCGGCTGGTAGGCGGCGAGCGGCGGGACCACCGCCGGCAGGGACAGACCGAGTTCGGCCAGCCTGGCCTCGACCGCGCCCACTACTCCTTCACCCGCTTCAGGTAGGCGACGAGCTGCTCGGGGTTGGGCCCGGGCACGACCTGGACGAGCTCCCAGCCGTCCTGACCCCAGTTGTCCAGAATCTGCTTCGTGGCATGCACGAGCAGCGGTACGGTCACGTATTCCCACTTGGTCATGTGGCCGACTTTATCCGGTGTGACGCACGGGACAGTCGTGCGACCGGGAGCGCGGTTATCCACAGCCTCCTGCGTGAGTGTCCGGCCGACTGGTTAGTCTCGAAGACGTGAGCAGGCTCCAGGTCGTCAGCGGCAAGGGCGGGACCGGAAAGACGACGGTCGCCGCCGCACTCGCGCTGGCCCTCGCGACCGAGGGGAAGCGGACGCTTCTCGTGGAGGTCGAGGGCCGGCAGGGCATCGCCCAGCTCTTCGAGACGGAGGCGTTGCCCTACGAGGAGCGGAAGATCGCCGTCGCGCCGGGCGGCGGCGAGGTCTTCGCCCTCGCCATCGATCCCGAACTGGCCCTTCTGGACTATCTCCAGATGTTCTACAAGCTCGGCGGGGCCGGCCGGGCACTGAAGAAGCTCGGCGCGATCGACTTCGCCACCACCGTCGCGCCCGGCCTGAGGGACGTACTCCTCACCGGCAAGGCGTGCGAGGCGGTGCGCAGGAAGGACAAGGCCGGCCGGTTCGTGTACGACTACGTCGTCATGGACGCGCCGCCGACCGGCCGCATCACCCGCTTCCTGAACGTCAACGACGAGGTGGCCGGGCTGGCGAAGATCGGCCCGATACACAACCAGGCGCAGGCCGTGATGCGGGTGCTCAAGTCCAAGGAGACGGCTGTGCACCTGGTCACCCTGCTGGAGGAGATGCCGGTCCAGGAGACCGCCGACGGCATCGCCGAACTGCGGGCCGCGCGGCTGCCGGTGGGCCGGGTCATCGTGAACATGGTCCGGCCGGAGGTGTTGGACGCGGCCGATCTGGAACTCGTGCGGACCGTGCCGCGCACCGCCGTCGCACAGGCGCTGTCGGCCGCGGGCCTCGGCGGGGCGCGGCGCGGCGGCAAGGCCGAGCAGCTGGTGAACCCGCTGGTGCGGCAGGCCGCCGAGTACGCCGAGCGGTACGCGCTGGAGCACGAGCAGCGCGCGGTCCTCGCCGAGCTGGACCTGCCGCGGCACGAACTGCCGCTGCTCGCCGAGGGGATGGACCTGGCGGGCCTGTACGAACTCGCGACCGAGCTGCGGGAACAGGGGATGTCATGACTCCGGATCCGGACCCGGCACAGGGGCCGACGCGGGAACCGGCACAGGAACCGGCGCAGGACGGCACGCGGCGGCTGGCCCACGCGCCGGCGCTCGACGTCGATCCGCTGCTCGACGACCCGGCGACCCGGATCGTGGTGTGCTGCGGCTCGGGCGGGGTCGGGAAGACCACCACCGCGGCGGCGCTGGGCCTGCGGGCGGCCGAGCGCGGCCGCAAGGTGGTGGTGCTCACCATCGACCCGGCCAGGCGGCTGGCGCAGTCCATGGGCATCGACTCGCTCGACAACGTGCCGCGCAAGGTGAAGGGCACCGACGGCACCGGCGAACTGCACGCCATGATGCTCGACATGAAACGCACCTTCGACGAGGTCGTCGAGGCGCACGCGGACGCGGAGCGGGCCGCCGCCATCCTGGCCAACCCCTTCTACCAGTCGCTCTCGGCGGGCTTCGCGGGCACGCAGGAGTACATGGCGATGGAGAAGCTGGGCCAGCTGCGGGCCCGGGACGAGTGGGACCTGATCGTGGTCGACACGCCGCCCTCCCGTTCGGCGCTGGACTTTCTCGATGCGCCGAAACGCCTCGGCTCCTTCCTGGACGGCAAGCTGATCCGGCTGCTCACCGCCCCGGCCAAGCTGGGCGGCCGCGCGGGCATGGCCTTCCTGAACGTCGGCATGTCGATGATGACCGGCACCCTGGGCAAGCTGCTCGGCGGGCAACTGCTGAAGGACGTCCAGACGTTCGTGGCCGCGATGGACACGACGTTCGGCGGGTTCCGCACGCGCGCGGACGCGACGTACAAGCTGCTTCAGGCGCCCGGTACAGCGTTCCTGGTGGTGGCGGCTCCCGAGCGGGACGCGCTGCGGGAGGCCGCGTACTTCGTGGAGCGGCTGGCCGCCGAGGACATGCCGCTGGTCGGGCTGGTCCTCAACCGTGTCCACGGCAGCGACGCCGACCGGCTGTCGGCCGAGCGGGCGCTCGCCGCCGCGGAAAATCTTGAAGAGCCCCGCATTGTCGATCAGGGTGGCGGGAAAGCTGGACTTCGTAACTCTCCCGACACGTACGGCAGTTCTGAATCACCCGCGCCCGCGCCGTCCGAGTCCCGGCCCGACGAATCCCCCTCGTCAGGGCAGGCGGACAAGACTGACGAATCCCCCTCGTCAGACGAACCGGACTCATCTGCAGACCCGGACTCGTCAGAAGACTCGGACCGCACCGTCGACCAGCTCACCGCAGGCCTGCTGAGGCTGCACGCCGAGCGCATGCAGGTGCTCTCCCGCGAGCAGCGCACACGTGACCGCTTCACCGCGCGCCACCCCGAGGTGGCCGTGGTGGAGGTGGCCGCGTTGCCCGGCGATGTACATGACCTCGCGGGACTGCGGGACATCGGTGACCGGCTCGCGGCCGGCCGGCCGGAGCTGCCCTAGACCTGTGCGGTCCAGCTGACCTGTGCGGTCTAGCTCACGGCCGCGTAGTTCTCGTATACCTCGTCGTTGTCGAGGGGGACGATCCCGGTCCCCCGCTCGTACTCCGAGCGCGCTGTCTCCAGGAGCCGACGCCAGGAGGTCACGGTGGGCCGCCTGCGCAGCAGTGCGCGGCGCTCCCGCTCCGTCATGCCTCCCCACACGCCGAACTCGACGCGATTGTCCAGCGCATCGGCCAGGCATTCCGTGCGTACCGGACATCCGGTGCACACCGCCTTGGCCCTGTTCTGCGCTGCTCCTTGAACGAACAGTTCATCCGGATCGGTAGTGCGGCAGGCAGCCTGCGCACTCCAGTCGGTTACCCAGCCCATACCGGCGCCGTCCTCTCCCGAATCGAGGCTCCCCCACGGCGGCAGCGGCATATTCACCGCCGCCAGTTGAGGACGTTACGGAAGGTGGGCACAGCGCAACACCCCCTTCGGGCCCAATCTTGAATGGCCCGAACGGACTATGGGTAAGCGGCAGATCACCCGCGGGAGTGAGCTGGCGACATGCGTGATCATCCCGGCAAACCGGTACAGCTGTGGTGCGCCACAACGGACGCCCGGTGACACAGGAGGCGGATTCGGACACGCCATCAACACATCACCCGAAAAAAAGTGGTCGGGTTCCGAAACGATTCGGGGTCGCCGGACGTATTGATACGTGGCCGCACTGCTGTGACAGTTGAGAGCAGCTTAGGCCAAGGCCTGTACGCGTGTCCGGCGAATGGCAAGGTAGACCGTTCATGCCGCCGTGCCCTGGGACACAGTCCGCGGTGTCGCCCTCTATGTCACGATCCGGCACTTGAACATCCCGAGGGCCACCCGCTCACCCGGAATGCTCATCCCCACGGATTAGGCTGCCCCCATGCCAAAGAAGCGCTCGGGCGGTGGCCTGTCGACCACGCAGCAGGCCGCCAAGTTCCTCGGTGTCAGTGTGCTCGCGGGAGCCGTGATGGCGGGCATCGCGCTGCCCGCGGCCGGCGCCCTGGGCCTCGCGGCCAAGGGTTCGGTCCAGGGCTTCGACGAGATCCCGGCCAACCTGAAGAGCCCGCAGCTCAGTCAGCGGACCACGATCCTCGACAGCAAGGGCAACCAGATCGCCCAGGTCTACTCCCGTGACCGCACGGTGGTGGACCTCAAGGACATCTCGCCGTACATGCAGAAGGCGATCGTCGCGATCGAGGACTCCCGCTACTACCAGCACGGCGCCATCGACCTGAAGGGCGTGCTGCGCGCGCTGAACAAGAACGCGCAGAGCGGCGGGGTCTCCCAGGGCGCGTCCACGCTCACCCAGCAGCTGGTGAAGAACTACTTCATCGAGGAGGCCGGCGACGACCCGACGAAGGTCGCCCAGGCCACCCAGCAGACCCTCGGCCGCAAGGTCAAGGAGCTGAAGTACGCGATCCAGCTGGAGGAGAAGCTCGGCAAGAAGAAGATCCTCGAGAACTACCTGAACATCACCTTCTTCGGCGAGCAGGCCTACGGCATCGAGGCCGCCTCCCAGCGGTACTTCTCCAAGCACGCCAAGGATCTGACCCTGGAGCAGTCCGCCCTGCTGGCCGGCATCGTCCAGTCGCCCAGCCGCTACGACCCGGTCAACGACGAGGCCGAGGCCACCAAGCGGCGCAACGTCGTGCTGGAGCGCATGGCCCAGCTGGGTGACGTCTCCCAGGCGGAGGCGGACAAGGCCAAGGAGAAGCCGCTCGGGCTGAAGATCACCCAACCGAAGAACGGCTGCATCACCGCCGTCAAGGGCGCCGGGTTCTTCTGCAAGTACGTCGAGAACGTCTTCCTCACCGACCCGGTCTTCGGCAAGACCCGCGAGGCGCGCGCCAAGCTCTGGAACCAGGGCGGTCTGACCATCCGTACGACGCTGGACCCGCAGGCCCAGGAGTCGGTGCAGACGTCGGTCAAGGACCACGTCTACAAGTCCGACTCGGTCGCGGCGGCCGCCACCCTCGTGGAGCCCGGCTCCGGCAAGATCCTGGCGATGGGCCAGTCGAAGCCGTACGGCTACAGCAAGAACGAGACCGAGTACAACTTCTCGGTCGACCGGGACTACGGCGGCTCCAACTACGGCTTCCCGACGGGTTCGACGTTCAAGCCGTTCGTGGCCGCGGCCGCGATCGAGGGCGGCAAGTCGGCGACGCAGAAGTACTCGTCGCCGTACAAGATGAACTACCCGAGCCCCGTCCAGCAGTGCGACGGCAAGCAGTGGGTCAACACGACGGGCGAGCAGGTCGAGAACGAGAACGAGTCCGAGGTCGGGCCGTACGCCATGAAGAAGGCCATGGCGAAGTCGATCAACACCTACTTCGTCCAGCTCATCTCCGACATCGGCCTGTGCCCGGTGGTCAAGATGACCGACGCGCTCCACGTCCACCAGGGCGACGGCTCGAAGCTCCCGCAGACCCCGGCCATCGCCCTCGGCGCGATCGGCCTCTCGCCGCTGACCATGGCGAGCGCGTACGCCACCTTCGCGGACCGCGGTATGTACTGCACGCCGGTCGCCATCGAGTCGATCACCCAGAAGGTCGGCAACGAGGAGAAGTCGCTGGCGGTCCCGAAGTCGACCTGCTCGCGTGCGATGAGCGAGAAGACCGCGGACACCATCAACACCCTGCTGCGCGGTGTGATCGACTCCGGTACCGGCCAGCAGGCCGGTCTGGACGACCGGGAGAGCGCCGGCAAGACGGGTACGACGGACTCCCGCAAGAACGCCTGGTTCGTCGGCTACACGCCGAACCTCGCGGGCGCGGTCTGGGTCGGCAGCGCCAAGCAGAACATCGAGATGACCAACATCACCATCGGCGGCGTCTACCACTCCGAGGTCTACGGCGCCGACACTCCCGGCCCGATCTGGAAGGACGCCATGACCGGCGCCCTGGTGGGCAAGGCGGACGAGTCCTTCAACCTCGTCGACATCCCGGACGACGACGACCACGACAAGGGCAACGGCAACGGCAACGGGAACGGCGACAACACGGGCGGCCTGATCGGCGGTCTCATCGGCGACACGAGCGACGGCGGTACGACGGACGGCTCGACGAACGGCGGCACCTCCCCGACCCCGACCTTCTCCTTCCCCGACGGCTTCATCCAGGGGAACGGGAACGGCGGGAACAACGGGAACGGCGGCGGCCGGGGCTGACCTCCGGCGCCTGAGCCGCTCTTCCGGTACGACGGCGGGGCCGCACCTCCTTCTTCGAGGTGCGGCCCCGCCGTCGTACCGTCTGCTCTGCTTCCGGGGCTGTCTCAGCCCTGTCTCAGCCCTGGAGGTGCTTCTTGACCGCGGCGGCGACCCGGCCGCCCTCGGCCAGACCGGCCACCTTCGGGTTCACGATCTTCATCACGGCGCCCATGGCCCGCGGCCCCTCGGCGCCCGCCGCCTTCGCCTCCGCGACGGCCTGGGCGACGACCGCGTCCAGCTCCGCGTCGTCGAGCTGCTTCGGCAGGTACTCGGCGAGGACCGCGCCCTCCGCCTTCTCCCGCTCGGCGCTCTCGGCACGGCCGCCCTGCGCGAAGGCCTCGGCCGCCTCGCGGCGCTTCTTCGCCTCCTTGGCGATCACCTTGAGCACCTCGTCGTCGGAGAGCTCGCGCTTCTGCTTGCCCGCGACCTCCTCGTTGGTGATCGCGGCGAGCGTCATCCGGAGCGTGGACGAGCGGAGCTCGTCGCGGCCCTTGATCGCGACGTTGAGGTCGTCGTGCAGCTTCGACTTGAGCGTGGTGGTCATGACACCGATTGTCGCAGGTGCCGCAAGCCGACCGCCCGACCTTTTTACCCCCGCCCGTTGGACGTCCGTGAGACACCCGTGGGGCGACCGTGGGACAGGGCGGTCCCGGGCCCCGCTCCCGGTCTGACACGATGGTCGTATGCGCGCTCGATACGGAGTACCCCTGGGAATCGCGGCGTTCGGCGCCGCCGGTGTGTTGTACGCGGCCGGCTTCGAGGTCCGTTCGTTCCGCCTGCGCCGGGTGACGGTCCCGGTCCTCCCGCCGGGGATGCGCCCGCTGCGCGTGCTCCAGGTCTCCGACATCCACATGGTCGGCGGTCAGCGCAAGAAGCAGCGCTGGCTGCGGTCGCTGGCGGGCCTGCGCCCGGACTTCGTGCTCAACACGGGCGACAACCTGTCCGACCCGGAGGGCGTCCCGGAGGTCCTGGACGCGCTCGGCCCGCTGATGGAGTTCCCGGGCGCGTACGTCTTCGGCTCCAACGACTACTACGGCCCGGTCCCCCGCAACCCCGCCCGCTACCTGGTGGAGAAGGCGAGCGGCAAGCACGGCCTGAACGGCAACCCGCCGGCCGTCGGCGTGATCCACAACCCGTGGGAGGACCTCCGGGACGGCTTCGACGGGGCGGGCTGGCTGAACCTGACGAACACCCGGGGTGTCCTCAAGATCGAGGGTGTCTCGGTCGAGCTGACGGGTCTGGACGACCCGCACATCAAGCGCGACCGCTACCCGCAGGTGGCGGGCGGCCCGTCCGGTACGGCGGACTTCTCGATGGGCGTCGTGCACGCCCCGTACCTGCGCGTCCTGGACGCCTTCACGGCCGACGGCTACCCGCTGGTCCTGGCCGGCCACACCCACGGCGGCCAGCTCTGCATCCCCTTCTACGGCGCCCTGGTCACCAACTGCGACCTGGACGCGGACCGGGTGAAGGGCCTGTCGACGCACACGGCGGACGGCCGCACCTCCTACCTCCACGTCTCGGCGGGCTGCGGCACCAACCGCTACACACCGGTCCGCTTCGCGTGCCCGCCGGAGGCGACGCTGCTGACGCTGGTGGCCCGGGAGTAACCCACTCGGCGTAGCCCAAAATGCCGGACATGTCCGCCCCTCTCTACGTTGAGGGCATGACGGCCCCGATACCCAGGGACATCCCGGACCTCCCCGCGGTCCCGGGCACGCCCGTACTGATGCCCGGACACGTTCCGGCGACGGCGGTGGTGGCCCCGATCCGCCGCCCCCTCACCGCCGTGTTCCGCCTGCTGACGGCCGCGCTGGCCGCGGTGGGCGTGGCCCTGGAGCTGCTGCTGGGCAGCCCGGGCCGGATCATGAGCTACTTCGGAATCCAGGCGGCGCTGCTCCTGGTCCTGGTCAGCCTCGCCTCGGCCCGCCGCGCCTGGCAGGCGGCCCGCCCCCTGTCCTCGTCCCTGACCGGCGCGGCACTCCTCTACGCGCTGATCTCGGCCCTGGTCTACCACCTGCTCCTCGGCCACACGACGCCCCCGTTCTCCATGCCGGGCGCCGCCCATCCCCCGGTGCCGTGGCACCCCCAGTGGCTGGCCCTGCAGCTCCTCTACACGGTGGCGCCCGCGGCGGCCCTGGTGGACTGGCTGTTCCTCACACCCCCCGCCCGCCTCCACCTCCGCCAGACGGCCGGCTGGATGCTCTACCCCCTGGCCTACCTGGCCTTCTACCTCACCCGAGCCGAACTGATCCTCCCCGGCACCCCCGGCCGCTACCTCTACCCCTTCCTCGACGCCGAGCAGCACACCTACCGCGCCACCCTCGCCAACGCCCTCCTCCTCGGCCTCTCCTGCTACGCCCTGGCGGTCCTCCTCGTAGCCCTCGACCACACCCGCCCGAACCCCGTCGGCCGCCGCCCCTAAACCGGATTTCGTCTCCGGCCACCAGTGGGCTAAAGTAAACGACGTCGCCGCGACAAGCAGTACAGCAGCGACACCGGGGTGTAGCGCAGCTTGGCAGCGCGCTTCGTTCGGGACGAAGAGGTCGTGGGTTCAAATCCCGCCACCCCGACGCTGGTCAGAGGCCAGGTAGTAAATTTACTACCTGGCCTTTGTCGTACCCGGGGGGCCAAACAGGGGGCCAAACGGATTTGATCAGGCTCCGGAGCCGTCCTCTGCCGAGTCTTCCGTCTCCTCCCCTTCCCGATCTTCGGCGAAGATGTCGTCCATGGCTTCGGCCCCCTCAGTGATCACGGGCCGGAGCTGCTTCCGGTAGACCGCTTCTGTGGTGGCTTGGCTGCTGTGGCCGACCAGGAGCGCGATGCGCTCCAGCGGGATGCCGTGATCGGAGAGCAGGGACACGAAGCTGTGCCGGAGCTCACGAGGCGTCCACTCCGGCTGCAGCCCGGCTCTCTTCACGATGGCCTTGAAGTCGCGACGGACATTGGCCGCATCGAGCGGCTCGCCGGTCCGGGTCGTGAAGACGCGGCCGGCCGGGCTCCACTCCATCCCTCTCGATGCCCGCTCCTGTTTCTGCCAGCGCAGGTGCTCTTCGAGGACGTCGACCACCTGCTTCGGCAGAGCGATGGTCCGCCGGCTCTTCCTGGTCTTCGTCTCGCCGTGCTTGCGCACCGAACGCCATACCGCGACGTGAGGCGGGATGCCGTCCTCCGTCTCCAGGAAAACGTGATCCCAGGTGAGGGGGCGTGCCTCTTCTGTGCGGACACCGCTCAGCAGCGAGACCACGAGGTAGGCGTACAACCGCGACGGGCGCGCCGCGGTGAGCACGGCTTTCGCCTGCTCCAGGGTCAGTGCCTTGCTCGGCCGGCCGGGACGCCCCTCCGGCGCGGTGACGAGCAGGGCGACGTTCCGCGCGGCCTTGTCCCGGCGCTGAGCGTGCGCGACGGACCGACGCAGGATGGCGAGCAGGTCACGAAGGGTTCGCGTCGCGAGGAATTCGGCCCTGTCGTCCAACCAGTCGTCAATGTCGTCCGCGCTGAGTTCCTTCAGCTTGGCCTTGCCGATGAACGGAAGCAGGTGCTTGTTCGCCATCGAGCGGTTCTTGCCGATGGTGCCCTTTTCGTCGCGCCCCTTGAGCCCGCGCTCCAACCAGTCGTTCACCGCGTCGGCCACGGTGTAGTTGACCGGCGCCTTGACGCCCGTCTGCATCTCCTTCTTCAAGTCCCGGATCTTCTGGCGGACTTCGGTCTTCGTCTTGCCGTACACCTTCGGCCGGCGGCGCTTGCCGTTCGGCGCGTATCCCAGAGAGACGGCCCCCACGTAGCTCTTTTTGGCGGGGTCCCAATAGATGGTGTCCGCACCGTGGCCGGCCCTCGTGCTCTTCGGGGGCTTCGGGGTCTCGGTCATTCTGTGCTGTGCCTCCATAGGACAGGGCCGCGCCCTGGTGGGCGCGGCCCTGTGGAATCGGGGTGAAACTCAGGCGGTGGCTTCTGCCTCGCGCTTGAGGAGTTCGACGTACTGCGCGATGTACTCCGGCGGTACGAGCCGGCGGCGGCCGATGCGGACGGTCTGAAGTCGACCGAGGCGTATCTCCTCGTAGACCATCGAGCGTCCGATCCGGAGTGCCTTGGCGGCCTCTTCGGGCCGGTAGAGGAGTTGTTCGGCAGGTGCGGCAGCGGTGGTCATGCGGCGTGCCTCCTCGGCAGGGTTCCGGGGGCGGTGGCCCCGTTCCTGTCAGGTCCGCTACTTCCGCTACCTCCGCTACCGCCCTGGTCAAGGGCATGATCGAGGTAGCGGATAAGGGTGCGGGTAGCAGACAGAGCCGCTACCGGCCCCGGGATCGTGGCCGCGGGACCGGTAGCGGATGGGGCGGCGCGGTAGCGGATGCGGAACGCACATCCGCTACCGATTTCAGGGCTCTGACCTGCCCGGTAGCGGAGGTAGCGGAAGTAGCGCGCTTTCCGCAGGGGGCGGGCAATAGCGCTGCCACGCGTCGTGAAGGTCGGTCGCGTAGTACCCCTTCATGACGCTGCCACCGGCCTTGATGTTGCGGGCCGCGATCGGGGAGTTGTCCCCGGTCATGTACTCCCGCAGCATCCGCGACAGCCCGCGGGCGTCCAGGGGCTTGCCGCTCATGTCCGCCCACGGCGCCTCTTCAAGGCTGTGCAGCCTGTCGAGGATGGCAACGGTGGGCAGACGATCGATGCCGTTGAACACGTAGTCGCGCAGGTCCGTGAGCAAGCGGATGCCGATGCTGCCCTTGTCGCTGGTCTTGGCCGCGTCGACCAGCTCGATGCACGCGGCGCGAGCCCGCTCCGGCCACGTGCCGCCCGCCGCGTCGGCCACGGCGAGCAGGGGCTCCCACACGTCCGCCGGCCGGTCGCTGATGCCCTCCGGCAGTTCCGGGAACACTCCGTCGACCAGATGGCGAATGGACTGTGCCCATGTGGCGAGCCGGTCGCGGAGGGCGTGACCTTCCTTCTCGTGAATGCGCTGCCGGAACGGCTCCACCCGCTCGTTCGGCGCACGACGCCGCATCCGGACGATGACGGAGCGGGTAAGGATCGTGTCCGGCAGCGAGCCGAGACCGGCGACCGCGACCCCGCAGAACGACGGGAACTCCTGGACCTGCTGATTGGAGCCGTCGCCCACACAGCGCCACATGACGCCGGAGCGGCGGTGTCCGGCATTCAGGAAGCCTCGGAGCTGTTCGTTCTCTCCGGCCTTGGGGCCGAAGACGGTATCGATCTCGTCAAACAGGATCGTCGGCCGCCCCTCCATCCCGGATACCGCCCGGAAGAGCGCCGAAGCGGACGCGTTGACCGCGACCATCGGTTGCGGCACGAGGGTTTCCACGATCTCCAGCGCGCGGGACTTGCCCGACCCCGGCTCCGGCGACAGGAACGCGAGCCGCGGTGTGGAGTCGAAGCAGTCGAGCAGGTGCGCGTGCGCGTCCCACAGAGCAACGGCGACGTAGGCCGCAGCGAGCGGGAAGATGTTGAAGCGGCGGTGGAAGGCTTCCACTTCATCGAGCAGTACGGCGCCGTCCATGACGGGTGCCAGCGGATTGGCGCTCATGCCGCCTGCCTCCCTTCCTGATTGGTTCGGAGCGGGCATTCGTCGCGGTGGGCGGTGTGGTCTTCGATCAGGGCGAGCACCCTCGGTTGGCCGACGGCGCTTCGATCCCTGCCGCACAGGCACTTCGAAGTGGCGGTGGGTACGGCGCCGCGGGGTGCGGCGATACACAGCCACGCGATCGGGTAACGACCGTCGCTCCGGTGCGCGTCAGAACGAAGAGCAGAAGGGACACCCTTGCGGGCGACGCCTTTCGGCTCGCCCACGGCCAGACCGAGTGCGGCTTGTGCGGCGGCGCACGGGCCGGCCGGGGTGGCAGGGTGGCTCTTCAGGGAGGGGCGGGACCGGGTGCTCATGCCGCCCTCCGCTGATCGTTGCGGGCAATCGACCAGTTGAGACCGCTGCGAATCGTCGCCTCACACGACCGCGGCGACAAACCGGCCTGCTCCCCCGCCCACTGAAGAGCCTCCTCAACCTGCTCCCTGGTGAGGTCGCCCCACGCGATGAACCGCCCCAAAGCGCGCGCCGCCCGGAGCAATGTGGCGTTGCGCTCGCCCTCCGGAGCCTGCCGCACGGACGCGGTTTCCGCGTTCAAGCCCGATGCGGCGTAGCGAGACGCTCGAACGGTTGACGGTGCAGCCGTTAGTGCCCGCGGCGACTGACGAACCGTCAGAGTGGCGCACAGCCACTCCGGCAGGGGCACGGGCGGTACGTCGTTGATGACCGCGTACGCGCCCGTGCTGGTGATGCTGCCGGGCGCCACGACGTAGCCACCCCACGCTCGGGTGTCGATGCGCTTGCCGAGCCGTCCGGCGGTGTTGCCTAGCCGGACGTCGGGCGGGGCCACGAAGTACAGGTGGTACCCCCCACTCGCGGTCCGCACCGTGCGAGTGCTGGGGACGGCGTGCCCGGCGCGCTCGCAGAGCGCCGTGAAGGTCGTCACGCCGTTAGGCGTGTCCGTACTGCACTTGCGCTTGGGCATGTCGAGGTCGACCGCGACCAGCCGGGACGGGCCGGTCGCAATCCCGACATTGAACGGCAGGTCGCCCCACGCCCGGCGGATGCGGTCCGGGTCGATGGTGGCGCGCTCTTCCCACTTGCGATGACCGCCCGCGCAGTCACCGATACCGGGGCAGACGTCCTCAGCGTGTAGGGCCGGACGCTTGTCACCGGGACGGAGCGGGAGAACAGCCCATCCTCGATCGGCAGCATCGAGGGCGGCATGCAGGAGGTGACGGTTCATGCCGCCGCCCCCGGGACCCTCAATGGGATGGCTTGGGCCGGACGGCCCTCGCAGGAAGCACGACGTTGGGTCATGCTGGAGGTCTCCTGTTCTCTATGGAGGGACTGGAGAACCGAGGCGGGCGCAGGCTTGTGGTGAGACGGCGCCCGCCTCGGGCGTAGCTAAACGTCGCTGCTCAGATGCCGGGCGACGGTGTCGAGCTTGGCGGTGAGGTCAGCGGCCGGGGTGGCGCTGAAGGAGTGCAGGGCGACGGTGGCGGCGATGATGACCTCGCACAGTTCGTCGACGACGTCGGCGGTGGTGTGGGTGATGTTCTTGCGGGGGTTCTGGCCGGTCATGCCGATGTAGGCGGCGGACGCTTCGCCGGCCTCCTCGGTGATCTTCATCAGCCGCATTACGGTCTCGTGTTCGCCGTGGCCGTTGGCGGTGTTCAGGGCGGCGGCGATGCGGGCCGCGACGGGGATCAGGAGGGCGCTCACAGCGTGTTCCTTTCGGCGGTGGGGAGTTGGGGCAGTCCGGTGTGCTTCAGGGCGGTGGGGTCGAAGCCGGGCAGCGCGGCGCGGGCTACCAGGGCGGCGGCAAGCTGTTCCGCGTACGCGGCGCCGGAGCGGGCGACCTCTACCTGTGCGGTGGCGCGCAGGGTCTCGACGCGTTCGACGTGGGCGCGTTCCTCGCGCCGGTCGCTCACGTGCCGGTCGTGGGCGAGGCGTTCACGCCGCTCGGTCCGCCAGTACCGCGCGGCGAGCGCGTAGGCGCCGGTGGTGGCCAGCGCCCACAGCAGCAGCGGCAGGGACATGCCGTCGGCGTATCCGGCGACGCCGGCGAGAGCGAGGGAGCCGGAGGCGGCGAATGCGGTCCCGGCGATGACCGGGTCTCCGGCTCGGCCGATGCTCGCGCACGCCCCGGCGCCGGCGGCGGCCAGCGAGAGCGCGGTCATGAGCACGGCGTTGCCGAGGGAGTGTTCGGCGCCGTTGGCGTTCCAGATTCGGGCGAGCGCGAGCACGGTCGTGGTCGCCAGCGCGGGGGCGGCCTTGGGCGCGGCGAGGGCAAGCCAGTGCCGGGCCACGATGGGTTCGTTGGGCAGGGGCATGGTCGTATCTCCCGTCAGTTGCCGAGCTGGCCGAGCGAGTCGGCAGCGGCCTGCACGAGGTTGTGGATGGGCTCGTACGCGCCGGTTCCGGCGGCGAAGAACCCGAACAGGAACAGCACGGTGGCGGCGAAGCCTCCGGCGGACTTGGTCTTGATGGCGAAGGCGGAGGCGGCCCCGAACAGGAGCACGGCGGAGATGGTGAGGGTCATCGGGTGCCTCCCGGGGTGTCGGTGCCGGCGCGGTAGATGCGGGCCCAGCGGTTGTAGAGCCAGCGGCCGGTCCGGATGCGCTTGCCGGTGGCCTTGCAGCGGCGGCAGTCCTTGCCGCGCTTGATGCGGCCCTTGCGGTCGGTCTTGAGCGCGTGGCCCATGCCGCGGCAGCGGCGGCAGTCGCCGAATGGCGAGACTGCACATAGACCGCCGTAACTGAGCGTGATGACTATCAGGCAGGCGATAGCAAGGACGACGGGGGTCATGAGGGGCCCTTCCAGGCGGTTTCGAGGGTTTCCGCAGGTGGGGTGCTATCCGCTAGATCGCAGATGAAGCGTGGTTTGTGCTGCTAGCGGGGGTGCTACCGGTAGCAGGGGTGGGTGCTACCGGTAGCACCGTGCCGGGCCTATGCCGCGCCCGGCTCTCCGTTACGCTCCGCAATCGCTTTGAGGAGGTCGGTGCGGACGATGCCGCGGCGGGTGGTGCGGGTTCCGTCGTCCGTGGTGCCGGCGACGTCGCGGGTCTTGATGCCGTGCGGCTTGAGCGCGGACGTGACGTTCTCGCCCTTCCACCCGCCGTAGACGTCGGGGCGCAGTTCGGCGAGGCGGACGGCGATCCGCTCGTTCCACACCCGCTCCTCCGTCTCCGGCACGACGGCGGCGACGTCGGCGAGCAGGTCGTAGGACGGGCCCGCGACCTGCTCGGGGGCTTCCCCGAGGGCGTAGCCGGCGAGGGTTCCGGCCTGCTCGCGTGCCTTGCGGGCGCGGCGGGCGATCCGGTCGGCGTTGGGGGCGTCGACGTAGACGCTGCGGATGATCCGGGCGTCGGAGCCGTCGCCGACGAAGTAGGCGATGCCCTTGTCCGCCCACGAGAACATCGTGGCCCGTACGCCCCGCTTGTATGAGGACGTGCCCAGGACCATGTCGTTCTCGGTCTGGCCCATGACCTTCATGCACAGCCGGACGCCCGCGTTCGCGCTGATCCCGGTGGGCAGGGACTTGGCGTCGGGGCGCTGGGTGGCCAGCATCAGCACGATCCCGGTTGCGGGGCCGCGTTTGACCAGGTCGGTGCAGATGTCCTCGAACTCTTTGCCGTACTTCTCGTGCTCGAACCACACCTGGCATTCGTCCACGCAGATGACGATGGGGTGCAGTCCGAGGCTGGGCTTGGAGGCGAGGTCGCTGGTCACCTTGGACTCGGGGCAGATGTCCCGGGGCAGGGAGCGGATCACCTTGGCGCGGCGGCGCAGTTCCCCGCGGACCTCGCGCATGTCGGCGATCGCGTACTCGATGTCTTCGTCTTCCTCGCCGGCCCGGTGCCGGTAGGAGACGTGTTCCCCGACCGGGTCCAGGTCGCCGGTTCCCTTGAGGTCGTAGGTGTGCAGCTCCGCACGCGGGTCCAACGCTGCGATCAGGGCGAACAGGCGCAGCAGGAACGTCTTGCCCATCCGGGGGATCGCACCGATGATCGCCGCGATGTACATGAACGTGAGCCCGACCCAGCGTCCGCGCTGGTCGGTGGAGAAGTCGACGGGCTTGAACAGGTCGACCGTGCCGGCCTTGGCCAGCGGCCACGCCGGGGGCTTGGCCCGGTTCATGTCCTGGTCGCCGACCCACAGCACGAGGTGCCCGGTGTGCTCGTCGGCGACCGCCTCCGGCCACACGCAGCCCAGCGGGCGGCGTAGACCCGAGGCGAGGCGTTCGCGCCGCTCGATGATGTCCGTGACCGTCACGCCGTAGGGGAGGTTGCCCTCCGCACGCCAGCCGGGCCCGTCGCGGGTGATCGGGGCGGTGAACTCGAACCCGTCCCTACCCTTGCCCTGCGCCTGGTTGATCGCCGGAATGCCCAGCGCACCCAGGGCACGCAGCACGATGTCACTGGTGAGCTTGACGGCCTTGGGCATCTCCACCGCGCGGTGGATGACCGGGGCGTCGGCCTTGCGGCCGGCGAACCCGAGCGCCATCACGACCGCGCCGACCGACAGAGCCTGAAGCCAGTCGGGGGCGAGGACGTAGATGGCGAGCGCCGACCCGAGGCCGACGAACATCCCGAGCACCGCCACGAGGGTGCGCAGGCGGACCCGGCCGTCGCGCTGCCGGGACAGCTTCAGGTACTCCGCCGCGTCCTCGCGCCGGACGGCGGCGAGGCGGACGGGTTCGCCCTCGCGGTCGGCCATCCACCGCACCGTGCCGCCCACGAACTTCGCCAGCCCGGCCGGAGCCTGGAAGGTGAGGCGAGCGGCGTAGACCGGCGAGCGCAGCGCGTGGTAGCCGGCCGCGTGAGCGTAGTGGCGGGCCACCCACGCAGACGCGGTGCGCAGTTCGGCGGTCGACTGGAGCCAGACCGGGACGACCGACCGGCGCTTCGCGGCGGCGAGCCGACCGAGGTAGCCGGGACCGGTCGCGGTCGGGGCGGGCAAGTCGACCAACCGGCGGACGGTCGGGTCGGCCGACTCGTTCCCCGACTCGTCGGGGGTGGAGTCGGCCGACTGGTCGGCGGTGGGTCGGGCGGTGGAGTCGGCCAACTGGGCACGGGCCGACCGCAGCTGGTCGAGGTCGACCACCTCGCCCGACAGGTCGGGCAGGTCGAGGTCGCGGGTGCTGGGCGAGTCGGTGATGTGGAGCGGCTCACCGGAGAGTTCGGCTTCCAGCCGGTTGAAGAGTTCGTTGTCGTCGTCGGGGTGCTTCACTGAAGGTTCCTTCCAAATGCGGGAGGGTGGGCCCGGCCGGCGCTGTAGGAGGTTGACGGCCGGGCCCGTGAGAAGAGCGTGGGGCGAAACCCGCCCTACGCAGCCACGCAATGTGCGTGGGTTGTGCTGTCAGGCGGCGCGCTGTTCGTCGGTGGCCAGACACAGGCCGCAGATGCCGTACGAGCGGGGGATGCAGTAGCCCACGTCCAGACAGCACTTCGGGCAGGTGCGGCGGGCGAGCATCGCGAGCGCGAGCGCGAGCGCACCCCACTTGCGCGACGTCATCGGCCGTACAGCCAGGGCAAGTTCCTCGCGGTAGAGGTAGGCCACCCGAGGCGTTCCAGTACGCCGGTTGGTGCGCATGATCTGAGCGGCTATCGGCTGGCCCCCGGGCCGCAGGCCACGGGCCCGTAACTGCCGGCGCGTGGCCAGCCCGGCGGGGGCAAGCTTCCAGGGGTAGGTGGGCACGCCGTAGAGCGCACCGGACGGGTCGTAGCACTTGCCCCACGCGGCCGACATCACGCGGCCACCGCGACCACGGGCGCAGCGTCGTGGGTGCCCGTGCGGCCGGCGCGGCGGCCGATGACCGTGGCGAACAGCCGACCCAGTCCCGCCCGGCGCATTCCGGCGCGAGCCTGCTTGGCCGTGTACATCGCCTCATCCGCCCGCCGCAGCAGACCTGACAGGTCATCGGCGGGGAAGTCCGCCGCACGCACCCACCCGAGCGAGACCGTGGTGTGTACGGCCGAGTCTTGGCCGTCGACCGGCCGGGCCAGCACACCGTGAAGCATCGTGAGCAGGTCGGCGGCGGTGCCGTGGTCGTCCATGAGGACGGCCGCGAACTCATCGCCCCCGAGCCGCCCGGCGACGCCGCTACGGCCGACGTGGTGGGCGAGGCGGGCGGCGGTCGCCTGCAAGAGGGCGTCGCCGGCCGCGTGGCCGTAGGTGTCGTTGATGTGCTTGAACTTGTCGACGTCGGCGAGGACGACGACCGCCCGCGGGTCCTTCAGCAGCACGGTGGCGCGGCGGGTGAATCCGTCGCGGGTGCGCAGACCGGTGAGCGGGTCACGGCGGGCCGTGTTCAGACGGCCGCGCAGCCAGCGAACATGCGCCGCCCACCCGCCCGCCATCGGCAGGCCGGATATCAGGATGGTGGCCAGGGTGTTCACGCGGCCACCTCCTGCTCGTTGTCAGCTGCGGGGGTGAACAGGATGCGTCCTTGGGCCCGTTCGGCGAGCAGGGCGTCACGAACGGTGCGGGCCGGTGCGGAGCCGCAGTGCAGTTCCTTGCGGAGCGCTTCGGCGTTGACCGCGTCGTTCGTCCAGCCGGCCGTGATCACGCGCGCCTCGGTCAGCAGGTCGGCCAGCGAGCGCGGTGGTGTCTTCGCCCTGGGCTTGGCGGGCCGCTTGCATGGGGCCTTGGGCGCCTCGGGTGTGGTTTCCTGCGGAGCCTGCTCCGGCCCCGGTGCGTCCGCGACGTTTGCGGTGGCCGGGGCGAGTTCCCCCAGGCGCAGCAGGACGCGTTCGCGGCGCGGTGTCTTATGCCGCCAGCCACGGCCGTACTGCTCGCGCAGATCCGCACGGGCCAGCAGCCGCTCACGCTCCAGCGCGAGCGCATCACCGTAGGAGGTGACCTCCCACAGCGTCATCCGCCGCCACAGCGCGAACGTCGACACCGGGGCCAGCAGCCACCGCGAGAACCGGATCTTCTCCATCCGCCGGCCGGTGACCGCGCCGATCCGTACCGCGTAGACATGGGCACCGATCTCCGAGAACACCACCCACAGCAACGGCATCGTCCCGTGCGCCAGCTTCGCCGACAACGACGTACCGGCCGCGACGTTCAGCCAGCACGTGACCAGGGTGAGCACCCACGGCACGAACCGGACCCACCCGAGCGCCATGTCCAGCCGGATCAACAGCAGGTTGGCCAGCGTGAACACCGGGATCGCGACGTCGATCGCGATGGGAAGGGTGTGCGGGTTGCTGAAGCTCCACCGCGCCGCGGCAAGGGACACCGCATCGAAGGAGGAGTACAGCCCCAGGGCACCGACCGCAGCGGCGGCGAGCGCTCCGAGGCCGGCGAGCCCCATCTCCGGGCGTGTCAGCGGCGGCACCTTCGGACGCTCGATGACCTGCTCAGTGGTCATGCCGCACCCCCGATGGCGAGCAGAACGGCGAGCACCAGCAGGGCGCCGCCCGCGCGGGTGAGGTCGACGGCGCGGCGCAGGCAGGTGAACTTGGCGACCGCGAGGCGGGACAGTCCGGCGATGTCCGCGGCGAGATCCGTCGACATGCTCTCGGCGATCTCCGCCGGGGTGAGGGTCGCCCACAGCGTGAAGCCGTGGCGGCCCTTCAAGTTGGGGCGCACTGCCGTGAGCAGCACGCTGGCCGCGGCGACTAACAGCGCCATCCCGAGCACCCCGACCACGACAGCCAGGGCGTTGAGCGGGAGGGAGTTGCCGGCCGTCCAGGCGCTGGCCAGGACCGCGCCGACGAACGCCAGCAGCAGTGCGGTCTTGTTGTCGGTCCGCGCGATCTCTGCCTTTACTTCGGCATGCGCGGCCATCAGGCTCCGCCCGTCCGTGGCGCTCATGCCGCGGCCCCCTTGCGCGCGGTACGGCGGCGCCGGCTGGGGCGTGCCAGCGGGACAACGTCGAACACGTCCGGGTTGTCCTCGATGACCTCCGCAGCGACACGGATCAGGTCGTCGGGAAGGTTGGGGAAGTCCGCGAGGATGTCGCGCGCCGCGTCGAGGCGGGCCGCGCGCTCTTCGTCCGTCTCGCCCTCGACCCCGAGCCACAGCTCAACCGGGGTGCCGAGCGCCAGCTCCGCGAAGTCCGCGCGAGATACGGCCTGTTGGCGGCCGATGAACGTACGCATGACAGCTCCTGAAGTGGGAGGGACACGAAACCGGAGAGCCGCAGGCGTGTTGGTGAGACGGCGACTACTCCGGAAGAACCCGAACCGCAGAGCGGCAGGGAAGAGCGCCCCGACCAGGAGTCGAACCCGGCCTACGACCATCGGGGCAGCAGTGCATGTCTCCTTCATCGCGACCGCGCTCCCGTGTGAGGTAGAGCCGTCCGGCCGCGAAATAGGCGTATGGAGACGTGACCTTTCGGTCTGAGCCCTCCGGTGAATGCCAAGGCGCCGGGTCGCCTCCCCCCGTCCAGTGCGGGGCTCCTGGTCGTGCGGTCTTGCAGGTCAAGCACTTGCAGACACAGCCAGCGAAGCCCTTTCGGGCTCGCTGTGCTGATGCGTAACAGCATGTACTAGCACGTACCACCGCGCAAGAGGTCCGCGGAGATTCGTGCTAGGTCGTACTAGGGGTGGGTACGCTCGTGGCGTGATGAGCGCTGAAATCTCGAAAGACGATCCGAGACCGGAGTCCGAGCAGGCGGCCGACATCCTGCGACAAGAGATCCTGCGCGGCGACATCAAGGCGGGCGCCCACGTGGGCTCCGTGCGAGATCTGGCTACGCGCTTCAAGATCTCCGGAATGACGGTGCAGCGAGCCCTTGCCATCCTGCGCGAGGATGGGCTCATCATGACCACGTCGCGCGGCAGCTACGCCCGCGATCCGCAGCAAGCCACGGACTCCAGCGGGGCCGAAGCGGTTGTCGACCTCCCCGAAGTCCTCCGCCAACTCGAACATCTCACCTCCCAGGTCTCGGAACTGCGCGGCAGGCTCGAAGCGCTCGAAAGCCGCTCCGCGCCGGGTGGTGCGTGATCTGCAACCAGCATGCTGGGAACGGGAGTTGAGAGGTAAGTGACAGCCAGGGGACGGCAGAACGGAGCTGGGGACATGTCCGGTGACACCCGCCTGTCACCTTCCCTGTCCCCCCGGCTCGCGCGCGAGACTCGGAGCAGGCACTCGGAGGAGGGCGCATGACCGACGACAGGCCCGCATGGGCGCGGCGCATCGCGGCTGAGCGGATGGCGCGCGACTGGTCACAGCGAGACGCAGTCAGGGCTCTGCGAGCGCACGCTCCCACGGAGCTGCCGGCGGAAGAGAGCATGATCCGGCAGTGGAAGCGCTGGGAGTCGGGGCAGATGCCGAACGACTTTTACCAGCCGATCATCGCGGCCCTCTTCGGCACGGTGACCCGCGCGCTGTTCCCCGGACCCGCGCGGCGGGACGGAGACAGGGAGATCCTGGCAGCGTCCGGCATGGAAACGCTGGAGATCGTGAGCCGCCTCAACCGGTCCGACGTCGACAACGCCACTCTCGATGCTCTGCGGATCACGACAGATCGGCTCGCCTCGGAGTACCCGTACATGCCGAGCGAACAACTCCTCATCGAGGGCCGCCAGTGGCTTCGCCGCGTGGTCGAACTCCACACGAAGAGCCTCACGCTCGCGCAGCACCGCGAGGTGCTCGCCCTGTCCGGTTGGCTCGCGCTACTGGTCGGCTGTGTGGAGTACGACACGGGCGACCGTCACGCGGCCGAGTCGACCCGACAGGCTGCTCTTTCGCTCGCCACCGAGGCGGACCATGCGGAGGTCGCCGGGTGGGCACACGAGATGCGGGCATGGTTCGCCCTCACGACCGGCGACTACCGCGGTGTCATCGCGGCATCGCAGGCCGGAGCCGAGGTAGCGCAGCACCACGGCGTGGCCGTCCAGCTTGCAGCACAGGAGGCCAAGGCATGGGCGCGGATCGGTGACCGCCGACAAGTCGAGGTGGCCTTGGACAAGGGGCGGCGACTCCTCGAAGGGATGCCGTATCCCGTGAACCTGGACAACCATTTCGTAGTTGACCCAGCCAAGTTCGACTTCTACTCGATGGACTGCTACCGGCTCGTCGGCGAAGACAAACTTGCTCGCACGCTCGCCGAAGAGGTGTTGAGGGCAGGAACGGACTTCGACGGCACCGAGCGCTCGCCGATGCGGAATGCCGAAGCACGCGTCACGCTGGGCGTCACGGCGGCACGGGAGGGCGACTTGGAACAGGCACTGACGATGGGCGAACGAGCCCTCGAAGGGGACCGCCAGTCGGTGCCGTCGCTCATCATGACCAGTCGCGAACTCGCAGCTGAAATGAGGCGCCGATACGCGTCAGAGCCCGCGGCACAGGACTACCTCACGCGGCTGCAAGAACTGGGATCAGAGAAACCAGGTTTCCTTCCACAGTAACCAGTATTCCATCATTCATGCTTACGTCGATCAAAACCATTTAGCGCGACACTAACATTATTCATTTCCACATATGCGAAGTAAAGACGCGGTAGCACAATGACAAACAAGAGGATGATATAGCTACTGATCCCTGTGGCCATAGCAGCCAGGACGCCCGTGAGATGACCTTTAGCGGAAACGCTGACATTCATCCCTAGAACAAGCACAGCAGCATTGAGGGCACAAAAAAGAGAGCCCGTGAGCAGGTGTGCCGCAGTCTCATCCAGCATCCCCCGCTCAGCCTCAAATCGATCCGAACTCTCATTTGCATTTATATCTGTGATCTTGAGTCGCAGAGTGGAAAGGTGAGTGAAGGCGCTCAACATACCGCCGGCGAGCAAAGAGACTCCGGTCAGCAAGGGAGCGGGGGCAGCCAACTCCCCACCCCGCGAGAACATGACGACACCAATCCCCACAGGCAGCACCAACATAAGGGCGCGCATCGGACGATCCGGTCGGCTGACTTGGCGCTCAGAGTTCCCCAGACGGGAACGACCGTCCGTGAGGCCTTTCCAATGTCCACGAAGGATGGGAACAAAGTTCAGCCGACTGAACACAGCGCGCCGCCTCCCCGAATGGCTACGAGACCGGCCAATCGAAGGCCACCTTTGCCGCCACCTGAAGCGACATGGCTACGTCTCTAACAGCATGATAGAACTCGGGTGTGACAACGGCCCGATCCTCCGACAGCCGGTAGGTGAACACGTCCGCCATGTGGTGGGGGTTCACGCGCTTCACCTGCCCGTCGGGGTCTTTAATTTCAACCCAGCCATCATCAAGCTGAATGTTCTCGATTTCAGGACCCGCAATTGCAGCGAGTTGACGGACGCCGATTTCCTGCGCGACAGATCGCTCCAAGGGAGTCTCGCGCTCTTTCTCTTCAACCAACCAGCCACGCACCACTTGCTTCACTTCGTTAAATTTCCCAGAACTAGCGAGCGAGTGCGTGATGGTCAGTTCGTTCGTCTTCCGCACCGCATCCACACCGATTGCGTGTCGCACAAGCACCAACTTCTGAGCCGCCCCCTCGTTGATCATTTGCTCCAAGCGTTCTTCGTCGGCGATAGGCTTAATCGAGGGGCGCCACCATACACCTTCACCGTCTTCAGAGGCTCCCTCCTCTTGAGACTTCTTCTTAAGCCACTTCCCGAGCAGAGCATGGGGACATGACCGACCAATGCTTTCTACTGCCAGGAAACCCTTGTCTCCTTCATCGGGAATCGCCAGAACGATCCGGAATTCATTACTGGCAGCACGGTCACTGATGTGGAGATCTGCGGTTGAGTCTCCTTCACCGATAGCCCTCTCATGGCTACCGAACTTGCCGGCCTGAAGGCGTGCGCGGATGGTGTTATCCCGCAATTCGACGGAATCCACACGAAAGGCAGGGCTGCCGAAATTGTCAGCCTCCGTAGCCCTCTCGTCGTCAGGAAGAGCCGGATCACCAACAGCCGTAGAGAGGGAAAGCGACTTGAGTAGACGTAGTGCAATGTCCCTGTAGTGCTCGCCATCGCAGTCTTGAAACTTCGTGACCTTCTGCCTGTTACAGCGGTAGATCTGGATGGTGAAGAGCTTGAAGCCGTACGTGGTCACTCATGTCTCCTGGCGGGCGATGCACCGACTCGTGCGATCGACTGACTACCCCGACATCTTCACAGATCTGGAACGCAGTTGCACAAGGGACGTCAAAGAGCAGTAATTTGATCATGCCCGAACCCTCGAAGAGAGCGCACCAAGCAACCGCACCACTGCCGGATGAGGGCTCATCCGATCACTTATCGCCATCAACAACCGTTCCAAGCAGTGGCGTTGGGAAGATGGGGCTCGCAGGAAGCCGGCCACAGGAACGGGTGGAGGGGTACGTGACAGAAGAAGTCCAGCCGAACACGATCAAGCAGATGTGGACAAACTCGCTCGAAGATGCCAAGAGCGCTCTGGAGTCCGCCGCGGAGCTAGGTCTTGGAATCGACATCTCCAGTGAGTACCACCCCGCAGGTCGTGATGGCGAACAAACACTGTGGTGGAGCATCACGTTGTACGACGACATCCCCGAGAGGGACCCCGACTCGGAGGAGTAGACGGTCCGTACCACCTCGACGGGAGGGGGCCAAACGGGGGGCCAAACCAGGCAGGCACACGAGGACCACCCTGGACAGTCACGGACAGGTCTGGAAGGAAACGCGCAGGTGAGGTCCCGCGTACCCACGCCAACAAGTGCCCGATCGCGTTCGGGACGAAGAGGTCGTGGGTTCAAATCCCGCCACCCCGACGCTGAAGTACCAGGTCAGGGGCCTGATCCACTTGATGGATCAGGCCCCTGACTGGTCCTGGAGATCGTTTGGGAGAAATCTGGGAGAAGATCTTGGTCGGCTTCCCCCAGGAGCAGTCTCCAGTGCCGCAGGAAGAGCGGCGCCTGCGCGCCCTCGGACCTGCGCGTTCGCGAATCCAGGGCTCGTAGCTGACCAGGAGCATCCGTGCGGGCCACGCCAGCGGCCGTTAGGAACACCGCACATGGCAGGTCACCGCTCAACGCCTCCCCACGAACACGCCCGTGCGCTCGCCCAGCGAGTACGTGGGTTGCGGGAGGGCCGCGAGTGGACGCATGAGCGGCTGGCCAGCGATCCAGCCAGGTTTCTTCACGGTCGGCCCGGTCGCCGAGGCTTTTGCGGTCTCCCTCGATGATCTGTTCCGAGCGGCCCAGGTACCGCCCGTCACACCCGGTCTCTGGTCGGCCGGATACGAAGGGCGGGACATCGACTCGTTCGTCACCTCGCTCGTCGGGAGCAGCATCGATGTCGTGGCGGACACGCGGCTCACCCCGATCAGCCGCAAGAAGGGCTCCAGCAAAACCCGCCTCGCGGAGCAGCTGGCCGAGACCGGCATCAAGTACACCCCACCTGCGCGGCCTGGGCCAGTCCCAAGGACAACCGGGAGCCCTTGGGACGGCCGCCTCGAAGTAGGCCGGGCGCGCTTCCGCGGCCCACTTCGGTCCGAAGAAGCGCAGGCCGATCTCAACCGCCTCACGGAGCACTGCCCGGCAGTCGCGAGTGGCAGCGCCCTGCTTCGAGAAGGATGAGAGCCGCTGCCATCGACAGGTCATCCTGGAGACCGTTCGCAAGCGCGCCGCCGTGCCGGTGGCCCCTCTGGCCCGACTTGACCCCTTCCGTCCTCATGCGCCCTTGCCAGCGGCGCATGCTTCTCCTCCAATCGGATCGGGAAGATCCGTGGAGGGGGCAACCATGAGATCGGGGCATCGGCCACCCGCAACGATCATGATCAAGACGTATCCGGAGCTGTCAAGAAGACGTATCCGGAGCTGTCAAGCAAGTACCGCGGGACGAGTTGCGTGGCGGGCATACGCCTGGACCACTCGCATCGCACACCGCGGCCACCAAGGGCGAGGAGGACCGCACTGGCTTTGGAGAGAATGCGTGAAGGGGCCGTCGACGCCTCCAGCGGGATGGCTGTACGGTGCGCTGATGCCCTTGCCCCGGTCCGTCTCGCGCCCGCTGCCCCGATACGGTCCTCCGCGTCCGGGTGGCCTGCGGCGTCGGCCGTGGTGGCATCGTGCATGGGGACTGTGCGCGGTGCTTTTGGGCGCTTTCACACTGATGTGGGCGGTCAGTAGATTCACTGCCCTGCCCGGGGCGGTAGCGGAGGAGCAGGGGTTCCTCTCGGCCGTCCCGTGCACTGCGGCCGGAGCCGGCGCCGACCGGGCGGATTGTCTGCACACTGTGCGAGCCACCGTGACGGAAACAGTGATCCAGAGCTCAGGGAGAGACGAGACGTACCGGCTCGAACTATCGGGCCCTGCTCCGGCGTCCGGCTCACTCGACATGGGTTCCCCGGGCCCCTTGCTGAAGCGGTTGCACCCAGGTGACCTGGTAAGCGTCACCGTCTGGCGGCGCTACGCGACGGCCGTCAGCCGGGGCGGCCTCACTCAGGAGACCAATGACAACCCCGTTGGCGACCCGGATATCGACACCGCTCTGGCTCTGGGAGCGCTGGCCTGCGGAACTTACCTACTGGGGGCCGGTGGCTGCGCGCTGCTGGGAGCGCGCCGTGCAGCCGAGCACGGCTTGCCCGCTTCCCTGATCCCGTTGGGCAAGGCCACGGTCGGTGCGGCACTGACGGCTTGGCTGGCCTGTCTTGTCGGCGTCGGGTGGGAAGGGCCTGTGGGGGTGGTGGTTGCCTGGCTGGTGATGCTGCCGGTGGTCGGGTGGATCGTTGTGGTACGAGAGCGCCACGCCAAGCGCCGCTGAGGCATGGGCGGCCCTGAAGGTCGCCACGATCATCGCTTCGTTCGCAGTTCGTGGTCCGCGCGTCGGAGTCGTTCTGGAATTGCGCAGCCAAGTTGGCGGTGGTGTCGAAACTCGCGGACATCTCTGGGCGGCGTGATCGCCGGCCGCCGATCTGGGCCGCGCACGAGATCGACGGAGGTGCAGGATTTGGGACGCTGAGATCCACTGCGCGGAAACTCCATGGGCGGTCCGAAGAACAAGCAACTGAGTTGCGCTACGGGACCGACCGCGACGGACACCCGTCAGGAATCTCTTGGTCCGGCAACCGTTTTGGTGTGTGTTCCTGTTGGGCCAGCCGCGGCTGCATCCCGGCAATGGTCAGTGGGGCGCGGAGCCGTCCTCGGCGATCATGGCCAGCAGGACGTCGTCCCGCCGCACCACGCCCCGTGCCGTTCGCTGTTCGATGGCCGCGAGCAGTCGCCTGCGGTCGGCCAGGGCCACGAACGTCATGCTCGTCGTGGTGCGTGTCCCGTCGGCGCCGACCAGCGTCAGTGCCCACATAGGCGGGCGACGGCTCAGCGCCTTTGCCGACACCGACTGGAGTTGGGCCATGCTGATCGAGACGTTGCGGAACGGCTGCCGCACGGTGACCGTGGCGGGGGTGACAGTGACGACGAAGAGCCGGCGAAGGACCAGGAGGGTAAGAAGGAGGAACACCGTGGCTCCGACGAGGATCCATCGGTCGACGCTGTTGTCGGTCAGGGCCGCTTTGAACGCGAAGAAGGCGATAAAGAGGGAGGAAACCTTCGCCGCTTGCCAGATGTTGGGGCGGATGGAGATGACGTCTGAGGTCCTGTTCACAAGGCTCGCTCGAGGTGTGTAATCGGGAGGCCGACGCCCTGTCGCCGCCGCGGTGCGGGGCGGCGACAGGGCACGTTCGGCCGGTGGTCAGCCGGGAGGCAGTACCTTCCGGGTCATCCGCCGCAGATCTTGCGGATGTTGTCGATGGTCTTTTCGATCGGGGCCCCCTTCATACCGAAGCCCCACGAGACCGCCTTCCTCCCCGCGTATCCGGTACCGCCGGCCTCGGCCCCGAGGACCGACGCCTGTGCCGCGCAGTCCCATCCGGAGCCGTATCTGCACTTGTCGTAGGTGACCGCGATCTGCGTCACGAGCATGACTGCTGTCGCGATCCCCGCCACCGGAAGCAGAACCGGTGCGCAGACCGGACACAGGGCCGACCCGATCGTGGCCACGATGGCGACGCCACCGGCGATGGCGCTGATGTTGGAGATGGTGTCCACGTGCTTGTGGATGAAATGGTCCGTCGCCGAAGCAGCGTGGCACAGTGAGCTGGCCCAGGACCAGCACAGACCGGTCAGGTCGGCGAGGTTGAGCGGATTGCCGGCGACGTAGACGTACGCCTCCAGAGTGTTGTCGACCTCGGGGTCCACCGTCAGGAACTGAGCGGTGGCGGGGTCGTAGTAACGGGCTCGGAGGTAGACCAGGCCGGATTCGGCGTCCGTGTACTGGCCGGTGTACTGCAGCGGCGTTGACGCTGTTCCGGTGTGGCCGAGGACCGCGCCGTACTGGGTGTAGTCGTAGGTGCAGTCGACCGCGCCGCTGCTGTCCGTCAGGGCACGGGTGGAGCCCAACTGGTCGTGGAAGTACCACTGGGTGTCGCCCGAGCCGATCTGTTCGACGGGCATGTTGGCCGGCCCGTATACGTAGTCGGTCGTGCCGTCGGAGAGCAGGTCGGGAATGTCAGCGGCGTCCCACGTGAAGGACGCTGTGGTGGTACCGACGGTCTTGGATGCGCGCAGGCCGTTCCCGTCGTAGGTGTAGGTCGCCGTGGTGGAGCCGGTGTCGGTGGCAGTGAGGTGGCCGGCCTGGTCGTAGGTGTAGGTCGTGGTGGTGCTCCCGTCCGTGGTCTGGGTGCGGTTGCCCTGGTCGTCGTAGGTGTAGGTGGTGGCGCCGGTCGGAGCGGTGGCGCAGTCCGGGTTGGCAGGCATGGTCCCCGTCGTGGACCAGCACAGTTGGTTCGCCGGGTCGAAGGTCTGGCCGGTGGTGCCGACCTGGACCGGGTTATCGGCGGCGTCGTAGCCGAAGGATGTGACGGTGGAGCCAGCAGTGGCTGACTTCAGCTGCTCGTTGTCCGTGTACTGGTAGGTCTGTGCGCCGCCGGGAACGCCGGTGGGGGTCTGGCCGCTGAGCTGGCCCGCGTCGTCATGGGTGTATGTGAGCAAGGCGAGAGTGGTCGTGCCCTTGGTGAGGGTGTCGGACGTGGCTTGCCCTGCGTCGTCGTGGCCGGTGGTCGCGGTGGTGCCGTTGGGGTAGGTGGTGGACTCCCACTGGCTGTCTGCGGTGTAGCCGAAAGCCGTGGTGTTGCCGTTCCAGTCCTTGACGCCGGTCAGCCGGTCCGCCTTGTCGAAGGTACGGGTGACCGTGTGCCCGGTCGAGTCGGGGTAGGTGATGGAGGTGGCATAGTCGTTCTCGTCGTAGCCGTAGCCGACCGCGTTGCCTGCGCCGTTGGTCTGGGCTGTGAGGTCGCCGAAGGCGTTGTAGGTCCATGTGCTGGTGCCGGTGCCGTCGGTCATCGAGGTGCGGTGGCCAAGCGGGCCGTAGTCGATGGTGGTGACATCGGCGGTGGAGGTGTCGGAGTAGTCGATGCCGGTGACGTTGCCCGCCGGGTCGTAGGCGTAGGTGGTGGTGCGGTTCGAGGGATCGGTGACTTGGGTGAGGTTGCCCGCAGCATCGTAGGCGGACGTGGTGGTGTGTTGGTCCGGGTCGGTGCGGCTGGTGCGGCGGCCTTGGGCGTCGTAGCCGTACGTGGTTACGGCGCCGGCCGCGTCGGTGGTCTTGTCGATCGTGCCGTCAGCGTTGTAGGCGGTCTTCGTTACGGTGCCGTCGGGCCGTGTGACGGTGGTGTTCCGGTCCTGGGCGTCGTAGCCGTATTGGGTGTTCTTGTCGTTGCCGTCGGTGGCGGAGGTGCGGTTGCCGTTGGCGTCGTAGGTCGCCTTGGTGGTGTGGCCGAGCGGATCGGTCGTCGTCGTCCGGTTGCCCCACGCGTCGTAGGCGTAGGTGGTACAGCCCTTGGCAGGTGGCGTGCAGCCAGGCGCGGTGCCCGCGGCGGTACCGACCGGGGAGACCTGGGACGTCCTCAGGCCGCGGTCGGTGTCGTAGCCGTACTGGGTCTTGTCACCTTCCGGGTCGATGGTGGTCGTGAGGTCGCCCGCGTCGTCGTAGGTCGCTTTGGTGGTGTTGCCGCGGGCGTCGACGGTGCGGTTGACGTCGCCCGGGTGGGCGGTGTCGTCGTAGTAGGTGCTCGTGGTGCGGGCGGCCGTGCTGCCGTCGGCAGGCTGCTGGGTCGTGCTGGTGAGCAACCCGAATCCGCTGCCGGAGGCGGCGATGTGGTCGGCCTTGTCGTAGGTGTAGTCGGTGCGCAGGCCGGCCGGGTCGATCGTGGTGATCGGGTTGTCGTTGTCGTCGTAGGAGTTGGTGGTGGTGAAGCCGCGGGCGTCGCTGGCGGAGATCTGGTTGCCGTGGTCGTCGTAGGCGAAGGTCTGCAGGTTGCCGTCGGGGTCGCTGATGGAGGTGATGCCGAGGCTGATCGGGTCGTAGGTGTAGGACCAGGTCCCGGCGTCCTGCGTGCCGTAGCCGCGGGTCTCGGACTGCAGCATGCCGTCGGCGTAGGTGTAGAGGATCTTGTGGCCGGACGGGTCGGTCACCAGGGTCTGACCGTCGGTCAGGCCCGTGTCCACATTCGGGCCGTAGGCGAAGCCGGTGGTCTTCCCCATCGGGTCGGTCTGGGTGACCACGCGCTCAGAGGCGTCGTACGTCATCGACGTCACCGGGGTCGGCGAAGCGTCGCTGCCGTACTGGACCGGCTTGCGCATCGTCTTCATCAGGTGTGACGAGTCGTACGTGTACTGGTAGTGGTCGTCGTCCTCAAGGCTCGGCGAGCGGGTGGTACCCACGCCGTACACGTCGGTGAGGTTGTCGTTGGCGTCGTAGCCGTAGGTGACGGTGCGTCCGGCGGTGTCGGTGAGGGCGGTGATGTGGCTGCCGGTCCACGTCAGTGTGTAGACGCGGCCGCCCGGGTCGGTGATCGTGTGCAGGTTGCCGTCGCCGTCGTAGACCAATGTCGTGGCGTATGCAGGGCTGGCCTTGCTGCCGACCAGATCGGTCTCCGCCGTCAGATGTCCGGTCGCGGTGTCGAAGGTGAAGATGTCCCTCGACTTGCGGGTGAAGACGTAGTCGGAGCCGGACTTGGTCAGGGTCGCGTCGTAGCGCGGGGCGCTGGGCGTGTAGGTGCCCGAGGAGTCGGTGAAGGTGACCTGGGAACCGTCCTCCTGCTTGATGGTGACGTCGCCGCTGGTGCTGTCGGTGGTAGCGCTCAGGTTGTACGAGTACGTCCAGCCCCAGCCGAAGGGGCCGTTCTCGGCGAGCGCGGCGTTCGGGCCGTCGGGGCTGGCCAGGGCGGAGGCGTAGGTGCGGGTGAAGTCCAGCGGCATGCCGCGGCCGGGCGTCGACAGGTCGGTGAAGGTGTCCCCGAAGTAGCCGGTGCTGGTGTCGACCGGGTCACCGGCGGTGCGCCGCACACAACCGCACTGCACCCAGGCCGGGTTGCTGCCCTTGGGCGCGTCCTTGACGCCGGGCGGACCGCCGATCGGCTTGCCCGGCGTGCCGCCCTCCGGGATGAAAGCGACCGCGTCGTAGGCGACGTCGTAGTCGGCGTAGTTGATGTTGCCGGAGCCCGTGATGTCGCTCTTGTTGGTGAGTTTGACGGTGGCGCCGTCCTCCATCGCGAAGGTGCCGATGGTCACCCACTCCTCGGATCCCCAGTCCTGGTTCACCCGGATCTTCCACGAGCTGGCGCCGCCGCCGGGGTTGATGGTGTAGACGACGTTGGTGGAACTGGCTGCTGTGGACGGGAAGTGCAGCTTGATCTTGTAGTACTGCAGTTTCGGCAGGTTCGGCATCCAGGTGCCGGTGTTGATCTCGGCCGGGTTGGAGCCGTCCTCGGTGTGGGTGAACAGCACGTGGCCGCCGAAGCCGACGCCGAGCTGGTGGGTGTCGAGTGAGCCGATCGGGTCGCCGTCGCTGTTGGTGCCGGGCGTATAGGTGAAGGTGCCGTCCTGGGACCAGTTGGACGATCCGCAGCCGACCAGGTTCAGTGGCGGCTGGCTCTGCGACTCGTCCACGATGACCGGAGACCCGTGTCCCTCGTCGTGCACGTGCGTGGTGTCCAGCGAGCAGGACGGCGGGTGCGGGTGCGGTTTGACAACTGCGGGTTCACTCGACCCGGCGCCTGCGCTGTAGCTGCTGGTGGCGCATGTCGTGGAGCAGTCGGAGATGAAGGTGACGGGGTGGTGCCACCAGCACTCGGAGTCCGCCAGGGAGCAGTAGTCCGAGCTCTGCTGTCCGGTCGGGTCGCACAGGTTGTCGCTGGTGCAGAACGCGTCGACCGGTGGGATCTGCAGCCAGCTCTTGCCGCCGTGGTAGTCCGGCGTGGCGTACGCGGGCTCGTTGAAGCGCAGGATCGGCCGGCCCATCCAGCCCATGATCCGCTCCTGGTAGGGCCAGCTCGCCGGGTGTGAGGCGTCCGCGTAGGAGTCTCGCAGGTACGGGGTGCGGGTGGGCGGGTAGTCCGGGTTCACCGGGTTGTTGGACCAGCCCAGACCCCACGTGCCATCCGGGCCCGTGCAGTCGGGGCCGGGGGTGCAGCCAGTGGTGTTGCCGAACGCGGCCGTCGGCTGGATACCGGAGTTGTACGCCCAGGCGGCGAAGTACCAGTTCTCCAGGTACTTCGGGTCACCGCCGTTGACGGTGATACCGGCGTCGTAGAGCTGGTTCCAGGTGCGCTCCAGGATCTGCAGACCGGCGGAGACGTTCTCCTGGTAGTCCACGGCGATCTTCCACTGGCCGTGGGCCGAGTACTTGGTGTCCCCGGCGGCCATGCCCGTGGTCACCTGGCCCAGGCCGTAGCCGCAGTCGGCCTTGGAGTAGTCCATGTGGGTGATCGAGCCACCGGCGCCGTAGTAGTCGGCGATCAGCGGGTTGCCGGGGATTCCCGGCAGTGCGTGCCAGGACGCCTGGCTGTAGTTGCTCTCCTGCGCCACGATCGCCTGGTAGACCGAGCGGGGCACCGTGTCCCAGCTGTCGCTGGAGGGGTGCTCCAGGGCGACCTTGCCGAAGTCGTCGTTCGGGGAGTAGGCGACCAGGCCGAGGTTCGCGTAGTTGGCGAGCCGCTGGTAGGCGGAGCCGGTCAGCAGGCCCTGTTCGGCCATCTGCACCGCCCAGGACACCTGCGCGGTGCCCGGTTGCATGACCTGCCGGTTCTCCTCGTTGCGGCCCACCGAGCACTTCGGGGTCGTGGAGGCCGCAGTGGTCGCCGTCGTCAGGGTGCCGGAGGTGCCGGCAACGGTGGCCGAAGACACCGCGCTCGTGTTCTTCTTCAGCGGCGCGACGGCAGCGGTCGCCGAGGCCACTTGGGTCCGATCGGGGGCCGTGTATGCGGACTGGGTCACAGACGCTGTGCTTCCCGTCGCGGTGGGCGCGGCCTTGGGAAGGACAGTCGACGTTCGTACAGACGCGCCCGGTGGTGCCCTCTTGATCAGCTTGCCGCTGCGGGTGGCCAGGATCAGCGGTGTGGACGCCTTGGTCTTGCTGCCGAGGCCCATCACGGCGCCGCCGTCCAGCGAGACTCCCGACACGCCGTTCGCACCGTGGGGAAGCGCGTGCGTGTCGATCCTGCGGATGCCGGACTTGGCGGATGCCACGGTCGCGCCGATCGCGATGGCGTGGCCGGACCGGCCCTGCAGCAGGCGCAGTTGGGCGTGCTTGCCTTCACCGAGTTCCGACAGCTTGCCCGACCGCTCCCGCAAGATCAGCGACGTCTGGTGACTGTCTCGCTGCACCGCGAAGTCGACACCGCCGCCGGCTGCCGGCCGTAGGTCGTAGGCCATGCCGCCGACGTCGGCCAGCTGCTTCGGACGGGCAGTCGACTTACCGTTGTTCTTTGCAGGCAGCCGCACCAGAGAACCGCCCAGCACACCGACCGGGCCGTCGGCGGTGGGCACCACGCTGGTCACCTGGCCGTCGACAGTGACGCTGCTTTGGACTTTCCCGGACGGCATGTCCACGGTCAGCACCTGCGTACGACGCTGGTTCTCGCCCGGGCTGACGGTGAACTCCGCAGTGTCGCCAAGGCCGCAGCCCGGCGAGTGGTACTTCAGCGCGACGCCACCCGCGACCGCCTTCACCGTACCGCTGCGCAGGTTCACGGTGTAGGCGAAGGCGCCGTGGTCACGGGCCGCGGCCAAATTCACCGAACCGGCGGGCAGGATTGATACTGCAGCGTACCGGCCGTCACCGGACACGCACTGGTAGCCGGTCCATGATGCGTCGTCGATGCCTGCCGGACGCAGCACAGCCAGTTCGCGCCAGTTGTAGCCGCCGGCACCGGTGGCCACATCGATGTGGTACCCGGAACCGTCGCCCCAGCCGTTGACCATCACATCGGCCGCCGGGCCCGTGGCGTCCTTGGGGGATGACACGTACGACAAGGGCTTTGACGCCTTGTCCGTCGTGCTCTGGCTTGCTGCGGCGGCCGGGGAGACGGCGCCTGCTATCAGAGCGCCGGCGAGGAGCAGCACTCCTGGCGCGCCGAGCGTCGGCCATCTCCGCATGACGGCCCTGCTGGGCCGTCTGGAATGTCTTCTGCGGTGGAACATGATCCTCCCAAGGTGTCCATTCATTGACGGACTCCGCAGCCATGCCGTCGTGCGTGATGGCGGCTCAGCAACGGAGAGCTTCCAGAGGTGCGACCCGAGCGGCACGCAAGGGCCGGATACACCCCCGCGAGGAACCGGACCACCACTGCGACAGGGATGGCGGGGCGGCCGGATGGCCACAGGCGCCCCGGAGCAGCGTTCCGGGGCGCCTGTCGTCAGCCGTTCGCCTGGTGTCGCATGTGCTGTGACGACTCAGGCGGCCGGGCACCTCTGCTTGCGGACGTCAAGGATGCTGACGTCCATGCCCGTGAGCGGAGCACTTCCGATGCCTTGGAAGCTGACTTCCGACGAGGTGGTGATGTGCGGGTTGACTGCTCCGTCGATGGCCACGGCGTTGTCCACGTCGACGCCTTCGTAATCCCCGGTGAGGGTGACGCGAACGGTGACCGTGTAGATCGCGCGTGTGTCGCCGGTGTTGGTGACCGACACAGGCACGGTCACGACGTGGTCTTTGCGGCGCAGCTGGTACAGATTCACCTCTTTCGTGGCATCCGTGGCTACGACAACGCCGTTGGCGGGCAGCCCGTTTCTGGGCGCGTCCGTGGCGCAGGCATCACGCAGTGGGTCACGTACAGCGGTCGCGTCACCAGCGTGGGGAGAAGCGGCCACCGGTCTGCGCAAGTCGTCGTTGATGCTGTGAGCGAAGGCGACCGTTCCGTAGACCGCCGCGCCGACGAACGCGGCGGCCACGGCAGTGCCGATCACGACGCGGCATGCCGACATGGCGCTATCCCGCCAGGGCCGTCTTCGCGACGGCCAGAGCGGTTGTGTTGCGCGCCTTGGACTTGGTGAGTTCGTCCCGGTGATCAGCGATCTGCTGCTTCTGGACGGCCGTTTCGGCGTCGAACCAGATTTTCACAAGATCGGTGGACGTCTTGCAGTCGATGTCGGCGAGGGCAACATCGATCTCGTCCTGGGAAGGGGTTCCATCTGTATGAGGAACGATCTTGTCCGCGTTGTAGGGAGTGTCCACCGTGTAGCCCTTGGTGCTCATGCACTTGGACCAGGCCGTGATGGCGTCCTGAACGGCGGGCGCCTTCTGGGACTGGGTAAGACTCTGCCCGTCGAGTTCGGAGACGAGGGAGAAGTCGAGGTTGCGCGTGCCGAGTTGGTCATCCGCCCATCCGGCGCAGCCGTTCTTGTGGATTTCCTTGCCCTTGTAGGCGGCGGGCGCTGGCGTCCGGTTGGGGTCGTGCAGGTTGAGGCTGGTGTAGCCGGAGAAGACCTCGGTCTCTTCCGTGGTCATCTTCGGCAGCGTCGCGCCCTGCTGATGCTGGAGGTCGTCCGGCAGGCCGTAGCCGTACTTCTCTGCCGTGGCGCGGTCGGTGATGCCGTAACGGCGTTCGATGTTGGCGTCGTTGTCATTCGGCGGCGGAGTGCTCCCCGCGGGCGGCAGGGTGACGGTGAACCCGTAATCGGCCATGCACTGCTTCTGGAGATGGCGGGCGGCGTTGTCGAGGGTGACCGTGTCCTGATAGGTCTGCATGTAGTCCTCCAGGGGCAGGGACAAGCCCTTGGCCAGGCCGCTGCGCGGGGTAGCCGAAGGCCAGTTGGCCTTGTCCACGGTGGAGGACTCCTGGGCTATCGGCTCGGTTCTCGGCCCCTTCGCCTTGTTCGAGGTGTCGGCCGTGGAGGCGGAGCAGCCCGTCATCAGGGCTGCGGTGGCGGCGGCCACAACGATCGATGCGGTCTTGGCGTGGCGGTTCATCGCGGGTTCCTTACCAGTGGCCGGGGCGGTCAGGCGAAGTGCTCGGAGGCGTTCTCGTTCTTCAGCGTGGAATCGAGATCGGCCCAGTAGCAGTCGTAGGCGTAGGCGTGCCGGAAGTACTGGGAGTGCCCCAGATACCCGGAGTTGTAGTAGACGTAGTAGTTGTCCGCCGGGGCGCAGTTCCAGACCGAGGCGGCATTGTTCTTCACCTGCTGCCCGTTGCCGTTTCCGCCGTGGCCGAAGACGTATACGTAGGTGTAGAGAGTGGACCCCTGGTACTGGCTGGTACCGGCGTAGTCGTACACATCCCCGTAGAACGAGGCATAGCTCGTGAGGAGCTTTCCGCTCGAATCCACCGCGTACTGCATCGAACTGTAGTTCAGATTCAGGTCACCCGAGGAACAGCTGATCCACGGCACGTCGCAGTTGTCACTGACGTAGAACGTGGTTGCCGCCTGCGCAGGTGCCGCGCCAAACAGCAGAGCCGCACCCGCAGCGAGTACGGCTCCAGCCGCCACCAGTTTGGTACGAGCAGACTTGACCTTCATGATCCCCTCCCCCACAGGCGCCACGCAGCGCCGGCGACACAGTGTCAACAGCAGCCCATGCAGAGTTCTTTGCACACTGCAACGGATGCCATCGGCGAGAACCTACCACGGCACTGTGCAAAGATCCGTACAAATCTTCGACTCGGAGGCAGCCTGGAGCACGGGAACTGCATCCGCTCGCCTTCCAGCTCACGAGGACCAATCCCGGCACGTCCTCGGCTCATGCCACCCCATCAGCCGCTTGCGCACCCGGATCACCTTCGTGTCCGACTCTGCGAACGGTGAGCCAGCCATCGTCACGACCGACCGGACGGGCTCCCTGCGATTTGGATGCCCGGGCCTCCACGGCAGTCAACTCGGCGGCGCCCACTCCAAGATGAAACGAGATCACTCCGGGCGCCCATGAGCCCACCTCATCCAGCGATAGCACCACACCTGTCGCGATGAGCACGCCCACCCGCATCGGCGCTGAGCTGCATCAATGTGACGCACCCCGCCACCGCAACAGGCCGAATCCCTGGAGTAGCGGCGTTCCCGCGCCCAGAGCTGGAGCTGAGCGTCCGGCTCGATATTGGACCGCAGGGACGCCAGTCCAGGGCGCCAATAGATCTTCACATAGGCACCCAAAAGGGATTTTATTCGCGCATCAACTTTTGTATGAAGCAACAATTAGGTAACGGCAGCGCAGAACCTCAGGCTGGATGAGGCTGTTGACGTTGACCCCAGGGGAAACCTCCAGGACTTCAAGGGGGGGGTCTCCAAGACACGGTAGGAGTAACACAACGGGTAGGCCGTTCATGGCGGACGGCCTACCCACTCACCCACTCGACGGCGATTGCGAGGCGAACGCGCAGCCGGCCACAGGCCAGATCAGGAACTGGGGTTTGGCCAGTGCCTCGGTGGGGACGTCTTCGGATCGGTGACCTGTAGACGGTTGTGGCGCGAGGGATCGATGGCTGTGAGGGACACCAAACTGACCGTCCGCTGCTGCCAGTTCGGCGATAGCGTGAGGGAGTGCCGCGCACACGGTGGCTATGGCCGTGCCAAGTCCGACCAGGCCACCGTGCTTGTTGTTCTGGCGGTACTGGATCCGGTGGAGCCCGGATCGCGCGATCGCCTGGACTTCCATGGGCCGGTTCAGTTGCTTCACGTCGTTGGTGATGATCGCCTGGAAGCCCTCTGCCCGGGCCTTCGCATACAGCTCGATGTCCTTCGTGCCGGCCCAGCCATCCAATTCGTGGACGTGCACCACATGGTGCGCGGTCAGCAGGATGCGCACGATCTCTGCCATGGGTCTGGGGACATTCTCGTCGAGCAGCAGCTTCAAGCGGCAGCCTGCCGAGAGCCGTCGATGTAGCTGTCCACGTAGTCGCTGAAATCGACCGCGTCGCGTGCAGCCGCAGCACTGACACCGGGGTAGAAGTCGCTGACCTTGTCCGGCGGTACGCCGTCCCTCACCAGGGCAGCCACCTCTGCGGCCGGGATCCGTGTCCCTTCGATGACCGGCTCACCACCACGTACCGCAGGTTCGACGGCAACGTGGTCACGTGGCTTCAGCAGGTCGGGAATGTGGCGGCCGTCCCGGTAGAAAGGCGCCAGGACATCCACCAACTGGTGGATGACCACGTTCCCGCCCCTGATCAGATCGACGGCCTGCTCGGGCTCCGCCAGATAGATCGTGTCCGGTCCTGCGACAAGTGCGTAGGCGGACAGATGCTCACGCTCGCCCAGGTCCTCTCGAAGCGTGTCCACGGCCCTACGGATCTTTTGCAGTGAAGTCTCCTTACGGAGCTTCACACAGGCCCGCAGAGCCACCACGTCACGGAAGGAGTACAGGATCGGACGGGAGTCGGAAAGCTCCGGTACGAGCAGAGCGCCCCGCTTACCGGAAGCACGGCGCCAGTGGGACAGCTGCCGCAGAGTGGCACCGGAAGACGCAGCGGCGAGCTTCGGCTCATACGACACCGCGTTCCTCCTCTCCGCCCCCGTCGGACACGAGCCGACGGTACTTCACTCTCCGGTGGACTGCTCGGGTGGCGAAAGTATGCCCTCTGTCGGCATGAATCCCCATGGCGCCGTCATGCGACTGGAACAAGGTCACATGCTCGGAGGAGACGGTCGAGCACGACGACCGACGACCGTGCACGCATCCTCCGGCGAGCATCTAGCGAAGCCTCCCACTGCTCGGTCAGGCCGGCCATGAGTCGCCTGCGCATGCCCGGGGTCACGTGGGCATAGCGTGCCGAGACCGAGCCGTCGATGTGGCCCATGCGTTCGTCCATGAGCACCTTCTCCGTGCCGAGGTCCTCCATGTTGGTGCGGTGGGAGTGGCGCAGGCCGTGGGGGGTGAGACCCGTGGCGATGGGAAGCCAGCAGGAGTCGGCGCGGTCCTGGGCGCTGCGGCCGCGGACCGGGACGCCGGGCCACGGGTCGCCGAGCAGGGGGACGGGGCGGGCCTCCTGGGGTGCTTTCTTCGGATACCAGCCGGAGGTGGCTGGCGTGAACAGCCAGGTGGCGAAGCCGTTGCGGCGCCAGTGGGCCGCGTTCTCCGTCGGGACGCCGCCACGCACGAAGTTCAGCTCTGCGATGGCGCGTTCCACCCGGGTGCGGGTCTCCTCACGTACACGATCAGGGTGGTTGAGGACGTTGGACACCGTCCCGGTGGACACACCTGCGCGACGGGCGACATCCACCAGCTTGGCGCCCTGGTGGCCTCCGGTCCGGGCTGTGCCCTGGCCGCGGAAGACGTACCGCTTGCCGTGGCAGGGACACGGGGTCGGCTTCGTACGGGCGAGGTGGTCGGCGACCAGGGCGGACAACCAGTCCATCGCGTCGATGGTTCGGTAGCTGTCGTCCTTGGGCGGGCAGCGGATCAGCTCGCCCGAGTCGAGCTCGTACAGCTGGTGCTCCACACGGATGGTGCCGGGGCGGGCGAACTCGATCTCCAGGCCGACGATCTCGCCCCACCGCATGCCCGTGTAGCCCTTGAGGATCACGGCGACGAACTCGTCGTCGCGGCCGGACAGCAGGGCGGCGCGCTCGGCGATGAGCAGCAGGCCGAGTGGGTCGGTGATGACCTTCTCGGGTCCGCGATCGCGGGAGCGGCCGGCGCGTTTGCCGCGCCCGCGCCGTTTGGCGGCCGGATTGGACGCGATGAGGCCCTCGTCCACGGCGTCTTCCAGGATCAGGTGGAGCGTCGAGTGCCACGTCTTGACGCTGGAGACCGCGTAGACGGCCTTCTCCCGCTTCTCCCAGGCGTCCACGTCCGTGCGGAGGATGCCAGCCAGGGCCTTGGCCTCGAACTCGGGGAGCAGGTGCTCCTCGATGTGGCGCCGGTAGTTCTGCATGGTGGACGCGGCCAGGTCCTGGGCGTCGTACCAGCGGCTGGCGTACCCGCCGAACGTTTCCTGGCCGGCCGCCGGGTCGCGCCAGGTGCCCCGGCGGACCTTGGCCTCTTCCTCGTCGGCGGCCTGCTTGGCCTCACGCTTGGTGGCGTACTTGACCACCGCGCCCGTCGGGTCGACGACGGTGCCGTACTTGCCCTCGCTGACCTTGTACCTGGCGCGCCAGTAGGTGCCGCGCTTCTCGGGGAAGCCCACGCTTCGGTCTCCCTCCCTTCTGTTGTGTGGTGGGTGCTGCTAAGCGGCCGCGCCGTACTGGGACCTGCGGGGCGGTCGGGCCCGCAGGCGTGGGGCGGAGGAGGTGGCGGGCTGCGCCCGGCGACCGGACTGCGTCGGGGCCATGGGCTCTTCCGACGGCTTTGCCGGTGGGCGCGTGCGGTGGGCGCTTTCCGCTGCCGGCTCCTCGTTGAGGCGGATGATGTCAGCGAGGTGCCCTGCGGTGAAGCGGTACGCGCGGCCGACTCGGGTGTGGGGTATCAGGCGCCGGCGTGCCCGGTCCTTGACCCACCAGGCCGAGCAGCCGAGCTTCTCGGCGATCTCCTCGGGGCGGTAGAGACGAGGGAGTGCAGCTTCGCCGTCCATTCGGTGCGGGAGGCGTGCGAGGGCAGGGGACATCGCGGGGTGGGGCAAGTGGAACGATTCCTTACTACTCGGTGGCGAGGGCGCGGTCAGCGGTGCTGGGCGGCTCGGCTCAGGTGGCGTTCGGTCCCCGCAGCAGGACGAGGGGGGAGACGAGAAGGGCCTCGGCGATGGCGACGAGGTCGTCGACGTCGCAGCGCCGCTGGGCGCGTTCGATTCGAGACAGCATCGTGTTGGACATCGGGCGGCCAAGGGCCGAGACGCGTTCGGCCAACTGACGCTGGGCGAGACCGCGTTCGGTGCGGAGGAATTCTATGGTGCGGGCGGTTCTTATACCTGCCGGTCCTATTTCCAGGGAACGTGCTGCCATGACTCCACTTGTAGCTTGCATTCGCCGGTTTCGGTAACCGGCGATCGTCGGCTATGTTGCCCTCGGTTTCGCACGGCGAGCAGGGGGCGGCGCACCGTCTCGACCAGGTGACACACGGCCCCACACACACGCTTCGATGCACTTCTGACGTGGGATGTTGTGTTGTAGCTTGCCGCTCGACGGCACGTCAACGGCTGCTCGGTGTGATGCTTCTGGCTCGGTCGGCAGGGCAACTATTTGGTCAACAGCGGATCGTGCCCTACGGTTTTGGTCCCGCCCGCTGTCCCACCTGATTTCCCGCGGTCTTTCTGCCGTGAGAGATTGCGTCGGATTGGGCTGGACTTGCGCGGCCTGGGTGTGGCTATGTTGACGACACCCCCGGAAAACGCAGCCGGCTCTCGGCGTGCCCGCGCCAACAGCCCGCCCCCGCCGTTCGAATCCCACCCCGACCGACGGTGAGCCGTGGTGTCCGCCCACAGGCCACCGAGTGAGGACCGCCCCGCTCTTGGCACGAATCCGCACCATCAAGCCCGAAGCCTTCGTCTCCGAGTCCCTGGCCGCCGTCTCCCTGACCGCCGAACGCACCTTCTTCGGCCTGCTCACCCAGGCCGACGACCAGGGCCGCCACCGCGACCACGCGGCGATCATCGCCGGGCAGTTGTGGGTCCTGCGCCCCGAGCACACGCCCGCCGAGGTCGAGAAGGACCTCGCCCAGCTCGCCGACTCCGGGCTGATCTGCCGCTACAAGGGGCCCGATGACAGGCGCTACCTGCATGTCGTCACCTGGAGCCGGCACCAGAAGATCAACCGGCCGAGCAAGAGCAGGATCCCCGCCTGCCCGCGCCACGGCGCCCTGGCCGGAGTCACGCCGGGTGTCATGGCGGACGGCTTCACCGAGTCCTCCCTGCCGCCTCACGGAGCCCTCCGTGACGACGCAGGCAGGGGGCACGAGTCCGCACCGACTCCTGGCACCGATGACGAACTCGCAGGTCAGAGCGGATTCACTGAGCCCTCCGTGAGGGCTCACGAAGAGCGCACGGAGCCGGGGGTGAAGCCTCACCGTCCGGATCTAGGACCTAGGACCGTGGATCTAGGAAATACCCCTTCGGGGGGCGCAAGCGCCCCGGCGCCCGACACCGTCTCGGCCAAGCAGCTTCTTGCCGAGTACGTCGCCGGATGCAATCACCGCCCACCGGACGACTTCCTGGGGCACCTGGGCCGGCAAGTGCGCAAGCTGCTCGCCGAGGGCATCGCCCCGGCCCACCTCCGGGCCGCCCTGGAACGCCACCGGGCCAAGGGCATGCATCCCAGCGTCCTGCCCAGCCTCGTCCACGAGGTCATGAACGCCGGCGTCCCAACCGCGCCCGCCGTCCACAGGGCGTGGACAAACCCCACCGACATCGTCGCTGCCTACGGAGATGAGCTCTGACCGCCACCCTCACCCGCGCACCCCAGCGCGTCGGCCCGCTCGCCGACCGGCTGAACGGCATTCTGGCCGGCCGGGGCATCGACCCCGCCGCCGCTGCCGGCGAGGAGCCAGCGCCCCAGCCCGTGACCGCCCTGGAGATCGCCGACGCCCGCATCCCCGCCCGCTACCGCCGGGCCCTGGCCGACCACCCGCAGATCACCGCCTGGGCCGACCAGATCGCCGACGCAGGACGCCCCGGCCCTGGCGGACCGGGCATCGCCGAAGGCCCGTCGCTGCTGATCGCGGGCCCCACGGGTACGGGCAAGACCTACCAGGCGTACGGCGCTGTCCGGGCTCTCCTGAGCCGAGGTGTGCGCCTGCGGTGGGAAGCGACCACCACCGCCGACCTCTACGCCCGAGCGCGCCCCCGCGCCGGCCACGACGCGGAACGCGACCTGCAGAGCCTGGCTCGCTGCCCGCTGCTGCTCCTGGACGATCTCGGCGCGGCCAAGACCAGCGAGTGGACCGAGGAGCTCACGTACCGGCTGGTCAACCACCGGTACGAGCACATGCTCCCCACCCTCATCACCACCAACCTCCCCACCGCCGAGCTACGGGCCACCCTGGGCGACCGCGTCGCCTCCCGCCTCGCCGAGATGACCGAGCGCGTCATCCTCACCGGACCCGACCGACGCCGCACCCCGTCCGTCGTCTGACCGGGAGACTCCCTCCCCATGCCCGTCCGTCGTGTGAACGGGGACGGTCCCCGCAAGCACCGCCGGGACCCTGCACTGGGGACGGGGACCGAACCCGCCGTATCGGGAAGTGATGCCCGGTCCCCGTGATCGCCCCGACCGGGACGGTACGGGGACGGTCCCCGCACAAGCACCGTTCGGAAACACTGCGGGGACCGAGGAGGACGGGACGGGGACCGTGCCGTAAGCGCACCGCTGACCGGCAACCGCACTGCGGGGACCGGTCCCCGCAAAGCACCTGGTCAGTGGGCATATTTCAGTCTCCACAACGGTCCCCGAAGGCGGGGACGGTCCCCGCAATCCACCCCGGCATTTTGGGGACCGTCCCCGATGAACACCGGGACGGTCCCGCTGACGCCGTGTCACGGGGACGGTCCCCGAAGAGCGTCACGCCCTCACCTCGCGCAGCTTGGGGACCGTCCCCTCACTGCTTCGGGGACCTGTCCCCACGGTCCCCGATCTCCAGCGGAGGCCGACCGGGATACCCACTCCCTCCACCCGGTCTCAGCCCTGCTCGTCACCCGTCCGATCCGACATCCAGGCCAGCCACCCCAGCTCGATCTCACGCCACGCACACCCCACGGAGAACCTCACGTGCACAACCCGCACCATGAACAACCCACCGCCCAGGAGAAGACGACCACCACGCCCGCCTCGCGCACAGCAAGTTGGAGGTTGGGACACTCCCCCGCAGGGGGCGCGTCCCAACCCGTCTCCGCCCCGGGGGTGGCGGAGACGGAAGACCGACGCCAGGGGGCGCCGGTCGGGCAGGGCGCGGCCGAGGGCGGACCGCACCAGAGCGGGAACAGGCGGAGCACCGCTCCGTCGCCGGGCAAGCCGCGCCCGCGCCCCCGCAAGCCTCGGCAGCGACCGGCCGTCAGTGTCCGGCTCAGTGACAGCGAGAGGTCGCTCGCCGAGGCCGGTGCCCGCGCCGCGAACCTCACCCTGGCGGGTTTCCTCGCCCAGTCCGGCCTCGCCGCCGCCCGTGACCTGACCGGAGTCACCGCCGCCATCGCCGACAACCGGCATGTCCTGCAGGAACTGTTCGCCGCCCGCCGTGCCCTCACCCAGTACGGCAACCTCCTCAACCAAGCCGTGGCGGCTCTCAACTCCGATGCGGACGTCCCGCACCTGAAGGACCTCATCGGCCGCGTGTCCCACACCCGTGACCGCACCGACGAAGCCGTCCGACGGTTCATCGCCCTGATCGACCCGAGCGGTTCCGATCCCCGCCCCACCCGGAACCAGTACGGCGAGGCCGCGTGATCCCGAAGATCCACAAACAGGGCAGCAATACCTACGGGCTCCTCAACTACCTCTACGGCAAGGGGACCAAGGAAGAGCACGTCGACCCGCACCTGGTCGCCTCCTACGACGGCTCCGCCCCCGACCCAGGCCGCGACGAGGCAGCCACCCTCACCGCCCTCCAACAGATCCTCGACCAGCCCCTGCACCTCCTGGAGGACGACCAGCGCCCGCCCAAGCACGTCTGGCACTGCTCGGTACGCGCCGCACCCGGCGACCGCGTCCTGTCCGACGCCGACTGGGCGGACATCGCCCGACGCGTGGTCGCCGCCACCGGAATCGACCCCGGCGACGGCGCGGGGTGCCGCTGGGCTGCCGTCCGGCACGCCGACGACCACATCCACATCATCGCCACCCTTGTCCGAGAGGACGGATGCCGTCCGGATCATCACCGCTCGGGCAAGCGTGCCCAGGACGAAGCCCGCCGCATCGAGGCCGACTACGACCTGCACCGCGTAGCCCCGGGCGACGGCACCGCACCCAAGCGCCCCACCAGCGCCGAACGCCACAAGGCCGACCGACAGGGACGCGAGCGCACCGCTCGGGAAGAACTGCGCACAGCGGTCCGCCGAGCCGCAGCCGGTGCAGCCGACGAAGACGAGTTCTTCGCCCGGCTGCACGCGACCGGGCTCCTCGTCCGCCGGCGAGTCGCCCCCTCCGGAGACCTGCTCGGCTACAACGTCGCGCTCCCGGGCGATCACAACAAGGCCCACGAACCGATCTTCTATGCCGGTTCGACGCTCTCGGCCGATCTGTCCCTGCCGCGGATCCGCGAGCGCTTCGCCGCAGCTCCCGCCACGCGACACGAACAGTCGACACGCCAGGGGACAAGCAGTGACCGGCGGGCACCGTCGGCTCCCGCCACCGCTCGACGGTCCGCCACTCACGCCACCTGGGCGGCACTCCTCAACCTCGACCAGGACGGCGATGGTGCCGCGGCGGCCCGCATCACCGCCACCGGCGAGATCCTCGACGCCGTGGCCCTCACCAGTGCCACCGACAATCGCCGCCATCTCCAGGACGCGGCCTGGGCGTTCGAACGCGCCTGTCTCTCCCACACCCGAGCGGAACACCGCCACGCCCGAGCGCTACGGCAAGCCGCCCGCGACCTGGTCCACAGCGGTCCCACCAGCAGTCGAGGAGAGGAAGGCGCCAACACCGCCTTGCTGATCGACACGCTTTTCTTCCTGGCCCTCGCCGCCGCTCATTGGCACGCCAAGCACCGGCACGCCCAGCAGGCGGAGGCTGCCCGCCAGGCAGCCGTTCATCTGCGCGCCGCATACGCCGCCGCGGCCGAAACTCCGATCACCCTGTTGAGAGAGCAGGGCAGACAGATCATCAAGCCGGTCAGCGACTGGTACGCCGCGCAACTCCGGGTGGCCCTCCCCGCCCAGGCCGACATGGTCCTGGCCGAGCCCGGTTGGCCGGCGCTCGTCGCCACCATGGCCCAGGCCCAACAGTCCGGTCGGGATCCACGAACGCTCCTGGCGGAGGCCGCCAACCTGCGAGAGCTGGACAGCGCATCCTCCGTCAGCGATGTCCTCGTCTGGCGCCTGCGCCACCTGGCAGATCTGCCGGCTGACCCCAGCACGCCGCGTCACGACACGAACTCCCGTCCAAACCCGGCCACCACGCCAGTGCCGTCGCAGCCCGTCAGAACGCGACCTCGTCGATAGACGAACACGGCCGCCCGAAAACGCCAGGCCGGACCGACACCACACGCGCATTGCGTCCTGACCCAGCGCACAGCAGGCTGGTCAGGCACCGCGCAGGGCCGCCCGTTCCGCGTTGAACTGGGCCCCGGCCAGGAGTGCGAGATTGGACAGCCACAGCCAGACGAGGAAGGCGACGATACCCGCGAGGGACCCGTACAGACGGTCGTACGTGCCGGCGTAGGCGGTGTAGAGAGCGAACCCCGCGGAGGCCAGGAGCCACAGGGCGACGGCGAGCATGCCGCCCACGGCCCGGTGGCGCAGACCGTACGCGGTGGTCTGCCCCGAGCGGAACAGAACCAGGACCAGGATGGTGACGAGGCATGCCAGCAGCGGCCATTTCAGGATGTTCCACGCGGTGACGCCGGCGCCGTCCACCCCCATGATCCGGCCCGCGGCACGGGCCGCGTCACCGGTGAGGACCAGGGCCAGAACGCTGGAGACAAGCAGCGTCAGCAGCACGAGCGCGTTGATCACGGTCAGAGGGGCTTTCTTCCACAGCGGGCGGCGGTCCCTGACGCCGCTCATGGCGTGGAGGGCCCGGCGGAAGACGCTCAGGTAGCTGGAGGCCGACCACAGGGCGGCCACGGTGCCGAAGACGGCCAGCAACCGGGCCGGAGTCTGCTGCTCGGCCAAGCTCTGCAAAGCCCGCAGAATGGCCGGACGCGACCGGGACGGCACGACGGCAGCCACTTGGTCGGCCAGATGCTGACTGCCCGGCGTGCCGACCAGCCCGATCACTGAAAGCGTCACCAGCAGGGCGGGGAAAACGGTCAGCACCGCGTAGTAGGTCAACGCGGCGGCCCAGTCCGTAGCGTCCTCGTTCCACAGCGCCGCAGGTGTCCTGCGGAAGGCGATCCACCAGGCACGCCCACTCCGCCCTGCCGCCGCCGGGCGAGGCCACCGGGTCGCTGATCGCGAAGGCTGATGAATGGTCACGCGGTGTCCCGTCGGTCAACGCACACGACAGCCCCGCACCCAACGGCGTCACGTGCGGGGTGTGCGGGCGGGGGTGGATACGCTCGGCTGACAGAGCCAGAGTAAGGGTGCCGGCAGAGGGCCGTCAGCGCAGTCCGCGGGCGGGCCGCGCCGGACTCGGTCCGGCAGGCCCAGGCTCCGGACGCGCTCGCGGCAGTGCACCGCCTCGCCGTGCGGGGAACCGGCTTGGATGGTGGGGCTGTTGTCGCCGCTGAAGACCACGACCGGGCAGGAACCCGAAGCGGTAGAGGTCGGCGGCCTGCTCCAGCACCGGCGCTCCCCGGCCGACCTTGCGGATGCCCTCGATGCCGCCTGGCCGATGGTTCACCCCGAACTCGCGTGCCACTTGCGGCACCTGGCCGAGGACCGAAACCGTCTTTCCCGGCGCACCGCATCGAGCATCGGGAGGCACCCGCGCCCGTCGCGACCGAGCCTCACTCAAACTTGCATGATGCAAAGATGTCGAAACGATCCAGCCACGAGCCCGTAACACTGTGAAGGATTCACGCATACCTGTCGGAGTCCGGGAAGGCGAGCGGGCGCGAGGCAACGCGCGCGCCGAACCGAGGGACTTCAACCCATGCAGAGACAGACCGCCCTGACTTGCCGTCACCTAGCTGTACCAGCCTGCGCCGGCGGCCTTGCGGCGGGGGCAGGACGAGCGACTCGGTACAGCAAGGCCGAGGGGTGCGGCACCCTGGCGGGCCGGCTCAGGATGCTGCCCGAGCCCCAGCGCAGTGTCGAAGCGGGGAAGGGCGGACAGGCCGACGCCTTCGAACTGAGCGAGAACTGGCCGAGCGGTTTAGCCGGAACGAACAAGGGCCACAGCCCAGCAGGGCACCTTCCCCGTCGAATTCCAGAAGATCACACCGCCAGGGGAACGGTACGTCGCCGTGCTCTGTGCGTAGGACTTGACTGCCGCCACATGTCCCCGGCGACGCCGAAGGGCGGGCGACAGTGCAGCCCTTGAGGCGGGGACGGAGTTCGTGTGGCCGGACCTCACCGACTCCGTGCCGGAGCCTCCCGTGGCCGGTATCGGGGTGTATACGACCGTCAAGGCGACCGTACCGGGCTCGCTGTTGGGTGCGGGGGTCTCGTTCCGTTCGGCCCGGCCACGGGATCCGGATGGCCCGTGGCTCGCTGAACGCAGAGGGGCGTAGTCGGTTCCTCCTCTCTGCAGGGTGTTCGTCTGCCGCCTCGGCTACGGCGTACCCGAGACCGTACACAGGAACCTCGTGGAGACACGCGAGGCGCTGCACCAGTCCGCCCTCCCGGGCTCCCCGGCGTCGACGTGTGCCCCTTGGTCCCGCACCGCCCGCCAGCCAGTCCGTCGCCGTACGAAACCGCGCGGCCCCGCCAGCCCACCGCTCCCGACCGAACACGGATCCATGCCCTCTTCTTCCCCGACCTCACCCGCATGTCACGGCTCCCCGGTCATCGACCACCCGAGCGTCGGCGACGGCCCCGCCATCTGGCGCCTCGCCCGCAACTCCCGGGTTCTCGATCTGAACTCGCCCTACAGCTACCTCCTGTGGTGCCGCGACTTCGCCGACACCTCGGCGGTCGCCCGGCACGAGAGGACCGGCGAACCGATCGCGTTCGTCACCGGCTACCTCCGGCCCACCCGGCCGCAGACCCTCGTGATCTGGCAGATCGCCGTCGACGAGGCGCACCGGGGGCAACGCCTGGCCGCCGCCCTCCTCGACGAACTCACCGCACGGGTCAGCGCACGGCACCCGCTCACCACGCTGGAGACCACCATCACCCCGGACAACGCCGCGTCCCTCGCGCTGTTCGCCGCGTACGCGGCGCGACACCGTGCGGACGTTGAGCGGACCGTCCTCTTCGGCGGCGGGCTGTTCCCCGGTGCCGGCCACGCACCGGAAGTGCTGCACCGCATAGGCCCCCTGTGCCCGCCGGCCGACCATCCGGCGCCGACCGCTCACTGACCAGACAAGACCCCGCACCGTCGCTTCACCCCGTGAGGAGATCCATCCGCATGACCACAGCGCAGACACCTCTGAGCACGTTCGAACTGCTCGAATCGGAGGTCCGCAGTTACTGTCGCGGCTGGCCCGTGGTCTTCGACCACGCTCGCGGCAGCCAGCTGTGGTCCGAGGACGGCCGCCGCTACCTGGACTTCTTCGCCGGAGCCGGATCCCTCAACTACGGTCACAACAACCCGGTCCTCAAACGCGCTCTGCTCAGCTACCTGGAGCGGGACGGCGTCACCCACGGCCTGGACATGGCCACCACCGCCAAGCGCGACTTCCTCGAAAGCTTCCAGAAAATCGTTCTCGGTCCTCGCCAGCTGCCCTACAAGGTCATGTTCCCGGGGCCGACGGGGACAAACGCCGTCGAGGCCGCGCTCAAACTGGCACGCAAGGTCAAGGGGCGGGAATCGGTCGTCTCCTTCACCAACGCCTTCCACGGAATGTCCCTGGGTTCCCTGGCCGTCACCGGCAACGCCTTCAAACGGGCGGGAGCGGGGATCCCACTGGTCCACGGCACGCCGATGCCGTTCGACGACTACCTGGACGGACAGGTTCCCGACTTCCTCTGGTTCGAGCGGCTCCTGGAGGACTCCGGCTCCGGCCTCAACCATCCCGCGGCGGTCATCGTCGAGACGGTGCAGGGTGAGGGCGGGATCAACGTGGCCCGGCCCGAATGGCTTCGCGCGTTGTCCGCGCTGTGCGCACGCCACGACATGCTGCTCATCGTCGACGACATCCAGATGGGCTGCGGCCGTACCGGGGCCTTCTTCTCCTTCGAGGAGGCGGGCATCACCCCGGACATCGTCACCGTCTCGAAGTCCATCAGCGGATACGGGCTGCCCATGGCGCTCACCCTCTTCCGCCCCGAACTCGACCTGTGGGAACCAGGCGAGCACAACGGAACCTTCCGGGGCAACAACCCGGCCTTCGTCACCGGGACCGCCGCCCTCCACACGTACTGGGCGGACGGGGAGCTGGAACTGCGCACCGCACGCCTCGGCGAGCAGGTCGAGCAACGACTGCTCGCCCTCTGCGCCGAACACCAAGGCACCGCCTGCCGGGGCCGCGGCCTGGTCTGGGGCATCGAGTTCGACGACCCGGCACGGGCCGCCGCCATCTGCTCACGCGCCTTCGAACGGGGCCTGCTCCTGGAGACCTCCGGGCCCGAGGGGCAGGTCGTCAAGCTGCTGCCGCCGCTGACCGTGCGGGAGGCCGAACTCGAAGAGGGTCTGGACATCCTCGACCGGGCCGTTCTGGCGACGCCCTGAGCCCGTTCGGGTCACCGATCCATCTCCCCATTCCCCATCCACCCACACAGACGAGGAACGAGGACCCCAGTGATCGTCCGATCGCTCGCGGACATGGAGAACACCGACCGCCACATCAGGTCGAAGTCCGGCACCTGGGAGAGCAAACGCATCGTGCTGGCCCGCGAGAAGGTGGGCTTCTCCCTGCACGAGACCGTGCTGTACGCCGGCACCGAGACCACCATGTGGTACGCGCACCACGTGGAGGCCGTCCTTTGCGTCGAGGGCGAGGCCGAGCTCACCGACGAGGAGACCGGCGAAACCCACCGGATCACGCCGGGCACCCTGTACCTCCTCGACCGCCACGAGCGGCACACCCTGCGCCCCCGGACCGACTTCCGGTGCGTATGCGTGTTCAACCCGCCCGTCACCGGCCGCGAGGAACACGACGAGAACGGCGTCTACCCCCTGCTCACGGAGGACTGAACCCATGACCACACTCACCGACGTCTACCCGAGCCGCGGCCCCCGCGAGACCACGACCCCGCGCCAGGATCCGGTGGTCTGGCCGGAGCCCGGACACCCCGGCCCCCTCACCGCCGACGACCTGCACGGCTACGAGCAGGACGGCTTCCACGCGGTCGACCAGCTCATCACCCCGGACGAGGTCTCCGGGTACCGAGCCGAACTGGACCGGATGCTCGCGGATCCGGCCGTACGGGCCGACGAGCGCACCATCGTCGAACCCCGCTCGGGAGACATCCGGTCGGTCTTCGAGATCCACCGCGTCAGCGAGGTATTCGCCCGTCTCGTACGCGACGAGCGAGTCGTGGGCCGGGCCCGGCAGATCCTCGGCTCCGACGTCTACGTCCACCAGTCACGGATCAACGTGAAGCCCGGCTTCGGCGCCTCCGGCTTCTACTGGCACTCCGACTTCGAGACCTGGCACGCCGAGGACGGCCTGCCCAGGATGCGGACCGTCTCTGTGTCGATCGCGTTGACGCCCAACCTCGACACCAACGGCGGTCTCATGATCATGCCGGGTTCGCACCGCACCTTCCTGGGATGCGCGGGAGCGACCCCGCGCGACAACTACAAGAAGTCGCTGCAGATGCAGGATGCCGGAACCCCTTCCGACGGCGCCCTCAAGGAGCTGGCCAGCGCACACGGCATCCGCCTCTTCACCGGCCAGGCCGGCTCTGCGGTGTGGTTCGACTGCAACGCCATGCACGGATCGGGCGACAACATCACCCCCTACCCCCGCTCCAACGTGTTCATCGTCTTCAACAGCGTCGAGAACACCGCGGTCGAGCCCTTCGCCGCCCCCATCCGCAGGCCGGAGTACATCGGGGCCCGCGACTTCACGCCCGTACGGTAAGCACGGCGCTGGTGGTGTCCCGGTGCCGGCACCGGGACACCACCAGCAGCGGCGTCTGCCGGCGATGGCCAACCCGTCCCACTCCAGCAAGCCCTTTTCCAATCACGGCGGACCTTGTCAGGGACACCGCCAACCGATCGGCGTGAGCGAGGCAAGCGGCGTCCGGCCGCCGACCGGAACGTGCCACGACGTAGCGCGGCTCCCGAGCGCGCTCTACATCATCGGGATACAGGTCATGGCCGTTTTGCGATTGTTCATGACGCTTTATCGCAGCGCCTCCTAACGTGAACCTCTCCAGGCACCGACCGGGCGGCCCACCTGTGGGAACGGCTGCGAGGTCTCGTAGCGACTGTGTTCAGGGGGCGGCGTGAAGGCATCACGTCAGGTGTACGACTCCGTAGCGGCGGACGTGGCGGATGCGGCGCGGGGAATGCTCGACCGGGCCGCCGCCGTCGCGCCGGAGCAGGTCATAGCCGAACGCCGGGCGTTCGAGATGCTCTGCGCGGCCTACTTCAGCGATCCGGAACGGGCACTGGCGCCCAGCGCCGGGGCCCGCCGGGGCGGCCCGCTGGGATTCGGCATGCCGGATGCCCAGCAGTTGCTGACCCCCGTGTTCCTGGCCGCGGCGTCGGCCGTGGGAACGTACCTGGGCGAGAGGGCGGTCGGCGCATCGCGCGGGTTGCTGCGCAGGGTGTTCACTCCTTCGTCCGCCGGAGCCTCCGCCGAAGAGGGGGCTCGGGGCTCGGGTTCGGAGGGGGAAGCGGAGGAGCCGGTCGAGACAGTGCGCCTCGCTCCCGAGCAGTGGCGCGAGGTACGGCGGATCGTGACGCACACGCTGATGCACCGTGGCGGCATGTCGCGGGACAGGGCGGAACTCATGGCCGCGGCGGTGGTGGGAGACGGGCTGGCCGGCCAGACGCCCCGGTGACCGAAGACACCGGGGACTTCGGCGACGACGCGCACCGCACGATCCCCGCCCGTCCCGCGACAGTGGCGGGACCGTCTCTGCGAGCCAGAACGGACCTGCGGTTCGCGATCCTGGTCGCCGCGGTTCTGGCGTCGAGCGTCGTGGCGTTCAGCGTGGTGTGCGCCGCGCTGCCGTCCACAGAGACTCTCTTCCGGAACGGGATCCGCCCCTGCCTCGCCCGGATCGATCCGGCGACCGCCTGGATCACGGATCCGGGCGATCATCTGAACACACAGACCGCGATGGCGAACGCCTGCGCACGGCCGTACTTCCTGCACGAACTCGGCTGGATCGCGACCGGGCTCATGGCCGAGCTGGCCGTCGCCCTCCTCCTCTACGCGCTCCACCCCTGGTGGCCTACCGCGAGCATCCGTCTGCCGCAGTGGTCCAGGAAGGTCCGACTGGCCGGAGACGAGAACGCCGACGTACTGAAGGAACTGAACGCGCTGGCCCACCAGGCCGGGCTGTCCCGTTCCCCCCTCTGGCTGGTGGACCCCTACGCCACCACATCCGGCGGCCGGGCGTACGGCCTCCCGGGACGCCCCCGGGTCTGTGTCGACATGGGTCTGCTGATCCGCTACGACCTGGACCGGGGCGGCTTCCGAGCCGTCGTCAGACACGAACTGGCCCACCATCACCACCGCGACATCGGACGCACCTATCTCACCGTCTCGCTCTGGTGGGCGTTCGTCACCACGGCACTCGCGCCCTGCGTACTGTTGTCCCTCTGTCCCCAGGCTCTGTCCAACGCCGGGAGCGGGCTGCGCGGGACCCTGTCAGCGGGAGCCGACGGAAAGCTGGCGCAACGGCTGGTCGCCCTGGCGGTACTGAGCGCCATCGCCTACCTCGCCAGGAACATGATCCTGCGTGCACGCGAACTGCACGCGGACACGCTCGCGCACACGTGGGACGTCACAGGGGCCGCCCTTCCTCGTGTGGTGCGCGACCTCCCCTGGCCGCCGACGGGTACGGCACGGCGGCGGATTCCGGCCAGGTGGCGATGCTGGGCAGCTCGTGTCGGTACCCATCCCAGCCCCGAGCGGCGAGTGGCGGCGATGAGCGACTCGGCGCGGCTGCTGCGCACCGGAGCCTGGGAGATGGCCGGCCTCGGCCTCCTCACCGGCTTCGCCCTGCACAATCTCGCGCTGCTCACGGGGAGTGCCGCGGGGCGCTATGTCATCGTCGCGCTGACGCTGTTGGCGCTGCCCTTCGGCGTCGTCCTCGCTTCGTCGCTCGCCTCGGCGCTGGCCGTAGCGAACGCCGTCCGTCAGGAGACAGATGTCCTGGAGACCGCCGGTCCATGGCGTGACGTCCTTGTCCTGCCGACCGCGCTCACGACAGGTGCGGTGGGAAGCCAGCCGTTCTCGCTGGTAGCGGCCGATATGGCGACCGTCACCCCAGCCCCCGGCCTGTACGCCCTGATCGGGCTCGTCCACCTGGTGATCCTGCTCCCGCTCGCCCTGTGGACGTGGTCGGCGCTCCGCCGTCTTCCTGCGCCGGGAGCCAATGGAATGTCATGGACCCGCACGCGCGTGATCATCACCACTGCCGGTGCCGTCTGGGGACCGCTCTGGGCCACGTGGCAAGCCCAGGCGTGGTATCCGGCCGCCCTCACCATGGCGACCGTCGACACCGCGCCCACCACGGGCGGGACAATCGGCTGGTACGCCGCCCTCACCGGCCGACTCGCCGACGCCTACTTCTATTACCCCCTCGTGCTCGTCCGCGCCACCCCTCTCCTTCCTGTCGGGCTCGTCCTCGCCTGGGCAGTGCCGCTGCTACTGGCCGGCCGACGGCACAGGTCACTCGCCCCGGCCCAGGGCACCGGAAGGGCCCTGGCAGTAGGCGCGGCCGCGGGCCTCGCAGCCGTCGCAGCCGGAATCGCCCTGCCCTGGGCCGCTCGTGCCGTGTTGCCGCCGGAGGTGCGTCGGGTCGGAGACCCGGCGTACCTTCTCGGCTCCCTGCCTTTCCCTGTCGTGTACGCGGACACGTACACGGCGATCACCGCGTTGCTCCAGGCAGCCGCGGTGGTGGCGACCGTGCTCGTCTGCCGCAGGCTGCGGCCCGTGTTGGGCCCGCTGGCCATGACCGTCACCGCCGTACTCGGCACAGTGGGTTTGTACGTCAGCCGGGGAACACTCCTGTGCGTGGCAGCCGCCGACGCCGAACCGGACGCCTGCGGCCTAAAGGCGTTCCTGCCGGATGCCGACATGGCTTTCCATCTGCGCGAGACGGTCGCCTGGGGAGTGGTCGCCGCTGTCCCGGCCGCGCTGCTCGGCACCGCGGTCAGGGTGCTCACCGAGCGCTGCCGACGGCGGCCGGAGGCGACGACGGACACCGAGCGCGCAGACACTCCCCGCCGTTGGCCCAGGCTTCAGCCGCCGGCCCTCGGGCTGCTGGCGATGCTCTCTTTGGCGTGCGCTGCCGCAGGAGTTCCCCAGGACTACCGCGTCTGGAGGCCGACGGCTCCCGTAGCGGCCCCACGCACACCCCTGAACGGTCGTTCGTCCCCTGCGTCCAGCTCGTCCGACGGGACGAACGACCCTTGTCTCCTCGGCAGCTGGCTCGTGTCTCCCGCCAGACAACGCGTACGCGTCGAGGGGAGCCAGGTGTGGTTGACGGGCGAGGGCGGCACGTGGACGTTCCGGTCCGACGGCACCTTGATCATCGACTACGGCAACGAGGCCCAGGAGACAGCGACTCTCCACGGGCGCCCCGTGACCCTGCGTGCGAGCGGTAGCGTCACCACTCACTACCGCACGGCGAAGGACACGATCGGCTACTACGGTTCGGCTGTACGCCGCCCAGGCGAGCTCACTCTCCGAGTCGCCGGAACCGACGTCATCCGCGAGAGCCTCACCCCGGCTTTCACTCCTGACCACTACACCTGCGCGGGCAGCACGGCTCACCTGTCTCCCACGTCGTCGGCAACCGACTCACCGTACGAGCTGACACTTGTCCGGCAGTCCTCGGAAGAGGGCTGACCGGGGCGTGGAGGGGACTGGGGCGATCCAGCGGCCGGCATCGGCGATCCGCACATAATCGGAGAGGACCTCGACCGGGCGACCGCCTGTGTGCGCACCCGTACGGCCTGAGACCGACCGGTCGTTGCCGGTGGCCCGCGGGGCGAGTGGACGCACGCCGGTGTGGTGGGGCGGGATCCGGCCGGTCGCCGGGAACGTCGGACACGAATCAGGTTGAAGGGGCTGGCTGACCTTCCTGCACCCAGCTCCTCCCGGCCCTCGAAAGGAGATCGGTGGCGCGAGGGGTCCGGAGAGCTCAAAGCGCATGCGGCGCCAGCTTGCGCTCACCGTCAATGATCTACTCGAAGCCCCGCGGCTGATCCTTGGCCCACCACAGGAACGCGGCGGAGTGCTGCTGGTTGGCGAAGCCCTCGCCGACGAGGGTGTGCAGGAGGTCGTTGCTCCAGAGGATGAGCCGGCCGAGGGTCCAGTTCACCGACTCGGGTGCCGGCAGTTCAAGTCCGTACACGGCCCGGGCTATCTCGCGCTTGCCGCCCGCCAGCGTCGTGTACTTGAGGATCGACAGGAACCGCTCGGGCTGCACCACGCACAGAACTCTGGTGAGAAGCGCCTCCTTGAAGCCGGTCATCGCGAACGGCTTCACACCGGATAGCAGTTGCTGAAGCCGGTCTTCCAGAGGTAGCCCGTCGGGCCCGTACAGGAGGTACTCGATCGTGCTGCGGGTCGACTCTCCCGCCTCGGCGTCGCCCATGAGGTTCCAGGCAGAGTTGAAGGTGGCCTGGTTGCCGGGGTGGGCTCCGACATCGGAGTTGGCGAAATCCTTGAGGACCCTGGGGTCACAGGTGCTCAACCCGTCCGGGGAGAAGACCTGCTGGTACTTCGCCCAGTAGGCGGCGACCTGCGGGTCGAAGTCGGGCCTGGTGGCCAGGTACTCGGCCTTGAGCCGGGCCGCCCGTTCCAGCCACCGGGGCTCGACGTCCTCGGGTTTCGGGAAGCGTGCCTTGAGGTCACCGAAGGAGCGGACCCGGTCCTTCTTCGGGAGGACCGACTCGCCGTGCTCCCACTCGTACCCGCACCGGTGTTTCACGACCCGGCGCCCGTCGTCCAGGGCACGGACCAGTTCGATGTCCTCGTCGTCGCTGCACAACGGGCACATGACCAATGCCATGATCCCCCCCCACTCTGTCGGTCTCCGCACCGCAGGCCGGTGTGTCCTTCGCCCGGGGGCCGCATCGTGCGTCCGGCCGCGCCAGCCGCCGGTAAGTGGCAGACCCGGGAAGCTCCCCGAAAACCCATCTTGGCATAATGCAAAGATGGCTGCCACAACCACACGCAGGCACATCCTTCTCGCAGTGCCCCTGTCCGTGGCACTCGCTGTCCTGACAGCAGGGTGCGCGAGCAGTCCTTCCTCCTCCCGTACCGGCGCCTCTGCTTCCGCGTCCAGCGGAGACCCGGCGGTCCCGGGCCGCATCCATGTGGAAGTCGCCGACATCGACTTGACGATCGCGGACGCCGTCGCGCACCTGGACCACTCGGGCGACGGTTCGCTCAGCATGGAGGTGCGCAACGACGACGACGTCCCCGAACACCTCGGAATGGTCGCAACCCCGGGCGGCGGACGAGGCGTGCTGGTCGGCGGGAAATCGGCAGAGGGCGATGGTTCTCTGTCCACCGCCGGCATCCTGCTGATGAGTGACACCACCGTCACCTTCGGCGGCAAGGGAGACCCCTACGTCCTCCTGCACAGGGTGCACGGTGTCACCGCCGCGCACACGCTTCCGGTGGCCCTGCAGTTCGGCGTGGCCGGACTGGTCAGGTTCCAGGCCCGGGTCGCCTCACCCTGACACCCCTGGCCGATACCCGCGCGAGTGACCCGACTCCGTCGCGGCCCCGGTGAAGGCCACTTCCAGTGCCTGGGCACGGTCTGCGTAGCCGGTGATCCGTGTGATCAGGCCGCCGGTGACGTCGAAGACGTGGTAGCCCACCTTCTCCGGGGCGGCCGGTGGCACCGTGCCGTGGATCCGAAGTCCGAGAACGACGGCCGTCGGGTAGGTGAAGGTCTCCTCGGTTGTCGCCCGCAGGCCCAGCGCGTGGAGACGGGAAAACCGGCTCAGGACGTGGGAGCGGGCGTGGCAGCCGGTGTCGCCGCCTTCGGGCGGGCTCCAGTGCACGTTCGGGTGCAGGAGGTCGGCCAGCATGAGGCAGTCGGCGGTTTCCAGGGCTTCGCGCAGGCGAGCGGTGACAACGCTCGGACCGGGGCTGGGAATTGATGACATCTAACTCTCCGCCTGTGGGGTCTGCTCGCCGGAACTCCCAGCGTGCCTGGTCGGCTTGACCTGACGAGAGCGCGTTCCGGTCGACTTCGCCGTTCCCGCCCAGGCCGGTACCGCGGCGAGTTGACGCAGGCGCGGTCGTTGCCTGCCAGCGAGTGCCGTGCCGGCGACGTGGTCCGTTCCGGGCAGGTCGGCGAGCCGCAGGGCGAGTCGGCGCAGCCGCAGTTGCCGGGGTGTGGCGGGGACGAACCAGCGGGCGGTCCTGCGGGCGGAGCGCTGCCTGCGGGCGACCACGGGGCGCCAGAGCCTTTCGTATCCGGCGAGTGCCTCCTCGATACTGCGGGACCCGGCGAGTTGATCGGCGAGGACATAGGCGCCGGCGATCGCCAGCGAGGCACCCTGCCCGGCGAGCAGGGACACGGCCTGGCAGGCGTCGCCGACCAGGACGACCCGCCCGCGGCTCCAGGACGGCAGGACGGTCTGGGCGACCTGGTCGTAGTAGAGCTGCGAGGACGGCGGGCAGCCTGCCAGAGCTCGGGGCACGAGCCAGCCCAGCGAGCCGTACTCGTGGCGCAGAGCGGCCCGGGTGTCGTGCGGCGGGCGGGGATCGGAGGCTCGGTGCACGGCGAACGCGGCGACCTTGCCGTCCCGCAGTGCGTACAGGCCCATCTGTCTGCCGACGGTGTCGGTGAGGCAGAAGCGGTCGCCGAGTTCCGCGTGTGCCTCGGGGTCGTCGAAGGTGAACGCGGCCGTGTGATAGCCCAGGTGCCGTACGTATTGCGGCTCTTCACCGAAGGCCAGCGCCCGCACGGTGGAGTGGATGCCGTCGGCCCCGATCAGGAGGTCGGCGTGAAGACTGCTGCCGTCGGTGAGCATGACGCGGACCCCGTAGGCGCTCGTGTCGATGCGTGCCGGGCCGACGCCGAAGCGCAGGCCGACGGCGAAGGACAAACGTTCCCGCAGAGCGAGTTCGAGGTCGGACCGCATGATGCTCAGCAGGCGCCCGTCCAGGGATCGGGCGAACCGGTCGTAGCCGAGCCTGGCACGGCACCGGCCCTGGTCGTCGACGAAGGCCGCCCTGGAGATCGGATAGCTGAGTTCTTCCAGCCAGGGCAGGACACCCATGGCCTCGGCGGCGTCGTAGCCGGGGCCGAAGAAGTCGATCATGTACCCCTCGGTGCGGGGCCGCGGCGCCTTCTCCAGGACCACGACCTCCCAGCCGAGCGCGTTATGCAAACGGCCGGCGAGCGCGAGCCCCGCGATACCGGCTCCGCAGATCACTGCTCTCATCGGTGTACGTCGCCTCTTTCGCTCCGGGGACTGGGGCAGGCCAACCCCCTCTCTACTTTTGCACTATGCAAAGCTCTGCTGTCAAGGATGCCCCGCACCGGGCGACGCGGAACCGGAAGACGCCCCAACGGCTCTACGCCCGCCCAGTACATCGGACGGCGGCCGGCGGACAGGGGCAGCGGCCTGAGGGCCGAACCCAAGATCTTGACGCTTCCCTGACGCCACACTGATGGCCCTTTGACGTAGCGTCGAAGGCGGTGTGCCGGGAAGACGGGTCGGCGAAGTGTCCCTGGTGAGCCATCCGTGGTGCGTGCTGCGGACGTCAAGGAAGTTCTTCGCGTGACCCTCTCGAAGTCGGCTGCCGCCGTCACAAGCGCCCCGCCCCCCGCCCTGAACCGGCGCGGCCCCCGCCGTTCCATCCTGTTCTTCGCGTTCGCCTTCGCGGTGATCGCCGACCCCGTCTCCTCGGTCGCGTACGCGATCGAGGCGGCACTGCGCGCCCTGCACGGCGACCTCGCGCTGCTGTTTCCGACCATGAGCCTGGTCATCGGGCTCGTCGTGCTGGTCACCGCGAACTACTGGCAGTTGGTACGGCGCTTCCCCAAGGGCGGCGGTGCGCGGCGGCTGCCGGGCGGGCGTTCGGCGCTCGTTGGACGTTCCTGCCCATCGGCGCCCTGGTCGTCGACTTCGTGCTGACCATCGGCATCTCGATCGCGGCCGCGGCAAGCCGGGGCACGCTCGCCCTGCTGCTGGTCATCGTCGGCGGCCTCACCCTGGCCCTGACCGCCCTCGCCGTGCGCCTGCACATCGGCATTCCCGGCGCCGACTCCACCCAGATCGCCGACATCGCGCACGCCGCCGCCGGACCGGGCTGGCCGTACGGCGCCTTCCAGCTGACCAGTTCACTGCTGCTGCTCGCCGCGGCCAGCTCCTCCTTCCAGGCCGGACCCGGACTGCTGAAGGCCCTGTCCGGTACCGCCGAACGGCCCGGCGTACTGCCGCCGGTACTGGGCCGGACCAACCGCCACCACACCCCGTACTGGTCGGTCGTGGCCTACCTGGCCGCCGCCGCACTGATCATCGTCGCGGCCGCCGGCCAGGAACAGGAACTCGTCCTGTTCTACGCGGTCGCCGTCTTCGTCAGCTTCCTGGTCGGCCTGCTCGCCATGGCACGCTTCGCCCACCGGGAGCGGAAGGCGGCCCTGGCCTGGATGAACGGCCTCGCCGCCGTGGCCGTCGCCTTCACCCTCGCGGTGAACCTGCTGCGCGGCTGGCCCATCCTCTCCCTGGCCGCGACCCTGCTCGTCGCGGGCGCCCTGTACGCCCGGTGGACGCGGGCCGGACGGCCCACGGACATCGAGGACATCGAGGCTCGCGCCGAAGCAGGCTGACTCCCACAGCGCGGGATACGGCGCCGCAGGACCGCTCGCGCATACCACCCCCTTGACTCGCTTTGCATAATGCAAAGATATGGGAGTGAAATCGACGAGCGCCATACCGGCGGCAACGGACGGAAAGCAAGTGCCCACCAACGTAACGAGTGGTTTGCCGCGTACACCGAGCCTCTGGGGGCTGCGGACCGCCCCATGGGGTCTTATGGTGCTCGCCGTGGTGATCGGCGCGGGTGCCGGCGCAGGCTCCATCGTCTTCCGCTGGTGCATCAAGACCTTCACGCACCTCTTCTCCGGCCACTCCGACTACGCGGCGTCCCCGGGGACGGCCAACGCGCACGTGCCGTGGCTCGGCCCGTACTTCGTGCTGCTCGCGCCAGTAGTGGGCGGCCTGCTCTACGGCCCCCTGGTGAACCGGTTCGCCAAGGAGGCGCGCGGACACGGGGTGCCCGAGGTGATGCTGGCCGTCGCCCAGCGCGGCGGGCGGATCAGCCCCAAGGTCGCCGTGGTCAAGACGCTCGCCTCCGCCCTGTGCATCGGCTCGGGCGGTTCGGTCGGCCGCGAGGGCCCCATCGTGCAGATCGGCTCAGCGCTGGGCTCCACCCTCGGCCGTATGGCGAAGGTGACCGAGGGCCGGATGAAACTGCTGGTCGCATGCGGTGCCGCGGGCGGCATCGCGGCCACCTTCAACGCACCGCTGGCCGGGGTGTTCTTCGCCATGGAGCTGATACTGGGCACCTTCAGCGCGGAAGCCTTCGGCGCCACCGTGCTGGCCAGCGTCACCGCGAGCGTCATCGGGCGCGCCGCTTTCGGGAACGTCGCCTTCCTGCGGCTTCCCGGCTTCCGGGTGGATCACCTGGCCCAGTACGGGCTGTTCGCCGCGCTCGGGGTGGGGGCCGCGGTGGCCGGTGTGGGGTTCTCCCGGTTCCTGTACCTGGTCGAGGACGCCTGCGACTGGCTGTGGCGCGGCCCCGAGTGGCTACGCCCGGCGGTCGGCGGACTGGCACTCGGACTGGTTCTCCTCCTCCTGCCGGAGATGTACGGCGTCGGCTACCCGGTCCTGCAAAAAGCGACCGAAGGCGGCTACGCGATCGGTTTCCTGCTGCTGTTGCTGGTGGGCAAAATGCTGGCGACCAGCCTGACGATCGGCATCGGCGGCTCCGGCGGCGTCTTCGCACCCAGCCTGTTCATCGGGGCGATGCTCGGCTCCGCGTACGGCATCACCGTCCACCACCTGCTGCCCGGATCGGCCGGTGCGGTCGGCGCCTACGCGCTGGTCGGCATGGGAGCGGTGTTCGCCGGGGCCGCACGGGCACCGATCACCGCCGTGGTGATCCTCTTCGAGCTCACCGGCGAGTACTCGATCATCCTGCCGCTGATGCTGGCGATCGTCCTGGCCACCGCGACCAGCCACCTGTTGTCGCACGACACCATCTACACCCTCAAGCTGCGACGGCGAGGCGTCGATCTCGAAGGCCCCGCACAAGGCGCGCGGCTCGGAAGCCAGCTGGTCGGTTCCGTGATGGAACCCCTGCCGTCCTCGCTGCCCGCGTCCACCACACTCGCGGACTCCGCCGATCTGCTGAGCCTCTCGGGCCACGGCGCGCTCCCGGTCGTCGACGACGCCGGGGAGTACATCGGCGTGGTCACGGCCCAGGCGGTCGCCGAGGCCCTGACGGAGGAGCCGGAGGCGGCCCCGGTCCAGGTCGGCGAGCTGGCGGAACCACCCGCCCCGGTCACCGCCGACCAGCCCCTCGCCCAGGCCCTGCACGCCCTGCTGGCAGCCACAGGCACCGGCATGCCGGTCCTCGACTCCGAGCAGGGCAAACCGGTCGGCTGGCTCAGCCACCAGAGCGCGCTGCGCGCGGTGCACGCGACGGCCTGAGGGCACGGCTACGAGGGTTCCAGGAGCCATACCATTGGATTTTGCATTGTGCAAAAATGGGTACAGGGGCCCCGACGGGTGACATCACTCCAGGGAGGTGCCATGCACAGCGAGCACACCCGGCGCTCCTACTCGTTCGTCTGCCTTGACTGCGGACACGGCTGGGAAGCCACATACGACATCGACGTGACCGTGGACGACCAGGGGCGGATCATCGCCACCTACCACCTCGGCGACAAGGCCGTCCCGTCGCCGCTGCAGTCGCCCCGCTGCCCGGCCTGCGAGCGCGGCAAGATACGCATCATGCGGCCGGGACGGGTGGCGACGGCACACCTGTACGAGACGTGACCGCGATGGAGCCGCATCATCAACCGCCCGGCTGGCTGGAGGCACTGGGCTGGGCCGGCCTGGCGCTCGCCACGGTGAGCGCCCTCGTGATCGCGGCCGACATGGCGCTCCGCGGATACCGGCAGCGCATGTGGATCATGCATCTGATCTACCCGATCACGGCCCTTTACTGGGGTCCGGCAGCCCTGTGGTTCTACGTCCGGCACGGTCGGCGCACCTCCCTTCCCGTCATCGAGCGGGAGGGCGAACTGGATCCGGAGAAGTCGCCACGGTGGGTGTCCTCGGCCAAGGCCATCAGCCACTGCGGTGCGGGGTGCGTCCTCGGCGACATCGTCGGCGAGTGGCTGGTGCGGGCGACCGGCATGACCGTCGCCGGCAAGCCGCTGTACGCCGACTTCCTGATGGACTTCGCCCTCGCCTGGCTGTTCGGCATCGGTTTCCAGTACTTCACCATCGCCCCCATGCGCGACCTCAGCGTCGCCCAGGGGCTGTGGGCCGCCGTGAAGGCCGACACCTTCTCCATCGTGTCGTTCCAGATCGGCCTGTTCGCAGGCATGTGGATCTACCAGGAGGCGCTCTTCGCACCGGGGCTGGCGAAGACCACGGCCGCGTACTGGCTGCTGATGCAGCTCGCCATGATCCTCGGCTTCTTCACGGCCTGGCCAGTCAACGGGTGGCTGGTACGGGCGGGCTGGAAGGAACGGATGTGACCACAGCAGCCGGCCAGAAGCCGCCCTCTCGCGTCTAGCATCATGCAATCTTTACCTAGAGCAAAGGTCTTCTTTCCATATCGCCTCCGTACGACGGGACAGTCACGCCGCCAGCACCAGGAGGCATCATGCCTGTCTCACGCAACACGATCGGATCCCTCGCCGTCGGCGGGGCACTCGCCGCCACCCTCGCCGCCCTCGTCTACCCGAGCATGCTGGGCATCCAGACCACCTCCTCGAACGCGTCCCGGATCCTCGCCAACACCCAGTGGGGGCCGCTCACCGAGTCCGACCGCAACTTCGTCGTCTTCGTGCGCTCCGCCGGGCTCTGGGAAGGCCCCTCGGGGGACCTGGCCATGAAGAAGGGGACGACCGCGGCAGTACGGGAAGCCGGAAGGCACCTGGTCATCGGGCACGCGGCGCTCGACGCCAGCTGCCGGAAGATCGCCCCCATGCTGAACATCACCATCCCCAACCAGCCCACACCCCAGCAGGCGGGCTTTCTCGCGACGTTCCAGTCGGACACGGGCAAGCAGTTCGACACCGACTTCGCCAACATCCTGCGCGTCACCCACGGGTCGATCTTCAACACCATCGCGAAGGTCCGCTCCACGACCGAGAACACCCTCGTGCGCGCCCTCGCCGACCAGGCCAACGATGTGGTCCTGGACCACATCACACAGATGGAGAAGACCGGACTGGTCAACTACGACCAGGTCAACTTCCAGATAACGACCCCGCCGAAGCTTCCGTCCGCCCAGGTCACTCCCCCGGTGCCGCAGGCGGGTGCACCCCAGGTCGTCCTCACGGTGCCCCCCGGGCTGTCGACCGAGGGAGTGCCGACGGGTCCGGCCGTCACCTCGGAGGGCTCGTCCGGGGCGTCCCCGACACCGACGCCGACCGCGGGATGACACGGCTCCGTCCACCGCCGTATGGCAGCGTGCAAGTTTTACCTCACGCAATGATCGGTCGGCGGGACTCCCGCGTACCTCTTGACGAACGCTTTGCTCGCGCCAGGAGGAATCATGCCCATCTCTCGCAACACGATCGGATCCCTCGCCGTCGGCGGGGCGCTCACCGCCACCTTGGCCGCCCTCGTCTATCCGAGCATGCTCGGCGTGCAGACCACGTCCTCCGATCCGTCCCGGGTCATCGCCAACACCCAGTGGGGGCCGCTGACCGAGGGCGACCGCGACTTCGTCGTGAAGGTCCGCTCGGCCGGGCTCTGGGAGTATCCGCTGGGCGAGCTCGCGCTGGAGAAGGGCTCGACGCCGGAGATGAAGGAAGCGGGCAAGCACCTGATCGTGGGACATGCCGGGCTGGACGACCTGTGCCGCAAGATCGCGCCCATGCTGAACATCACACTGCCCAACCAGGCCACCCCGCAACAGCAGCAGTTCGTCGCGACCTCGGCGGCGCAATCAGGCCGACAGTTCGACAGCACCGCGGCGAACATCATGCGCGTCACGCACGGCCAGATCTTCCCGACCATCGCCAAGATCCGCGCCAGCACCACCAACACCCTCGTGCGTCAGCTCGCCGACCTCGCCAACGACACCGTTCTGGACCACATCACGGTCCTGGAGAAGACCGGCGTGGTCAACTTCGACCAGGTCAACTTCCAGCAGACCACCCCGCCCAAGTTGCCCAAGGCCCAGCTGACCCCGCCCGCGCCCCAGCCGGGAGCACCCATGGTCGCGCTCACACCGCGTCCCGACCTGAACGTCAACACCGCCTCGCCCGCGCCCTCTCCGGCCGCCGGGTGACCAGGGGCCGACCGCGCGGGCCTGCCCGGAGGACCTCAGCGTCTCGCGTCGGCGTGGGCGGAGAGCCGGTAGGAACGGACGACGGCGACCAGGCTCCCGGCGACGAGAGCAGCCGCCCATGGCGCCAGGCCGCGCAGCGGCTCCGGCACGATCGACTCCGCCTCGGTACCCCGAGTGGGCACTCTCCCACGGGGGTCGTACACGACCGTGAGGGCGTCTCCGGGGCGCGTCGTCTGCTCACAGCCACGCCAGATGCGGACCTTGAGGGGCATCCCGTCGGCGTCCCGCACCGAGCAGAGGTACCGGCCCCGCCCACCGTCCGTGGCCCATCCGTCCTCGACCGACGTCACGGTCACGGACTGCACCCGTCCTCGTTCCGCCAGCACCATGCCTGCGGCGGCCTGCGGCGCCTGCAGCGCGAGGCAGACGCCGAGCAGCACGATGATGCCGACCAGCGCGCGACCGGCCCCGACGGAGACGAGATACAGCGCGAGCGCCACCACGCACGCCAGGCCCCCCTCGCCATCGGCGAGCGAGGGGCGGCCTGTCCAGGCGCCGTAGAGTGTCGTGCCCACGACGGCCCCGGCGGTGAGGATCCCCGCGAGGAGTCCCTCCGCGACCAGCCGCCACGGCGGCAGACCGACGAACTCGGCGGGCCCCCAGACGGTGGCGCGCAGATGCGCCATGAGGTGGGAGGCGGCGGACGGCGAGGCCCGGCGCGTCCGGCGCACGAGTCCCATTCCCTGCGTCCCTCCTCAGACCCCCGGTGCCCGCGCTGTGCGGCCACGCTGTCACGACCGGTCGCGCTCGCACGACACGCGCCCCGGAGCGGGCGGCAAGGCCCGCCTTCACAATTCCCTTGCATTATGCAAGACAGTGAGGATCCGGAGAAGACGTGTCCGTGTACGGACCCTGGTCGGCCGCGCGTTCCGGCCCGGCCGGGCGCGGGTCACACGTCGTGGACCATCGCCTCGTCGACGGCCCAGCCGAGCGGGTGCGGATCCGGGTTGTCGGCGGCGGGGGTCGCCGGAGGCTCGCCGCCCGCCCGGTTGAAGGCGCCCAGAGCCTCGATCAGCGCGAGCCGCTGCGTGGGACCGAGCCGGGCGACGATCCCCGCGATCTCGGAACGGCGCCGGGCGGTGACGTGCTCGACGGTGCGCCGGCCCTCGTCGGTGAGCTGCAACAGGGTCTCGCGCCGGTTGTCGGGGTTGGTCTGGCGGTCGGCGAGCCCGGCCGCGATGAGCCGGTCGACCATGCGCATCGCGGTGGACGGCGCCACCTGGAGCAGGTCGGCGAGCACCACCAGCTTGGTGGCACCCCGGGTGGCGAGCACGACCAGCATGCGGAACTGCGGCAGCGTCACTCTCTCCTCGACCTCGGCGAGGGAACGGGCGGAGACCGCCACCAGCAGGCGAGAGGCGGTCAGCACCGCCCTGGTGACCGCGTCGACATCGTCCATGGCCCCCGCTGGGGTCTCGTGCTCCGGCATAGGTCCTTTCTACCGTGCCGAAGTCGGCGCCCCCTCACGCGAGGGGAACAGATTTTCCCTCCCCATGACCGTGGTACCGCAGGAGCAGCATCGCGGCGTCGTCGTGCAGCGGCCCTTCGGCATGCCTGACCAGGTCTTCTCGTACGGCTTCCAGAGCATGGTGCGCTTCCGGCTCCTTGAGCAGGTAGGCCCGTTCGCCGAGGGGATAGAAGGAGCCTTGCGCGTCCCGGGTCTCGGTGACGCCGTCGGTGTACAGGAGAAGCTGGTCGCCGGGCGCGAAAGCCACCCGATAGGGCTTGGGCCCCTCGGCCCCGTGGGCGCCCAGCCCGAGGGGAAGCGCGTACGCGGGCGGCTGCGGGAAGTCCGCGGTGCCGTCCTGCCGCACGACCATCGGCGCCGGATGGCCGAAGTTGAGGAAGACGACCTCGTGACCGGAGCCGATCTCGGCGAGCACCGCCGTGACGAACTTCTCACCCTCCAGCTCCCGCGCCACACTGCGTTCCAAGCGCTCGCCCAGCCCCACCAGGTCCGGTTCGTCGTGGGCCGCCTCCCGGAAGGCACCGAGCACCACCGCCGCCGTCTCCACGGCGGCGAGCCCCTTGCCCTGCACATCACCCACGATTACCCGGATCCCGTGCGGCGAGGCGACCATCTCGTACAGGTCGCCACCGATCCGAGCCTCGGCGACCGCCGACGTGTACGACACCGCCGCCTGCAACGGACCCGCCGTCCTGGGCACCGGCCGCAGCAGCACCCGCTGAGCCACCTCGGCGATCGAGCGCACGTTGGCCAGCTCGGCCTCCCGGCGGGAGCGCATCACCGCGGCGGCGACACCCACGCCGGTGACACCCGCCACCGACACCATCGCGGTGAAGCCCCGGCGCTCCTCGAAGAGCCCGTCGTACATCCCGAGTCCCACGCACAGGAGCAGCGCCACGGATCCGATCAGCGCCGTACGCCGCCACCCTCCTACCAGCCCGGAGAACGCCGGCCCCAGTGAGACCAGCGGCAGGAACCCCACCCCTGGCCCGGCGACCAGGTCCGCTCCCGCCACCACGGCCATCGCCGCCACCGGCATCCAGGACAGCACTGCGGACCCGGACGTCGGCTTGTGATCGATCATGACGTCCTCCAGCGGTCCCGCGGTCTCAGGAGCCGCCCGTCCAGGACTTCCGACACAGGCACCCCTCCCCGTCCTTAGACTATGCAAGAGTTTGCGTGTCGAAGCGGGCCCCATTCCCGGCCCTTTACCCAAGAGTGGCCGAGAGGTACCGGGGCCGACGCACCCGATCCCGGAAGGCGACCATGCCCGGCAGACACACCGCACCGGACCGACCCCCACTCCCCGTCGGCTGGCGGCGTCAGGCCGCACGACTGCCGATAGCCCTCTTCCGCTGCGGGCTGGGCCGGCTCTTCGGCGGGCGGCTGCTCCTGCTGCACCACACGGGTCGCGTCACCGGTCTCCAACGCCGGGTGGTCCTCGAAGTGGTGGAGTACGACCCGGTGGCGGGCAGTTGGACCGTCGCCTCCGGCTTCGGGCCGCAAGCGGCGTGGTACCGCAATCTGCGCGCGGACCCGAAGACCCTGGTCAATGTCGGCAACCGCGGCTACGCCGTCACGGCACGCTTCCTCACACCCGGCGAAGGCGCCGAGATCATGGCCCGCTACGCCCACCGTCGCCCCCGGACCGCGCACCGACTGTGCGCCTTCATGGGATTCACGCCGGACGGCACCGACACCGGGTACCGGGAGATCGGAAGAGCGACCCCCTTCGTCCGACTGGAGGCGGCCCCCGGGTATCACCCGAGGTGACCGACCACACGGCCGACACGGCCCGGGACAGAAACTTCCCCGAAGTGCTGGCATTGCATTTTGCATCATGCAAAACTTGCACCGGGGGGTCGAGTCGGCGGTCGGTCGTCCGGCGCCCGCGCAGGAGTGACCGGCACGGATACGGGCTCGGGCGGTACACCGGCCGCCGACTGGCCCCACGGGACCGACCCGGCACGCACTCCTCGCCACCCCTCCGCCTCCCGCAGAACACCCCTCCAGCAGGATGTACCACGGGTCGAGGAAACAGGCATGGAGATGAGGGCCAGTGGCCGCTGAGTATCCGCCGGACAAGGAGAGACCAGGCGGCGAGGACGGCGGTGTGCCCGTACCGGACGCCGTGTGGCGCAGATTCCTCGACGACACCGAACAGGCCATCCGGGCCTCCGCGCCCCGGGAACCCTCCGCGCAGGAGCGAGCGGCAGGCGTCCGCCACGGCCCGACGGAGGCGACGGGTCTACGGTGGAGGTTCCCGGCGGCGACCTACGACTCCGGGTCGAGTCGTACGGACCACACGGTCGGCGACCTGTGGGACCCGGAGGACCAGTCGCCGACGACGGGCTGGCGGGATCTGGACGGCTCGGGGAAGCTGCGGCGGGCGGGCCGTGTCCTCGCCGTCGTCGCCGCCGTCATCGTGGCCGTGGGAGCGCTCTCCCGCCTACCCACCCGATCCGCTTTCTCCGACGCCAGCCCCGACGGGGGCACCACACAGCAGTCCGGGGACGTCCTGCCGGACGGTGTGCCCACCGCGACCGGCGGCCTGCCGCCCGGCCCCACCCACGGATGAACAATTCCGACGAGTGAGCAGGATCCGGGGCGCGTCCGTACGTCCTGACGGACCAGGAGCCGAAGACCGGAGAAACCGCGTGGTGCGAGGACAAGTGAACGACGGCAGGCACACGGTCCGCTCCCTGATCGCTCTCGTCGCTCTGCTCGCCGGCATCCTGCTCGGCACTGCCTCGCCCGCGTCGGCGCACGCGACGCTGACCGCCAGCGACCCGCGCGACGGGGCTGTGCTGAAGACCGCGCCGAAGCAGGTCACCGCGACGTTCGACGAATCGGTCGCTCTGGTGGAGGACTCGCTGCGGGTGGTCGACCCGGACGGCCGTCCGGTGACCGCGGGGCGTCCGCAGCACGCGGGCGGCAGGGGTAACACCGACCAGGTGAACTTGACGGGCGGTCTGGGACAGGGCACGTACACCGTGTCCTGGCGGGTGGTGTCGGCGGACAGCCACGCCGTGTCGGGCGCGTTCACCTTCTCCGTCGGGAAGCCCTCGGCGACCCGCGCCACGACCACCGCCGCCCCTGCCGTGGACCCCACGGTCAACGTGCTGTACGGCATCGGCCGCTATGTCGCGTACAGCGGTCTGGCGCTGCTGATCGGCGTCGCCGTCTTCGTGCTGATCTGCTGGCGGTCCGCCACGACCGTGCGGCTGGTGCGCCGGCCGTTGGTGATCGGCTGGTGGGCGCTGCTGGCGTCCACGGTCGCGCTGGTGCTGTTGCGCGGCCCTTATGACAACGGTGACGGACCGGCCGGGGTGCTCGACGTGGAGTCACTGCGCCAAGCCGTGGCCACTCGACCGGGCATCGCCCTGCTGGCCCGGCTGGTCCTGCTCGTGGCGGTGGCCGCGCTGGTGCGGTGGCGGCCGCCGGAGCCCACGCGGCCCGTCGTCGCGGCGGGCGGTGCGCTCGCGCTGGGCCTGACCGCGACCTGGGTATCGGCCGAGCACGCCTCCGCGGGAATCCAGGTGCCCGTGGCCATGACCTCCGCCGCGCTGCACCTGATGGCGATGGCGATCTGGCTCGGCGGCCTGACCGCGCTGCTGGTCACGCTCCACCGCGCCCCCGCCGAGGACCCGCTGCCACCCGCCGCCGTCACCCGCTTCTCCCGCATCGCGCTCGCCTCAGTGGCCATGCTGGCCGCCACCGGCGTCTACCAGTCCTGGCGCGGACTCGGCTCCTGGGAGGCGTTCACCACCCCCTACGGCAGGATCCTCGCGTTCAAGATCTGGGCCGTGCTGCTGATGCTGTTCGCGGCGTCGTACTCCCGGCGCTGGACGGCCCGGCTGCTGCCGGTGCCGGAGGAGGAACGGGTCCTGGTCACCGCAGGCCGCGGCGGATCCGCTCCTCCGGCCGAAGCGGGCGATGCGACTGAGTCCGCTTCCCCAGCGCCCCGCCACGGCCTGCGCCGGTCCGTGCTGGCCGAGGTGGCGGTCGGCGTGGCGGTCCTCGTGCTCACGACCCTGCTGACCGGCACCCAGACGGGCCGGGCCGACGCCGAGACGGCCGCCAATTCGACCAGGGTGCCGGGTCAGCCGGACATCTCCCTGACCCTGATCCCGTACGACACGGGTACCAGCACCCTTGTCGGGCGCGGCAAGGTCCAGGTCAGCCTCTCACCGGGCCGGACCGGCCGGAACGTCGTGGAGGCCCTGGTCTACGGCGCCGACGACAGCCCGGTCACCATCCCCGAACTCCACCTGACCTTCACGGACGCCGACCGAGGAATCGGCCCGCTGGACGCCGGGCTCGTCGACGAACGCGGCTACTGGGGCAGCGACACCCTCAACCTCCCGGTCGCGGGGACCTGGACCATGAAGGCGACCGTCCGCGTCTCCGACATCGACCAGGTCACGGTGGAGAAGACCGTGACGATCCGGCAGTGACCGTCGTCCTGCCTAGCGGTGTTCGGGGTTCTCGTAGTCGCGGCGGCAGCCGGCGTCCCAGGCGGTGGGCTGGTTGCCGTGGGCGGGGATGCCTCCGAGGTCCTTGAGCGCGCGGGCCAGGTGGAGCAGGTTCCAGGTCATGAAGGTGGTGTTGCGGTTGGTGAAGTCGTTCTCCGGGCCGCCGGAGCCGGGGTCGAGGTACGAGGGGCCGGGGCCCGCCTCGCCGATCCAGCCGGCGTCCGCCTGGGGCGGGATGGTGTAGCCCAGGTGCTGGAGGCTGTAGAGGACGTTCATGGCGCAGTGCTTGACGCCGTCCTCGTTGCCGGTGATCAGGCAGCCGCCGACCCTTCCGTAATAGGCGTACTGGCCGACGTCGTTGAGCAGGCTGGAGCAGGCGTAGAGGCGCTCGATCACCCGCTTCGTCACGGAGCTGTTGTCGCCGAGCCAGATCGGGCCGGCGAGCACGAGGATGTCGGCCTCCATGACCTGCTGGTACAGATCGGGCCAGGCGTCCGTCTCCCAGCCATGCTCCCGCATGTCGGGCCAGACCCCGGTGGCGATGTCATGGTCCACCGCCCGCACCACATCGACCTGGACCCCCTGCGCGTCCATGACGGCGGTGCTGCGGTCGATCAGCCCCTGGGTGTTGCTCGTGTCCGGCGACCGTTTGAGGGTGAGTTGATCACCAGGGCGCGCAGGTCGTCGTACCGGGCCGGCGGAGCGTCTCCGGTGGACGGCGAAGCGTTCACACGATCCTCCTTAAAGGCCCTGCCGTCGCAGTGATGCGTGGCGAGTCGTCCCTGTCCGGGCTCCAGCGTGGGAGCCGCCCGCGCCGGACGCCACCGCAGCACCGCCGAATGGTCCTGCCGCTCTCGGGGCACCCGCACCCGGCGAGCGCCCCGAGGCCCCGACAAGCGCGACGGGAGCACACTTGAGGAAACGACGGGCCTGTCAGCACTCGCCCGAGGGGGTGTCGGTCATGGTGCGGACCCGGGGCGCCAGGGTGAGGATGTGGCGCCTGCGGCGCAATCCGCTGAGGCGGCGCAGTGATGTGGTCGACGCCTGGATCCTGCTCGCGGCATGGCTGATCGCGCTGGCAGTGGGCCTGATCACGGGTCTTGCGGCGGGATCCGCGGTGGACCACCAGCTGGACCGGCAGCGGGCCGAACGCAGGACTGTCCCGGCCGTCCTCACTGCGAACGCGCCGGGCAGGACATCCGCGTCGGCCGTGGACGACGGCCGCGTCTGGGCCACCGTGCGCTGGACGGCCCCGGACGGCTCCACCCATACCGGCCGCACGACGGTGCACCCCGGTGCGAAGGCAGGGACGCCGGTCACCGTATGGATCGACCGTCAGGGCCGCCTGACCTCCGAGCCACTCGCGCCTGTTGATGCGGCTTTCCAGGTGACCTGGACCGGCGTGCTGGTCGCCCTGACCACGGGCGGTGCGGTGCTCGGCGTTACCCAACTCGTCCGCCTCCGACTGGAGCGGCGGCGACTGGAGCGGTGGGACGAGGAATGGGCGCGGGTCGACAGTCCCAAAGGGTGGAAGACCGGGTGACTCGGCCTCGGGGCCGACAGCGCTTGATGCCTCGCGGTTCCGGTCCGGAGGGTCCGGACGACGGTCGTCGGTATCGGCGGGGAGAGGCTGGTGCCCGCGGGACGGCGCCTGTCCCGCGGGCACACCGTCCCTCTCCGATGCGTACTGCGGCAGCGCCCGGCTCGCCCCGCGGTCCAGAAACAGGCGCCCTGCAGTCATGCCCGATATGGTTTATAAAAGGTGTGCCGGGAAGTCTGGTCGGCGGACGTCTGCCGCTGCCCGGAGCCACCGATGCGCTTCTTCCCCTCGTGTTTCCCCCGAATCCTTCGACGGTCGGTCGTACGCGACCCGTCCGCATACGAGGTCGTGCGACTGCACGGTGAGCTCGACACCCGCAGCGCAAGGGCGACCGGCCTGCGCCTGGTCCGGCTGATCGACGCGGGACCGCGGGTCCTGGAGATCGACCTCGGCGAGGTGACGTATCTCAGTCCGGACGGTTGCAGAGCGTTGTTCGCCGCACTGCGGGCCGCTCGCGCTCACGGCACCCGGCTGGTCGTCACGCACGCCGACGAACACGCCCGGTCGATCTCGGATCAGCTGGGTATCGCCCGCGTCCTGGCGGCCCAGCCAGGGGGCGGTTCCTGATCGGGGCGCTCAGACCGTCCCCGCCGGACGCTCCTCCGGGGTCTGGCCGCTGCAGGGCGGGCGCACGCTGCCCATCTCCAGGGTGAAGGGCACCGGGTCGCTGTCGGATCCCTCGACCATCGCATGCATCTCCCACCCGCCAGAGCCGTTTCTGACGAACTCGGCCACGGTGGTGGCGGTGGAGTCGGCGACCTGCGTGAAGTCGTCCGCCAGCAGTTCGGCATAGCGCTGGACGACCAGCACCCCGGCGTTGTGGATGTCGCCGAAGGTCCGGCGTCCGCCGTCCTGGTGGATGACCACTCCCACCACGACCCGCCCGTAGGCGGCCGCGAGGCGGTCGAGCTCCAGCACCATCACCTCGACGTAGCCGAAGCCCTGGCCGGTCTGGCTGTGCCGGGTCATGTTGATCGTGCCGTCGGGTGACCGGCTGTCGTAGTGGACGATGTACTCCGGCCGCCCGTGGGGATCGTCCGCGGAGTAGGTCGCGGCGACGATGTCGAGGTGCCGGGGCGGTTCCCCGAAAGGACTCGGGTCCCATTTCAGCCGCACCTCGACCTTGTCGAGCCCCTCGCCGACACCGCTCACCGGTTGTCGCCTCCCCGCACCGGACCGCTGAAGGCCCAGTCGGCCCCCACCCGTGAAGTATGGCCTGTGACCAGCGAATTGATGCTCCCTTGACGCGCTTCTCACCAGGCAATCGGGAAGGGTAGGACGTGGGACACCCTTGATGGTGTTCAGGTTGCGTATGTTTCTGCCCGATGACCTGGCGCACCGGGCGGACCGGGTACGAACCTCGACACAGGGATGATTCGGGAAGACGGGAGCCGGACGTGCGTGCACGTGATCTGGCGGTGGAGTACCAGTCGGTGAGCGTCGACAGCGACGCCCTGGACGCGGCGCGGCTGATGGCCGAGCACAAGCTGCCGGCGCTGCTCGTGCTGGACGAACGGGGGGAGCCGAAGGCGATCCTTCCGGCCTCCCAGATGGTCAAGGTGCTGGTCCCGGCATACGTCGTCGAGGACCCCGCGCTCGCGGCGGTCGTCGACGAGCAGCACGCCGACCGGCTCTGCCAGGCGCTGGCCGGACGCCGGGTCGGTGACTGCCTGTCGAGTACCGCTCCCGCGCCGCCGATCGCCGACCCGGACGACACCGCGCTGGAGGTCGCCGCTCTGATGGCTCGGGTGCGCAGCCCCATGGTCGCCGTCGCCACGAAGGACAAGGCCGGCACTCGTCTGCTCGGGGTCGTCACCGCTTCGCACCTGCTGCACGAGCTCCTGGGCAAGGCGGGCGCGGCGAGTACGCCGACCGCCTGAGCAGGCTCGCAGGCGGCCGGCTCAGGCCAGGGCGAAGTACCGCAGCCACAGGTACAGAGCGCTGATCAGGACGGTCACGGCTGTGACGACGAGGCCGTACTTGGTGAACTGCCAGAAGGAGATGGGCTGCCGGTTGCGTTCGGCGATGCCGAGGACGACGACGTTGGCGCTGGCGCCGATCGCGGTGGCGTTGCCGCCCAGGTCGGCGCCCAGGGCCAGCGCCCACCACAGCACGTGGTGGCCGCCGGCCGCGCCGCCCATGTCCTTGACCAGGTCGGCGGTGATGGGCGCCATGGTGGCCACGTAGGGGATGTTGTCGACGACTCCGGACAGGACCGCCGAACCGCCCAGCAAGGTGAGCGTGGCGCCCAGTTCCCGGCCGCCGGTGGCGTCCGCCAGGGCGCGGGACAGGTCGCCGATGACCCCGGTCTCGATCAGGGCGCCGACCATCACGAACAGGCCGGCGAAGAAGGCGAGGGTGGGCCACTCCACCTCGCCCAGGACCTCCCGGGTGTCCACCTTCGACACGCCGACCAGCAGACCGGCGCCGAGCAGGGCGACCACACTCGGCTCGTAGTGCAGCACGGGGTGCAGGACGAAGCCGGCGACGACGAGCGCCAGGACTGCCAGCCCCTGCCACAGCAGCCGTGGGTCGCGGATGGCCTCGCGTTCCGTCAGTGTCATGACCTGTGCGGCGCGCTCCTCGTCGTACACGAACGCTTTGCGGAACATCACCCGGCACAGCGCCAGCAGCACCACCGTCAGAACGGCGGCGATGGGGGCGAGGCGGACCAGGAAGTCGTTGAAGGTCAGTCCGGCCCGGCTGGCGATGATGATGTTGGGCGGGTCGCCGACCAGGGTCGCGGTGCCGCCGATGTTGGAGGCGAACACCTCGGCGATCAGGAACGGCGCGGAGGGGAGGGCGAGGCGCTCGCAAACCAGCAGGGTGACCGGGGCGACCAGCAGCACGGTGGTGACGTTGTCGAGGAGCGCCGAGGCCACCGCGGTGATGAGTATCAGCATCGCCATCACCCGGAACGGTCTGCCCCGGGCCCGCTTGACCGACCAGATCGCCAGGTACTCGAACAGGCCGGTCTGGCGCAGCACGCCGACGATCGCCATCATCCCGAGCAGCAGGAAGATCACGTTCCAGTCGACGCCGGTGTGCTCGGAGTAGAACGCCGCCTTGTCGTCTGTGGCGCTGATGACGAGCATCAGTCCGGCGCCACCGAGGGCCGCGGCCGTCCGGTGCACACGCTCGCTGATGATCAGCACGTACGCGCCCACGAAGACGGCCACGGCCGCCCAGCTCTGCCAATCGCTCATACGGCGGTCTTTCTCTCCGTTTCGGCTTGTCGGTCTGCGTGGTCGGGCTCGTCGTCGGGGATGCCGACCAGGTCCTCGACATCGAACATGCGGGCGATGGGCACGTCGGTACTGGAGTGCGCCACGATCGAGAAGGCGATGCACACCGCGATCAGCGTGTACGCCTCCTCGGCGTGCGGGATGCCCGACTGCAGCACCAGCAGCCCGTACACCACCGAGGCGAAGCCCTTGGGCCCGAACCACGCGGCGGTCAGCTTCTCCCGCCGCTCGAACCGGGCTCCGGTCAGTGAGATCAGCAGCGATGCCGGGCGGATCAGCACGATCGCCAGCACCACCGCCACGTATCCCTGCCACGGCAGGTCCGCGAACAGTCCCGGGGCCAGCAGCGCCCCGAACACCAGCAGCGCGGCGAACTTCGCCAGCTCCGCCAGCGCCTCACCCAGCGGCTCGAACGCGTCCTTCGCCTCCGGGGAGACGGCGGCGAGCACGGCGCCCGCGGAGAACGCGGCCAGGTAGGGGTTGGCGTGGGTGAGGTGGCACAGGCCGTACAGGATGACGCCGGTGGCCAGCGGCAGCAGCGGCTGCAGCTTCGGCTCGGCGCCCAGCAGCCGGAACCGAACGAACCAGTTGACCAGCAGCGGCAGCAGCACGCCGAAGGCCAGGCCAAGGGCCAGTTCCAGCGCGATCCGCCCGATCGACGCCTCGTCCGTGTGACCGGCGGCGGTGGGGCCGGCGGCGGCGATCAGGATCAGTACGACGGGCAGGGCGATGCCGTCGTTGACGCCGCTCTCGACGTTCAGCAACTCGCGCAGCTTGGCCGGGACCTCCTTGCGGCCCACGATCGCCGAGGCGAACACCGGGTCGGTCGGCGCCAGGACCGCACCCACCAGGAAGGAGGTCGTCCAGTCCAGGCCCACCAGCCAGTGGGTCACCAGTGCCATGAAGACGAGCGCCAGCGGCATCCCCAGGCCCAGTGCGCGGGCCGGGCCCAGCCAGTTGGTCCGCAGCTTGGCGAAGGAGACGTGCTGCCCGTCCGTGAACAGCACCGCGAACAGCGCCAGATCGGCCGTGACCGACACGATCTCGCTGTCCGGCGTGATGTGGATCAGCCCGAGGAAGCCGTCGCTGACCAGTGCGCCACCGACGAGGAAGAGCAGCGAGGTGGACAGCACGGTGCGGGCGGCGAGCCCGGAGAGCAGCACCGCGATCAGCAGCGCCACCCCGAAGACGGCGACGAGTACCACCGGTCACACCCCGATCGGAAGAGAGAGAACACCTCTGTTCGCCGACCAGACTTCCCGGCACACCGCTGGGAACCCTACCCGTTCTTGATGCGTCTTTGACAGAACGCATACGCGCACCGTCCCGGACGCCAGGTTGCCGGTACCCGGCAACGAGCGGCGCGCAGCGCTACGTGGCGGCTCCCGGTGTCCGGTCGGCGGCGCCGCCTGCCGCGCCGACTGAGACAGGGATGGTGAGGATCATGGTGAGCCCGCCGCCCGGGGTGTCCTCGGCCACGAGCGTGCCGCCCATGGCCTCGGCGAAGCCGCGGGCGACCGCGAGGCCGAGCCCCACCCCGGCGCCGCGCGGAGTGTCGCCATGGCGCTGGAAGGGCTCGAAGACGCACTCCTTGGCCTCGTCGGGTATGCCCGGGCCACGGTCCACGACCCGGACCTCGACGCGTTCGGCGATGGCGTCGGCCGAGACCAGGACGGGCTCGCCGTCGGGGCTGTACTTGACCGCGTTCTCGACGACGTTGGCGAAGGAGCGCTCCAGCAGACCCTTGTCGACGGCGACCATGGGCAAGGTCTCGGGGATGTCGAGGGTGACGGCCGACTCGGGGTCGGGGATGCCGAGGAGCGCCATCGGGACCACCTCGTCGAGGTCCGCCTCGACGATGAGCGGGGTGACGGTACCGGTCTGGAGGCGCGACATGTCCAGCAGGTTGCCGACCAGGTGGTCGAGCCGGTCGGCACCCTCCTCGATCGCGGCCAGCAGTTCCGCACAGTCCTCTTCCGACCACTCCACGTCGTCCGCACGCAGCGACGTCACCGACGCCTTGATTCCCGCGAGCGGGGTCCGCAGGTCGTGGCTGACGGCAGCGAGCAGCGCCGTGCGGATGCGGTTGCCCTCGGCCAGCGCCCGGGCCTGATCCGCCTCCTGCCGCAGCCGTCGGCGGTCCAGGACCACGGCGGCCTGGGCGGCGAACGCGGCGAGCACCCTGCGGTCCTCGGCGGGCAGGACCCGGCCGGTGAGGGTGAGGGTCATGTGGTCACCGGCCGGCACGTCCACGTCCGGGTCCTCGGGGCTCCGGCACGGGCGCGGGCCCACGCTTCCCGCGCAGGTCCACGGATCGTGCTCGCCCGACCTCTCCAGCAGGGTGGCCGACTCCATCCCGAAGATCTCCCGTACCCGCTCCAGCAGCGCGTCGAGGCCGGTCTCGCCGCGCAGCACGTTGCCCGCGAGATAGGACAGGATCTCCGACTCGGCGCGCAGCCTGGCCGCCTGCCGGGTCCGCCGGGCGGCCAGGCCGACGACCGAGGCGACGGAGACAGCGACCGCGAAGAACACGACGATGGCGACGACGTTCTCAGGATCCGCGATGGTCCAGGTGTGCACCGGCGGCGTGAAGTACCAGTTGAGCAGCAGGCACCCGGCGGCGGCCGAGGCGAGTGCCGGCAGCAGCCCCCCTAGCAGGGCCGCCGCGACGGTAAGAGCCAGGAAGACCAGGACGTCGGTGGTGAAAGCCGGCCCAGTGCCGGTGTGCGTGAGCACGAGGGTGAGCAGGAACGGGCCGGCCACACCGACCCCCCAGCCCCCGATCGTCCGCCCCCGGCCGAGCTGCGTGCCCCTGGCCGTCGGCAGCCCGCGCCCTCTGCCGGCCTCGTCGTGCGTGACCAGGTGGACATCGAGGTCGGGCCCCGACTCGCGGGCGACCGTCGCGCCGACGCCGGGCCCGAGGACGTACTGCCAGCTTCTGCGCCGGGACACGCCCAGGACGATCTGGGTGGCGTTGACGCCGCGTGCGAAGTCGAGCAGGGCGGCCGGGATGTCCTCGCCGACGACGTGGTGGAAGGTGCCGCCGAGGTCCTCGACCAGGGTGCGCTGGACGGCGAGTTCCTTCGGGGAGGCCGAGGTCAGGCCGTCGCTGCGGGAGATGTAGACGGCCAGCACCTCGCCGCCTGCGCCCTTCTCGGCGAGCCGTGCGGCCCGCCGGATCAGCGTCCGGCCCTCGGGACCGCCCGTCAGGCCGACGACGATCCGCTCCCGAGAGCCCCAGATCCTGGTGACCTGATGCTCGATGCGGTACCGCTGAAGATGCTCGTCGACCCGGTCGGCCAGCCACAGCAGCGCCAGCTCTCGCAGGGCGGTGAGGTTGCCCGGCCGGAAGTAGTTCGAGAGGGCCGCGCCAACCTTGTCCGGTTGGTAGATGTTGCCGTGCGCCATCCGGCGCCGTAGTGCCTGCGGGGACATGTCGACCAGCTCGATCTGGTCGGCCCTGCGCACCGCCTCGTCCGGCAGGGTCTCACGCTGGCGCACCCCCGTGATCGACTCGACCACGTCGCCGAGCGACTCCAGGTGCTGGATGTTGACCGTGGAGACGACGTCGATGCCGGCGGCCAGCAGTTCCTCGACGTCCTGCCAGCGCTTGGCGTTCCGCGAGCCGGGGACGTTGGTATGGGCGAGTTCGTCCACCAGGGCGACGGCAGGGGCGCGGCGCAGCACCGCGTCGACATCCATCTCGGTGAAGGCGGCGTCCCGGTACTCCAGTTCCCGGCACGCGATCTGTTCGAGGCCGTGCAGCATCACCTCGGTACGCGGCCGCTCGTGGTGCTCCACGAAGGCGACCACGCAGTCGGTGCCCCGCTCCACCCGCCGGTGCGCCTCGGACAGCATGGCGTAGGTCTTGCCCACGCCCGGTGCCGCACCGAGAAAGATCCGTAGTCTGCCTCGTCCCATCGTCTCGTCCCTGTGTTTCGTGGCCCGCATCGGAGATCAGGCGCATAGGGGTTTACAGATCAGTCTTGCTCATGTGGGAACCCGCCCCGATGCGCCCGCACCATGCGACGCCGGTCCCGACGCACCAGTGCGCTCGTGCAAGCCGCCACGATCAGTACGGCGGCCGCGACGGGGATCAGGAAGGACGTCATTCTCTCTCCTCCCGCACGGCCGTGTGCCGGGTGCCGGGGGTGGCGGCCCGGTCGATCGCCGTCTCGACGGCCGCGATCCGGTCGGCGAGCAGTGCGAGGGCGGAGACCGCGCGGGTGAGCGGGTCGCTCTCCGGGCCGCCGAGGGACTGGGTGCGGACGTACGCGGCTTTCACCTCGGTCCACCGCACGGCCTGCTCGGCGGTCAGCGTGCCGCGCAGCTCGGCCAGTTTCAGCAGGTTGGCCTCGGCACCTGAGGTGAGGGTGCGGGCGTCGGCGGTGTAGTGGTCGTGGAGGACGGCGGCGAGTTCGGCGCGGTCCATGACCGGCTGGATGCGCTGGGCGATCCTGTTCATGGTGCGGTAGGAACCCTGGAGCCGGAAGGGCGGTTCGGTGCGGGTGGCGTCGGGCTGGGCGGCCGAGGCGATGTAGGCGGCGTTGACCGCGAGGACCGTCTCCCTGGCGGTCAGCAGATGGCGCAGCACCGCCAGGATCCGCTCCAGTTCGGCAGCCGGGTACGGATGGACGAGGCGGTCCGAGCGGGCTGTGGGGTCGCCCTCCGCCATGCGGACCAGCAGGTCGAGGTCGGTGCGGTCCCGGCCGGCGAGCGGGGCGAGGTCCGGGTTGGCGGTCAGGGCGTTCTCGACGAAGCTGAGTGCGAAGGCGTCCTGCCTGCCCGTCAGGACGTCGCCGAGGTTCCACACGTCGGCGCGGTTGGCGAGCATGTCGGGGACCTGGAAGCGGCCGCCGGACCCGGTGTAGGGGTTTCCGGCCATGCAGACGGCGAAGCGCTTGCCCCTGAGGTCGTAGGTGTGCGGCTCGCCGTTCCGTACGCCCTCGATGCGGCGGGTGGCGTCGCACAGCGGGATGAACCTCTGCAGCAGTTCGGGCGAGGTGTGCTGGATGTCGTCCAGGTAGAGAAGGGTGTTGTTGCCGGCCTCCAGCGCGAAGTTGATCTTCTCGACCTCCCGGCGGGCGGTGGCGTTCGGGGCCTCGGCGGGGTCGAGCGAGGTGACCGCGGGCCCGAGCGCCGGGCCGTCGACCTTGACCAGGAGCAGGCCGAGGCGGTCGGCGACGTACTCGACGAGGGTCGTCTTGCCGTAGCCGGGCGGGGAGACGAGCAGGAGGAGGCCGCCGGTGTCGGTGCGCTTCGTCCCGCCGGTGGTGCCGAGCTGTCCGGCGAGGCTGTCCCCGATCAGCGGCAGGTAGACCTCGTCGATGAGCCGGTTGCGGACGAACGTCGGCAGCACCCGCGGCCGGTGCTCGTCCAGCCGGATCCGCGTACGCTCGGCGGCCACCAGTGCCGTGCGGCGCCGTTGGTAGGCGCGGTGCTTGGGGATCCCGTGGGTGCGGAACTCTCGGGTGCGGGCGAGGAGTTCGTCGATCCGGACCGTGAGCGTACGGCGGCTGATGCGCGGGTGGGTGCCCAGCAGCCCTTCGACGGTCCCGGTCAGCGATGCGTCGGAGTCGTACCGGGGCAGATCCGGGCAGAGCTCGGCCGCCACCGCTTCCGCCAGGTCGCCGGGGTCGATGTCCACCCCGGTTGCCGTGGTGTACGACGTCAGCCACGCCTCGACGATTTGCCGGCGGTCGGCCAGGGGACCGAGGGTCGTGAGGTCGTCGTCGTACGCCGAAGTACCCACGGCATGGCGGAACTTGTCGAGCAGCGTACGGGCGCCGGTACTGATGACGAACCCGTCGGGGCCCGAGGTGAGTTCCTCGAAGAGGTAGCGGGCGGCGGCGGTCGCGGTCGGGCCGCCGATCGCCGCCGACAGTTCCCCTTCCAGGTCGGCGATGGCCGGGGCGAGGCCGAAGGTGTCGCGTGCGCGGGCCAGGGAGCAGGCCCGGCGGGTCCAGGTCGTGCGCTCGTGGGCGGTGGTGGCGTGGGCCCAGAACAGCTGGGCGGCGGCGCGGGCGGCGGGCTGGTGGCGGAGCGGGCCTGCGCCGTCGTGCAGGCGCAGCAGGGCCTTGAGGATCAGTACGGCGTCGTGGTCGTGGACGCCCCGCTCGTACCCCTCGTCGTATGCCGCCTCCGCCGCCTGCCGGACCAGGTCGGGCAGGTCGGCCACCGCGAGCGCGGCCGGGCCGTGCTCGTCCAGGAGCCGGGAGGCGAGGTGCTCGGCGCGGTAGACCTCCGGGGACTCCGAGGGCAGCGGGCGGTCCCAGTAGGGGCGGGTGGCCGCGAAATCCGGATCGGTGACCGGCGCGCGGTAGTCGGTGCCGGTGACGGCGAAGGCGAGGCCGTCGCCGTGCGGGACCAGGGTGAGTTCCAGGGGCTGGGTGTTCACGGCGAAGCGGTGGGTGCCCAGGCGGAGCGTACGGCCGTCGTCGGCGTACAGGTCGCCGCGGTCGCGCAGGGCACGCAGGGCCTCCTGGCGGGCTGCCTTGAGGCGGCCCTCGAGTTCCTCCGCCCGCACCTGGTCGCCGAGTTCGCGCAGTTCGCCGATGGCGCGGTGGATCTTGGCGGGCAGCGGGTCGGAGGTGAAGTACGTGGTGACGGCGTCCGTGTCCACGAGGGTCGCGGCGCGCCGGGTCAGCGTGCCGAGGACGCGGGTGGCGGAGTCGGCGAGGCGTTCGGCGCGGCGGGCGCGGGCGTCGGCGAGGCTCTGCTTGCGGGCGGCGAACGCCTCGTGGACCTCGTCGCGCCTGTCGGCGAGTGTGGCGAGGAAGTCGTCGGACTCGGCGAACCGGGACTCCAGGTCCTCGATGTGCACGAGAATCCGGGCGAGTTGCTCGTCGCACGTCTCGGGGCTGCCGGCGGCGGCGAGCGCGCCGGTGACGGTCTGGCCGAGCAGGGCGGACTCGGCGGCGAACGCGGCACGTCCCTCGCGGTCGAGGAGGTCGCGGCGGCGGCCGTCGAGGGTGGCGCGGGCGCGGTTGAGACCGCCGAGGACTTCGGCGATCCGTTCCAGGACGGCTGTGCGCACGGTGGCGTCGCCGATGTCGAGCCCGGCCACCACCTCGGTCACCGTCCGCAGCCCGTCGGCGAGTTGGTCGAGGCGCGCGGAGAGCGGCACGGCCTCGGCGACCGCGCCGATCGCCCCGGCGTCCGCGGTGAGCCGCTCGACGTCCGCCCGGTGCTCGGCGAAGGCATCCTCACGGGCCAGGTGGGTGACGGCCCGCCGGCCGAAGGCGGCGAGGTCGGCCTCGGTGGCAGTGGCCAGTTCGTCGATGCGGGCGGTGTCCGCGTACCGCATGTCCCTGAGGGTGAGCAGGTGCCCCTGGGCGTGGCGGAGTTCGGTCAGGCCGGCGACCCAGGCAGCGGCGCCGCGCGGGGCCTCGCCGCGCAGGCGTCGTACGACCGCAGCGATCCGGGCATCGGCCTCGGTGAGTGCGGCGGCGGCCTGGCGGGTGAGGGACTGGACGGTCGCGAACTCGGTCAGTACCTGTTCGGCCGTGGCGCGTACCTGTGCGAGCGGCTCGTTCAGGTCGCCGAGTTCCGGGTCGCCCAGCCAATGGTGGACGTCGGCCGCGCGGACACACGCGGCGGCGAGTGCCTGGTACACCTCGGTCGTCGGTGTCGACTCGGCGGCCGCGCGGGTGATGGACAGGCAGTCGGCGATGCCGCGCACCAGGTCGGCGTTGCCGATCCGGGCGAGCGGTCCGGCGGCGGGGGGTTGCGCGGCCGCGTGCGTGTCGGAGACGTACGGGGAGTTCCACAGCTGGAGCGGGTGCAGCCGCCGGGGCTCATCGCCATCGGCGGCGTGCAGGACCAGCAGCGTGCCGTCGTCGAACAGCGCCCACCCGTGGCAGGACAGCGGGGCGGCGACCTCCTTGCGGATCAGGTTGTACGACAGCAGCAGGCTGCGGCCCGTCACGCGCGCGTGGAAGGCGTACAACACGTCCTCGCCGTTCGGCGAGCGCACCTCACGCTCGAACTCCAGGTCCGCGATGTCGAGGTCGTACGTCCGGTGGGCGCCCGTGGCCAGGCAGTAGCCTCCGGGAAAGACGACGCCCTGGTCCTCGGGGAGACGACGGCAGGCCAGGCCGATGCCGTCCAGGCGGACGACTGTCCTGGTCAGCGTGTTGAAGACCAGATGGCGGTCGGAGTCCTCCTTGTAGGGGCGGATCCGCAGCAGGACCAGCGAGCCCACGCGGGCGTAGGCGATGTCCGCGTCGGCGAGGGACTGCAGCGGCTCGTCGACCGGCTCGGAGTGGATACCCTCGTCCGTCTCGGTGTCGTTCTCGACCTTGACGGTCAGCGTCCCGCCGAGCGTGTCGACGAAGACCTCGCCTTCGACGGAGACGTGCGGGTGGCGGCCCAGGACGTGGTCCTCACGGGTCGTCGCGGTCCACTCGACGTCGTGGGAGCGCGGCAGGACGTGGTCGCGGTCGCCGCGCGCGTCCACGAACGACGCCCGGCCGTCGTCGGTGAGTGCCCAGCGCAGGACGCGGATGTCGGCAGCCCGCTCGCCGGTCTGGAAGACGGCGAGCAGCTTGCCGTCCACCCGGTGGAGCCGGAGCAGCCGGGCCTGGCGGTAGTAGCGGTGGAGGTCGGCCATCTCGCGGACGAACGCCGGGTCGTCGAGCAGGCCGGGCACGGCGTCGTCGGGCAGCCGGTTCAGGTCCCGGTCGAAGAGCGCGAAGACGTCACCGGCCGGGCCTCCGGGCCCGGGGTTGTGGCCGAGGAGGAGGGTGTCGCCGACGGCGACGAGGTCGCGGGGCACACTGGCGTGCCCGGTGCTCAGCTGTCCGGTGCCGGCGAGTTCGAGGCGGGTCGAGCCGAACTCCTCGGTACGGCGGACGTTCAGGGCCTCGGCTCGGCGGGCGAGTTCCCCGGCCTGGGCGGTGAGCCGGGCACGCAGCACCTCATAGGCGCCGGTGTCCGAGGTGTCGGTGCCTGCGGCTCCGCGCGTGCCGATGTCCGGGGCATCGGTAGCTGCGGCTGCGCGCGTGCCGATGTCCGGCCTGTCGATGCCTGGAGCCTCGTACGTCCCGGTGTCCTGGCCGGTGCTCATGAATGCCTCTCAGCAGGTCGTCGTAGATGCGTGGTCCGCAGCCGCCGTCCCCTGTGCGGCGGCTCCGGACCACGGGCCGGTCAGCCCCTGGCGCTGCCGTTGAGGGCGGCGAGGGAGGTGTCGGCGAGCCCCAGCTCGCCCGCCCTGTCCAGCAGTTGCTGGAGCTGCCCGGAGTTCGCGGCGCCCGACGTCATGAGCTTCGTCAGCAGCGCGGACACGGTCAGGTCCCGGATACCGGCCGTGGACACGGAGCCGAGGGCACGGCCGAGGTCGTCGGGAAAGCTCGCGGATCCGTCCAGCCAGGGCCCGGCGAGCGCCTGCGCGGTGTCGGAGTTCTGGACGAACCCGTCGACGCTCTTGCCCAGCGAGATCGCGGAGACAAGCCGGTCGAAGAAGACGGACTCCCCGCCCACGATGTCGATGTCGGCGTTCTCAAGGCCGGTGGCGAGCACCGTGGCCTGCGCCTCGGCGATCTGCCGCTGCGCGTCCAGCCCGGCGAGCCGTACGGCCTTCTCCGCCTCCAGGCGCAGCCGGTACTCCTCGTGGCCGCGCGAGGCGTCGTCCAGGGCGGCCATCGCCGCCGCCTTCTCGGTGAGACCGGCGGCCTCCGCCTTCAGCTTCTCGCCGATGCCCTCGGCCTCGGCCAGTGCCTTGGCCCGGGTGCCCTCCGCCTCGGCGCGCAGCCGTGCCTCGGACGCGGCGGCCTCCGCCCGCCCGGCCTTCTCGATGACCTCGGCCTCCTTGTCGCGGACCTGCACGGCGGCCAGCCCCTCGGCGGCGGCCTCGGCCCGGACCCCCTCGGCGAGCCGCAGCTTGGCCTGGGCGTCCAGGTCGGCGGTCTTCAACCGGGCCTCGGCGAGGGTGATCTCCTGCGCGGCGCGGTGCACGGCTGCCTGCTCGGCGGCCTCCGCGGCCTTGATGTCCTTGACCAGCTTCTCCTGAGCCTCGGCCTCGGCGGCGATGACGACCGCCTGCCGCTCCCGCTCGGCCTCCTCCACGGCCCGCAGCTTCTTGATGGCCTCCTCCTGCTCGGCGACCGTGCGGTCCACGGCCACCCGCTCCCGGACGACCTCGGCGATCTCCCGCTTCTCCGCCTCGACCTCCTTGTCGGCGGCGATCCGGGTCAGCTGGGTCTCCCGCTCCCGCGCGATGACCTCAAGGAGGCGGTCCTTCTCGACCCGCTCGCCCTCGACGGCGATGACCCGCTCACGGTTCTTCGCGGCGACGGCGATCTCGCGGGCCTGGTTCTCGCGCTGCACGCCGAGCAGTTCCTCGGTCTTCAGGAACGCCCCCTGCGCCCGTAGCCGCTCCTCCTCCACCACCCGCGCCGTCTCGGCCTCCTCACGGGCCCGCACCGTCTCGATCTCGCGCTTCTGCTTGATCTCCGCGTCCGTCTGCCGGCGCTCCAGCTCCAGGATGGCCTCGCGCGCGTCGACGTTCTGACGGGTGATCTCCTTCTCCTCCGTGCGCTGGGCCTCGTTGGTCCGCACGTGCTCCACGGCCGTCAGCTCGGTGATCTTCCGGATGCCCTGGGCGTCGAGGACGTTCGCCGGGTCGAGCTGGGACAGCGGCGTCTGCTCCAGGTAGTCGATCGCCGCGTCCTCCAGGTGGTAGCCGTTGAGGTCGACACCGATCAACTCGATGATCTTGTAACGGAGTTCCTCCCGCTTGGTGTAGAGGTCGGTGAAGTCCAGCTGCTTGCCGACGGTCTTCAGCGCCTCGGAGAACTTCGCGTGGAACAGTTCCTGGAGCGTCTTCTGGTCGCTGGCTCTCGCGGTGCCGACCGCCTGGGCGACCTTGACGACGTCCTGGGCGGTCTTGTTGACCTTCACGAAGAACGAGATCCGGATGTCGGCACGGATGTTGTCACGGCAGATGAGCCCGTCCCGACCGGCCCGGGTGATCTCGATGGTCTTCACCGAGATGTCCATCATCTCGGCCTTGTGCAGCACCGGCAGCACGACCTGCCCGGTGAACGTCACATCGACCCTGCGCAGCTTGGAGACGATCAGCGCCTTGCCCTGCTCCACCTTGCGGAACAGCAGGGAGACAACGGCGACGGCGAGCAGGCAGACGGCGATGAGCACGCCGATGCCCATGGTCATGGGAGTCATGGCATACGTCCTTGAGGCGTAAGGGAGTTCGAAAGCCAGGAAGAGGGGGCCGGGAGAGACCGGCCAAGCGGCGGCCAGGCTCAGGCTGCGTGGTCCGCCGGCGGGGGCAGGGCCGCCGCGGGTTCGTTCGGGAAGAGCCGCTGCAGCGGCCGCACGATCAGGCGGGTGGCGCCCCAGGCGAGGAACAGCGCTCCCGCCGGGGCGGCAAGGCGCAGCGACCCGGCGACCGGTCCGGGAGGCCGGAACACGGTGAGCAGCACGGCAGCCGAGACACTCAGGGACCAGGCGAGCGCCGTCAGGAGCGAGAGTGCGAGTGCCACGGGCACCCCGCCCATGCGCCAGGGCCGGAGATCGACGTCCGCGTCGAAGCCGCCGGCATCCGTCAAACGCGCCAGGGCCAGAAGCCAGAAGCAGACCACGACGACGAGGGCGGTGGTCGGCAGGATGGTGGGCAGGCCGGTGGCGGCCACCAGAAGCGTTCGCATGCTCCCGCATCCCCCTTCGCCGACCATGTCCATGGGCGCGCGGCTCCGCTCCGTTTTCCGGTGCCGGCACCTGCCGGTGTCCGGCACCGGAATCATCCGCCGTGCTCCCCACGAACCATGCTCCACGACCAAAGCCACCCGGCGCATTGCCGGTGTCCGGCAGTGTTCACTAAGGTCTGGATGCCGAGGACCGCTAAGGAAACGTCAGCGGCGCGTCAAGATTTCGGGGGACGACGTGACGGACCGGCACATACCTGAGCAGTACCTCGACGGCTACGACCGCATACTGACCGAGGTCTCCGCCACCGGCCGGCGCCTCACCCGGGACGAGATCGCCTCCCGGCGCGCACTGGGAGAACAGGCCGCCGAGGCCGGCCACGGACTGCGCGCCCTGGTCAGCGCCCACCTCACCGCCGCGCGCACGGCCTGGCCCACCGCCACCGGCTCCGCGGACGAGGCGCTCGCCGCCGTCCAGCAGGTCGTCGACGCGTTCGCGGAGGGCTTCGAGCGCGCCCAGCTGCTCGCGGTGCGCCAGGAGGAGGCGGCCCGCCGGGAGTTCATCGACGACCTCCTCTACGGCCGCAGCAACCTGGGCCGACTCTCCGAGCGCGCCGAGCGCTTCGGCCTGCGTCTGTCCCACGCCCATGCGGTCGCCGTCGCCCAGGGCGCCACCGCCTACGGCGAGGGCGACCCGGTGCCGAGGCGGGTGGAGCAGACTGTCATCGCCCGGTTCGGAGACCGCAGCGTCCTGCTCACCACCAAGGACGGCAGAATGCTGTGCATCGCGCCCGGCCACCAGACCGACGTCCTCGCCCACTTCGCCAAGCAGGCGCACGCCGCCACCGACGGCGGCCGGGTCGCCATCGGCCGCGCCCAGCCTGGCCCCGGCGGGGTCGTCCAGTCCTACGAGGAGGCGCTCAACGCGCTCGAACTGGCCGAGCGCCTCGGCCTCGACGACCCGGTCCTGCGCGCCGCCGACCTGCTGGTCTACCCCGTCCTCACCCGCGACCGGCAGGCCATGGCAGACCTCGTCCAGGACACCCTTGGCCCGCTCGTCACGGCCCGCGGCGGCGCCGAGCCCCTCCTCGACACCCTCACCGCCTACTTCGACTCCGGCTGCGTGGCCACCGAGGCGGCCCGCCGCCTGTCCCTGAGCGTGCGCGCACTGACGTACCGCCTGGAACGCATCCACAAACTCACCGGGGCAAACCCCGCGGACCCGACCCACCGGTACATGCTCCAGACGGCGGTCATCGGGGCACGGCTGCTGGACTGGCCCGCCACGCCCCTGTAACGCCCCGAGCACCGGACGGGCGAGAGCCGCGGACCTCAGCCCGCGGCCGGGCCATCGCCCTGCTCGCCCAGGTTCTCGGCGAACTGGTGGAGGTCGGCCAGGGCAGCGTCCATACGGCGCTTGTGCGCTCCGGTCCAGGCAGCGAGCTGATCGCGCCCGGCGCCGGTGAGGGTGACCCCGGAGGCCCGGCGATCGACGGGGGCGACCTCGCGGACGACCAGCCCCGCGGTGCTCATCTGCCCGATCAGTCCGCTGACGGTACGGAGGGCCAGGCGCTGGCGGACGGCCAACTCACCGATCCTGACGGGCGAGTGTTCGCCGAGCACCTGAAGCAGCTCGACCTGGGCCATGGGCAGCGTCTCCCTCGGGTAGTCGGTGCGGATCGAGGCACGCAGCGCCCGGCGCAGCCGGGTCACGGCCTCGGTCAGCAGCCGGGCGTCCGGCGCCCCTGCGCCGGCCCCGGGCAGAGGCGCATCTGAGCGGGGCTGCACGGACATGAGGCCAGGGTGGTCGGAGGCACGCCGGCATCCACCCGCCCTGCCGGACACCCCGGCAACCGATCCTCCTGATGTCCGAGCCCGGAAGCCGCCGCTCCGCCTGACCGGGAGCGCGCGCCGACGCCCCCTCGCAGCAGGACGCCATTTGCGTGACCATGACCCCACCATTACATCGACCAACGAACTATTGCACTATCGTTCCGTTGGGGCCCGCGGCGACACCGCCAACACCGCAGCCCGAACGGTGGAGGAATGTCCAAACGGCGCCGCCGCGCGCCCGCCAGCGACATCACAGCGCCCCGGACGGAGGGGTGAGTCATGTTGATCGAGCCTGACGGGGATATCACGATCCGCCACGTCATCGACCACCTCACAACCTCCTACGGCGGCAGCCGCGCACCCGACGAAGTCGAAGCAGCGGCCGCCACGGCACACACCTCCTTCGGGAGCCCGCCCATCCGGACCTACCTCCCGGTGCTCGTGGAACGGCGGGCCCGCCGGATCCTGGGCGACAATCACCGTGCTTCCGTGGGCACTTGACTCCTCCGGTGACCGACACAACCGCCCCGGTCGGCGCGCATCCTCGCCACAACCGTGCGGCGGGCCGCATCCCGCCCGCCGCCCAGGAGGCTTCGACCGCCCACCGAACCGGGGTCACCCCGCCCGATGACGGCCTTCACCACGACGACACATACGGCGCGCAGCGGAGCGGGTGCGCGGTGCACCTGACGGGCGGAGCTGGTTCGGAGCCCGCCTGACGCACCTTCCCGTATCCACGATTCGTTCACATGTACGCCGACGCCTGAGGGTTGTACGCTGCAAAGGTGGAGGGGGAAAAGTATCGCTTCGGTGAGTACGAGCTCGACGTGGCCGGGCATCTGCTGCACCGGTCCGGTGAGCCGGTCCATGTCGAGCCACGGGCCCTGGACCTGCTGTGCCACCTGGTCGGGCACCGGGACCGGGTGGTGCCGAAGAACGAACTCCTCGACGAGGTGTGGGGAGACCGTTTCGTCAGCGAGGCCGCGCTCACCACGGCACTACGGACCGCCCGCCTCGCCGTGGGCGACACCGGCAGCCGACAGGACCTGATCCGCACCGTCCACCGGCGAGGCTACCGGTTCGTGGCTCCGGTGACGGTCGTCGGGAGCGACTTGCCCACAGTCCAGGAGCCTGAGGTCGTCGCCGAGGCGGCATCAGTCGACCGGCCGAGCGGCTTCGACAGCCAGACGATCCGGTTCTGCCGGGCCGGCGACGGCACCCGTATCGCCTATGCCAGTATCGGCTCAGGGCCGCCCCTGCTCAAGGCTGCCAACTGGATGTCCCACCTCGACCTGGAGTGGACGACCCCGGTGTGGTCCCACTGGCTGGGCGGCCTGGCCCGCAACCGCCGCCTGGTCCGCTACGACGAACGCGGTTGCGGACTCTCGGACTGGACGGTCCCCGGCTTCACGTTCGACGACTGGGTCGACGATCTCGACACCGTGGTGGAGGCCGCCGGGCTCGACCGCTTCCCGCTGCTCGGGGTCTCCCAGGGCGGCGCGGTGGCGGTGGCCTACGCCGCGCGGCGCCCGGAGCGGGTCAGCCGGCTGATCCTCGCGGGGGCCTACGCCCGGGGACGGCAGGTCCGGGCCCGGGACGACGCCGAGCGCGAGGAGGCGGCCCTCGACCTGGATCTGGCCCGGGTGGGCTGGCTCCACCAGGACCCCAGGTTCCTGCGGGTTTTCGCCTCCCAGTTCCTGCCCGAGGGCACACCGGACGACTGGGACGAGTTCACCGCCTTCCAGCGGCAGACCACCTCCCCCGCCAACGGGGTACGGTTCCTTGAGGAGTTCGCCCGGATCGACGTCTCCGCGATCGCCCACCAGGTGTCCTGCCCGACGCTGATCATGCACTCCCGTGACGACGAACGCGTACCGGCGGCGCAGGCCGGTGAACTGGCCGCGCTCATTCCGGACAGCCGGCTGGTCATGCTCAAGAGCCGCAACCACCTGCTCACCGCCTTCGAACCGGCCTGGGACGAGTTCCTCGCGCACATCGACGCCTTCCTGGCCGAGTGACGCGGACCGCGGACGGACGCCCGAAGCCCGGGACGACGGTCGGCCGATCGCGGTAGCTGCCGCGAGGGGACCGGCGCGCCGGCTGTGGGGCGACGGTACGCGGACGGCAAGGCGACAGAACTCCCCCGCCGTCTCCATGAGACCGCGCCCCGTACCGGCCGCCCGGGCACGGGTCTATGGAGGCTTCCCGACGAACCGCTTCCGGACGGTGGTTCCGACGCGCCCCGCAGCACCTCGCCGCACCTGGCCGCCCCACGTCGGAGTGGATCGCGTCAGCTGAGGACACCCCCTCAGCTTCCCCTCAGACAAGCCTCAGACCTCCCCCAAGCTCCAGCCTGCCGACAGGCCCGATGCTCGAACCACGCCGCGCAGAGGGGCACTCGACCGACAACGCACCCCGGCCCGGCATCCAGGAACAGCCAGGACACGAGAGAACAGGACAAGATCATGCGACTCGACAACACCAGGACGTCCGGCCAGGCCCGGAGTCGGCGGGGGCTGGCGCTGCTGATCGCCTCGGGGGCCGCGCTGGGCTCGCTGATGGTGGGAACGATTCCCGCGCAGGCCAACGACACCACCAAGGAGGTCTCGGCGGACGGCCAGTCGATCACGTTCTCGACCAGCGACAGCAGCCGGAACGTGAGCGGAAGCGTCTCGTTCGTGGTGAACGCGGACGGCAACTGGTCGATCACGGGGACCGCGCACAACTCGAACCTCCTCGTCCGCACGTTCCACTGGACGTGCGACCTGACCTGGGACGCCGCCGAGGTCAGCCACGCGACGGCGAAGAAGGCCGTGCCGGGCAAGAAGACCCGGACCATCAGCTCAGCGGCCTACGACCCCGACATCCAGGGTGACTTCGCCGCCATCGCCGACCACGGCAGGGCCGACTGCGACATCGTCATCGGCTGACACGCCACCGGACGGGGGAAGGCCATGAACATCTACGGCTGGGACACGGTCAGCGCGTTGTCGGTGGACTCGGCGAACCGTGTTCTGGCCGCGAACCGGGCCGACCGATCATGGACTTCGAGGCGACCGGAAGCCCGCTGTCGGCCCGTTGCCTCCGTCGAGGGAAACCTGGCGCCCGGCACATCGTGCCGGGCGGTTCCGGAAGCTTCCTCAGGCGAGCGGTACCGACCGACAGCGGCACCCTCACGTCCGTGAGTCACGGCGTCGACGCCGGCGCAGTCAGCCAGAACCCGTTCACCTGCTGGACCGGTTCCCACCGCCGGCAGACGGCGAGGGCCCGGAGTCGGCGCGGAGTCATCAGCATTCCGCCGGCCGTACTCCGGGCCTTCCGTGCGCTCAGTCGCCCGTCACCCGAGGGGAACCCGGCCAGCTCACCCCTCAGCGAGGAAGGCGTCGAGATGGGTCAGGAAGGTCGGCCAGGCAGGATCGTCGGCGGTGAACAGGTGGTTGCGGCTTTCGAGCAGGATCAGTCGGCTGTCCGGGATGAGCGACGCCAGTTCCAGCGCCTGTGCGACGGGGACCCGCGCGTCGTCGCGGGCGTGGACGATCAGCGTCGGGCAGGTAACCCGGTGGGCGATGCCCGAGACATCGATACGGGTGAACTCCTCCAGGAAGCGCAGGCCGTTGGCGGGCGAAGTGGTCTGCCGTTGGTAGGCGGCGAAGGCGTCCCACTCCGCGGGGGTGGCGTCGGCCAGGAACTGGGAGGCGAAGTAGCGCAGGAAGCTGCTGTCCTGGGAGCGCCATCCGGCACGCGCGACACTCAGATCGACCTCGGCGGCGTCCTGCTCGTCCTCGCCGGCGGCGCGGGCCAGCTGGCCGCGGGCGTAGGCGGAGGTGAGGACGAGCCTGCTCACCCGCTCGGGGTGGCGCGCGGCGTAGGCGACCGCCACCGCGGCGCCCTGGGACACGCCGAGCAGCGGGAAGCGGTCGAGGCCGGCGGCATCGGCAACGGAGTCGAGGTCGGCGACGAGGTCATCGAGGGTGAAGCTGCGCAGCGCCCACTCGGACAGGCCGCAGCCCCGCTCGTCATAGCGGATGAGCTGCCGTCCACGGGTGAGCCCGTCGAACCAGTGCGCCCACATCGGCGTGGTCCGGTCGAGATCGAGGTGGGTCAGCCAGTTGGCGGTCTTCACCAGAGGCGGGCCCTCGCCGGTCAGCGCGTAGGCGATGCGGGTCCCGTCGGCGGACCTGCAGAACCGGATGACCTCGTGGTCCGCCTCCGTCGCCGGGGGGCAACCAGGTGCGGCGGGCGGAGTGTCCAGGACCTCGGTCGTCCGCGCGACGAATCGGTAGCCGTGCGGAGGCACGGTGCGTATCAACTGCTGCCGCCCGTCATTGTCACCGATCACGAGTCGTGCGGTACGCAGCCAGTCCGCGAACGCGGCCTGGCTGGTCTCCCGCCCCTGCCCCATCCTGTCGAGCAGTTCCTCTTCGGACACGACACGGTCGCGGCATTCTATTAAATGACACAGCAGGTCCAGGGCGCGGGAATCGACATCGACAGGATGTCCGCCGTGGCTGAGCCGACGGCTGTCCGCGTCCAACGCGTACTGCCCGAACCGGTAAACCGCGCCGCTCACCCCATGACTGTATAACGGAGCTTCGTTATGGGGGAGTTGGAGGAGTGGCGAGTCCTGGACCGGGGCCACCGCTCAGGAACGCGCCGACTCGCGGTCCCGCAGTTCGCGGCGCAGGATCTTGCCGGAGGCCGCCTTCGGCACCGCCTCGACGAACTCGACCCGGCGGATCCGCTTGTACGGGGCCACCTGTCCCTCGACGTAGGCGATCAACTCGGACACGGATATCGGCACTCCGGACGCCGGCACCACGAACGCCTTGGGCACCTCGTTGCCCTCCTCGTCGACGACACCGATCACGGCCGCGTCGGCGACACCGGGGTGCTGTACCAGGACGGCTTCGAGTTCGGCCGGCGCGACCTGGTAGCCCTTGTACTTGATGAGCTCCTTGACCCGGTCGACGATGAACCAGTTGCCGTCCGCGTCGACGCGTGCGATGTCGCCCGTGTGCAGCCAGCCGTCCGCGTCGACCGTCGCGTCGGTGTCCTCCGGGCGCCCGAAGTAGCCCTTCATCACCTGCGGTCCGTGGATCCACACCTCGCCCGGCTCCCCCGCCGCCGCGTCCCGGTCGGTGTCCGGATCGACCAGCCGGGCCCGGGTCGACGGGAGCAGTCGACCCACGCTCCCGACGGGCTCGTCCCGGTCACCGTCGGCGTGCAGGTGGCTGACGGGGGACAGCTCGGTCATGCCGTACCCCTGCCCGACCTCCACGCCCAGCCGCTCGGCCACCGCCGACTGCACCCCGGCGTCGAGGGGAGCCGCCGCCGAGATGACGCGCCGCAGGTGCGACAGGTCCAGGCCGTCGACCGCGGGGTGCTTGGCCAGTGCCAGCATCACCGGAGGAGCGACGTAGGCGTGCGTGATCCGGTCCCGTTCCAGACTGGTCAGGAACTCGTCGAGATCGAAACGTGCGTGCACGTACACGGTCGCGCCGCGCTGCAGCGCGTTGTTGACCAGCGCGGTCAGCCCGAAGATGTGGAAGAAGGGCAGGATCGCGATGACCCGGTCACCCTCGTCGACCCGGTGCAGGCCCTGCATCTGCTGGAGGTTGGTGCAGAGGTTGCGGTGGGTCAGCATCACGCCCTTGGGCACGCCCGTCGTACCGCTCGAATACGGCAGCACGGCCACGTCCACGGCAGGATCGATCGCGCACTCCGGTACATCGCCGTCGCGAACCAGCCCCAGCACCGGGCGGTGACCGTCGGCGGTGTCACAGACCAGGATCTCGATGTCCAAGCCGGTCTGCCCCCGCACCAGCTCCACCGCTGCCCGCGCACTCTCGACCAGCGCCGACACACTCACCATCAGCCGCGCCCCGGAGTCGATCAGCTGCTTGGCGATCTCGGCCGGCCGGGCCAGCGGCGACAGCGTGGTCACCGTCCCGCCCGCCGTGGTGGTGGCGTAGAGGACCACGGGGAACAGGATCGTGTTCGGCATGTGCAGCGCGACGACATAGCCCTTGCCGACGCCCTCGGCCGCCAGGCCCGCCGCGAGCCCGCGCACCGACTCGGCCAGTTCGGCGTAGGTGAGGGTCCGTCCGCCGGCCACGTCCACCATGGCCGGCCGTGTGCCGCGGCGGGCGGCATCGGCGAGCACCCATTCATGGACGGGACGGTCGACCGCGGCGACGTCCGGGTAGCTGCTCTCGTAGATCATCGAAGCTCCGTCTCTCCGGTCGGGACATGGTGCGGGACCGCTGGTGATGCGCGACCGGGCGCTGTCCTGGCTCAAACCGGGTCGGACCGACCCGGACCTCTTGAGCATCGGGTCCACGGCCCCCCAGGACTTGGTGAAACCCTGAGGCTTCGCTGAGGAGGAACCGGCGAGAGCGCTCCGGAGGGCATCCATGCCTCCGCTGCGATATGTCAGGCCCCGGTGAGCAGGTGGCGGACGACGTAACCGGCGGAGTCCACACCTGTGCTGCCGCCTTCGACGAGGGCGGCGACGGCGATGCTGGAGTCGTACGCGGTCAGCCAGCCGTTGGTGTGGTCGCCCTCCTCCGCGGTGCCGGTCTTGGCACCGACACCCGCCAGACCGCCCAGCCGCGGTGCGGCGGTGCCGCTGATGGCGACGGTACGCATCATCGACTGCAGGTAGTTGGCCGTACGGGCGGAGATGGGCCGGGGCGCGGTGTCCTGGTGCTGGCCGGGCAGGATGACCGGCTGCTTGAAGCCGACGCCTCGGACGGTTGCCCCCACGGACGCCAGGAACAGCGGTGTGGCCGTGACCCTTCCCTGCCCGATGAACTGGGCCGCCTGGTCGCCGCCCTGGACGTCCGGCGGAATGCTCGGGTCGGTGGTGGCCACCCCGCCTCCGATGGACCAGCTGCCCATACCGAAGACGTTCACGGCCTCGTCGTGCAGGGCGGAGGCGTCCCCGTCGTGCACGAGGTAGTGGAAGCCGTCCTTGATGAAGCCGGTGTTGCACGACACCGTGAACGACTGGGCGATGGTGGCGGCCGGGTTGGCCGTCACTCCCGAGTCGTTGTGGAAGACCTGGCTGTTGGCCGTCAGCGAGTCCGTGCAGGGAGCAGGGCTGTTCGGCGTCAGGCCCGCCTGGTCGAAGAGGGCCGCCGACGTGATGATCTTCATGGTGGAGCCCGGTGACTTGATGCCGTTGATGGCGATGTCGCCGTCCGCGCCGGTGTGGGCGAGCGCGAGGATGTGGCCGGTTCGCCAGTCGAGTGCCACCGTGCCGGCGGGCTTGCCCTGGAGGTGGGCGTCGGTCACCGCGTTCTCGGCCACGGCCTGGAGGGACGCGTCGATGGTCGTCTTGATGACAGGTGACTTGCCCTTGGTGAAGACCTTCAGCGCCTTGACTCCGGCACCGCTCGCGTCCACCACGGCGACCCCGGTGCCGGGGGTGCCACCCGCGGGGGTGGCGTTCTTGCGGATCGTCGCCACGATGTCGCGCAGTGACGAGAACCGGGCGAGGTCCGTCCTGCCGTCGCTCGCCACCACCTTGGCGGTGCCGGCGTCAGCGGGGAGCTTGCCCGCGGTCAGCGACTGGTCGTCGCCCAGGCCGGGGTAGAGAACAGAGTTGTTCCAGTGCAGCGCCAACTGGCCATTGGTGCTCTGCCGGACCGCCACCGCGCTCGGGTAGGTCCAGGTGCCGCCCGCCACCCGGGCCGTGACGTCGAAGGTGACCTTGGTGGCGCCCGTCGTGACCGTCGACGGGCCCGCCGACGTGACCTGCGTGAAGGCCAGCGACTTCAGGTGCAGACCGCCCGTATATCCCCGCAGGGCCGAAGCGGCAGTGGCCGATGCGTCGGTGTGGCTCGCCGCCTCGCCGTACTGCTGTTTCGCCCAGCTGTCCAGGAACGCCCGGGTCAGCGTGATGGCCTTGGCATCCGAGGGTGGCTCGCTCGACACGGCCGTCGGGTCGAACCCGCGCGCCGCTTTGGTCTCGCCGTTCTGAGCCGTCCCGGAGGACATCGCCTGCACGACGTTGTAGGCACCGATTCCCCCGAGGACGACCAGGGCCGTACACGTACCGGCTATCCCGATCTTCGCAGCTCTGTTCACACTGACGGATCGTACGCTCGTTTGCACTGTGCAAGTGTCGGCATGTGCGGATCGTTATATGGCTCTGAAAATCGACCAGGGTCGCTCTTCACCTCACTCGGTCCGCCGTTAAGCGGAGTGGAGAGTTCTCACGAGCGCCACGCGTATGCCTGGCCGGGGTCGCCCGCTCGCGGAGTGTGCGGGCGGCGCCGACTGGTCGGGGGCGCCTGCGGCGGCGCTCCGCGTTGGGGTTCACCCACCCGGCCAGTGCGTCATGCATGTAGCGCGAAGGGGTGACGCCGCGGTTCTAGATGCGGGCAGCAGGAGTGTTCTGCTCCAGACGGGCGCCCAGGGTGGCGGCGAAGTCCTCGGCGCGGGCCAGCTGGACCCGCAGCTTCTCCACCTGCTCGTCGGCAGCCTGCTGATACGTGCGGATACGCTCCAGGAGGGCCTCGCGTTCGCCGGCGTCGAGAGCGTCGTCGCGGTCCAGGCGGTCGGTGGCGTCCAGCAGGTCGCGCATCTGCTCCAGGGTGAAACCGAGCGGTTTCATCCGGCGGACGACCATGAGCCGGGCGACATCGGTCTCCGTGTAGAGGCGGAACCCGCCCTGGGACCGGGCGGAGGGGATGACCAGGCCGGACTCCTCGTAGTGCCGGATGGTGCGCAGGGACAGCTCCGTCCGCGCGGCGACCTCGCCGATCTGCATGTGCTTGTCGTCCACGCCCGTACTCCTGGCCCTTCCCGTCGTGGCGGCCGCGTCCCGTACAACCCCACCGACCTCTACTCTAACGTTAGGGTAGAGTTGTTGACCGTGGGGGCGACCCAGGTGCGCCCCCGCTGCCGTTCCGGGGCCGATGGCGCCCCCGGCGAAGATCCGAACCTTGCAGGAGAGAGCGTGCGCGAGCCCATGACGCTGATCGCCGCCGCCTGCCCGCCGTGACCCTTCGCCTCCGGACGCGAGGGCCTGGCCGTCCATAGCGTGCCCTTCGGCCTCGCGTCCCTTTCGACTTCCGGTCCGCTCTGCGGGCCGTCCGCGCGGGGCCACCCCGGCACCCGCACGTCCTCCCCGCACGCCCCGGCCTTGAGATGGGGTGTGCCCGAGCACGACAGGTACGCGTCTCCTTGTCTTCTGCTGCTGTGACTCCCGCCGCGCGCCTGCGCGGCCTGCGCCCCGACTGGCTGAACGACCCGAAGGTCTGGCGCACCGAGATCCTGGCCGGCCTGGTCGTCGCCCTGGCTCTGATCCCCGAGGCGATCTCGTTCTCGATCATCGCCGGAGTCGACCCGGCGATCGGCCTGTTCGCCTCCTTCACCATGGCCGTCACCATCTCCGTCGTCGGCGGACGCCCCGCGATGATCTCCGCCGCCACCGGCGCGGTCGCTCTCGTCATCGCGCCCATGAACCGCGAGCACGGCCTGGGCTACCTGGTCGCGACCGTCATCCTGGCCGGTGTCTTCCAGGTGATCCTCGGCGCGGTCGGCGTGGCCAGGCTCATGCGGTTCGTGCCCCGCTCGGTGATGACCGGCTTCGTCAACGCCCTCGCCATCATGATCTTCATGGCGCAGGTGCCGGAGATGCACGATGTGCCCTGGCCGGTCTATCCGCTGATCATCGGCGGGCTCGCGTTGCTGGTGTTCTTCCCGAAGGTCACCAGGGTGATCCCGGCGCCTCTGGTGTCCATCATCATCCTCACCGTGATCACCGTGGCCGCCGGGATCGCCGTGCCCACGGTCGGCGACAAGGGCAGGCTGCCCTCCTCGCTGCCGGTGCCCGGCCTGCCCGACGTGCCCTTCACCCTGGACACCCTCACCACCATCGCGCCCTACGCCCTCGCCATGGCGCTGGTCGGCCTGATGGAGTCGCTGATGACCGCCAAGCTGGTCGACGACATCACCGACACCCATTCCTCCAAGACCCGCGAGTCCATCGGTCAGGGCATCGCCAACATCGTCACCGGCTTCTTCGGCGGCATGGGCGGATGCGCCATGATCGGCCAGACCATGATCAACGTGAAGGTGTCCGGCGCCCGCACCCGCCTGTCCACCTTCCTCGCCGGCTCCTTCCTCATGGTGCTGTGCATCGCCTTCGGCCCGGTCGTCTCCGACATCCCCATGGCCGCCCTGGTCGCCGTCATGGTCATGGTCTCCTTCGGCACCTTCGACTGGCACTCCATCGCCCCCAGGACACTGAAGCGGATGCCCGCCGGTGAGATCACCGTCATGGCCGTCACCGTGACCGTCGTGGTCGCCACCTCCAACCTCGCCATCGGCGTCGTAGTCGGCACCATCACCGCCATGGTCATCTTCGCCAAGCGCGTCGCCCACCTGGCCACCGTCACAGCCGATACCGACCCCGACGCCAGCACGGTCGTCTATTCCGTGACCGGGGAGCTGTTCTTCGCCTCCTCCAACGATCTCGTCGGCCAGTTCGACTACGCAGGCGACCCGAAGAAGGTCGTCATCGACCTCTCGGCCGCACACGTCTGGGACGCCTCCTCCGTCGCGGCCCTGGACGCGATCGAGACGAAGTACGCCCAGCGCGGCAAGACCGTCGAGATCACCGGCCTGAACGACCCCAGCGCCGACCTCCACGGCAAGCTCACCGGCGAACTCGCCGGCAGCCACTGAACCCAGCGCCCCAACACCAGAGGACACCAGCGCAACCGGCCGGGGTCCTCTGGTTTCTCCCCAGGGCCCTACGTAGGCGAATGGTCTCGGTAGGCGCCGGATACGTGGGGAGATCCACTGAGCAGGTGTGGGTCATCCCCGAGCAGGGAGTGGGGAGACAAATATCCCCATCAACGGCACAACATGACCCGTCGGTCCCGGCTCCGCACTCCGCGGGGGCCGCGGGACCGACCGCGTCGGCACCCGCCCCGGCGTCCGCCTGCTCCTGGGCGCCTGGAATGATGGCGGCCGCCATGAACGTCCCGGTACGGGCTGCCACCGATCTGAGACTGCTGAGAGCCTCGGTGTTCTCAGCGGTCTGCGTGGCGCTGGCCGCGGGCGGCCACATACTGGCCTCGGGCGGCGCGGTCCCGCTGTGGTCCCTGACGGCCGGCTGGGCCGCGGTGCTGGGTCTCGTGGGTCCCCTGGCCGGACGGGAACGGTCGCTGCCCGGCATCGCGCTCGCCCTGACGGGCGGCGAGTTCGGCCTGCACCTGCTCTTCGCGCTCGGACAGGGCTCGGCAGCCTCGGCGCCGGCCGACCGTTCCAGTCAGGTCGTGGCGCTGGCCGAACGGTTCCTGTGCGGGGCCGACGCGGCGCGTCTCACACCGGCCGGTGCGGTCCGGATCCTGCGGCAGGCTCACATCGACCCGGCCCGTGCCGTCCCTGTCACGCACGGCACGCAGGGCATGACGGGTATGGCCGACATGGCGGGCCACGGTGGCCACGTGATGGCGCTGAGTTCGATGTTCACGGTGCCGATGCTCACCGCGCACGTGGCCGCCGCCGTCGTCACGGGCTGGGTGCTGCGCCGCTGCGAGGTCGCGCTGTGGCGCGCCGTCCGGCTGCCGGCGGTGACGGCGGGCCGGCTGGCCCGGCTCGCCCTGCTGCGGCGGCTGGTCGCACTGCTCGCCATGGTCCCGGCGCAGATGCGGGCCGCGGCACTGCTCAGACGGTTGCTTTCCCTGCTCGCCCCGCGTCGGACGGGGGACACGGGCATACGGCACCTGCGGTCCGCCGCGCTGTGGACGTGCGTCGTCCGACGTGGGCCGCCCACGGCGGTCGCGGCGGCCTGAGCCTCCCCGCGTGCGCATGTGCCCGGGGTGGGTTGCGGCTGCCCTGGTGCGAGGGTGAGATCCCCGTTCCTGTCCTCCGGGTTCCACGGAGAACGGTCTTCGCGGTCGCCAGACGCGTCATGCTGCGTTCCGCCCGCCGCACGGAGTCTCCTCCCTCCCTCCCCGCATGTGCGCCGCCCGCTGACGCGTGAGCGTGCGACATGCCCCGCTGCCTCGCACGCAGGAGACTCACCATGCACATCTTCATCCGGCGCCGGACGGTCGCGACCGCGACGTTCCTGGTCGCCGCCGGGCTGGGCCTGACCGCCTGTGCCGACACGTCCGGCGAGCAACCGGTCCCCGTCGCCGCCGCCCCTTCCTCCTCGGCGGCACCCGGCACGGTCCCGCTGGACACACCGGACACCAAACCCGCCCTGACCCTCACCGACCAGAACGGCAACCCGTACGACCTCGTCAAGCGGACCGCGGGTCACCCGACACTGCTGTACTTCGGCTACACCCACTGCCCCGACGTGTGTCCCACGACGATGGCCGACATCGCGCTGGCCGCACGGAAACTGCCCTCGGCCGACCGGGCCGACCTGCGCGTGGTCTTCGTCAGCACCGACCCCGCTCGTGACACCCCCCTGCGCCTGCGGCGGTGGCTCGGCGCGATCGACCCCTCGTTCACCGGTCTGACCGGCGACTTCGCCGCCGTACAGAAGGCGGCGCGAACCCTGGGCGTCGGCATCTCCGCACCGGTGAGGCACAAGGACGGCACCGTGACCGTCAGTCACGGTGCCGAGGTGTTCGCCTTCTCTCCCAAGGACGACAGGGCCCACCTTTTCTACACCTCCGGTACTTCGGAGCGGCGCTACGCCGCCGACCTGCCGAAGCTCATCAAGGGAGAGACTCCGTGACATCTCACACCACCCGCCGTCCTCGTCCCGGTGGCATCCGCGTGGGAACCGCCGCACTGCTGTTGGGCTGCACCACACTGGCCGGCTGCTCCTCCCCGGCATCGACGTCCGCGACCCACGCGTCGTCTTCGCCGACCACGGGAGCCGTGACCTATGACGAGCCGGTGCTGACGGTGTCCGGTGCCTACATACGGCAGCCGCCGACGGCCGACATGGCCGCGGGCTACTTCACCGTCACCAACACGGGCCGGCAGCCGGACAAGCTCACCGGCGTGACCAGCGACGCCGCCTCCAGCGTGTCCATGCACCGCACCACTGCTGAGAACCAGATGGCGCCGGTGCAGGCGTTCACCATCCCGGCGGGCGGCAGTCTGGTGCTGCGCACCGGCGGGAACCACCTGATGCTGACGGGCTTCAAGAAGAAGCCGACGGCGGGCGAGACGATCACCCTGCGACTGCGCTTCGCGGCCTCCGACTCGATCACCGTACGGGTGCCGGTCGAACCGACGACCTACCAACCCTCGAACTGACGCACGGGAGAGGGCCCGACCGTCCGCACGGACACCGGCGGGTCCTCGCCCCTCCAGACATCCGCACCACCGCACTCCTGACGTTCGGCAAAGGCTTCGACATGCCCGAAGACACCACACGACACCACGAAGAACGGGGCTCCGTCTCCCGTCGGCGGCTGCTGGGCACGGCGGGTGCGGCAGGCACCGCGGGGCTCCTGGCCGGGGCGGGCGGCGGCACGGCCGCCTACGCCGCCGGACACCGCGCCGCCCTCCTCACCTCGGTCGGCAGTACCGCTGTCCCCTTCCACGGCACCCACCAGGCGGGCATCACCACGCCCCCGCAGGCCGTGGGTCACCTCGTCGCCTTCGACCTGGCCGACGACACCGGCCGAAAGGACGCCGCCGCGCTGCTGCGCCGCTGGTCGGCGGCAGCCGAGGCGATGGCCGAGGGGCACCCGCCCGCGGGTGTCGACGACCAGATCGCCCTGGACGCCGGCCCCTGCCGACTGACCGTCACTTTCGGCTTCGGCCTCGCCTTCTTCACCAGAACGGGCCTCGCCCATCGCGCCCCGGCCTCTCTCGTGCCTGTCCCCCGCTTCCCGTCCGACGCGATCGACCCGGAACGCAGCGACGGCGACCTGTGGATCCAGATCGGCGCCGACGACCCCCTCGTCGCCTTCCACGCTCTGCACGTCATGCAGCGGGAAGCGGCCCGAACGGCCCGGATCCGCTGGCAGATGAGCGGCTTCAACCGCGGTCAGGGGGCCACCACCCGCCCGCGGACCGTCCGCAACCTGATGGGCCAGCTCGACGGCACCGGCAACCCCCAGCCCACCGACAAGGACTTCGCCACCAAGGTCTTCGTCACGGACGGCCACGGAGACCAGGCGTGGATGAACGGCGGTTCCTACGCCGTCGTACGGCGCATCCGCATGCGCCTCGGCAACTGGTCCGACCTCACCCGCACCGAACAGGAACAGGTCATCGGCCGCCGCAAGGACACCGGAGCCCCTCTGTCGGCCCCCGCGGACGCGCCGGAGAGGACTCCCGTGGACCTGGACAAGTTCACCTCCGGCGGCTCCCTCGCCATCCCCGCCGACGCCCACATCCGCGTCGCCGCTCCCGGGTCCAACGACCAGGCCGCCATGCTGCGCCGCGGATTCTCCTACCACGACGGCTACGGCGCCGACGGACAGCCGGACGCGGGACTGCTGTTCATCGCCTGGCAGGCCGACCCCGCCGCCTTCGTCACGGTGCAGACGAAGCTCGACGGAGCCGACCACCTCACCCGCTTCATCCGCCACGAGTCCAGCGCCGTGTTCGCCGTCCCCGGCGGCGCCGCACCGGGCGAGTACGTCGGCCAGTACCTGCTGGAGGCATGACATGCACGGCATGCAGCACATGAACATGACCGGCCCGATGTGGATGCCCAGCGCGCCGCCGACCCTGGCCCGGCTGCTGGCCTGGCACCCCCAGCCGCTCCCGGTGGAACCCCTCGCCTGCCTCCTCGCCCTGGCCGCCTACGGCCTGGGAGTGTGGCGGCTACGGCGCCGCGGCGACCGCTGGCCACTCGCCCGCACCCTGCTGTGGACCATGGGTGTGCTCACCGTCGCGGCAGTCACCTGCACTGGGACGGGCGGCTACGGCATGGAGCTGTTCAGCGTCCACATGGTGCAGCACATGGTGCTGTCCATGCTCGCCCCGATCCTGCTCCTGCTCGGCGCGCCGGTCACCCTCGCCCTGCGGGCCCTGCCCACCGCCAGGCGCGGCCGTACCGGCCCCCGGGAACTGCTCACCCGGCTCCTGCACAGCCGTGCCGCGCGCGTGGGCTCCTCTCCGCTGTTCACCCTGCCGCTGTTCATCGCCAGCCTCTACGGCCTGTACTTCACCCCGCTGTTCGACTTCCTCATGGGCAGCTGGCTCGGCCACGAGTGGATGCTGGCCCACTTCCTAGCCACCGGGCTGCTGTTCTTCTGGCCCATCCTCGGTGTCGACCCCGCGCCCCGGCGCCCCTCCCATCTGCTGCGCCTGCTGGAGCTGTTCATCGGCATGCCCTTCCACGCCTTCTTCGGCATCGCCGTGATGATGTCCACGAGCCTGATGGCCGCCTTCTTCGCCCACCCCCCGGCCGTCTGGCACCTCGACCCCATGACCGACCAGAACACCGGCGGCGGCATCGCCTGGGCCTTCAGCGAGATCCCCACCCTGCTCGTACTGATGGCCGTACTCGTCCAGTGGGCCGGCAGCGACCGCCGCACCGCCGCCCGCACCGACCGCCAGGCCGACCGGGACAACGACGCCGAACTCCTCGCCTACAACGCCTACCTCGCCCGCCTCGCAGCCCACGACAAAGTCACGTCACCTACCCGGCGCTGAAGCACGGGGAGTTGCCCGTCCCGTCGGGGAGGCGGGACGGATGTCCAACGGGCCGCCCTTGAGCCTCGCGACTCCCCGGAAGCGGCGGCCATCGGATGGTGGTGCTAGCGCGCCGGGTGCGCCCTGGAGTCGGTCTCGGCGTACGGGTTGCCCTCGGCCGGAGTCACGCGCCAGAAGGTTTCCGCCACCGCCTTGAACTGACGATGTGCCGGATTCAGGCCGGTGTGCTTCAGAGCCCAGACCTCCACCGGCAAGCGCTCGTTGTCCGTCGGCTGCGCCTGCGCCCCGCACTTGAGGCACACAGCCGAGTAGATGCCGGACGGGGCGCCTTCGGCCGTCTCCGCCCCGAGTGTCCATTCAGCGGCGGTGATGATCGCGCGCATCACAGTTCGCCCTTGCTGCGCCGGTTCGCCTCGGTCACGAGGGCATGCATCCTGCTGCGACTGCCCGCCGCGGTGCAGCGCGGGCACGCGCACGGCGGATACCCACTGGAAAAGTCGAGCACCTCCGCGGGCTCCACGGTGTGCTTTCTGCACACCTGCGTACGGGTGCCTGTCTCCGGGTTCACCCTGTAGACCTCGATCGTCATCACTCGGCATACCCCCAGGGGTCCACCTGGGCGCCTGTCCGGCCCGGCCCGAAACATCCCCTGGGTGTCGACGTAGGGCCGCACAAGGGCGCCTGCCGTTTCCCAGGCTTCCTCGCCTCCCAGTCGCGCGGAGGGAACCACTCGGCGCGGCCTTGGGGCTGTGGCTGCCACGACTCGGCCGGAAGCTGGGCGTGCCGCTCCCCGCGGCGCCTGCAAGCGATGACCAGCCGTGTGCCCCAGACGTCCGGCGCGGGGCGCCCGCGGGGCTCCGGGTGCACTGTGAGGGGTGTGTTGGCGGCAGTGTGCTTGCTGGCCGTACGGTGCCCACGCAGGGCAGCTCTCACTCGATCGAGGGTCTGTGGTACGAATCGCACTGTCGGTCTGCTCCTGTCAGATCGGCCCCGCCCCGGGACCGTCGTGAGCGGTCGCCGGGGTCTTCGTGGTCTTCGACCGTAGGCGCAGCGAGAGAGGGGCAGGGGCACAGATTGTGCCCCTGCGTCAGGCAGCCAACAGACCGATCTTTACCGCGAGTTCGGACGCACGGCGGCGACGGGCCGGAACCTTGGATTCGGCTTCTTCAAGGACGATGCGCTTCGCATATCCGTTGTACTTGATCGTTTCCGGTGCAGCCTCGTGTGCCTTCTCCAGCGTGGCGAGGGCGACGTCAGGTTGCCCGTCGAGCTGGTAGCCACGGGCTTCCTCGATGCGGTGGCGGGCTCGTCGCGGCCTCGATTTGATCGTGACCGCGTCTGCGGCGGCGGCCTGTCGTACCGACTCGCCGCCCTGGCGTAGCTCCACGGCCACGGTGACCGCATGCGCGCCCATGACGGCGTGAGAGAACGACGTCACCGGGTGGTAGTAATCGTCGGGGAGCCGCTGGGCCATGGCGCGCGCCTGGTCCCAGTACCGCCATGCAGTGCCGGTCTCTGCCCTCCGGGCAGCGGTGTACCCGGCCTCGAAGGTGAGGGCCCCGGTGATGGCGAGAACATGGTCCGAGGCATCGGGCAGGAGCGGTTCGAGATATGCCAGAGTCTCCAGATTGATCGCGTCGGCAGCGTCGAAGTGCGCGGGCCCCGCGTCGCGGTGAGCCTGCGCGGCCAGCCACGCGGCCACCCCGATTGCGTGCGGATCCTCGGACTCCTGGGCAGCGATCAGACCCCGCTCGGCGACGCGCCACAACAGGGCAGCGTCCGGCTGATAGGCCACGAAGAACTGACACAGCGAATAGACCTCGGCGAGCACAGCCTGCGCCGCTCTGCGATCGGGGGCAGTCTCGGCCTGCCGCACGGTGAGTTGGGCATCCCGGATCAGATCCGGCAGCAACGCGCCGATCATCTCGCGGTGGTTGGGTGCCTCGTGCCGGGCCTTCCAGGCGCGGGTGAGCCTCGCCTGAAGGTGCGCGGCCAGGGGCGCCTCGTGCCGGCTCGTGAGCGGGAAGGCGTCAACAGCGGCTTTGACCGCAGCGAGGCGCGGGTGACCGGGGCCGCTGAACAAGTGGACGTGTACGGACTGGTTGCCGGTGAGATCCGACAGGTCACGGACACGCAGCAACTCAGCGATGTGCAGGACGGTCTCCAGCTTGGGCGTCTTCAGGCGTCCGGTCTCGACGCCCTTCACCCAGGATCCGGACTTGCCGAGCAGTCCGCCCAACTGGTCGCGTGTGATGCCCTTGCGGGTTCGCAGCATCTGTAGACGCTGGCCGAAGACCAGCGGATCGGCATACGGGTCCGGGGTAGCGTCTTCAGACGACACGGCCTTGCCCCTCCTCTGAACAGCTCGACACTGTCAGGGTATGGGGCAGGGCCGCTCCCGTGTGAGGATCCCGCCGCGCACGCCCGTCTCCCGGTCTTCCCCGGCTCCGGGCTCAGCCGCCCCGCGAGGTCACAACCGGCTTTCCGCTGCTGCCGTTTCCGCCATGCCCTGTGCCGGACCGAGGGCAGCCTGCTTGTCCTCGTGCTTGCGGAGGGCCAGTGAGTCGGCGATGCGCAGTACCGGCTTGGCGAGCACGAAGCCGATACCCATCACCAGCACGCCGGCGGCCGCGTCCATCAGGTAGTGATTGGCCGTGCCGAGTACCACGACCGTGATGACCACCGGGTAGACGATTCCCAGGGTGCGCACCAGCCGGTGCCGCCCCAGTCGGAAGAGTACGAGTCCGCACCACAGAGACCAGCCGACGTGCAGGCTCGGCATGGCCGCGTACTCGTTGGTGAGATGGCCCAGGCCCCGCGGCGCACTGGCGTCGGCACCCCACCAGCCGTAGGAGCTGTACTGGGCCATGGTGTCGATGAACGCGTGCCCACCGCTCAGCAGTCGAGGCGGAGCGGTGGGCAGTACGGCGAAGCCGACCAGGCCGATCAGGGTGGAGATCATCAGCCATGTGCGGGCCGTCCGGTAGTGCGCCGCGTGGCGGCGCCACAGCCAGACCAGGACAGCGGGTGTGACGACGTAGTGCAGCGACGCGTAGGCGAAGTCGGCGGGTACGCCCAGGAGGGCGTGGTCGGAGAAGAGCCGGTTGAACCAGTGCTCCGGATGCAGGTGCACCAGCTGCTCGGCATGCAGGATGCCCACCCCGCTCTTCACGGCATCGGCTGCCTCGCCCCTGATCAGCAGGCGTATCCCGGAGTACAGGACGTAGACGACGGCGAGCAGCGGCAGCTCGGTCCTCCGACGGAGACGGTCGCGATGTGCTGCAGAACGCATCGCGGAGGCGCTGATCGTCATCCGGATGTGGCTCCATGAGTTCTTCGCGGGCTGTGGGCCGATCGTTGCTCCTGGGGTGTGTCGGCCCCTGTCTCACCCAGGGGTGATGCGGGCTCCGAACACACAGGTGCCCGAACTCGTCGCTCACCGAATATATCGGTGCCCGAAGTTGCTCCCGCTGGAGCCCCGCCTTTTCGGGTTCGCTCACCTCTAGGTGCACAACCGACCCGGTGGCCGGCCGGAAGCGCGAGGCGGCCAGCGGCGACTGTTTGCGCTGTGTGCGGGCATAGCGAAGGGCCTGCACCCAAGCCCTTTCAGGTACAGGCCCTTCGGACACGGCAGAGACGTCATGCGGCACCCCTGCCGTGTTCGGGCGAGGTGGCCATCGCGCCTCAGGCGTGCTTACGCGGCGGTGTTCGCGCCGGCGCCCTTGCGGCGCCGCACGACGAACATCGCGCCAGCGCCGGCGACGACGGCGGCACCGCCGATGAGGCCGATCGCCGGGAGGTCGGAGGAGGAACCGGTGTGCGCGAGGCTGCCGGTGACCGGAAGCTGCTCGGAGCCGCCCTGCGGCTTCATGCCGGACTCGGGCTTGCCCGTCGGCTTGTCGCCGGTGGGCTTGGCGTCACCGGTGCCGGCCGGGGTGGTGCTGCCGGCCTTGAGGACCGTGAACTCGTACGAGTCCCCGTTGCCGTTGCAGGACGTGCCCTTGCCTGCGTAGATCGCGCTGCTCATGGCGAACGAGGAACCCGCAGGGGCCTTGGAGCTGACCCGGACCCGCAGGTCCATGTCGACCTTGGCGCCCTTGTCGATGGCGTCGATGACGCCGACGAAGGTACCCGGGACGACGTCGCTGCCGTCGCTGTCCTGGTACGAGTCGGTCCACTTGCCGGTCTGCGGGTCCTTGTACTGGAGCTGGGCCAGCTCGTAGGCGAGGGAGTCGTTGACGTTGACGTTGTCGTCGTACTCGGTGAACGTGTCGACCCAGACGTTCTTCAGGTCGGTGTCGGAGTTGTTCTGCACCGAGAAGGTGAAATCGTGCCAGCCGGAGCCGGCGACGATCTTGCTCGGCAGGCCGTCCACCGCGACCTTGAGGTTCTCGTCCAGGTTGAACGCGTCGCACTGGTCCGGAGTCCAGTCGCTGGGCTTCGACGGGGTCGCCGACGGCGTGGGGGACCCCGAGTCCGCGGGGGAGCTGTCGTCGGCGGCCGGGCTGGACTCGTCGGCCGCCGGGCTCGACTCATCGACGGCCGGGCTCGACTCATCAGCCGCCGGGCTCGACTCATCGACGGCCGGGCTCGACTCATCAGCCGCGGGGCTCGACTCATCAGCCGCAGGGCTGCTCGCCGATGCGGCCGGAGTCGCTGCGTCGTCAGCGAAGGCTGCCGGAGCCGAGAGGAGGGCGAGCGGGGCTATGACTGCCGTTGCGGCCGCGGTGACCACGGCACGGCGAAGCTTCATTTGTGAGGACCTCGACAGGACAGGCGGGCTGCGGTGGCGCAGCACGCATCGGAAGGCTCTCGCGTGTGGGGCGCGGGCGCGACTGTTGGTTACGCATGGGAGACCTGTGACCGGCGAGAAGAGTTGCCCTCACCTCAGAGGATCCCAGAGTGAAGTGCGTCACAACAGTGAACGCATCGAGCGCGGAAACCGTCAGGGGTTCAGGCCGTCACGGCGATGCGCGCGACCAGGTCCCGGCCCGTCTGCACGCCGAGTCCCAGCAGCGCCTCCAGCACGGGTACGGCGGACATCGACTCGCGCGGAGGCGGCGCTGGCCCAGATCACCGTAGAGCCCCGAAAGCGTTTGGGCGGTGGACCCAACTTGAGGGAAGCCTGGACCCGCCAGATCCTGGCCCTTCCCGACCCCGCACCGAAACTGATCCGCGTCCTGCCCGCATGGACGGCCCTGACCGTCGGCGGCTCCCGCTACGGAAGGCCACACGGCCGTGGCAACGGTAGTGCTGGACGCGCTCGGCGACAACAACGAGGCATGGTCCCGCTATACCGCCGGCCCGGCCTCGCACTCCGGACCAACAGCGCGGCTACGGCTCGGAGACGTTTTCGACGCTGCCGCGCAGGGAACAGGCTGACCGACCCCACCGAACGCGAAGTGACCGTCCGAGAGCGCCACCAGCGCCAAGCAAATTTCCGCACGCAATGGCAAGCAGGTCCATGGCCATCCCACCGCATGTCAGCCGCTTGGGAGAAAACTGGGAGAAGATCTTCTCCCAGAACCCCTGCGATACCTCACCACACCACCCGAGACCAACGGCACGACCTGCATAAACACCAACTCGGCCGGTAGTGATCTTGCCCGGACCTCATTCGGGACGAAGAGGTCGTGGGTTCAAATCCCGCCACCCCGACAGTGAAACACCAGGTCAGGCCCGGCGCTGAGAAATCAGCGCCGGGCCTGAATTGTTGTTCGGCCCCGTCTTGGCAGTCGACTTCGGGTACCGGCTCCCGGGACCCGTCTGACCGCACACGCAGCAGCGTGTGCGGTCAGAGCCAGTCCCAGTGCCTGAAAGCGAAGTACAGCGTCAGAGAGACAACGACGATGACGGCGCTGGAAACGATGAAACCCGACTGTTGTCCGAAGCCGGGGTAGGGAAGGTTCTGTCCGTAGAAGCCAGTGATCGCCGTGGGCACGGCGATGATCGCGGCCCAGCTCGTCACCTTCTTCATGATCAGGTTCATCCGGTTCGCCTGCACCGACAAATTGGTCTCCATCACCGAGGCCACCAGGTCGCGCAGCGACTCCGTCCACTCGCCGGCACGCAGCACGTGGTCGTACACATCGCGGTAGTACGGCTGCAGGGGGCCGTCGACGATGTCGAGGTCGGGGCGCATGAGGGCGTTGACGACCTCCCGCATGGGCAGGACCACGCGACGGAGCCGAACCAGTGATTTCCGCAGGGCGTAGGACTGGCGCTGTACGGTCTGGATCTGCCGGCCGCCTTCGGCGAAGAGCAGATCGTCAAGTTCCTCGATACGTTCGTCGAGTTGCCGTACCGCGGCGAAGTGCCCGTCGACGACGTAGTCGAGCAGGCCGTGGAGCAGAAAGGCGACCCCGTGTGCTGCCAGAGCCGGGGTACGGTCCCAGCGGGCAACCAACTCGTCGAGGTCGAACGCGGCGTCCTTGCGGACGGTGATCAGCGCGTGAGGCGTGAGGATGACCGCGAGCTCGCTCATCGTCAGTCCTGCGCCGTCCGCGGCGACGGCGACCGCGTAGACACTGAGGAAGTGATGGGTGCGGTAGCTGTCGAGTTTCGCCCGTTGTCCCTCGTGCAGCGCGTCCTCGAGAGCCAGCTCATGGAGACCGAGTTCCTCGCCGACCGCCGTGAACTCGGCGCGGTTCGGGCGGTACAGGTCCAGCCACACGATCGAAGACGGATCCGCCAGATGCCGGGAGATGTCACGGACCGGGAAGTCCTCCTCGACCAGGGAGCCGTCGCGGTACAGCCGAGTACGGGCCATGTCGCGCACCCTAACGGCACCAGCGGAGCATCAGCGGACACCACTACCGGACATCCACCCCGACGGGTGGGCCGGTGACTGACACGAAGAGATGGTGTGATCCACCCGGCCGACCTCCGCGAGTGACACAACTGGAACACCGTTGCCTTCAAGGGCCGACAGACGCGCCGTCCACATGGACGGCGGACAGCGGCCGGCCCGCCGCTGATACCGGGAGGCTGACGTCCTGCTGTTTCTTCTGCCAAACGCGGATGGGGCACAGCCGTGGGGCCCGCGTCCGGCAGGGCGGTCCGGCCGGCCACCCGACCTGCCCTTCTGCGTGGGATACCACCGCGTCTCCCGGCGCAATGCCCGACATCGCTCACATGCCACTTGCCTGAGCGAGGTCGGGCACTCGCCGTTAGCGTGAAAGGAAGGGGGCACGACAGGCCGCCTATTGCGTCGGAAAGTGGTGACCGAAGATGACGGAGACCGGACTGCCGAACCGGCCCGAGACCCCTCGCGCGGGATCATTGGGCGAGCGCGGCAGGAAGAGTGCGGGGGTGCCGCACGGAAGCGATCCGGGGTCGCGTGGCCGTACAACGATCGCCGACGGTGTGGTGGCGAAGATCGCCGGGATGGCCGCCCGGGATGTGCCGGGCGTCCATTCGATGGGCGGTGGGTTCGCCCGTGGCATGGGGGCCATGCGTGAACGGATGCCCGGTGCGGGCGGGAAGTCCGTCACCAGCGGAGTGAAGGTCGAGGTCGGCGATGTACAGACCGCTGTGGACCTGGAGATCGTCGTCGAGTACGGCGTCTCCATCATCGAGGTCGCGGGCGACGTCAGAGAGAACGTGATCGCTGCCATCGAGCGGATGACCGGTCTGGAAGTTGTCGAAGTCAACATCGCAGTCGGAGATGTACATCTGTTCGACGAGGACGAGGGACAACCAGAGCGGCGGCTCGAGTAATCGCTTGCCGGAGCCACGGCGAGCAAGGAGCGCGCGATGGGCATGGCTGACGGGGAACTCGGTGACCTCTTCCACACCCGCGAGCACGGTAACCGGCGACGGTGAGACCAGCCGCTCCTCGGAGGACGACCGCCGACGGAAGTGAGCCGACGTCCAAGAGCGGTCCGTTCGGCCTCTTCGGGGAGTAGCGTTAACTCATCGGGAGCACTTCGCACACCGGCTCCGATGCCGGTTTCGTTCCCGGTGAGCAACGACACCGGACGGCTGCCCTCGCGCAGAGGTGCAGAGGTCCGGAGACGGGTTCGCGCGATGTCCGCGACCACCTCTCATCCCCCGCTGCGGGCCGTTCCCTTCAGGGCCCCGACCGCGCGACTCGCCCTGAAAGCCGTGAGTCCTTCACCAGGGCACGTCGAGTTGGACGGTGCCTGGTGGCCTCGGTCACGTGACCTGACACACGAACTCTCCGCACTGGCGGACGTGCTGGATCCGCTGTGGGGCCGGATCACCCATATCGCCGTCAACCCCCGCCACTGGCCGATCATCCCGCGCAAGATCCTCGTCAACGGCCATGTGGTGAAGGCCGGTTGGTTCACGTCGGAGCAGGATCCGCACAAGATCCTGCTGCTGTCCTATACGGCAGGCCGCTGGGACCTCTTGGTGATACCCCCGGAGACCAGCGCTCCCTCGGCCGCCCGGCTGATGGCCGCCGCGAGCGCGAACACCGGCCCGCCGATGACCGCGACCGCCCTCATGACGGCGGAACAGGCCGGCGGGACCTCCTCCTCGTCCGAGGCCACCAGCAGCCGGCCCGGCCGACTGATGGTGGGGGTGTGACGGTCGTCGTCGCCCTGGCCGTCGGTGCCTGATGATTCACCGGGCAGTCCGTGGTGGGCCGGATCACACATGACCACCTGCCGCGGCCGCCATGAGCGGTTCCGCTGTCTCCTCGGTCGTATCCGGAGGCACGACCAGCAGGTCCCAGCGCCCCCGGCCGGGGGCGAGCAGGACGATCGTGTGCGGGGCGGATGCCGCCAGGGTCCTGTGCAGGCGTACGACCTGGTTGAAGACGAGCATCCGGCCGGGCACCGCGGGCCACGTCGCCCCGTTGACGGTGACGCTGGTGATGTGACCCCACGCGCGCGGCAACCCGGCAAGCAGCTGGGGGAGTTCGGAGAGCAGGTCGTACGAACGGGGCCACCACGCTCCGTCGATGGGTCGGGGCATGCCGCTGCCGGATGCGAGACGCATCCGCAGGACGGGGTGGGAGGGAAGCGGGGACTGCAGTGCGGTGGTCATGAAGGCTCCTGCCAACTGCCGTAAGCGATTGAGTGGTTGACGTCAGGCACGACGGTCCGCGACCCGCTGCGCCGTCGGCCAGCGCACGTCGTACACCCAGCCGAGGCGTTCAAGGAGGCGGATGACGGCGGCCGACGGGTCGATCTGACCGCGGTCGACGCCGTGGCGGGCGCTGGTGGGGTCGGCGTGGTGGAGGTTGTGCCAGCTCTCGCCGAACGAGAGCAGGGCGAGGGGCCACAGATTGGTGGCCCGGTCGTGGCGCCGGGTGCGGAACGGGCGCTCACCGATCATGTGACAGAGGGAGTTCACGCTCCAGGTGACGTGATGGAGCAGCGCGATACGCACAAATCCCGCCCACAGCAGGGCGGTTACGCCGTACAGCCACGTACCGCCGATGGCCCAGCCCACCGCGAACGGCAGGGCGAGCGTGAGGACGCACAGCGCCGGGAAGGCGCGGGCGACGGCACGGATGTCGCGGTCGGCCAGGAGATCGGGGGCGTAACGCTCCGGCGGCGTAGGGTCGTTGCGGAAGAGCCAGCCGATATGGGCGTGCAGCAGTCCGCGCAACTGGCCTCGCAGATGCGTGCCGTAGCGGTACGGGGAGTGCGGGTCACCCGGCCGGTCGGTGAAGGCGTGATGGCGGCGATGGGTGGCGACCCAGCCGATGACGTCGCCCTGGAAACTCATCGAACCGGCCACCGCGAGCGCGATCCGCACGGGACGGACGGCCCGGTAACCGCCGTGAGTGAGGCCGCGGTGGAAGCCGACCGTGACGCCGAGACCCGTGATCGTGTAGAGGACGAGCGCGAGCACGATGTCGGCGGGATGGATGAGACTCCCCCACAGCAGCCAGCCGGCGAGACCGATCGCCAGGAACGGCAGGACGACGATCACCGTCGTCACCGCAATGTACAGACGCTCACCGCCGCTACGCGCGGGCACCGGACCGTCCTGCGGGAAGGGGGACGTCCCGTCGTAGCCCTGGGGCGCCGGGGCAGGATCCGACGGGGTGACCGTCGTGGACGTGGTCGGACTGAGTGGCATACGTGGCTCCTCGGCCTGGATGCGGATGGCACGGCCGGGGTCACGGGCTGCCCATGTGAGGGGAGTCGCGAGGACGGGCCGGTTCGGACACCGGCAGACGAAGAGCCCTCGCTGCCTCCACCGTACTCCCGCACGCTCCGAGACGAGGCAGGCCGGATCGCGTGGCCACCGCGTTGACACGGACCATTACCGGACGTTGACTGGCAGCACGGTGCAGGGCCATGCCACCCCGGAACACACGGTGAGGCATTCCGCCTTCCCGCCTCGCCCAGACCCCGCAGGAACTCACCTACCGGACAACAGCGAGGCCGGCCATGACCGTTTCACGGACCATCAGGAACAAGGCGCAGACGATGAAGGGCCGGATCACGGAAGAGCTCGGCCGGGTCACCCACGACAGGCGGCTGCAACGCAGGGGCAGGATCGACCGGGTCTCCGGAAGCCTGAAACAGGCCGTCGAGAAGACCAAGGACGCCTTCAGGCGGAACGGGAGCGGCCCCCGATGATGTACGACCAGACGCGCGCGCAGCAGCCCGCGGACCACACCCCGGGCCCGGCCGGGCGCCGCAGCCCGGGCCCGGAGCCGCTGCTCTCCTCGATCGAACGGGACAAGGTCGTCCGGCGCCTCCGGCACGCCCTCAACACCTTCGCCGACACCCCGCGCGAGGCGCTGCAAGAGGCCGAGAGCGCCTACGACGAAGCCACCGCCCAGCTCGTGAACGCCCTCGCGGAACGGCGGCGTCTCCTGCGCGCCGGCTGGCAGGACCAGGACCCCGAGACGCAGTCCGACGAACTCCGGCACGCACTGAGGCAGTACCGGGAGATCACCCAACGACTGCTCCAGCTCTAGGCGGGCACTACTCCGCGCTGCGGCGGAGCGCGGAGTAGTGTGGACAGTACCGAGAGCATTCCGCACACCGGCTTCCACGCCGGGTCGTTCTCGGCGAACCATGAAACCCGGGCCGCCGCAGAAGCGGCCCGGAGACGGGTCCGCATCATGTCGGCGACCTTGCTTCCACCCCTGCCGCATCCCGAGCCCGTCGCAGCCCCGGCCGCGCGTCTCACCCTGAAGACCGACGGCACCTCCCGCGGACTCCTGGACGGTGCCTGGTGGCCCCGCTCCCGGGATCTGCTGAGCGAACTGCCCGCACTGACCGATGTGTTGGACCCCCTGTGGGGCCGCATCACCCGCATCGCCGTCAACCCGAAGCACTGGCCGGTCATCCCGCCCAAGGTTCCCGTGCACGGCCACATCGTCAAGGTCGGCTGGTTCACCCCGGAGATCGACCCGCACAAGCTGCTGCTGCTCTCCTACGGCACCGGCCGCTGGGACCTGCTGATCATCCCGCCCGAAACCGGGGCGGAGTCGGCGGCCCGGCTGATGGCTGCCGCGTCCGACTACGACGGCCCGCCACTGACCGCGAGCGCGCTCATCGCCGCGGACGAGGCCCGGCACGGCGTCTTGGCGACCGACGAGCCACTGGACCCGGACGAGGCATGGGAGTACGAGGGCGGCGCCTCCGCGGTGTCGGTGTCAGCGGCCGTTCCGCGACAGACCCCTTCCCCCGGCCGGGCCAGCCGCCTGATCATCGGTATGTGAGGTGGCCGCCATGAACGCCTTCCTGACAGCCGCCGCCTTCGTGGTCCTCATCGCAGCGGCGGCGTACATGATCCACCGGCTCAACATCCAGCACGCCGACAGAATCGCCGTGCACCAGTACAGCGCCCGCCTGCCCGGCCGCCGCGGCCGCGGCACGCCGCAGCCCCCGGTGGAACCGGACCGGTCCGAGTCGCCGACCGCCGGCGAACGGCGGGACCACCGCGACGGGGGCCGCGGCCGCTTCCCGCCGCGCCGCCGCCGCAGCCGTACCACTCACCACAGGTGACCAGCCGGTTTCCCCGCACGGGCCGCGCGTACGGACGTCGACTCGGCCCGTAGCGACGCGTGTGCCCGAGCGCGTGCCCCCGGGCCATGGACCGCGCGAGGAGCGGCCGGGACCCATGAACCGAGGCATCCGAACCGAGGCGTCATGACTTTTCCGCAGCTGAACGTCTACCGGCACGACCGGGGCAGTCGGGCGCTGATCACCCTGGCCGGTGAGATCGACCCGGCCACCGCGCCCCAGGTGCGCGCCGCTCTGGAGCGGTGCCTGCAGGACGGCATCACCACCATCGACGTGGATCTGACCACCGTCGGCCGCTGCGACAACAGCGGTCTGCGCGTCTTCCTCGACGCGTCGCGGCACGCCGCCGGGAGCCACGCGTCCCTGCGGCTGCACCACCCGTCCCCGCAGACCGCGCGGCTCCTCGCGGACACCGGCTCCGATCTTCTGCTCCTGTGACGGCCCCGGGAGAGACCTGGTGCACAGCGGTACGGAGAGCCACCTTTTCTGATCATGTGTGACATGCCGTTCTCTGGAGTAATGGGCTGTTCGGGGTGACCGGCCGCGTCACTCTGTGCGGGTTGATCACGGTCGTGTCAGGAGCCCGTGTGTCGGTGCGGGCGCTGGACTCGCGGCACGAGGTGAGCATGGACACGGTCGTCGATGCTTTGACGACGCCGGTGCGGGGGTGCGGTTGTGACGGAAGGCGAGCGCCGACCTGACAAGGTCATGCTGGACCGGTCGGAAGGGTTCGGTGAGCGGCTGCTGGGGGTGCTGCTGGACCGGGCACACGAGATGCCGCCGCAGCTGATCGCCCCGCTGATCGCGGAAGAGGTGGCCAGGGTCGGTGGCCGCGACGTCTCGATCCTGCTGCAGGACTACGGCCAGCTGGTGTTGGTGCCGCTGTCAGGTCGGCGGCTGATGGTCGGCGAGCCCGAGCCGATCGACGACTCCCCCGCCGGTACGGCCTTTCTGCAGGCGACCACTGTCGAGGTGCCGGAGGCCGACGGCGTCCGGATGTACCTGCCGTTGCTGGACGGCAGCGACCAGGTGGGCGTGATGGCCCTCACCCTGGACACCGTCGATGACAACGACCGGCGGCTGCTGCGCAGGCTCGCCGGCCTGGTCGCCGACATGCTGGTCACCAAGCACAGCTACACCGATCAGTTCTTCCGCGCGCGGCGCCGTGAACCGATGAGCGTGGCCGCGGAGATCCAGTGGTCCCTGCTGCCGCCGCTGGCGATGTCGGTCCCGCAGGTCGCGGTGGCCGGAATCCTGGAGCCCGCCTACGACGTCGCGGGCGACAGCTTCGACTACGCCCTCAACGAGGACATCCTGCACGTGGCCATGGTCGATGCGATGGGCCACGGCCTGGACGCCGCCACGATGGCGACCGTCGCCGTCGGGGCCTACCGGCACGCCAGACGTGCCGACATCGGCCTGTCCGAGATCTACGCGTTCATGGACCGGGCCGTCGCCGAGCAGTTCGGGCCCGACCACTTCGTCACCGCCCAGATGATGCGTCTGAACATCGCGACGGGCCACCTGCAGTGGGTCAACGCGGGCCACCCCGCACCGCTGCTGATCCGCGACCACCGGGTCGTCCGGCAACTGGCAGGCCCTACCACCCTGCCCGTCGGCTTCGGCGGTGAAGAGCCCCGCATCAGCGGGCAGATGCTCCAACGCGGCGACCGGGTGCTGTGCTTCACCGACGGCCTGATCGAGGAGCACGAAGCCGGCGAAGAACAGTTCGGCGAAGAACAACTCATCCACTGGGTCAACCGCATCGAACACACGACGAAGGGGGTACGAGCGGTGGTGCGCTCGCTCTCCCACGCCCTGAAGCAGCAACGGGGCGGCCGCACCACCGACGACGCGACCCTCTTCCTGATCGAATGGCGCGGGGGCGCCGCCGACCACCTCGTGCTCCTGGAGTGAGCCGACAACCACCCGGCGAAGACAGGGCCGACGCCACAGGGACCCGCTGCCTGGCTGCGGGTCCCGGTGATTTTCCCCGCCGCCCCGCCCGCGACGATCGTTTCGCCACGGGGCTCCGACTCGGTCGGCAGCATCGTGCCCAGGCGAGTGCGGGACTCATCCGGACCGGGACGGCAAGGCACGGACCGCCCCACTCGGCCGGCTTGGGCGTTTCGCGTGCGCATACCGTGCGGTGCCTCGGACATGCGTGAGCCACCGCGTTTTTTGCAGCGTACGACACCCTGTACGCCGCAAAAGCCCAGCCGAGGGAGCCGTTTGGGAGCCGACCCGCTCCCCGAGCCCTCCCGACACCACCCGAGACCCGCCACATCCGACGCCCTGACCTGCGAAAATGCGAAACTGGCAAGTGTCGATCACGCCCGGTCCTCATTCGGGACGAAGAGGTCGTGGGTTCACATCCCGCCACTGGCGGATGCCCGGGGCGCGGGTCTGCTTCGGCAGCAGGCCCGCGGCCGTGGGGTCAGGGCGTCAGCTGGTGAAGATGAGGTACTTCCAGCTGCCGTGCGTCGTCGAGTTGACGTTGTCGCCGGACGTCGTGTCGATGTAGGAGGAGCGGACGCGGAAGCGGATGCCTGTGGGTGGGGTGCCGGTGAGTTCGAGGGTGTCCTTGCCGGCGGAGCCGAGTGTCAGGTACTCGGAGTGGGTGGTGCGCCAGGCGCCCTGGTAGTAGCGCTGCAGTTCGATCTTGTACTTGCGGCCCGGGTACGGGGTCATGGTCGTGTCGTAGACGGGGTCCTTGGACTTGTGGAAGTAGCGGTAGGTCTGGCTCCACGCCGTCTTGGTCTTGTAGGAGCCGCCGAGCGCGCTCGACACCTTGACCTGTGCGCCGACGGTGCTGGTGGCCGTCGCGGGCACGTAGCGGGTGTCGCCGGTGAACTTGGCGGTGAGCTTGGTGTCGCGGGTCAGGGAGGCAGTGACGGAGAGGTTGCCGGAGGAGTCGACCGTGCCCGACTTCAGCAGCTTCGCGGGCTTGTCCTTGCCGTAGGGGTCGGCGTAGATCGCGACGGTGCGGTTCTTGTACGTCGTCCCCAGGTGCGCGGTGAACTTCACCGCGGTGTTGTACGCGTACACCTTGCCGTTGTTGCCGAGCGTCAGCGTGGTCGCCGTGCGGGTGACGTTCACCGTGCTCTGGGCGGTGGCGCTCGCGTGGTAGTCGTCGCCCGCGTAGGTGACCGTGTACGTGACCTTGCCGCCGGCCGGCGGGGTGTCGGCCAAGGTGTACGAGCCGTCGGCGCCGACCGTCGCCGTGCCGATCGCCTTGCCGGACGGGGACTCGTCGTCGGTGCGGGTGACGGAGACCGTGGTGCCGGACGGGAGCGCGGTGGTCGACGTCAGTCTGCCCGTGACGGCGAGGGACTTGGCGCGCGGGGCGGTGGCCGGGGCGGTCGCCGTGAGGGTGGTGTCCGCCTTGGTCGGGTCGTCGAGGACGCGCAGCGAGTACACGTTCGCGGAGTTGTACGACACCGCGAACAGCTTGCTGGCGTCCGGCGCCCAGGCGAGACCCGAGGGCGCGAGGGTGTCGGAGCCGCTGCCGCCGCCGGTGTTCGGGAAGTCGTACTGCCGCACCGGGTCGGAGACGCCCGGCTCGAAGATGTGGACGTCCGGGTCGTACCAGGAGAAGGTGCCCGCGGCGACGGCGCCGTTCGGGGCGATGTCGACCGCGTTCGGGTAGGGGTTGGTGGTGTAGCTGCCGTCCTCCGACAGGTCCGAGAGCTTGAACACCTCCTGCTGGTACGGGGCGCCGCTGGCCGTGACGACGTCCTTGCCGTCCGGAGTGACCGCGAGGTCGCTGAGGTTGCTGCTGCTGCCCGGGTCCCAGGCGTACGCGGTGCGGTTCGCGGAGCCCGACGACACGTCGTACACGGCGAGTTCGACCGGGCTCTGCCCCGGTGCGCCCGCGACGATGGTGCCCGATGCGCCAGCCGAGGAGCCGAGGATCGGCGCGTCGTTCCAGGTACGGGTGGTGTCCTGGTGGAGGGCCACGACCGGGTCGGCGCCGCTCAGGTCGAGCGAGCCGATGTTGCCGCTGCCGTTGCCGCGGTAGCCGAACCAGAGCTTGCCGCCGGCGAGGGCCGGATACTCGGGCCGGCTGCCGTCGCCCGTCGGGTAGCGATGGGCCTCGGTGGCGGTCGCCGTGTCGATGGCGACGATCGCGTCGGCGCCCTCGACGGCCGCGTACAGCGTGCCGGAGTCGGCGGACAGTTCCAGGCCGCGGACGCCGGGCAGCGAGTCGACGGTGCCGACGACCGTGCCGCTGTAGTCGGTCGCGACGACCTTTCCGCTGGTCGGGTCGCTGATGAAGACCCGCTGGTGGACGCCGTCCACGACGACGTCGCCGGTCGATGTGACCGGCAGGACGGTGCTGGAGTCGGCCAGTGCGGGCGCGGCCGAGGTGACGGCGAGCGCGGCCGAGCCGAAGAGGACCGCGAGTGCTGTCGCGGCCGGAAGAGTGCGTATGCGCACGGTGTTTTCGAACCCCCCGGAACGAAAAGAGCCCCTGTTGTTGCACTGGGGAAGCAGGCGGAGCCTAGGTCACGCCAGTGACAGCAGAGGCAAACGAGGGTCAACGATGATCAAAGAAGTGGGCGGGATCCGGCGCCCGGCACCGTGAGTCAGGGTTTCGGGGTGGCCGGGCCGTGGGTGGGTGGGGTGGGGGACGTGTGGGTCAGCCAGGTGGCGGCTATCTCGCGGCCGTCGGGGAGGGTGTGGTGGGGCGGGCCGGGAGTGAGGGTGGGGAGGAAGCCGGCGGCGGTGAGGGCTCGGGCGCTGGCGGTGTTGGTGGGTTCGTGGCCGGCGTTGACCGTCGGGAGGCCCAGGTGGGCGTGGCCGAGGTGGAGGGCGGCGCGGAAGAGTTCCGTGCCGAGGCCCTGGCCGCGGGAGTGGGGGGCCAGCCAGCCGCCTACCTGGCCGGTGTCGAGGTGGAGGGTCGTGGCTCCCGCGTATCTGCCGTCGTCGAGGCGTACGGCGACCAGCGCCTCGCCCTCGTCGGGGCGGGGGGTGAAGGGGCGGGACAGGAGGAGCTGGGCGACTCGGGAGGAGCTGAGGGCGTCGGGGTCGCCGGGGCGCAGGGCGAGGACGGCTTCGCGGACGCGGTCGTCGAGGACGGTGTCCTCGGTCCTGCCGAGCCAGTGCTGGGCCTCGGGGTCCGAGCCGGCGGCCATGGCCGCGATGACGTCCAGCTCGGTCTCGGGGGTGTAGAGCAGGAGGCGCTGCGTGCGCAGGGAGTGCCGCCGGGCCCAGCAGGGGCCGGGGAGGGGGAGCTTGGGCGTCCGCCGCTCGCGGCGCAGCAGCCGTGACCAGACCATGTGTTCTCCCCCTGGGTCCTTCTTCCCTGGCGGCGGCGCGCGTCGTCGGGCGGAGTCTAGTGCGGGTGGTGGGAGCAGGGGCGGGGGCGGGTAGGAGGGCGGTGTGGTGGTGGAGGGAGACGGGGAGTGCGGGGAACGTATGCGTGATGACGTGGTGCCGGCCGTGCGTGCGGTGTACGGGGCCCAGGATCTGAGTTCCGCACCGGCGTTCGGGGGCGGGTTCATCAACTTCGGGCACTGGGAGGGGATTTCGCTCGATCGGCCGCTGACCGCCGAGGATCGGGTGCGGAGTCAGCGGGATCTGTACCGGTGTGTGCTGGGGGCGCTCGACGGGGCGGGTGCGCGGGGTGTCGAGGTCGGGTGCGGGCTGGGGGTGGGGGCCGTGCTGGCGGTGGAGGAGTTCGGGTTCGCCTCGGTGACCGGGCTGGACATCCACCCCGAGCAGGTGGAGCGGGCCCGCCGGGCCAACGCCGGGCTGCTCGCCCGGGCGCCGGAGCGGCTCGGGTTCGCTTGTGGGGCGGCGGAGCGGATGCCGTTCGGGGACGGTGAGTTCGACCGGTTGTACTCGGTCGAGGCCGCGCAGCACTTCCGTGATCTGGCCGCGTTCGTCCGGGAGGCCGCGCGTGTGCTGCGGCCCGGCGGGCGGCTGGCCGTCACCAGCTTCTTCGTGCCGGTCGGCGCCGAGGACGCGGGCGGGGAACTGGCCGCGCGGCTGGACAGCTTCGCGTCGGGGCTCGATGTGGCGCACCCGGTGGCGTCACTGACGGGAGCTCTCGACGCCGTGGGCCTGAGCGACATACGGGCCGAGTCGATCGGCGAGCATGTCTGGCCGGGGCTGGATCACTTCCTCGCCGGTATCGACCAGCCCGTGCGGTGGCCGCGTAATTTCCTGCCGGCCTATCGCGACGGCCTGCTGGACTACTACGTCGTCACCGCGTGCCGTCCGGTGGACGGTGGGTGAGGTCCGCGCTGCGCCCGCTCGGGTGGCGTCGGCGGGTGTGCCGCGTGGCTGTGCGGTCGTAGCCGAATCGGACTGATGATCATCCTTGTGTGACGATCCACGACGCCACCCCGCGCACGCGTACCGGCAACCCCCCGCGTCGCGCAGCCCTCGCCGTCCTGGCGCTGATGTGCCTCGTGCTCCTGTCGACCGCCGCGCCCGTCGCGGGTGCGGCCACCGCGGGTGCGGCCGGTGCGGGTGCGGCCGGTGCAGGTGCGCGCGCCGGCGGAGAGCCTCGGCCGCCGGCGACGGCCGGTGAGGCCCGTACGGCCGCGTATCTCGACTCGATCCATGATGATCCGGAGCTGCTTCGGCGCTTCTTTTTGCGGCTGCCCAAAGGGGGTGACCTGCACAATCATCTCTTCGGTGCGGTGCGGACCGAGTATCTGATCGAGCTGGCCGGTGAGGACGGACTGTGTATCGACACGGCGACGCTGACCGCGGTCGTACCGCCGTGCGGGGGTAGTAGCCGTCCGGCGGCCGATGCCCGGACCGACCGGGACTTCCGGGAGGCGATCCTGCGTGCCTGGTCGATGCAGGACTTTCCGCCGGACCGGCTCGGGCACGACCACTTCTTCGCCACGTTCGACAAGTTCGGTCTCGTGGCCGCGCGGCATCCGGGCAAGGTGCTCGCCGAGGTCGCCGACTCGGTCGCGGCACAGCACCAGCTCTATCTGGAGACCATGGTCAATCCGGGCTCCGACGAGGCCGCGCGGCTGGCGGAGCAGGTCGGCTGGGATCCGGACCTTCCCGCGTTGCACGCCAGGCTGGTGGCGGACGGCGGGCTCGACCGGGTGGTCGCCGACGCGCGGGCACAGACCGACGCCAGCGACGCCGAGTTCCGGGCCGCCGCCCGCTGCGACACCGGCCGGCCCCGCCCCGGCTGCCGGCTGACCGTGCGCTTCGTCTACCAGGCCTTCCGCGGCGGTTCCCCCGAGAGCGTCTTCGCGCAACTGGCCCTCGGCATGCGGCTGGCCGAGCGCGACCCCCGGTTCGTCGCCGTCAACCTCGTCCAGCCGGAGGACGGGGACAGCGCGCTGCGGAACTACAGCCTGCAGATACGGATGGTGGACTATCTGCGCACCGTGTACCCGAAGGCCCATGTCACCCTGCATGCCGGTGAGTTGTGGCCGGGGCTGGTCAAGCCGGAGGACCTGAGGTTCCACATCCGGGAGGCCGTGGACGTCGCCGGTGCCGAGCGTGTCGGGCACGGCGTCGACCTCCGGTTCGAGGACGACTGGCAGCGGACGGCCAGCGTGATGGCCGACCGACAGGTGGCCGTCGAGGTGCCGTTCACCAGCAACGCGCAGATCCTCGGCGTGCGCGGGGCCGAGCATCCCTTCGACACCTACCGGGCCTTCGGCGTACCGGTCGTCCTCGCCACCGACGACCCGGGCGTCTCCCGCATCGACATCAGCCACGAGTACCGGTACGCCGCGGAGACGTACGGACTGACGTACCCGGAGCTGAAGGACCTGGCCCGCGCCTCCCTGCAGTACGCCTTCCTGCCGGGGCGGAGCCTGTGGTGGGGCAACCCGACCCGCGACGGCTACCGGCCGGTGTCCGTCTGCGCCGGACAGCTCCCCGACGGCGACGCCGACGGCGACGGCAGACCGCGACCGCCGGGTGCGGAGTGCCGGCGGCTCATCGCCGCCAGCCCGAAGGCCGCCGTCCAGTGGCGACAGGAGGCCGCCTTCGCGGGGTTCGAGGGTTCCGGCCACCCTGTTCACCCCGCTCTCTGAAGCCAGGAGGCTGCCGCCTCCGCACGCTTCGGAAACTCCGGTTGCTCCAGTGGGGCTCCGGCGCCGGCCCGTTCGCCCCGGTCCCTGGCTACGCTGCACGGGTGACCACCGAGCTGACCCTGCTGCCCCGAGTCGCCTGTCGTGGACGGGAGATCACCGCGCCCCGGCTGCGCGGGCTGCTGGCACTGCTCGCGGAGGACCTGCGGGCCGGCTGCAGCACGGGGCGGCTGGTGGAGGGGCTGTGGACGGAGGAGCTGCCGGAGCGGCCGGGCAAGGCCGTGCAGATCCTGGTGTCGCGGCTGCGGGCGCAGGTGGGGGCCGACCTGGTCGTGAGTACGCCGACGGGGTACCGGCTGGCCCTGGACGAGACGCGGGTCGACAGTTCCGCGCTGCTGCTGCACGAGGCGGCCGGCGCCGAGCGGGCGCGGGCGGGGGACCACGAGGGCGCGCTGGCGCGGGCCGAGGCGGGGCTGGCGCTGTGGGACGGGAGCGTGGGCGCCGGGGCGGGCGAGGATCTGCACGATCCGGTGGTGGCGCTGCGCGCCGACCGGGTGCGGGTCTTCCGTGCGCTGGTCCGGTCGCGGGCGCTGGCGCTCGCGCGGGTGGGGCGGCGGGAGGAGGCCGCCGCGCCCCTGGCCGAGCTGAGCCGGGCGCTGCCGCGGGACGAGGAGGTGCTGGCGGAGCTGCTGCGCTGCGAGGCCGCCACCGCAGGCCGGGCCGCGGCGCTGACCCGGTACGACGGCTACCGGCGGCGGCTCCGCGACGAGCTGGGAACCGATCCGGGGCCGCAGCTCAAGGCCGTCCACCGGGAGTTGCTGAGCGCGGACACGGCGCCGGTGCGCCACGGTGTGCCGCACGAGCCGAACCCGCTGCTGGGGCGGGACACCGATGTCGCCGCCGTGGCCGGGTTGCTGCGCGAGACCCGGGTGGTCACCGTGGTGGGGCCGGGCGGGCTGGGCAAGACCCGGCTGTCGCACGCGGTGAGCCGGGCGGCCGCACAGCCGGTGGTGCACTACGTCACCCTGGCCGGTGTCACCGCCGACGACGACGTGGCCGGCGAGGTGGCCTCGGCCGTCGGGGGCGGGGACGGACGCCAGCTGCCGGGCGCCGGCGCGGACGTGGCGAGCGGGATCGTCGCCGCGCTGGGGCCGGGTTCCGCGCTGCTGGTCCTGGACAACTGCGAGCATGTGGTCGCCGGCGCCTCCGCGCTCGTACAGGCGCTGGTGTCGCGGTCGAAGGAGCTGCGCGTCCTGGCCACCAGCCGGGCTCCGCTGGGGCTGACCTCGGAGTCCGTGTACGCGCTGCCGGAGCTGTCGCTGGCGACCTCGGTCGAGCTGTTCGAGCAGCGGGCGCGGGCCGCGCGGCCCGGGGTGGACCTGCCGGCCGACCGGGTCGCCGAGATCTGCCGGCATCTGGACGGGCTGCCGCTGGCCGTGGAACTGGCCGCGGCCCGGGTACGGGTGCTCTCCGTGGCCGACATCGCCCGCCGTCTGCAGGACCGTTTCGCGCTGCTGCGCGGCGGGGCCCGGGACGCCCCGGAGCGGCATCGCACGCTGCGGGCCGTGGTCGAGTGGAGCTGGAACCTGCTGGAGCCGGAGGGACGAGCGGCGCTCCGGGCGCTGTCCGTCTTCCCGGGGGGCTTCACCGAGGACGCGGCCGAGTGCCTCATCGGGGACGGCGGGGGCGGGGGCGCGCTGGATCTGCTGGAGCAGCTGGCCGATCAGTCCCTGGTCAAGGTCGGGGAAGGCCCTTCCGGGGTCCGGTTCCACATGCTGGAGACGCTGCGGGAGTTCGGTGCCGCGCGACGCGAGGAGGCCGGTGAGAGCGCGGCGGTGACGGACCGGTTCCTGTCCTGGGCGCGGGACTTCGGCCGGGCCCACCACGACGCGCTGTTCGGCGACGAGGCGGTGGCCTCCTTCGACCGGGTCCGCGCCGAGCAGGACAACCTCGTCCTCGCGCTGCGGTACGCCGTGGCCCGGGCCGACGGGCCGGCCATCGCCGCGCTCACCGCCGTACTGGCCTCCCTGTGGTCCGTCGGCAACAGCTACCTGCGGTTCGTCACGCTCGCCGCCGAGACCGGCGGGCCGCTGTCCCGGTTCCGCCCGGGACCGGAGCACCCGGAGGACGTGGAGACGCTGCGGAGCGCGGCGGCGATCTGCACGGCCGCGCTCTTCATGGGCTACGGCCCGCACGCCGTGCGCCAGTTGGTCACGCTGCGCCGGCTGCCGCCCGCGCCGCCGGACACCGTGCTGCGGGCGCTGGCCGTCGTACTGTCCGCCGTCCCGGACATGCACCCGCCGGACTGGGCCCGGCTGCAGGAGCTGTGCGACGCCGACGAACCGCTGCTGGCGGGCCTCGCCGCGGGCGTCGCCAGCTACCTGTGGGAGGCCGCGTACGAGACGGAGCGCGCGCTCGACCACGCCCGGCGGATGCTCGCCGCGGTGCGACCGCTCGGCAATCCGATCACCATGCTGCTCAGCCACGGACGGATCAGCGAGCTGTGCCTCAAGACGGAGCGCGGCGCGGAGGCGTACGACCATCTGCGCGCCGCGGACGCGATCGGCGAGGTCGGCGGCTGGTCGGACGCGATCGGCGTCCGCTACGGACTGGTCTCCGCCTGTCTGCAGCGGGGGGACGTCGAGGAGGCGGAGTACTGGCTGGGTCTGGCCGCCCCGGACCGGCAGCCGGAGTCCCCGCAGGCCTTCACGCCCGAACTGCTGCAGGCCCGGGCGGAGATCGCGCTGGCCCGGGGGCTGACCGAGGTCGGTCTCGGCCTGTGGCGGCAGGCGGCGGGCGGGATCCGGGAGGCCAGTCTGCTGGCCACGGACGATCCCTTCCTGGACTCGTGGTCGCTCCAGGTGCAGGCGGCCGCGCTCGCGGCGCACGCGCAGCACGGCCGGCTGGAGCCGGTCGCCCGGCTCGCCGAGGAGCTGCGGGTACGGCTGCTCGGGATGCTGTCCGGTTCCGGCCCGGGGACGCCCGGCACCGGCTCGGGTTCCGACGCGCCCGGTGCCGGGGATCTGCTGGAACTGCCGGTGTACGGCTCGGTGTTGCTGGCGCTCGGCTACGTCGGGGTGGCCCGTGGCGAGACGGCGGCCGTACGGCTGCTGGCGCTGGCGGAGCTGATGCCCGTGATGCGGGACCTGCCCACCATGTCCTCGGCCCGGTCGCGGGCGGCCGCCGAGAACGCGGATCGGGCCGCGTACGCCGACGCGAGGTCGGAGTACGCGGCCCTGGGGCGGGATCAGCTGCGGGTCGCGGCCCGGCACGAGCTCACTGCCGCGGCTCACGGCTGAACATCGCCTTGGACCACAGGTAGCCGACGACGATCAGCGCCAGGCACCAGCCGAGCGCCAGCACCGCGTTCCTGGTGCCGATCCCGCTGCCCAGCAGCAGTCCGCGCAGGGTCTCGATGAAGGGCGAGAAGGGCTGGTACTCGGCGAACCAGCGGAACCAGCCCGGCATGGCGTCCACCGGCACGAACGCGCTGGACAGGAAGGGCAGCATCACCAGCGGCGTCCCGATGTTGCTGGCGCCCTCGGCGTTGGGGCTGATCAGGCCGATGCCGACCGCGAGCCAGGTGACCGCGACGCTGACCAGGGCCATCAGGCCGGCCGCCGCGATCCACTCCACCGGCGAGGCGTCGGGCCGGAACCCGATGGCCAGTCCGATGCCCAGGACCAGCACCAGGGCCATCAGCGTCTGGATCACGCTGCCGACGACGTGGCCGATCAGCACGGAGGCGCGGGAGATCGCCATGGTGCGGAACCGGGCCATGATGCCCTCGGTCATGTCGGTGGCCACGGACACCGCGGTGCCGAGCGAGGTCATGGCCACGGTGAGGAAGAGGATGCCGGGGACGAGGTAGTTGACGTACTGGGAGCGGTCGGCGTGGCCGCCGGTGATGCCCGCGCTCATCACGTTGCCGAAGACGTAGACGAACAGCAGCAGCAGGATGACCGGGGTGAGCAGGAGGTTCAGGGTGAGGGAGGGGTAGCGGCGGGCGTGCAGGAGGTTGCGCCGCAGCATGGTCATGTTGTCGCGGAAGGCGTAGCCGGCGGTGCTCATCGGACGGTCTCCTTGGCAGTGGAAGTGGTGGGCTGAGCGGGTACGGAACCGCCGGTCAGGGCGAAGAACACGTCGTCCAGGTCGGGGGTGTGCACGGACAGTTCGTCGGCCTCGATGCCGGCCGCGTCCAGCCAGTCGAGGATGGCGCGCAGCTCGCGCTGGCTGCCGCCGCTGGGGATCTGCAGGGTGAGCGCCTCGTCGTCGCGGGTGGTCTCGCGCAGGGTGGTGGCCGCGCGTTCGTACGCCTCCGGGTCGGAGAACCGCAGCCGTACGTGGCCGCCCGGCACGAGTCGCTTGAGCTCCTCGGCGCTGCCCTCGGCGACGATCCGGCCGCCGTTGAGGACCGCGATACGGTCGGCGAGCTGGTCGGCCTCCTCCAGGTACTGGGTGGTGAGGAAGACCGTCGTGCCGCCGGAGACCAGCTCGCGGATGATCTGCCACATGGTGTGGCGGCTGCGCGGGTCGAGGCCGGTGGTGGGCTCGTCGAGGAAGATGATCCGCGGGCTGCCGACCAGGGTCATGGCGATGTCGAGGCGGCGCTTCATGCCGCCGGAGTAGGTGGCGGCGGGCTTCTTCGCGGCCTCGGTGAGGTCGAAGCGCTCCAGCAGCTCGGCGACCACCCGCCGGCCCTCCGCGCGGGGGAGGTGGTGCAGGTCGGCCATCAGGAGCATGTTCTCCTCGCCGGTGATCAGTCCGTCCACGGCGGAGAACTGGCCGGTGACGCCGATGGCGGCCCGTACCGCCTGAGCCTCGGCGCTGAGGTCGTGCCCGGCGGTGCGGGCGTCGCCGCCGTCGGCGGAGATCAGGGTGGACAGGATGTTCACCACCGTGGTCTTGCCCGCGCCGTTCGGCCCGAGGAGGGAGAAGATCGTGCCGGCCGGCACCCGGATGTCGATGCCGTCCAGGACGGTCTTGTCCCCGTAGGACTTGCGCAGCCCGGTGGCCGCGATCGCGAGTTCCTGCTCTGTCGATGTCGAGGTCGGTGTGGAGGTCGATGTCGAGGTCATGCCGCAGAGCGTGCCGCCGCAGCGGTTCAGAACGGCTTCAGCGCGGTTTCAGGCCGCCGGGGGCGGTTTCAGGTGGGGTGAAACCGCAGGTGGGCGGGGGGATGCAGGACCGCGGAGGTCGTTCCATACATTTCCCATAGGAAAGGTGGCTAAGGTCCCCGCATGGTTTCCACTGGCCCGATCATCATCGCGGGAGCCCTGGTCGGCTTCGCCGTAGGACTCACCGGCATGGGCGGCGGAGCCCTGATGACGCCGATCATGGTCATGGTGTTCGGGGTGAACCCGACGGCGGCGATCGGCAGCGACCTGGCCGCGTCCGTGTTCATGAAGCCGTTCGGCGCGCTGGTGCACCAGCGGGCGGGCACGGTGCGCTGGGACATCGTGCGCTGGCTGCTGCCCACCGCCGTCCCGGCCGCCTTCGGTGGCGTGTTCCTGCTCCGCGCCCTCGGCGACGGCGACGACCTGCAGCAACGCGTCAAGTACGTCGTCGGTACGGCGCTGATGCTCGCGGTCGTCGGCATGCTCACCCGCCTGTGGCTGGACCGCCGCCGCGCCGCGACGGCCGACGAGGACGCCCATGTCCCGGTACGGCCCGTGGCCACGCTGCTCATCGGGCTGGTGGGTGGGGTGATCGTCGGGATGACCTCGGTCGGCTCGGGTTCCCTGATCATCGTGATGCTGATGCTGGCCCACCCGCGCCTGAAGGCCAACCACCTCGTCGGTACGGACCTGGTGCAGGCCATCCCGATGGTGGCCGCCGCCGCCCTGGGGCACCTGCTCGTCGGCGACGCCGACCTGGGCCTCGCGGCGACGCTGCTGATCGGCGCCATCCCCGGCGTCCTGGCCGGCTCCGTCATCTCCAGCCGGGTCTCGGGGTCCGCGGTGCGCTGGGCCCTGGTCGTCCTGCTCACCGGGTCCGGGCTGTCGATGCTGAAGGCGTCGTCCACCGCCATCGTGCTGGGATGCCTGGGCATGGCGCTCCTCGGCACCGTGGTCAGCCTGCGTGACCGGCGCTTCGCCGCCCGCCACCCCGAGGGCTCCGCGCCGGTGTCGGAGGCGCCCGCGGGGGCCGAGACGGCGGGCGTCACGGGCGGCTCCGGCTGACCACCGGTGCCGCCGGGCCCCGGGTGGCCCGGACTCCACCTTCGAGGGCCGGCAGCTGAAGGTCAACTACTCGACCAACACCCCGGCCCTGTCCCAGGAGCACACCGGCACGGAGGTCCGGATCGCGGCCCAGGGCCCGCAGGCCTACCGCGTCCTCGGGGTCACCAACCAGACGGACCTGTTCACGACGATCCGCGAGGCCCTGCGCCTGCGCTGACCGGCGCACCCGAGTCGGACGGGCGGCCGCCACCGTCCGCCCGACTCGCGGGTCCCGCCTCCTGCGCGCGACCATGGGCGTACGTCGACCCCGGGCGCCCCAGAAGGAGCGGGCATGAGACGGAACCGACTGCTCACCTCGGCCGCGGCGCTGACCACGGCCGCCGCACTGGGCCTGGCGGTGCCCCGTACCGCCGTGGCCGCCGCCGATCACCAGGGCTGCGCGTACGTGTCCTCGGACTACCGGCCGACCCTCGGGTACGGCGCCACCGGGGCCGCGGTCAGCCAGGCCCAGTGCCTCAGCAACGCGTGGGGCGGACAGCCGCCCGAACTCGCCCCGGACGGGGTCTACGGCACGGCCCTGCAGAAGAAGATCGAGTGGATCCAGGTCTGCCACGGCCTGCCGGAGAGCGGCGTCATCGAGGGCCGCACCTGGCACGCGCTGTACCACCCGGCGCTGGACTGCTACGTGCCGTACCCGAGCTGAGAACCGCCGCTGTCCCGCCCCTGTCCCCCGCTTCTGTCCACAGGCTCGCAACCGCTTTCCGGCCGCGCCGGTTAGGGTGTGGTTAAAGAAATCGCAAAGGACGAGCCGGACGAGACAGGGAGACAGCCTTGGGGGCGCCACGCCTGAGCAGGACACCGTTGCCGGGAATCGGGGTCCGTTACGACCTCACGACACGGGAACAGCGCAAACTGTCCGTGGTGGCCCACCGGGACGGCTCACGGATTCTGAGCGCCTACCACCAGGACGATCCCGACGCCTGCGCGCTGTCGATGCGGCTGTCCTCGGGGGAGACGGCGGCGCTCATCGACGCGCTGATGCCGACGCACCACAGCCCGAACCTGCTGTCCACCACCGACCTGGGGCTGGTGGCCGAGCGGATCGAGCTCACCGCCACCTCGTACTGGAACGGCCGGCTCCTGGGCGAGACCCGGATGCGGACCGAGACGGGCGTCTCCATCGTGGCCGTGCTGCGCCGCGCCGACGCGGTCCCCTCCCCCACACCCGACTTCCGGCTCGCCGGCGGGGACACGCTCATCGTCATCGGCACCCGCGAGGGCGTCGACGCGGCCGCCGCGATACTCGGGCGGGAGTGAGCCGTCGTGCACGACTCCTCCGTGTTCCTGATCGAGTTCGGGGCGATCATCCTCGGCCTGGGCCTGCTCGGCCGGCTCGCCGGACGCTTCCGGTTCTCGCCCATACCCCTCTATCTGCTGGCCGGTCTCGCCTTCGGCAAGGGCGGGCTCTACCCGCTCGGCACCAGCGAGGAGTTCGTGGCGATCGGCGCCGAGATCGGCGTCGTCCTGCTGCTGCTCATGCTCGGCCTGGAGTACACCGCCAGCGATCTCGTCTCCAACCTCAAGACCCAGTACCCGGCGGGCCTGGTCGACGCCGCGCTCAACGCGGTGCCCGGCGCCGCCATGGCCCTCCTGCTGGGCTGGGGCCCGGTGGCGGCGGTGGTGCTGGCCGGTGTCACCTGGATCTCCTCCTCCGGCGTCATAGCCAAGGTCCTCGGCGACCTGGGACGGCTCGGCAACCGGGAGACCCCGGTGATCCTGAGCATCCTGGTCCTCGAGGACCTCTCCATGGCCGTCTACCTGCCGATCCTCACCGCCCTGCTGGCCGGCGCGGGCCTCGCGGCGGGCAGCCTCACCCTCGCCATCGCGCTCGGCGTCGCCGGGCTGGTCCTGGTGGTCGCCGTCCGCTACGGCCGGCACATCTCCCGCTTCGTCTCCAGCGACGACTCCGAGAAACTCCTCCTGGTGGTCCTCGGCCTGACCCTCCTCGTCGCGGGCATCGCGCAGAAACTCCAGGTCTCCGCCGCCGTGGGCGCGTTCCTCGTCGGCATAGCGCTCTCCGGCGAGGTGGCGGAGGGCGCCCACCATCTGCTCGCGCCCCTGCGTGACCTCTTCGCCGCCGTCTTCTTCGTCTTCTTCGGCCTGCACACCGACCCGGCGAGCATTCCGCCCGTCCTCGTGCCCGCGCTCGCCCTGGCGGTCGTCACCGCGCTGACGAAGATCGCGACCGGCTACTGGGCCGCGCAACGCGCCGGCATCTCGGCGAAGGGCCGCTGGCGGGCCGGCGGCACCCTCGTCGCCCGCGGCGAGTTCTCCATCGTCATCGCGGGCCTCGCCGTCACCGCCGGCATCGAACCCGACCTGGGCCCCCTGGCCACGGCCTACGTCCTCATCCTCGTCATCCTCGGCCCCCTCACCGCCCGCTACACCGAACCGCTGGCCCGCCGCCTCACCCGCCGCTCCGGCACAGCGGAGCCTCTCGCGGCCGGGGTCACGATCCCGCACCCGGCCACCGAGGCCACGGCGGAGGACCAGGACACGGTGGGCCGGACGTGATCAGGTGCGGAGCTGATCAGGACCGGCCCGCGACGGGGTGGTGGTAGGTCTTCGTCAGCCGGCCGGCCTCTCCCTGTGATCCGTCAGTTGTTCCAGGTCTCGTCGTACGGGTCGGCCGGGGTCGGGATCGGTGTGGCCTCGGTGACCTTGAGGAACGGGATCGGGCCGTTGTTGACCGGGTCGTGGGTCTCGCGGGCGATGTACGTGCCCGTCACCTGGAGCCAGGAGTCCGGCTGGAGGACCGGGGGGATCGTGCCGGTCAGGGCCACCTTCACCGGCTGGGCGTCCGCCGCACAGCAGTTGAGGGCCATGCGGACCAGGTAGGGGGTGCCCTTCGAGTCGAGGGCCACGAAGCCCGTGATGCGGACGCTGCGGCCGTCGAGCGAGCGGCCGTGGTCGTACACCGCGCGGCCCGCGTAGTCGACCAGGTTGAGGGGGATCGGGTCGCTCTTCGGCAACTTCATGTAGCCGTACGGGTGTTGCAGGGCCGTGCCGGTGCGCATCGCGCTGTAGGAGCCGAGCGCGGGCGGCGCGACGAGGATCAGGGCGAGGAGGGGGAGGACCAGGAGCCAGGAGATACGGGGTTCGGGGTGGGTATGGGCGGGGGCCTCGGCGCGCGAGGCCTTGTCACGGCTACGGCTGCGCCGCCACTCATACCACGCCGTCGCCAGCGCCGAGATGATCAGGACCACGCCCGCCGCCAGGACCAGCGGGCGCAGGCCCGCCTTGACGTACCGCAGGTAGAGGTCGGTGCCGCCCGCGTGCAGCAGGGCCGCGCCCACCAGGAACATCACCGCCGCCTGGGCCTGCCGGTTCACAGCAGCACCGCCCCGGTCAGGACCGCGCCCGCGATCGCCGCCGCGAAGGTGGCCGGGGCGAAGCGCAGCGCGAAGCCGCGGCCGAAGGTGCCCGCCTGCATCGCGAAGAGCTTGAGGTCGATCATCGGGCCCACGATCAGGAACGCCAGCTTCGCGGTGAGCGAGAACTGGGTCAGGGAGGCCGCCACGAACGCGTCCGCCTCCGAGCAGATGGACAGCAGGACGGCCAGGATCGACAGGGCCAGGATCGCGACCACCGGGTTGCCGGCGGCCGTGCGCAGCCACTCCGCGGGGGCCACCGCCTTCAGGGTCGCCGCCGCCATCGCGCCGAGGACCAGGAAGCCGCCCGCCTGCATGGTGTCGTGCCGGACCGAGGACCAGAACGCCTCCCCCTTGGTCTCGCCCTCGTGGTGCGCGTGCGTCGGCAGCCGCAGCCAGTCGGTGCGGCCGAGCCGCTGCCACAGCCAGCCCATCGCGCACGCCACCAGCAGACTGCCGGCGAACCGGCCCACCACCATCTCCGGGTTGCGGGGGAACGCCACCGCCGTCGCCGTCAGCACGATCGGGTTGATCGCGGGGGCGGAGAGCAGGAAGGCGATCGCCGCGGCCGGGGTGACACCCCGGCGGACCAGGGCGCCGGCCACCGGGACCGACGCGCACTCGCAGCCCGGGAGCACCACACCGGCGAGGCCCGCGACCGGTACGGCCAGGGCCGGGCGGCTGGGCAGGGCGCGGGCGAAGAAGGCCGGGGGCACGAAGACCGCGATCGCCGCGGAGAGCAGGACGCCGAGGACCAGGAAGGGCAGCGCCTGGACGACCACCGCCACGAACACCGTCATCCAGCTCTGCATCACCGGCTTGGACAGCGCGCCGCGCACCGGGCCCTGGAAGACCACGAACACGAGGAGGAGCAGGGTCAGGGCCAGCGGGGAGTTGAGATGCCAGCCCTCCTGGTCCGGACGGTCGGGGCGGTCGCCACGGCTCGGCGGCTCGTCGTGGGGGGCCTGCCCGGGCGGGGCGGCCTTCTCGGTGATGGCCACGGGTGGGATACCTCCGGCACTTCGGTCAGATCCGGGATTATGCTCCCTCCCCCTCCCTACGGGCGGTCGGGGGCGGTTGTTCACTTCGTTGCTGGAACCATGCGTCCCGTTGAGGCAGTCTTTTCCCTCGTGGCGAGCGTTCCGTATCAGGGTGGTGGAGGCCGGGCGCCCATGGTGGTGTGCGGGGACGACGGACTCGCGCACCGGCTGGCGGCCGAGTTGCGCACGGTCTACGGCGAACAGGTCACCCTTGTCGTACCGCCGAACGTGCGGACCGCCCGGCCGCCGGTCGTCGGACGGGCCCGGGCGGCATCGGCCGCGCTGCTCGACCGGGTGGTCAGCGCCACCGTGGGGCGGGGCAACGGCAACGGCGGGAACGGGGCCAACGGCGGGAACGGGGGCACCGGGCCGGTCGCCGGTGAAGGGCCGCGCGGGGAACGGGTGTTGGAGGCCGTCGAGGCCACCGAGGCCGTGCTCGCCGAGGCGGGCGTGGAGCGGGCCGCCGCGCTCGCGCTCGTGTACGACGACGACGAGACCAACATCCGGGCCGCCCTCACCGCCCGCCGGCTGAACCCGCGTCTTCGGCTCGTACTGCGGCTGTACAACCGGCGGTTGGGCCAGCACATCGAGGAACTCCTGGACCAGGCGGCCACGTTGGCCATCGGGGATGCGGACGGCGGCGGGGGCGACGCCTCCACCACCGTGCTCTCCGACGCCGACACCGCCGCGCCCGCGCTCGCCGCCACCGCACTCGCCGGGCACGGCAAGCTCATCCAGACGGACGGGCTGGTGCTGCGGGCCGTGGAGCTGCCGCCGGGGGCCGGCGCCCGGCAGGACGACGGACAGGAGCTGTTCCCGCTGGCGTTGCTCTCGCCGAACAACACCGGGCCCGATCCCGCCGACGGCGCTGGGGAGCAGGGGCCGCGGCTGCTGCCCGACGACGCGGCGGTACGGGCCGCGGGCGAGCGGGGTGTGCTGGCGCTGGAACAGGTGTCGTCGTCGGCGGGTCCGGCTGCGCCGGGGGGCCGCGGGGTCGGGGTCGTGCCGCCGCTCGCCTCGCTGTTCTCGCGGCGGCTGCGGTGGACGCTGGCCGGGCTGGTGGCGTGCGTGGTCGCGCTCGCGGTCGCGTTGTCGGTGGTGACGGGCATTCATCCGGTACGGGCCTTCTACTACACGCTCCTCGACCTGCTCGCCATCGACGATCCCGCACTCAAGGCCTCGCTCGGCCGGCAGTTGCTGCAGTTGCTGTCGGCGCTGGTGGGGTTGCTGTTGCTGCCGGTGCTGCTGGCGGCGGTGCTGGAGGCGCTGGGTACCTTCCGGACCGCGTCCGCCTTGCGGAAGCCGCCGCGGGGGCTGGGCGGGCATGTCGTGCTCCTCGGGCTGGGGAAGATCGGGACGCGGGTGCTGACGCGGCTGCGGGAGCTGCATGTTCCGGTGGTGTGCGTCGAGTCCGACCCCGAGGCGCGCGGGCTGGCGGTGGCGCGGCGGCTGCGGGTGCCGGTGGTGCTGGGCGATGTGACCCAGGAGGGGGTCCTGGAGGCCGCCAAGATCCATCGGGCGCAGGCGCTGCTCGCGGTGACCAGCGCGGACACGACGAATCTGGAGGCCGTGCTGTACGCGCGGTCCGTGCGGCCCGATCTGAAGGCGGTGCTGCGGCTGTACGACGACGACTTCGCGACCGCCGTGTACCGGACGTTGCGGGCGGCGCATCCGCAGGCCATCACCCGGAGCCGGAGTGTGTCCTATCTGGCGGCGCCGTCCTTCGCGGGGGCGATGCTGGGGCGGCAGATCCTCGGGGCGATTCCGGTGGAGCGGAAGGTGTTGCTGGTGGCGGTGGTGGAGGTGGGCGGGCATCCGCAGTTGGAGGGGCGGACGGTGGAGGGGGCGTTTCGGGCGGGGGCTTGGCGGGTGCTGGCGCTGGAGGGCCGACAGGGGGTTGTCGATGGGGGGTATGTGTTGCGGGGTGGGGATCGGGTGGTGGTTGCCGCTACTCGGAGGGGGCTGGCGGAGTTGTCCGGACGGGTGCCGCCCACCCACCCACCCGACTCGCTCAGTTGAGAGGTGAGGGTGGAGGGTGGGGGGTTGCTGCGGTGGTGTGGATGTGTGCGGGTGGGTGGGGGCTGGTCGCGCAGTTCCCCGCGCCCCTAAAGGGGCGCTTAGCCCCCCGGCACTGAAAAGTGCGCCCAGCCCCAGCCCAGCCCGGCCCGGCCCGGCCCCTAGACCGACGCCTCCGCCGTCGCGCCGTTCAAGTGGCGTTCCGCGAACTCCATTTCCAGTCTGAGTTGCTTGATGCGTTCGTCGACGACGAGGGAGCCGTGGCCGGCGTCGTAGCGGTAGACCTCGTGGGGGGCCGAGCGGGCGGCGAGGCGGTGGACGTAGTTGTCGATCTGGCGGATGGGGCAGCGGGGGTCGTTGAGGCCGGCGGAGATGTAGACGGGGGCCTTGACGTCGTCGACGTACGTCAGGGGCGAGGAGGCCGCGAAGCGCTCGGGGACCTCTTCCGGGGTGCCGCCGAGCAGGGTGCGGTCCATCGCCTTCAGTGACTCCATCTCGTCGTGGTACGCGGTGACGTAGTCCGCGACGGGGACGACGGCGATGCCCACCGCCCAGGAGCCGGGCTGGGTGCCGAGGCCCAGCAGGGTCAGGTAGCCGCCCCAGGAGCCGCCGGTGAGGACCAGCCGGTCGGGGTCGGCCAGGCCGGACTCCACCGCCCAGTCCCGTACCGCCGCCACGTCCTCCAGCTCGATCAGGCCCACCCGGTGCTTCAGCGCGTCCGTCCAGGCGCGGCCGTAGCCCGTGGAGCCCCGGTAGTTGACGCGGACCACCGCGTAGCCGTGGTCGACCCAGGCCGCCGGGCCCGCCGCGAAGCCGTCGCTGTCGTGCCAGGTCGGGCCGCCGTGCAGGTCGAAGACGGTGGGGAGGGGGCCGGTGGCGCCCACCGGCTTCTGGATCAGGGCGTGGATGGCGCCGCCGGGGCCCTCCACCCACGCGTCCTCGACCGGCACCGACGGGGGGCACTTCATGCCGGGCGGGTCGAGGACGATCTCGCCCGTCGTGGAGCGCACCACCGGCGGCTCGGCGGCGGAGGACCAGAGGTACTCGACGGTGCCGTCGGGGCGGGCCGTGGCGCCGGAGACCGAGCCCGGCGGGGTCGGGATGCGGGTCAGCGCGCGCGTGGCCAGCTCGTAGCGGAACAGCTCGCTGCGGGCCTTGTGGCTGTGGGCGACGAGCAGGGCGCTGCCGTCCGGGTACCACTCCGCGCTCACGTCGCCCGGCAGGTCCAGGATCAGGTCCGTCTGCTCGCCGGTCGCGACGTCCCAGACCAGCGGCTCCCAACGGCCGCGCCGCTGGTGGCCGATGAGCAGCCTGGGGTCGCCCTCGACCGGGGCGAAGCCGAGCACCTCCAGGCCGAGTTCCTCGGTGCCGCCCTCCGTGTCGTCCAGCTCCGCGACGGTCGTGCCGTCCGGGCGGACCACGCGCAGCGCCGAGTGCATCGCGTCGCCGTGCTCGGTGTGCTCGATCGCGATCAGCGCACCGTCGTGGGAGAGGTCGCCGACCCCCGCCGACTCGTGGTGGCGGTAGATCTCCAGGGGCTCCTGCCCCGTTCCGACCAGGTAGATCGACGTACCCTCGTCGTCCGTCGAGCGGCCCACGACCGCCGTACGGCCGTCCCGGCCCAGCGCCAGACCGGAGGGGTAGGACGGCTCCAGGCCCGGCGCCGCCGCCTCGTCCGGGCCGCCCTCGAAGGGCTGCCGGCGCCAGACACCGAACTCGTCGCCGTCCTTGTCGTCGAACCACCAGATCCACGCGCCGTCCGGGGAGAGCAGCCCGTCCGTCGTGCCGTTCGGCCGGTTCGTCGCCTGGCGCTGCTCCCCGCTGGCGCGGTCCCAGGCGTACAGCTCGTACGTCCCCGTCGCGTTCGACACGAACAGGGAACGGTCGGGGGCGTCCTCCGCCCAGTCCGGCAGGGAGACCCGAGGGGCGCGGAAGCGCTTCTCCCAGTCCGGCATGTCGCTCTCACTCATGGCCGCAGTCATGGCCCCAATAGTGCCTGTCCGCGCCCCCAATGTGCCGAGGAGCGTCCGCAGCCTGTGGATAACTTTGCGTGCGGTGAGCCGCACGGCGCCCACCCCGCGCGAAATCGCCCCTTCATCGCCCCGTACCGTGGACGGTGTGTACCGCTTTCTGCTGACACCCCGCTGGTGGGGCATCAACGTTTTCGTGCTGCTCGCCATCCCGTTCTGCATCTTCATGGGGTCGTGGCAGCTGAGCCGCTTCGAGGCGCGGGTGGAAGCCCACCGCAGCGCCGACGAGCAGGTCGAGACGGCCCGCACGGAGGCGGCCCGGCCACTGGCCGACCTCCTCCCCGTCGACCAGTCGACCTCCGGCAAGCGGGCCACCGTGAGCGGCCGGTACGCCAAGCAGCTGCTGGTGCCCGACCGTCAGCTCGACGGCAAGGACGGCTTCTACGTCCTGACCCTGCTGCGCACCGACTCCGGCCAGGCCCTGCCCGTCGTGCGCGGCTGGCTGCCCGGCAAGGCGGACACGGCCGAGGCGCCCGCCCCGCCCGCCGGCGAGGTCACCGTCACCGGCGCGCTGCAGGCCTCCGAGACGCCCGGGGACAACGGCGTCAGCAACCAGGGCGGGCTGCCGTCGGGGCAGACGGCGGCGATCAGCTCGGCCTCGCTGGTGAACCTGGTGCCGTACAAGGTGTACGACGCCTGGATCACCCTCGACAAGGCCGACTCGGGGATGACGGCCGTGCCGGCGACCGCGCCGGACAACTCGGGGCTCGATCTGAAGGCGTTCCAGAACCTCGGCTACACGGGTGAGTGGTTCGTGTTCGCGGGGTTCGTGGTGTTCATGTGGTTCCGGCTGCTGCGCCGCGAGGTGGAGTTCGCACGCGACGCGGCGCTGGGGATCGTGCCGGAGGAAGAGCCCGTCGAGATCAGTGCCTGAACCGAAGGCCTGAACCGAGGGCCGAGTCGGGCCCGGAGCTGAACGTCGAACCAGGTTCCGAGCCGGAGCCCGAGCCGTTGCCCGGGCCCGGGTGTCACGCCTGTGCCGCCAGCACCCCGGTCCAGTAGACCGTCCCGGCGCAGGCGTTCGGCACCGTCGCGGAGCCGGTCGGGGACCCGGCTTCGGGGGTGTACGAGACCGCGATGCTGCCGTCGGCCGTGCCGTCCTCGGTGAGCAGCTGGGTGGTGGTGCCGTCCGTCCCGGAGGTGGTCGTACCGGTGCTGCTGCCGGTGTCCCCGGAGGGGCTCGGGGAGGCTGTCGTACCACCGGTGTCGGTGGAGCCGGTGGAGCCGCTGCTGGAGCCGGCGGTCGGGCAGGTCTCCAGCGGGACGAAGCCGAACTTCTCCTCGTAGGCGGCGCCGGGCGCCAGGACCAGGCCGGTGAGCTCGGTGGACGGGTCGGGCAGCCCGGCCGCCGCGTCGCCCGAGGCGTGCCGGGCGGCGTAGATCTTGGTGCTGTCGGCCGCGCCCTGGGCGAGCAGGGCCACGCTGCCGGGGCCGCCGACGGTACAGCTGGTGGTCGAGACGTTCAGGACCCGGAAGGTGCCGTAGACCACGCCCGTCGAGTCGGGGGCGGCGACGGTGGAGGTCGGGGTGGAGAGCTGGGCGGAGGTGCAGACCGGGGCGCTGCTGGCGGCGCTGGCCGTGGGGACGACCTTGGTGCCGCCGGCGGTCCCGGTGCTCTCGCTCTTGCCGGGGTCCTTGGGGCCGCCGGGGCTCTGGTCGGTGGTCTGGCCGCTGGAGCCGCCCACGGTGCCGGCGCCGCCGTCGGGGTTCTTGCCGCCGGTGGCGCCGCCCTGGGCCTCGGAGGCCTGGCCGGCCATGGAGGTGTTGGGGTCGGCGCCGCCGGAGTTGGAGACGTGCACCAGGGCGGGGATCGCGGTGCCGATGAACAGGGCGGCGGCGGCCATGCCCACGGCGGCCTGGCGCTTGCGGGCGCGGCGGGCGGGTACCGCGCGGCGCAGGTGGTCGAGGGCGCCGTCGCGCGGTGTGAGGTCGTCGACCGCGGTGTGCAGCAGCCGGCGCAGGGCCAGCTCGTCCCGGTCGAGCCCGTCCGGGGTGTCGGGGCCGTCGGCGGCGGGCCCGAAGCCGGGGCCGAGCCCGCTCCGGGTCCCCTCAGGACCCTGTCCGAGGCCCTCCGGGCCCTTTTCGTCGGGGCCGTGGTTCACAGTTCCGTTCCCAGCGTGCGATTGCGTGTGCTCTTGCTCGTGGTCTCGCGCCGGCTCGCGCCGGCCGGCAGGTCTGTCGCCAGGCCCGTCGTCCCGCGCCGGCTCCCCCGAACCGTGCGACTCGTCCGAACCAGGTGACTCGTCCGAACCGGGCGATCCGTGACCGGCGACACCGTGTGGCCCGCGCTCGGCGCGCGCCGCACCGTCCCCTGTCGGCTCGTGCCAAGCGTAGGGCTCGTGGCGATCATGCGAGTCGCCTCCCTCCGGGCTGTCCGTCATGCCGACGCCTCCATGGCCACCCGCAGGGCCGCGATGCCGCGTGAGCCGTACGCCTTCACCGAGCCCAGCGAGATGCCGAGCGTCTCGGCGACCTGGGCCTCGGTCATGTCGGCGAAGTAGCGCAGCACGAGGACCTCGCGCTGGCGGCGCTGCAGCCCCTTCATCGCCTTGATCAGGTCGCGCCGCTCCAGCTGGTCGTAGGCGCCCTCCTCGGCGCTCGCCATGTCGGGCATCGGCTTGGAGAGGAGCTTGAGGCCGAGGATGCGGCGGCGCAGCGCGGAGCGGGAGAGGTTGACGACCGTCTGGCGCAGGTAGGCCAGGGTCTTCTCCGGGTCACGGACGCGTTTGCGGGCGGAGTGGACGCGGATGAACGCCTCCTGGACGACGTCCTCGCAGGAGGCCGTGTCGTCGAGGAGGAGGGCGGCGAGGCCGAGGAGGGAGCGGTAGTGCGCCCGGTAGGTCTCGGTGAGGTGGTCGACGGAGGTACCGGCGACCACGGTCTCCTCGGCGCCGTCGCGCTGGCTGGGTATGCGGGTGGGCCGCGCTGCGGGCATGGGCGCGATCACCGGCATGCCGCCGGACGCGCCGGGCCTGCGGGGACGCAGGCCGGCGAGGGGCGGCCGCAGGGCCGTCGCGCCACGGGGCGCACTGAGTTCGAGTACCTCTGCCACGCAAGTTGGACACGTCTACCCCCGTCGGGGTTGTACGTGCCGGGCATCACTTTTGCGACAGGTGCGCTGGACGGGTTCGCGCCGGGTACGCCGGGATGGCCGGCCGGCCCGGTCGTCACCGTTCTTCGCGCGTCCGGCAGTACACCCGACGGTGCCTCAAATGCCGCCATGCGTCCCGCTCTTCCCCTATGTTCCATTATGAACGGGCGTCCCCACGCCCCGATCACGGCGTCCCCACGCCAGGATCATGCGTCCTCACGGCCCGAGGACCCGGAGGTCCGGGGCCGGCCGCGTAAGCGCCCCGTAAGAGGGCGATCGCAAAGACGCTCCCCGCCGTCCGCGTGGTTGCGGAGGACGGGGAGGAAAATCTTCGAACGGCGAGGGGTCGGTGTTCAAGAGGTCCGGACCATGCTCCCGGCCACATTTTTTATGCAGGTCCTACGCGTGGGCCCGCTCCCACCGGTGACGTGTCCCGTGGTCACCGACTGTTCACGCAAACTCCGCCATACCTGAACGGCCAGTCAGTTCGGCAGCCACCAGCTCGGCGATCTGCGCGGTGTTGAGAGCTGCGCCTTTGCGAAGATTGTCCCCGCACACGAAGAGTTCGAGCGCGGTCGGGTCGTCGAGGGCCCGCCGGACCCGCCCGACCCAGGTCGGATCCGTGCCGACCACGTCGGCGGGGGTCGGGAACTCCCCGGCGGCCGGGTTGTCGAAGAGGACCACACCCGGGGCCGTGTCGAGGATCTCCCGGGCCTTGTCGACCGTGACCTCGCCCTGGAACCTGGCGTGGACCGTCAGCGAGTGGGTGGTGACGACCGGGACCCGGACGCAGGTCACCGCGACCGGCAGCTTCGGCAGTCCGAGGATCTTGCGGGACTCGTCCCGCACCTTCATCTCCTCCGAGGACCAGCCGTCCTCGCGCAGCGACCCGGCCCACGGTACGACGTTCAGCGCGACCGGCTCCGGGAACGGCCCGGTGAGGTCCCCGACCGCCCGCCGTACGTCACCGGGCTTGGTGCCCAGCTCCGTACCGGCGACCATGGACAGCTGGGCCCGCAGTGTCTCCACCCCGGACCGCCCGGCGCCGCTCACCGCCTGGTACGACGACACCACCAGCTCGCGCAGCCCGAACTCGGCGTGCAGCGCGCCCAGGGCGACGATCATCGACAGGGTGGTGCAGTTGGGGTTGGCGATGATCCCGCGCCGCCGGGTGCGGGCGCAGTGCGGGTTGACCTCGGGGACGACCAGCGGCACCTCGGGGTCCATCCGGAAGGCCCCGGAGTTGTCCACCACGACCACACCGCGCGCGGCGGCGACCGGCGCCCAGCGCGCGGACACCTCGTCGGGCACGTCGAACATCGCGACGTCGATGCCGTCGAAGGCCTCCTCCGACAGCGCGACGACCTCGATCTCCTCCCCGCGCACGGCCAGCTTGCGGCCGGCCGAGCGCGCGGAGGCGATCAGGCGGATCTCGCCCCAGACGTCCGCCCGCTGGGACAGGATCTGGAGCATCACCGTGCCGACCGCCCCGGTCGCACCCACGACCGCGAGCGCCGGCTTGCCGGTCATCGGCCGGTGCCTCCGTAGACGACCGCCTCGTCGGAGTCGGAGTCCAGCCCGAAGGCGGTGTGCACGGCGCGGACGGCCTCCGGCACGTCGTCGGCGCGGGTGACGACCGAGATACGGATCTCGGAGGTCGAGATCAGCTCGATGTTCACGCCCGCGTCGGACAGCGCCTCGAAGAACGAGGCCGTGACGCCCGGGTTGGTCTTCATCCCCGCGCCGACCAGCGAGATCTTCCCGATCTGGTCGTCGTAGCGCAGCGAGTCGAAGCCGATGCCCGCGCGGTTGCGCTCCAGCGCGTCGATGGCCTTGCGGCCCTCGGTCTTGGGGAGCGTGAACGAGATGTCCGTCAGACCGGTGGCCGCGGCGGACACGTTCTGCACGACCATGTCGATGTTGATCGCGGCATCGGCGATGGTCCGGAAGATGGCGGCGGCCTCACCCGGCTTGTCGGGCACACCGACGACCGTGATCTTGGCCTCGGAGGTGTCGTGCGCGACACCGGAGATGATGGCCTGCTCCACCTTCTTGTCCCCAATCGGCTTGCTGCTGACCCACGTGCCCTGCAGTCCGCTGAAGCTGGACCGGACGTGGATCGGGATGTTGTAACGGCGCGCGTACTCCACACAACGGTGGAGCAGCACCTTGGAACCGGAGGCGGCGAGCTCCAGCATGTCCTCGAAGGAGATCCAGTCGATCTTCCGCGCCTTCTTCACCACGCGCGGGTCGGCGGTGAACACACCGTCGACGTCGGTGTAGATCTCGCAGACCTCGGCGTCGAGGGCCGCGGCGAGCGCCACGGCGGTCGTGTCGGACCCGCCGCGCCCCAGCGTGGTGATGTCCTTCTTGTCCGCGCTGACGCCCTGGAACCCCGCCACGATGGCGATGTTGCCCTCATCCAGCGCCGTCCGGATCCGTCCCGGCGTGACGTCGATGATCCGGGCTTTGTTGTGGACCGAGTCGGTGATGACGCCTGCCTGGCTGCCGGTGAACGACTGGGCCTCGTGGCCCAGGTTTTTGATCGCCATGGCCAGCAGGGCCATGGAGATACGCTCTCCGGCGGTCAGCAGCATGTCGAACTCACGCCCGGCAGGCATCGGGGATACCTGCTCGGCGAGATCGATCAGCTCGTCCGTCGTGTCGCCCATCGCGGAAACGACGACAACCACCTGGTTGCCGTTCTTCTTCGCTTCCACGATTCGCTTGGCGACGCGCTTGATGCCCTCGGCATCGGCAACGGAGGAGCCTCCGTACTTCTGCACGACAAGGCCCACGTGCGCTCCTCGCTCGGTTCGTTTGTGTCGGCTCAGTTTAACGAGCGTCCGAATTCCACCGGCGTGCTCCCGCATGGTGAGACATCGGCCGCGTCCCGAACCTGCCCAGGGAACGGCAGGCCACGCGGAAAGTGCCCTGGCTCACAGTGGCGGCCGTGAGCCGGGGCGACCGTGAATTAAGTTTCAAGAATTAAGGTACGGGGCGTGCGCGTACTTCTGGTGGAAGACGACGAGCCGGTGGCGGAATCCCTCCGGCGCGGCCTGAAGCGGTACGGCTTCGAGGTCGAGTGGGTCACCACGGGCGCCGCCGCGCTCGCCCACCCCGGCCCCTACGACGTCGTACTCCTCGATCTCGGCCTGCCCGACGGCGACGGCCTCGACATCTGCAAGGCGCTCCGGCAGCGCGGCGACGTGCCGATCATCGTGATCAGCGCGCGCAGCGACGAGACGGACCGGGTGGTCGGCCTGGAGCTGGGCGCGGACGACTACGTCTCCAAGCCGTTCGGGGTGCGCGAGGTCATCGCCCGGATAAGGGCGGTGCTGCGCCGCACCCGGTCGCCCGGCCAGGCGGGCGGCGGCCCGGACCGCTACGGCGCCCGTCTCACCGTCGACCGCAAGGCCGCCCGCGTCCACCTGGACGGCGCGGAGGTGGCCCTGGCCCCCAAGGAGTACGACCTGCTGGCCTTCCTCACCGAGGAGCCGGGCGCGCTGATGTCGCGCGAGCAGATCATGGAGGCCGTCTGGGACGCGAACTGGTTCGGCCCGACCAAGACCCTGGACGTGCATGTGGCGGCCCTGCGCCGCAAGCTGGCCGGGGCGATCACCATCGAGGCCGTCCGGGGTGTCGGCTTCCGCCTGGAGGTAGCCGGGGACACCCCGTGAACCGCCAGCTCATCCGCAGCTACATCCTGCTGGTCGCGGTCGCGATCCTGCTCTTCACCGTCCCGGTCGCCTTCACCCTCACCAAGCAGCTGCGCGACGACACGGAGCTCTCCGTCCTGCGCGAGGCCAAGACCATGGCACTGCTGCTGGGCGGTGACGACACCATCTCCTGCGAGGCGCTGACCGAGGTGGCGAAGGCGTACGACCGCGAGTCCCCCGGCACGGTCCAGGTGGCCCCCGGCGGCAGCTGCGCCCCGGACCTGCCGAGGCCCGCCGCCGACCCGGCGCTGACCCGCGCGGTGAGCGGCAACACGCCGACCACCGACTGGGGTTCGGACTTCATCTGGGGCAGGCACCTGACGGTCACCGTCCCCGCCCGGGGCGACGCGGCCGTACGGATCGTCTACTCGACGTCCGACATGACGACCCGGCTGTGGCAGATCTGGGGCTTCCGGGCCGGCCTTGCGGTGCTCGTGCTGGCGGCGGCCGCGGCGATCGGCGCGGTGGCCGCCCGCCGGATCACCCGCCCGCTGCGCGCACTCAACTCCATGGCGAGCAAGTTCAGCGACGGCGACCTCACCGCCCGCTCCCCCGTGACCGGCCCGGCGGAGACCCGGACCCTCGCCCACACCCTCAACCAGGGCGCGGAACGCCTGGACACCCTGGTCGCCTCGCAGCGCATCTTCGTGGCGGACGCCTCCCACCAACTGCGCACCCCGCTCACCGCGTTGCGCCTGTCCCTGGACAACATCGCGGACGGGGTCGACGACGAGTTCGTCCGCGAGGACGTGGAGCAGGCGACGGCGGAGGTGGTCCGGATGAGCCGCCTGGTGAACGGGCTGCTGGTGCTGGCACGGGCGGAGGCGAAGGTGACGGCGCCCGAGCCGCTGCAGCTGCTGGACATCGTCGAGGAGCGCCTCGGCGTGTGGAGACCGGCCGCCGACGAGCGCGGAGTCCACATCGCGCTCAGGGGGAGTGCCGACGGCCGGCCGACCGTGCTGGCCAGCCCCGGTCATCTGGACCAGGTGCTGGACAACGTGCTCTCGAACGCCCTGGAGGTGTCACCGGACGGCGGCACGATCACCGTCCGGGTCGACGCCGGCCCGGACGAGGTGACGCTCTCCGTCCTCGACGAGGGCCCGGGTATGACGGACGCGGAGAAGTCCCGCGCCTTCGACCGCTTCTGGCGCGGCCAGGGCCTGACCGGCCGCTCCGGCTCGGGCCTCGGCCTGTCCGTCGTACGGCAGTTGCTGACGGACGACGGCGGCACGGTGACCCTGCGGGACGCGCCCGGCGGCGGGCTGTGGGTGCTGATCACCCTTCGGGCATCGCCGAGGAGTGGTGGTTGACGATCAGCCACTTCCCGCCGCGCTTCTCGTACTCGTAGGTGTACCGGGCCTCGACCACCCGCTTGGCGCCGGTCTTCGGGTCGGTGAGCGTGAACGCGTAGATCCCGGTGTCGATGGCCGAGTTGCCGTCGAGCACGTTGATGATGGTCCGCTTCTTCTCGCCCACCGGCTTGTTCTGCAGGAAGTGCTCGAAGTAGTCGACGATCTGGGCGTGGTCGGTACGGATCTTGTTGCTGACGGTCGGCAGCAGCACCGCGTCCTTGGCGTAGAGGTCGGCGACCTTCTCCGGATCGCCGGTCCGCAGGGCCGCGTTCCACCGGTCGAAGAGGCCGGCGATCTGCTTCTTGCTGGGCTGCTGCGGGGACCGGGAGCCGCCGGCCTGGCTGACCCCCGCGCTCACCGTGGCGGCGGTGACGAGGGCGGTGGCGGTGACGACGGCGGCGCGTATACGGGTCTTACGGGTCGTGTGGGTCATGACCAAAGACTCTCTTTCCGCTGGTTAGCGCCCGTGCAACGGACGTACAGCGGACGTGCAGGACTCATCCAATCCCCGTCGCCCGGCCGCGCAGCAGGCTGACGCCGGCACCGAGCGACACGACCCCCATCCCGACGGCGGTCAGCACGCCCTGCGCCCCGTCGACGACGAAGGGGGCGACGGCGGCGACGACGAGATTGAAGAGGAAGAGGAACCACAGGACGGGGCGGGAGGAGAGCAGCGACTTCATGGGAAGGTCCTCGTTGTCTGGTGAACTGATGGGCCGGCCTGGCGAGATCAACGATTCCGTGTCCCGGGGACGGCAACGAGGGAGCGCACTGCCGGACCGCTGGTGTAGGCAGGTACACCATGACGGCGCTGATCCTTCTCACCGGCATCGTGCTGCTGGGCGCGAGCGTGCAGTGGCTGACCGGCATGGGCTTCGCGCTGGTCGCCGTACCGGCCCTGATCCTCCTGCTCGGACCCGCCGAGGGGGTGTCGCTCGCCAACTGCGCGGCGGGCGCGATCAGCGTGGTGGGCCTGGCGGGCGGCTGGCGCCGGGTGCGTCCGGCGGCGATGGTCCCTCCCCCAGCCTCCGGCCGGGCGGTGCCCCCAGCGCGGCGGCGGCCTGCACGGTCCCTGCCGGCACCTGGCTGACCCGCCGACTCCCGCCCCCGGCACTCCTGCTGACGATGGGGGCGCTGGTGACGGCGGCGGTGCTGCTGGTCATGCGGGGCGCCCGGGTCCCGGCCCTGCGCGGCCGGGGCGGCGCGCTCACGGCCGGCGCCCTGGGCGGCTTCATGAACTCGGCGGCGGGCGTGGGCGGCCCGCCGATCTCCCTCTACGCCCTCAACGCGGGCTGGACGGTACGGGAGTTCGTCCCCAACGCCCAGTTCTACGGCGTCGTCGTCAACGCGTTCTCGGTGACCGCGAACGGGGTCCCGGACCTGACCACGGCGGAGTGGACGGCGGTGGGCGGGGCGATGCTCGCCGGTGGGCTGATCGGCAGGACCGTCGGCGACCGCCTGCCTGAACACCACGCCCGCCGCCTGGTCCTCCTGCTGGCCCTGACGGGCGGGGTCACCGCGGTGGCCAAGGGGGTCTGGACGTGGTGATCAGCCGTCACCCCGCACCGGCGCACTGCCGCGCCCCCGGCTCCGACCGCTGAGCTCGGCGTCGAAGGTCTCCTGGGCGACACGCATGGCCTCGGCGTACGCCGGCTCCCCCAGCCGTTTCCACATCTCCTCCCCGGAGACGTCCTCGACCTGGGCGACCACCCACCAGATAGTGCCGAAGGGGTCCTTGATCCGCCCGCCGCGTTGTCCGAAGGCGTGGTCGGCGAGGGCAGTGACGACCTGGCCACCGGCCTCGACGGCACGCGCGAACGTGTCGTCCGCGTCGGCGACGAACACGCGCAGCAGGCTGGGCATGACGGGCCAGTCCGCGCTCCGGTCGAAGGCCAGGACGACGGTGTCGCCGATCCGGATCTCGGCGTGCCCGATCGCACCGGCCTCGGTGCGGACCCGCCCCAACTCCTCACCCCCGAACGCCCGGGTGACGAAGTCCAGGAACGCCCCGGTGTCATCGGTGACGACCCAGGGCGCGACCGTGGTGTAGCCCTCGGGTGTGCTGCCGGGCTGCGCGGGCATGGCGTTCCTCTCGCCGACGTCGGTGTCGTCGGCGACGGTAGGCCGCGATGAGGCCCGCCTGCGTCCTGGTCAGTCGGCCCGGTCGGTCTAGTTGGACGACTTGATGCCCAGCTGTCCGCCGATCTCCTGCTCCATGACCTGGCCCGCCTCGAACTCCAGGGTCTCGTCACCCATGGTGTCCTGGTCGGTGTCCAGGCCGTCCAGCTCGTCCAGGGGCTGGTTGAGGCGGACGTGGATGAGGATGGACTGGAGGGCGCGCAGGACCGCGGAGGCAGTGGGGCCCCAGTTGGAGAAGTAGGAGAACTGCCACCACCACAGGGCCTCCGTGGTGCGGCCCGCGCGGTAGTGGGCCATGCCGTGGCGGAGGTCGGTGATGATGTCGGCGAGGTCGTCCGAGAGACGGGCCGGGACAGGCGCCTTGCGGGGCTCGTACGGGTCGAAGACCTCGGAGTAGACGTCGATGGGCTCCAGGAGGCGCGCGAAGTTCTCACGGAGCTGGTCGACGTCCGGCTCCGGGCCCAGGTCCGGCTCGTAGCGCTCGTCGGGGACGATGTCCTCGTGGGCGCCGAGACGGCCGCCGGCCAGCAGGAGCTGGGAGACCTCCAGGAGGAGGAAGGGGACCGCCGAGTCCGGCTCGTCGCCTTTCGACACCTCCGTGACGGCCACCAGGAAACTCTCCACCTGGTCGGCGATCTGGACCGCGAAGTCGTCGGGGTTCTGCGCGGTCGCGTGCAGCGTGGCGTCAGACATCTAGGAGTCGTCTCCCCTCGAAGGCGCGGCCGAGGGTGACCTCGTCCGCGTATTCCAGGTCGCCACCCACCGGGAGGCCGCTGGCCAGGCGGGTGACCTTCAGGCCCATGGGTTTGATCATGCGGGCGAGGTAGGTGGCCGTCGCCTCGCCCTCCAGGTTCGGGTCCGTGGCCAGGATCAGTTCGGTGACCGTGCCGTCCGCCAGGCGGGCGAGCAGCTCCCTTATGCGGAGGTCGTCGGGGCCCACCCCCTCGATCGGGCTGATCGCCCCGCCGAGGACGTGGTAGCGGCCGCGGAACTCCCGGGTGCGCTCGATCGCGACGACGTCCTTCGGCTCCTCCACCACACAGATGACCGTCGGGTCGCGGCGGGCGTCACGGCAGATGTTGCACAGCTCCTCCTGCGCCACGTTGCCGCAGGTCGCGCAGAAGCGGACCTTCGCCTTCACTTCCAGAAGGGCCTGGGCGAGACGCCGTACGTCCGTCGGTTCGGCCTGCAGGATGTGGAAGGCGATCCGCTGCGCGCTCTTGGGACCGACGCCGGGCAGCCGACCCAGCTCGTCGATGAGGTCCTGGACCACGCCTTCGTACAACGGACTGCCCTTCCTGGAGTCTTTCGGTACGTACCGTAGTTGGCTGCCGCCTGTCCTAGGAAGGCGGTGCGGGTGTCGCGCGGGCGACGAACATCAGAACGGCGGGATCAGCCGAGGTCCGACGGGGTCAGAACGGCAGACCGGGGATGCCCGAGCCGCCGCCCAGACCCTGCGCCAGGGGACCCAGCTTCTGCTGCTGGAGCATCTGGGCGTTCTGGTTGGCCGCCTGCACGGCCGCGACGACCAGGTCGGCGAGGGTCTCGGTGTCTTCCGGGTCCACCGCCTTCGGGTCGATCTTCAGTGCGCGCAGCTCGCCGGAACCGGTCACGGTGGCCCGTACCAGGCCGCCGCCCGCCTGCCCGTCGACCTCCGTGTTCGCCAGCTCCTCCTGGGCCCGTGCCAGGTCCTGCTGCATCTTCTGGGCCTGCTGGAGCAGCTGCTGCATATTGGGCTGGCCACCACCGGGGATCACGATCAGCTCCTGGGTGTCGATTCTCGGTTGTCCCGTTGTGCATGAGCCTACGTGGTCGACGCAGCCATCGCCCCGCCACTCTTTCGAGTGAGAATCCCGGGGGCCCTATACCTGATCAAGGCCCACTTCTGGGCGGAAAAGAGACGAAAGCCGAGCCTTCGCCACCCATTGGGCGGTAGGAAGGGTTCCCGTCGTCAGCAGCCATGGTCGCGCCGAAACCATGCCCGAATCCATGTCCGAGGTCACGGAAAGTGACCGGTTGTGATCAGTAGGGAGTGCCGGGTGGGTCAGCCGGAGATGCAGCCCGAGGGACCGCGTCAGGACGGGCGGGGCGAGGGCGCGGCCGGACTGCGGCCGGGTGATCTGACCGGGCGGGCGTTCCCGCTCGGGGACTGGGGCGAGCCGGCCGAGCGGCTCGACGAGCTGTACCGGTGGGTGGAGCGCGGGGCGCTGGAGACCGCCGCGTGGTACCTGGCGGACCGGGTGTGGAAGCGGCGGGGCGCGCGGGCGCTGCGGTCCGGGGCGGCGGTGGGCGCGACGCTCGGGGCGGCGCTGCCGCTCCTCGATCTCACCGGGGTGGTCGGCGGGGTGGCGCCCTGGGGGTATCTGGCGCTGCTGACGGCGGTGGCCTGCATCGGCGTCGACCGGTTCTTCGGGGTGACGTCCGGCTGGATAAGGGACATGGCGACCGCGCAGGCCGTGCAGCGGCGGCTCCAGGTGCTCCAGTTCGACTGGGCCTCGGAGAGCGTCCGGGAGGTGCTGGGTCCCGCCGAGGGGACGGCGAGCGAGGCCGCGGAGCGGTGCCTGGCGGTGCTGCGGCGGTTCTCGGAGGACGTGACCGAACTGGTCCGCACCGAGACGGCCGACTGGATGGTGGAGTTCCGCACGGGGTCGGCTCCGCTGGGCATCCAGGCGACGGTGGCGGCCGGCTCGCGCGCGGACGCGGGACATCTGACCGGACGCTTCCCGCCGCCGCCGGGCAACACCAACGGGGCACGGCCGAACATGCCTAGGCAGCGGCCACCGGAGCCCAGGTGAGGGGGGCCGAGGTGAGGGGGGTGCGCGTTGTCGGGTGGCTGCGGGTGCGCTGTGGTTGCTCGCAGCCACATCCGGCCTGCGGACGACACACGGCGCTCACCCGCCCGACGGCGGTCCCGTCGTCCCCCGTACCTCCAGGAACGGCGTCACCAGATCCACCTCGGCCGCCCGCAACGGCTCCGCGATCCGCTCCAGGAGCCGTTGGGCCGCCCGCCGCCCCACCTCCTCGCTCCCGTTGTCCACGGTCGTCAGCCACAGGTGCCGCAGCCGGGACAGATACGTGTTGTCGTAGCCGACCAGGGACAGGTCCCGGGGAACGGTGAGCCCGGTCTCCTCGGCCGCCGAGAGCGCGCCGACGCAGGTCACGTCGTTGACCGCGAAGACCGCCGTCGGGCGGCGGGGACGGCTCAGCAGGCGGACCGTCGCCCGGTAGCCGCCCTCCTCCGTCAGGTCGCCCTGTTCCACCACCGCCGAACCGGCCAGCCCGTGCGCCCGCATCGTCGCCTCGAAGCTGCGCCGGCGCAGTTCGCCGACCGCGCCCTGCCCGGCGATGTGCGCGATGTCCCGGTGGCCGAGTGCGATGAGGTGCTCGGTGGCGAGACGGGCGCCCAGCTCGTCGTCGTTCGCGACGATGTCCACGGCGGGCAGGACGGGCTCCCTGGTGCCCGCCACGACCGTGGGGATCCGGCCGGCCGCCGTGCTCAGCATCCCGGGGTCCGGCAGCGTGCCGACCGCGATCAGGCCGTCCACGCGCAGCTCCGTGAACGTGTGGGTGAGGTCCGCGCCGAGGCGCCGGTTCAGGTGGCCGTCGGCCAGCAGCATCCGCAGCCCGCTGTCGGACAGCCGCCGGTTCAGGCCGTCGAGGAGCTCCACGAACCAGGGGTTGCGCAGGTCGTTCAGGAGGACGCCGACCGTGCGGGTGCGGCGCTCGCTGAGGCTGCGGGCGGCCGCGTTGGGCCGGTAGCCGAGTTCCTCGACGGCGGCCAGGACCGCCCGGCGCTTGTCCTCGCGGACCCCGTCCGCACCCCGCAGCACCAGGGAGACCAGCGACTTCGACACCCCGGCGCGCGCGGCGACGTCACGGATGGTCGGAGCGTTCATGCCCTGGACCGTTCCATACCCCCTCCGGCTTTGTAAAGACGGCCGAATGTCTTGACACCTGCACAAGCCGCCCCGCATCGTGAGCGGGCAGTCTCTGGAACGGTCCAAAGAAGGGCAGCCCATGGTGAGCACGCTCGGCGTCGCCGTCGTCGGATTCGGCTGGATGGGGCGGGTGCACACCCAGGCCTACCAGCGGATTCCGCACCACTTCCCGCAGCTGTCCGTACGGCCGGAGCTGGTGGCCGTCGCCGAGGAGGTGCCGGGGCGGGCCGAGGAGGCCGCCGCCCAGTTCGGGTTCGCGTCCACCGCCCGGGACTGGCGCGAGGTCGTCAAGGACCCCCGGGTCCAGGCCGTCAGCATCACCGCGCCGAACTTCCTGCACCGCGAGATCGGCGTGGCGATGGCCGAGGCCGGCAAGCACATCTGGATCGAGAAGCCGGTCGGGCTGACGGCCGAGGACGCCCGGGCCGTCGCGGACGCCGTGGCCGCGGCCGGTGTGCGGAGCACCGTCGGGTTCAACTACCGCAACGCGCCCGCCGTCGTCCACGCCCGCGAGCTGATCGCCTCCGGCGAGCTCGGCACGGTCACCCATGTCCGCGTCCGCCTCTTCAGCGACTACGCGGCCCACCCGGACGGCGCCCTGACCTGGCGCTACGAGCGTGCCCGCGGCGGGGGCGGGGTGCTGGGCGACCTCGCCTCGCACGGCGTCGACCTGGCCCGCTTCCTGCTCGGCGACATCGCCGCGCTCGCCGCCGACACCGCCGTCTTCATCCCGCAGCGCGCCCGCCCCACCGGCGCCACCGCCGGCCACACCCTGGCCACCGGCGGCGAGCTGGGCCCGGTCGAGAACGAGGACTACGTCAGCTGCCTGCTGCGCTTCGCCTCCGGCGCGCGCGGTGTGCTGGAGGCCTGCCGGGTCTCGGTCGGCGAGCAGAACAACTACGGCTTCGAGGTGCACGGCACCAGGGGCGCGGTCTTCTGGGACTACCGGCGGATGGGCGAGCTCGGTGTCAGCCGCGGCACCTCCTACCAGGACCAGCCCGTCAGCACCGTCTTCGTCGGCCCCGGCCACGGCGAGTACGGCGCCTTCCAGCCCGGCGCGGCCAACGCCATGGGCTACGACGACCTCAAGGTGATCGAGGCCCACGCCTTCCTCCGGTCGATCGCCGAGGGCACCGCGTACGGCGCGACCCTCGACGACGCCGTGCACAGCGCCACCGCCCTCGACGCGATGAGCCGCTCCGCCGCGCAGGGGACATGGGTGAGCCTCGGATGAGTGCCGTGCGGGTCGGGGTCGTCGGCGCCGGGAACATGGGCGCCGACCACGTGAACACGCTGCACCGCTGGGTCTCGGGCGCCGAGGTCGCGCATGTCGCCGACCTCGACGCGGGGCGGGCGGCGGAGGTGGCCGCCGGGGTGCCGGGCGCGCGGTCCGGCGCCGATCCGTACGCGCTCATCGCCGACCCCGCCGTCGACGCCGTCGTCATCGCCTCCCACGACAGCACGCACGCGGACCTCGCGATCGCCGCCGTCCGCGCGGGCAAGCCGGTGATGTGCGAGAAGCCGCTGGCGCCGACGACCGCGGAGTGCGTACGGGTCCTCCGGGAGGACCGCGCCGCGGACCTGGTCTCGCTCGGCTTCATGCGCCGCTTCGACCCGGGGTACGCCGACCTCAGGGCCGCCCTCGCCGCCGGTACGGCCGGGGTCCCCCTCCTCGTGCACTGTGTGAGCCGGGGGGTGACCTCCGCGCCCGGCGCCACCGACGAGTTCAGTGTCACCGGGTCGGCGATCCACGAGTTCGACACCGTGCCCTGGCTGCTGGACTCCCCGGTGGTGGAGGTGAGCTGGCACGCGGCCCGCCCCACCCCGGCGGCGACGACCCTCCGCGACCCCCAGCTGATGCTGCTGCGCACCGCCGACGGCGCGCTGACCACCGTCGAGACCTTCCTCAACGCCGGCTACGGCTACGACGTCCGCTGCGAGGTCGTCGGCGAGCACGGCACGCTGGCGCTGACCGACCCGGCCCGGCTGGTCTCCGACACCGCCCGGACCCGCGCCACCGGTTATCCGGCCGACTGGCGGCCCCGGTTCGCCGACGCCTACCGCCTGGAGCTGCAGGCCTGGACCGACGCCGTAGCCGAGGGCCGGCCGACGCCGCTGGCCACCGCCCACGACGGGCTGGTGGCCTCCGCGGTGGCCGAGGCGGTCATCGCGTCCATGCACGCAGACGGCCGCACGACCCCGGTCCGAGTCCCGGAGGTGGGCTGAGTGACGACATCCAGGACACCGTCGACATCCACGACATCCGCGGCCTCCATGCCATCCGCCCTGCCCGCGCCCCGCACCCCCGACCCCATGGCGGCGCCCGCCCTGCGCTGGGGCGTGCTCGGGACCGGGTGGATCGCGGAGCGGTTCGTCGGCTCGGTGCGGCGCCACACCCGCCAGCGGTTCACCGCCGTCGCCTCCCGGGACGCGGGCCGTGCCCGCGACTTCGCCGGGCGGCACGGCATCCCGGGTTCCTACGGCTCGTACGAGGAACTGGTCGCCGCGCCGGACGTCGACGTCGTCTACGTGGCGACCGAACACACCGCCCATCTCGCCTGCGCCCGGCTGGCGCTGGAGGCCGGCAAGCACACCCTCGTCGAGAAGCCGCTGGCCCTGGACGCGGCCCAGGCCGCCGAACTCGCCCAACTGGCCACCGCACGGGGCCTGTTCTGCGCCGAGGCGCTCTGGAGCTTCTTCCTGCCCCGGTTCGACGTGGTCCGGCAGATCCTCGACTCCGGTGCCCTCGGCGACATCCACACCGTGCTGGCCGACCACGGTGAGCACTTCGCCCCCGGCCACCGCATCCTGCGCGCCGACCTCGCCGGCGGCCCGCTCCTGGACCTCGGCACCTACCCCGTCTCCCTCGCCACCTGGGTGCTCGGCGAGCCGGCCGAGATCCTCGCCACCGGGCAGCCGCACCCGGCCGCCGGGGTCAACGGCCAGCTCTCCGCCGTCCTCCGCGACGGCGACGGCAACCAGGCCGTCGTCCACACCACCGTCCTCAGCGACACCCCGACCACCGCGACCCTCGCCGGCAGCCGCGCCACCCTCACCCTGCCGGGCCCCTTCTACCAGCCCGGCGACGTCGTCCTCACCCCCTCGGGCGGCGGTACGACCCTGACGTACACGGAGCCGCGCAGCGCGCACGACGGCCTGCACTTCGAGGCGGCGGAGGTGGCACGGTGCGTGGCGGAGGGCCTGCGGGAGTCCCCGCTCCGGCCGCTGGAGGCGTCGGTCGGCACGCTCCGCACGATGGACAAAATCCGCCGGGCGTGCGGTATCGAGTTCCCCCCGTAGGGGATCAGCCGCAGAGTCTGTTCCCCACGGAGGTGACGCAGGGCACGTGCCCGTGACTGCGGATCACGTCCTGGCCGCTCCCCCTCTCGACGTACGCCAGGAAGCTGGACGCCAGGGTGTCGGCGGCGGGCTGGCCGTAGGTGTACGCGTACTCGACCTCGCGGTAGGGGTACGCGCTGACACCGCGCTCGATCGCCTCCACGGACGGGGCCTCGTGGTCCAGGGAGAGAACGTGCAGGCCCTTCGCCCCGGCCGCCACGTTCAGCTCGGCGTAGCCGACGGCGCCCTTCAGCTGGGCCACCTCCGACAGCACCTGGTCGGTGGAGTCCAGCTCGCAGCGGATCACCTTGGCCGTCGGGTCGTCCTTGTGCACGCAGTCGACGGAGGAGTTGGCGATCTCGCCGCGCTTCAGCACCCGGCGCTGGAAGACCTGCCGGGTACCGGAGTTGGCGTCCCGGCTGACCAGCAGCACCGGCAGGTCCGGGCCGCCCAGCTGCTTCCAGTCGGTGATCTCGCCCCGGTACAGCCGTCGTACGTCGGCGGTGGAGAGGTCCGTCAGCTTCACGTCGTCGTTCACGACGAGCGCGAAGACCACCAACGCGACCCGGTTCTCGTGGAGTTCGGGCATGTCGGTGGGCTTGGGGCCGTCGGACATGGCCAGCGCCGACGGGGAGCCCGCCTTCTTCCAGGCCGCCCCGGCGTTCTGCAGGTCCCTGATCCCGGCCGTGGAGCCGTGCGCGTCGACGGTGATCGAGGAACCCTCGCACTGCTTCTCGTACTTCTTCGCCGCGTCCGCCATCACCGGGGCGAAGGCGGTCGAGCCGATGACCCGCAGCGAACCCTTGGCACAGCCGATCGGCGGCGGGTTGTCGTCGCGGGCCACGACGATCGTGGCGAGGGTGAGGACACTGACCGTCAGCATGATGGTGATCAGCCGGGAGGCCCGGCTGAACAGCGGGGTGGCGTCGTCCGGGGTGGCGCTGCGGTTGGGGTGCACCTCGCCGTCGTGCAGGCCGCCGATGAGTCTGATCTCCCGGCCCACGTCGCCGCCGGACAGCAGCACGAGCAGTTTGAAGTGCTCGCCGTGGTTGAGCGGGACGCGCGGGATGCGCAGGGTGTTGCCCGCGTAGCCGAAGCCGCGCTCCGGGGTGAAGTGCGGCATGAGGTGGTCGCTGTCGGTCGGCTGGGTGACCGAGACGCCCCGGATGATGCGGTCGGTGAACACCGCGGTGAGACCGTGCAGTTCGGGGCTGGTGTAGTCGTCGCGGCCGATGCCCTGGGAGCCGTCGTTCTCGATCCGGATCAGGACGAGGGTGGCGTCGGCCATGTCCGGGGCCTCGTCGAACAGGCCCAGACGTCTGCCGAAGCGTCCCGAACGGATGTCGTCGCCGATCGGGTTGTCCATCTGCACGCGGTAGCCGATGCGTTTGCGGCGCGGGACCCGGCGCTCGTACCAGAAGATGCCCGCCGACGCGACGATGCCGAGCACCGCGGTGCCGACGGCCACGATGTTCTCCGTGCTCAGCCACTCCATGTGGGCGCCCCCGCCACTCCCCGGAGTCGAATGGTGGGGCCACCGTAAGGGCCGGGGAAGTGACGCGAAGGGACATATCGGTCGCGCGAACCGTTGTTCGCCGAACGTTCAACTACCCGGCCCGGCCCGGGAGTTCACTCCTTGCTGTACGTCAGGCTCTCGCCGCCGTCCTTCTTCACCCGCTTCAGCCTGCCGTCCGCGAGCAGGCTCACCTCGGTGGCCTCGCCGGCGGAGCAGGAGGAGCGGGGTTCGCCGGTCGTGACCTTGGACGGCCCTATCTCCAACGGCCCGCCGGAGCCGGGCTTCTCGGCGAGCTTCGCGGTGAACTCGCAGTGGTAGCCGGGCCCGTCGGCGACGAGCGAGAGCACCGTGTCGCCCACCGCGCCCTGCCGGATGGTCAGTTCGCGGGTGTTGTGGCCGGTGGAGTTGTCTATCGCGGTGGCCCAGGTACCGAGGAAGGCGGCGGGGACGGTGCCGGTGCCCTTCGGGGAGGCCGACGGGGAGGACGACCGGGTCGGCGTCGATTCCGCGGAGGACGTCGGGTCGGTGACCGACCGGGAAGGGGCGGGCTTGTCGGCGGCCTTCGCGTCACCGCCGTTGTTCATGAGCGCGTACACGGTGCCGCCGGCCGCCAGCATCACGATCAGGGCGACGGCGACGAGGAGAGCGGTGGAGCGGGGGGTGCGGCCCGATCCGCCGGCGGGGGTGGGGTCGTACGGGGGCGGGGGCGGCGGGGTGTAGATCCGGGTGGAGTGCGGGGGGACGGTCGGGTCGGTGTAGGGGTTGTACTCCTGCTGGGGCTGCGGATGCTGGTGGGGCTGGTTCGGGTAGCCGTAGGCCGGGTGGGCGGGGGCGTGTTCGGGGGACGGGGGCTTGAGGGTCGGGTGCGGGTGGTTCGTGGCTGGTCGCGCCCCCGCAGCGGCAGCCGCAGATCCAGCACTGCCCCGCGCCCCTGGGTCGGCTGCCCCTGGCGCCCATGGATCGGTCGCCTTGGCTCCGTGAAAGGTCGGATCCTCCACCTCAAGGAGTTCGACCGCGTGGCGGCCCAGTTGGGCCACCAGCGCCCCCGGCAGCCAGGGATCCTTCGACCGGCCCTCCCACACGGTTTCTCCCGCTCCCGTGCGGGCCAGGATGGCGTCGAGGGACGGGCGGGTGGCGGGGTCCTTGCGAAGGCAGTCGCGGACCACGTCGGCGATGCCCTCGGGGAGGCCGGAGAGGTCGGGGTCCTCCTGGACGATGCGGAACATCTGGGCGTGTTCACCGGCCTCGGTGGTGCCGAAGGGGAGCCGGCCGGTGGCCGCGTAGGCGAGCACGGAGCCGAGGCAGAAGACGTCGCAGGCCGGGGTGATCCGGTCGCCGCGCACCTGCTCGGGGGCCATGAAGCCCGGCGAGCCGACGAGCGAGCCGGTGCGGGTGAGCCCCTCGCCGGGCAGGGTCTCCAGCGCCCGGGCGATCCCGAAGTCGATGACCCGGGGGCCCTCTATCGTCAGCATCACGTTGGACGGCTTGAGGTCGCGGTGGACGATGCCGGCCGCGTGGATGTTGGAGAGCGCGTGCGCCAGCCCGGCGGCGAGGATGTGCACCGACCGCTCGGGCAGCGGGCCGTGATCATGCTCGACGACGCGCTGGAGGCTCGGTCCGGCGACATAGCCGGTGGCCACCCAGGGCACGGCGGCCTCGGTGTCGGCGTCGAGGACGGGCGCGGTCCAGAACCCGCCGACCCGCTGGGCGTTGCGGACCTCCTGCCGGAAGCGTTCCCGGAACTCCTCGTGCGCGGCGATCTCCGCCCGCACCAGCTTCACGGCGACCGTACGACCGCGCTCCGACCGGGCGAGATACACCCGCCCCATCCCACCCGCACCCAGCCGCGCGAGCAGCCGGTACCCCCCGATGTGCTGCGGATCCCCCGGCCCCAGCTTCTCCATGGCAGATCCGCCCCTCACTCACACTTGTGATCGAGCCGAGAATAATGCGGCGGTTCCGCGAGCCGGGCGACGCGGTGTCTACGGTTGCGTAACAGGTGTCCGGCAGCAGGAGGCGGGCGCTCCGGCGTATCCACGGGCTGTGGACAACCTGTCGTGGAATCCCCCCGACCACGGAACATGTCGCCGATATCGCGCGGGTGCCGGACGCTCCTACGCTCCCCGCCATGACCCCTCAGCCCCACCCCCAGGCCGGAGCCGTCGTCAAGGCGGACGATCGTGCGCATGTGTTTCATTCGTGGTCCGCGCAGGACCTGATCGACCCGCCGGCGGTGGCCGGTGCCGAAGGGTCGTATTTCTGGGACTACGACGGCAGGCGGTACCTGGACTTCACCAGTGGGCTCGTGTTCACGAACATCGGGTACCAGCATCCGAAGGTGGTCGCCGCGATCCAGGAGCAGGCGGGGCGGATGACGACGTTCGCGCCCGCGTTCGCGGTGGAGGCGCGGTCGCAGGCGGCGCGGCTGATCGCGGAGCGGACGCCCGGTGATCTGGACAAGATCTTCTTCACCAACGGGGGCGCGGACGCCGTCGAGCATGCGGTGCGGATGGCGCGGCTGCACACGGGGCGGGCGAAGGTGCTGTCGGCGTACCGGTCGTACCACGGCGGTACCCAGCAGGCGATCAACCTCACCGGCGACCCCCGCCGCTGGGCCTCCGACAGTGCCGCCGCCGGTGTGGTGCACTTCTGGGCACCCTTCCTCTACCGCTCCCGCTTCTACGCGGAGACGGAGGAGCAGGAGGCGGCGCGGGCGCTGGAGCACCTGGAGACCACGATCGCGTTCGAGGGGCCGGCGACGGTCGCGGCGATCGTGCTGGAGAGCATCCCCGGGACCGCCGGGATCATGGTGCCGCCGGCCGGATACCTGGCCGGCGTGCGGGAGATCTGCGACAAGTACGGGATCGTCTTCGTCCTCGACGAGGTCATGGCCGGGTTCGGGCGGACCGGCGAGTGGTTCGCGGCCGACCTGTTCGGGGTCGTACCCGACCTGATGACCTTCGCCAAGGGCGTGAACAGCGGGTATGTGCCGCTCGGCGGGGTCGCCATCAGCCAGGAGATCGCCGCGACCTTCGGCAGGCGGCCCTACCCGGGCGGGCTGACCTACTCCGGGCATCCGCTGGCCTGCGCCGCCGCCGTCGCGACGATCAACGTGATGGAGGAGGAAGGGGTCGTCGAGAACGCCCGGCGACTGGGCGCGGACGTCGTCGGACCCGCGCTCGCGGCGCTCGCCGAGCGGCACCCCAGCGTCGGCGAGGTGCGCGGCACCGGCATGTTCTGGGCGCTCGACCTGGTGAGGAACCGGGAGACCCGGGAGCCGCTGGTGCCGTACAACGCGGCCGGCGAGGCCAACGCGCCGATGGCCGCGTTCGGCGCCGCCGCGAAGCAGCACGGTCTGTGGCCGTTCGTGAACATGAACCGCACGCATGTCGTGCCGCCGTGCAACGTCAGCGAGGCGGAGCTCAAGGAGGGGTTCGCGGCGCTGGACGCGGCACTGAGCGTGGCCGACGAGTACACGGTGTAGGGCCGGGGCGCTCAGCCGCCGCACAGCGGACCCACGGCCGGCTCTTGACGGGTACGGAACGTACGGAAGGAGTACACCCGGAACCCGAACGCGTAAGGTGGCGTGCTCGTAGATGTACATGTAAGCGAGCACGTCACCCGTACGCGTGAGGAGAGGCACCCGACGATGCCCGGCAACGGCGCTGTGACCCGCAGTACCCTGCGCCAGCAGATCGCGGACGCGCTCCGTGACGAGGTGCTCGCCGGGCGGCTGCAGCCGGGCCGGGAGTTCACGGTCAAGGAGATCGCCGAGCAGTACGGGGTCTCCGCCACCCCGGTCCGCGAGGCCCTGGTCGACCTGTCCGCGCAGGGCATCCTCGACGCCGACCAGCACCGCGGCTTCCGCGTCCCGGAGTACACGCTCAGCGACTACCGGGGCATGATCGAGGCCCGCAGCCTGGTCACCGACGGCATGTTCCAGGCCCTCGCCGACGGCCTGCACCCCGCCTTCAAGGACCCCGAGGAGCCGCGGGCCGCGGCCGCCCTGGCGGGGGTCCGCCGGCGCGGCGAGGAGGCGCAGCGCGCCGCGACCGCCGGCGACCTCACCATCCTCATCGGCTACGACCTCCGCTTCTGGCGCGAGCTGTCGGCCCTGTTCGGCAACCCCTACCTCGCCGACTTCCTGCACCGGCTGCGCGTGCAGTCCTGGGTGTGCGCGGTGCAGCATCTGCGCCGGCTGCCCGATCTACGCGGGTATCTGTGGTCCCGGCACACCGAGTTGGTCGACGCGCTGTCCCGCCGGGACACCGAGGCCGCCCGGGGGATCGTCGCCGCGTACAACACGCACTCCCTCGCCCTGATCGAGCGACTGGCGGAGAAGAACGGATGACCGCGCCCACCGGGTCCACGGAAAACAGGGAGAACGGGGAGAACGGGGAGAACAGGGAGCCCGTCGATCTCTCCGTCGTCATCCCGGCGTACAACGAGGAGAAGCGGCTCGGGCCCACGCTCGACGCCGTCACCCGCTATCTCACGGACAACGAGAGCCGGTTCGGGTCGTGGGAGGTCATCGTCTCCGACGACGGCTCGACCGACGGGACGCGCGAGGTGGCCGCCTTAGGGCACCCGCGCGTCCGGCTGGTCGCCGCCGACCGCAACCGGGGCAAGGGCAACGCCCTGCGGCTCGGGGTCGCCGCGACCGGCGGCAGCCGCGTGCTGGTCACCGACGCCGATCTCGCGGCGCCCATAGAGGAACTGGAGCGGCTCGACAAGGCGCTCAGCGAGGGCAACGCGGCGGCGATCGGTTCGCGCGCGGTGCCGGGCTCGGAGATAGCCCACCACCAGCACCGGCTGCGCGAGTTGCTGGGCCGCGCCGGGAACCTGCTGATACGCGCGACCGCCGTGCCCGGGCTGCGGGACACCCAGTGCGGTTTCAAGCTCTTCGACGGCGAGAAGGCCCGCGAGGCCTTCGCCGACTCCCGGCTGGACGGCTGGGGCATCGATGTCGAGGTCCTCCAGCACCTGCATCGAGGCGGCCTCCCGATCGCCGAGGTCCCGGTCCGCTGGAGCCACCAGCCCGGCTCGAAGGTCGGCCCGCTGGCCTATCCGAGGGTCCTCGCCGACCTGGCCCTGCTCCGGCTGCTCCGGCTGCGCCCGGCCGACCTCCTGGTCGCCGTCCTCTTCCTGGCCCTCTCCGTCGCCCTCTACTCGGGCCGCTTCTTCGACCCCGGCCACCGCTATCTCGTCGACTCCCTCCAGGACCAGAACCAGTGGGAGTGGTTCTTCGCGGTGACCGCGGACAACCTCGCGCACTTCCGCAACCCGCTCTTCTCCGACCTCCAGGGCTTCCCCGACGGCGTCAACCTGATGGCCAACACGGTCATGCTGGGCGTCTCCGTCCCCTTCGCGCCGCTGACGCTCCTGGCGGGTCCCGCGGTCTCGCTGAGCGTCTGCATGGCGCTGGGGCTCGCCGCGACCGCCGTCGCCTGGTACTGGCTGATCGTGAAGCGGGTGGTACGGCACCGGGGCGCGGCCTTCGTCGGCGCGGCCCTCGCGGCCTTCGCGCCGCCGATGGTCAGCCACGCCAACGCGCACCCCAACTTCGTGATCCTGTTCATGATCCCGCTGATCATCGACCGCGCCCTGCGCCTCGCGACCGGCGAGCGGGTCCGGCGGGACGGGATCGTGCTCGGGGTGATGGCGGCGTACCAGGTGTTCCTCGGCGAGGAGCCGTTCCTGCTGGCCGCGCTGGGGATGGTGCTGTTCGCCGTCGCCTACGCGGCCGTACGACCGCAGGTGGCGAAGGAGGCCTGGCGTCCGCTCGGCAAGGGACTGCTGCTGGCCGGCGCGGTCTGCCTCCCGCTCGTCGCCTTCCCCCTCTACTGGCAGTTCAGCGGCCCGCAGAGCTACCACGGCGTCCTGCACGGCGACAACGCCGGAAACAGCCCGCTCTCCCTGCTCGCCTTCTCCGAACGCTCGATGCTCTTCGGGGACGCGGGCCGCGCCAACGAACTCTCCCTCAACCCCACCGAGCAGAACGCCTTCTACGGCTGGCCGCTGGTCCTGCTGGCCTTCGCGATCGTCGTACGACTGTGGCAGCGGCCGCTGGTCAAGGCGCTGGCGTTCACCTCGGTGGCCGCCGCGGTGCTGTCGATGGGCCCGGAGATCCGCATCCCGCTGACGGACACGGTGTACCCCGGGCCCTGGGCGGCCGTCCGCAAGTTCCCGCTCTTCGAGTCGGTGATCGAGGGCCGGGTGGCGATGATCTGCGCGCCCGCGCTGGGCCTGCTGCTCGCGCTCGCCCTGGAGAAGGTGCTGGCCGTCCGTCGTATCGGCACCCTGTACTTCGGTCTGCTCGCCGTCGCGCTCGCGCTGCTGCCGATCCTGCCCGCCCCGCTGAAGTCCGCGCCCCGGGCGCCGGTCCCGGAGTTCATCAGCAGCGGGATGTGGAAGTCGTACGTGGGCAGGGGCGAGTCCCTCGTCCCGGTCCCGCTCCCCGACCCCGGCGCCGCCGAGGCCCTGCACTGGCAGACAGCGGCCGGTCTCGGCTTCAAGCTCCCCGGCGGATACTTCAACGGCCCCTACGGCGAGGATCGCGCCGGGATCTACGGTGCCGTCCCGCGCTTCACCTCCGACATGCTGCGGGACGTCCGCTACTCCGGGAAGATCCCGGTGATCGGCAAGAACTGGCGGGCCCAGGCGAAGAAGGACTTCGCCTACTGGAAGGCAGGCGTCCTGGTGGTCGCCCCGCAACCCAACGACGACAAACTCCGGCAGGCCGTCGAGGCACTGACCGGAAAACCCGGTAAGTGGACCGGTGGGGTCTGGGTATGGGACCTGCACGAGGGGAGCTGACCGGCTCCGCACCGATTACTCTTCCCTGACCACCTAGCCGCACCGACCGTGAACGCGCTGATACGAGGAGCCCTCTTTGGCCTGTGACCTCTGGCTGGTACCGCTGGTCGACGTGTTGTGCCACACCCCCGACAATCCGTTCGCCGAGGAACTCGCGCAATACAACAAGGTGCTCGCCGAGGCCGGGCTGCCGCCGGTGCCGGTGTACCAGTACATGCCGGGCCTGTCCGGCGAGGTCGCCCCCGTGGCCGGCTTCGACTACGACGCGCTCCACTTCCTCCGCCGCGCCTACCTGCTCCAGGTCTGCGGCCTGCCCGTCTCCCCCGTGGACGACCTCGGCGGCGACTACGAGCAGCTCCTGGAGATGTTCGAGTCGACGGCCCAGCAGTCGCACCTGGTCTGGCACTACGACCACGCGGGCGCCTACGTCCCCGTCGACTTCCCGCACCCGCTCTCCAGCGACGAACTCCTCGCCAGCGGTGGCCCCCTGGGCTCCTCCCACGCCCTGCTGCGCGAGCTGGAGTACGTCGCCCCCTCCATCGGCATCGACCCGGCCAACCCCCCGGCCCCGCCGCAGCCCCCCGCCGCCCCCACCGACCTCGAGGAACCGGCCGTCCCGGCCCCCTACGACCCGAGCCCCTTCGCCCGCGAACGCCACGTCTGGCTGGGCCTGCACGCGGCCGCGACGCGGAGCCTGGCACAGGGGTCGATGATCGTCTTCAGCTGACGGGCGGGGTCAGTTCTGCTCGACGACGCGGATGGTGCGGATGCCCGTGCCCCGGTACCGCATCGGGGTCCTGGTCAGCACGGGCCGGCCGCGCGGCCACTCGACGGTCGGCAGGGCGAGGTGCAGCACATGGGCGCCGCTCCAGTCGGCCTCGTCCTTGCCGGACTCGTCCGACTCGCCCTTCGCGGCCCGCAGTCGCTTGCCCACCGCGGTGGCCGCCGCGAAGTCCAGCCCTTCGATGTTGACGGAGGGCAAGGCGCCGACGTGCTCGGCGACACCTGCCCGCTCCCGCTCGGCGGCGGCAAGGCTCACCGCCGGGATGTAGACGCGCAGCGCGGGGTCCTTCTCGGCCTCGACGACGAGCCGGGAGGCCATGCTGTTCCCGGCACCGAGCGCCAGGGCCGCCGTGTCGTCGAAGATCACGGCACGCGGCAGCGGATACCGCTGCTCCTCCCCCGTCACTGGACCTCCCCGATCCGTCCGGACTCGATGTCGGCCCACAGCTTTTCGCCGGCCTTCTCGTCCTCCTCCGTGTAGGGCCTGCCGAGGAAGTGCTCCTCGACGTACGCCCTGGTCTCCTCGTACCGCTTGCGCAGCTCTTCCTTGGTGGGCGTGGCCCCGGCCAGCTCCGCCACGAAGTCCCGCATGCTCATGCCGCGTTCCCGGGCGAGCTCCTGAAGGCGGTCGCGGACGGCGGGGTCGACCTTGATCGTGGTGTCAGCCATGAGCACAGTATACTCGCGGTATACCACCTCAGGGCGTACGAGTGTGACAGTCATCGACGTTCCTTTCTCTGGTTTCTAGGCCGCCACCTGGTGAACTTTTTGCAATTCACCCGAAGGCGCCTGGAATTCGTACGGCCTCTCGAACACCTCGCAGACCGTCGAGTACTGCCGAGTCACCGGATCCCGCCGGACCACCCGCCGCAGATACCGGCGTTCCTCCAGCTCACGCAGGGAGGCGACGACCGACATGCACCCTTCCCGGCGCCGCTCGGCGATGACCCGTTCCGTGACCCAGCAGCCGTTCGGAAGACACAAGAGGTACGCCAGTACGCCTACCGCACCCCAGGACAGACGTCGGTCCCGGGAAAGGGAGTTGGCGAGGGCTGCGAAGGCGCGCAGGGGCGCCGTACGATGAACGCGCACTGGAGGTCTTGCTCCTCGTGTCGAGCCCCCGGATGTTGGCGCATCGCGGGGGCAATCTGTTGATCGCGACTTTAGGGCCACGCAAAGCGCCACGCGCAAGCCGGAATCCCTTTTTCCTGTCCGCTTGTTGACGCTTTTCACTCCGGCGAGTGAAGCGCGGTCCGCAGCAGCCGCGTGTGTACGAAACGGTCGGGACAGGTCGGCCGGTAGCGCCACGACAGCGGCCAGGTCATGTCGTCCAGCGCGGGGATCGGGATGTACGACACCCGGGCCGGGACGGCGGTCAGCCTGGTCACCTCCGCAGGCCAGGGCAGGTGGTCCGTGCTCCCGGCCGGGACGAGGAAGTACACGCACCGCCGCCCGCTGGCGACCTCGATCACCGGTCCCGGGTCACCCCCGGTCATCTCCGCGAGCCGGTCGGCGAGCCGCCGCCCCCATTCCCCGTCGTCCACACGAACGGCATCGAACTGGACGCCCGCTTTGCGGAGTTGAACACCGGCGGCCGGGAGCCAGCCGAGGTTTGAAGGGTCATTTCGCGTGTTCATGGAATCAGTGTCGGCACCTGCGGCTACGGTCGCCATAACTCGGAGTCAAGAGCCACAAACTCTGGGAATTCGGGGCCCGGTGGTTGTGACCGGTTGAGTTCGGTTGAGTTCGGGGGTGACCGCAATGGCACGGACTGAGAACAAGGCGGAGGCGGGCGGTACGGCACAGATGGTGGCCGCCCTGGCGAAGGCACTGCGTGAGCAACAGGAGCTGACTCAGGAGGAGTTGGGGAGGCGGACCGGCTACACGGCGTCCGCGATCAGCGCGATGGAGACATGCGCGCAGCCCGCCAGCGACAAGATGCTGGTGGCGCTGGAGGAGGCCATCGGCAACGGGATGGGGGTCTTCGAGAAGGCCCGCAAGTGGATGCTGCTGGAGAAGTACCCCGCCCGGTTCCGGGGCTTCTCGGAGCTGGAGGCCGGGGCGGTGACGATCTCGTCGTACGAGACGCACGTGGTCGACGGCCTGTTCCAGACCGAGGACTACGCACGGGCGCTGATCGGCGGCGGATTTCCCCCGGTCTCCGAGCAGAAGCGGGAGGAGCTGGTCGAGGCACGGCTGGCCCGTCGGGCGCTGTTCAAGCGGGAACCGGCGCCGATGATCGAGCTGATCCTGGAAGAGAGCGTGCTGCGGCGGCCGTTCGGCTCCTGGGAGGTACTGCGCGGACAACTGCTCTCGCTCGTCGAGGACGCGGGGCGGGACAATGTGTGTCTGCAAGTGCTGCCGATGGAGCGGGGGTTGCGGGGCTCGTACGCCGGTGCTCGCGGCCCCATGAAGATGGTGGTGACCGCGGACCACGAGCACGTCGTCTACATGGAGATCGAGGACCAGGGCATCCTGGTCAGCGAGCCGGAGGAAGTGTCCCAACTCGCCCACCGCTATGCGAAGATCCGCGCACAGGCCCTGAGTACCGACGACTCGGTGAGCCTCATCGAACGGTTGGCAGGAGAGAAGCGATGACCGGCACCGGCACCCTTCGGTGGTTCAAGTCCAGCTACAGCGACGACGGGGGCGGCAACTGCGTCGAGACCGCCTACACCTGGCGCAAGTCCTCCTACAGCGACAGCGGCGGCGGCGACTGCCTCGAAATATCCCCCTGCCCCCAAGCCATCCACATCCGCGACTCCAAGACAGGCCCCGGCGGCCCCCACCTCACCGTCTCCCCCACCTCCTGGGCCGCCTTCCTGGGAGCGGCGCGCTAACCGAAGACGGTGAACAGGGCGAGCGCCGGGCCGGCCGCGTAGGCGAGCACGCCCAGGGCCAGGGCGGTCCACGGCCGCCGGTCCCGCACCGTCCCGAGCACGACCGTGATCACCGCGGCGGCCAGCGCGGCCGTCGGTCCGGACATCGCCACGAGCATCCACCCGCCGGAGTCGTCGCAGAACCACGCTGTTCCGGCCGAGGTGCCGCAGCTGTCACCGGCGAAGGCCATGCCGAAAAACAGCAGCCCGTTGACGGCGACGGCGACCGCGAGCAGCAGTCCGGCCACGACGGCGAAGACCACCGGGCGCGGCGGCGGGAACCCGGGACCGTACGACGGCGGGTACGGGGGCGGCGGCGGAACGTTCATGTCGCTAATATCGGCGCCGCCCGCTCGTCCCCGCCCGAGTACGGCTGCTCGACCGGGGTGAGCAGGGCTCCGCCCCGGCGGCAACTGGGGATCCGGTCAGGGGAGATGAGTACGGGGGCTCAGGCGCGGCCGGCGGCCGGACGGCATGGTGGAGGTCACACGGCGAGCAACGCCTGCGCCGATCCGCCGTCCGAGAGGAACCACGCCATGACCGTGCTCGCCGCCCTCGTCCTTCTCCTCCTCGCCGTCATCGGCGGCTGCGTGTGCGTCTTCTGGGCCGCGCGGGGCGGCCCCCGCTGGGTGCGGGGGGTGGCGACGGTGACGCTGCTGGCCGGTGCGGTCGCCCCCGGGCTGCTGAAGAGCGGGAAGCGCTCGGGCCAGGACACCACCATCCTGGGCGACGGCGGCTCCTGACCCCGAGCGGGGTGTGGCGCCCTGGGCGAGCTGTTTCGAGTACCTCCGTTGGTTATAGAATGTGCGCATGACCGCTGAAGATGCCGCAAACTCCGCCGATTCCGCCGATTCCGCGTTCGCGGTGCTGGGCGTGCTGGGTGATCCCGTGCGCCGTCGGCTCTATCGGCATGTCGCCGCCGACCCCGGCGAGGTGGGGCGGGACGCGGCCGCGGAGGCGGCCGGGGTCTCGCGGTCGCTGGCCGCCTTCCACCTGGACAAGCTCGTGGAGGCGGGGCTGCTGGCCGTGTCCTTCCGGCGGCTGTCCGGGCGTACCGGTCCGGGGGCGGGGCGGCCCGCGAAGGTGTACCGGCGGGCCGAGGGCGAGCACACCGTGTCCGTCCCGCCCCGGTCCTACGACGCGGCGGGCAGGCTGCTCGCCGAGGTGGTGGAGAGCGCCGGCCTGGACCGGGAACTGCAGGCCGCGGCGAGGGCCGCGGGGGCGGCGGATCCGGGCGCGGGCGCCGACGACCTGGTCGAGGTGTTGCGCGACCGCGGCTACCAGCCCTTCTGGGAGGGCGGGACGCTGCGGCTGCGCAACTGCCCCTTCCACATGCTCGCCGAGGAGTTCCCCGCCCTGGTCTGCGGGATGAACCTGGCGCTGATCGAGGGCCTGGCGTCCGGGCAGTGGGCCCCGGCGATGGATCCGTGTCCCGGCGGGTGCTGTGTGGCACTCTCTAAAAGCAAGAGTCATTGACTATAGAGATGGGCCGGGCCATGCTGGGCCCATGACTGGCTTTCATCTCGCACAGGTCAACGTCGGGCGCCTGATCGCCCCACTGGACGCCCCCGAGTCGGCCGACTTCGTCGCGCTGCAGCCCGAGATCAACACGCTCGCCGACCGCAGCCCCGGGTTCGTGTGGCGCATGGTCGACGACGGGGGCGAGGACGCGACCGGCGTCCGCCCCGACGAGGAAGACGACCTGCTCCTGATCAACTGCTCGGTCTGGGAGTCGGTCGAGGCCCTGCGGAACTTCACCTACCGCTCCGACCATCTGCGCGTACTGAGCCGCCGCCGCGAGTGGTTCCGGCGCAAGACCGAGCTGCACCAGGCCCTGTGGTGGATCCCGGCCGGCCATCTCCCGAGCCTGGAGGAGGCGTTGGAGCGGGTCGCGATGGTGCGCGCACACGGCCCCGGACCGCTCGCGTTCACCTTCCGTGAGATCCACCCGCCGCAGGACGCCGGATCCCCCACCCCCTGGGCCGCCTCCCTCGGTCACGCCGGCGCGTGAGTCACCAGGGCACCTCCCCGTCGTCGTCGAAGAAGCGGCCGGTCGGGCCGTCGTCGGGCAGGGTGGCGAGGCGGATCGCGGTCGCCGCGCCCTGTTCGGGGGTGCGGTGGCCTCGGAAGCCGTTGAGGTCGGTCGCGCAGTAGCCGGGGCAGGCGAGGTTGATCAGGATGTTCGTGTCCTGGAGTTCCCTGGCGTACTGGACGGTGACGCCGTTGAGGAAGGTCTTGGACGGTGAGTAGGCGACGGCGATCGGGCCCACTTCGGCGCCGGGCGTGCTCTGGCGGGTGAGGGAGCCGACGCTGCTGGAGACGTTGACGATCCGGGGGGACGCGGCGCGGCGCAGCAGCGGCAGCATCGCGTTGGTGACGCGGATGACGCCGATGACGTTGGTCTCGACGGCGGCCCGTACCGTGTCGAGGTCGGCGGTGGTCGGCGTCTGTGCCGCGCTGCCGGTGATCCCGGCGTTGTTGACGAGGGCGTCGAGGCGTCCCGCGTGGTCCTCGATCAGCCGGGCCGCGGCCGTCACGCTCGCGTCGTCGGTGACGTCGAGGGGGACGCCGAACGCGTCGGCGCCGCCCGCCCGCAGTTTCGCCACGGCGGCCTCGCGGCGCTCCGCGTCCCGGGCCCCGATGCCGACGCTCCAGCCGAGCGCGCCGAGGCCGGCCGCGATCTCGTATCCGATGCCCTTGTTCGCGCCGGTGACCAGCGCGGTCTTCTGTTCGCTCATGTCACCGATCCTGTCCGGGGCCGGGCCGCAGGGGCCAACACCGATCGGGTGGGAATCGATACCGCACGGGTATCGATCCCGGTCAGGTCGGTAGCATGGGAGGCGTGGAGACGCGGGAACTGCGGTACTTCGTGGCCGTCGCCGAGGAGCTGCACTTCGGGAAGGCGGCTGAGCGGCTCGGGATGGCGCAGCCGCCGCTGTCGCGGGCGATCAGACTGCTGGAGCGGCGGCTGGGGGCGACGCTGCTGGAACGCACCAGCCGGGCGGTCGTCCTGACGGAGGCCGGTTCGGTGCTGCTGCGGGAGGCGCGGGCGGCGCTGGACGCGGTGGCCGCCGCCGAGCAGCGCACCCGGCGGGCGGCGCTCGCGGCGAGCGGCCAGGCGGGCGTGGTGCTCGCCACGAAGGCGGGCGCGTCCAGCGAGCTGCTGGCGAAGCTGCTCGACGCCTATGCCGCCGAACCCGACTCGGTCGCCGTCGATCTGCTGCTGTGCGGGATCGGCGAGCAGGAACGCATGCTGCGCGACGGCCGGGCCGACGTGGCGCTGCTGCATCTGCCGTTCGACAGCACGGCCGGCTTCGACACCGAGGAACTCCTGGCGGAGAGGCAGGTGTTGGTGCTGCCGGCCGGGCATCCGCTCACCGCCGGCGGGCCGGTGCGGACGGCCGAGGCCGCCGAACTGGCCGGTCTCCCCCTGGCGCGCTGGCGGCGCCGGGACGGCACGTACCCGGACGGGCCCGGTCCCGAGGTCCGGGATCAGGCCCAGCTGTACCAGCTGATCGCGCTGGGCCGCGCCTGCTGTGTGGTGCCGGAGTCCGCCCGGACCCAGCTGCGCGAGGATGTCACCACCGTGCCGGTGCTGGACGCGCCGGCGGTCACGACCGTCATCGCGTGGCCGCCGCACAGCCGCTCCCGCGCGGTCGCCGGGCTGGTCCAGGCCGCCACGCGGCTCTGCCCGTCCTGAACATCCCACACCGGACGGAGAACGGACGCGACACCCTTGGCGTCCTTGTGGACCGGACGCTGGACGCCTACGCCCGTTTTCTGCGCCGATTCGGTCGACGCATTGGCGACGGCGAATCTGCAGCCGACCAGCACAATAGCGGTGGCAGCCCCGGCCACACCCCGCCAAGTACGTCGGTTGCATACCTGGCGAGTTCTGTCTCTGCTCACGAGCACTCCTTATTACGGCATGGTGGAGGCACGGCATGGAAATGACGCATCTGCCATACGGGAGGCACCCGTTGGCCTGCTGTGACGCCCGGGACAGTACCAACAAAATTGCGGTTTCGGATTACATCTGAAATTCTTCAGGATTCACAGTTTTCAGGTTTCACAGATCGCGCTTAATTCGCTGGGTGAATTGATGGGTTCCACTTGTCGCGCAACAAAAAATGGCGGCCCCACACGAGGTGGGACCGCCACGAAACGGCAGCAAGCGACCGTCAGAACACCGGCGTACCGTCCTGCGTCAGCTTCCAGTTGACGGCCGCGAAGGCCGCCGGGTCGATCGTGCCCTTCGCCGTGGCGTAGGCGATCATCAGGTCGCGGACCTGGTTGGTGGAGCTGTAGGCGGTCTCGGCCGCGGCGATGTGCGGGTAGCCGCTGCCGCCGTTGGCGCGGTAGTTGTTGACGGCGACGACGAAGACCTGGTCGTCGGCGACCGCGGTGCCGTTGTAGCTGAGGTTCTTGATGCGCGAGCCCTCGGCGGCCGCGATGTCGATCTCGTAGTCGACGCCGGCCGCCATGTCGTACATGTAGTCCCAGAAGCTGTTGGCGTTGGTGAGGGTGGCGGTGTCCACCGCCGTGCCGGACGGGACCTGGTGGTAGTACTTGGCCGCGTACTCCAGGTAGTCCTTGAGCTGGGCGCCGGTGAGCTTCTTGCCGTAGAGGGTGTTCTCGTAGACGTAGAGGCCCGCGACGTCGCGGATCGTCACGTCACCGGCCGGGATGGTGGCGGTGCGGCTGAAGCACGCGGCCACCGAGATCAGCGGGAGCGCGGCGTCCGCCGCCGACAGGCCCGCCTTCACCGCGTCCATCTGGACCTGCTGGATGAAGTCGATGGCGGGGACGTCCTTCCAGCAGGCCTCCGCCGTCGACATCGCCTGGGTGCTGGTGCCGATCGCGGTGTTGACGTACGTGACGACCGCCTGGTGGTCGGCGGTGAGGAGTTCGGTGATCCGCGGGTCCTCGTCGACCGTGTTGCTGTTCAGGGTGGTGGCGGTCTTGCCGGTGACCTTCCAGCAGCCGTGCTCCAGCTCCAGCTCGAAGTCGAAGACGGAGAGGCGGTAGCCGTAGCAGTACGGCTCGGACAGCAGGACGTCCTCGCCGGTCTCCTCGTTCTTCACGGTGTAGGTGGGGACGTCGACGTGGGTGTGGCCGACGAGGATCGCGTCGATGCCGGGGACCTGCTCGGCGACCAGGTTGGAGGCGTTCTCGACGTACGGGAGTTCGTCGCCCCACGACGTCGAGCCGTCCAGACCGGAGTGGTCGGTGAGGAAGACGACGTCACAGCCGAGGGCGCGCAGGCGGGGCACGTACTTCTTCGCCTGCTCGACCAGGCCCGGGAAGACCAGCTTGCCGGAGACGTTGTCCTTGTCCCACAGGGCGATGCCCGGGTTGGTGAGGCCGAGGATGCCGACCTTGATGTCCGGGGCGCCGGGCACCTTGATCCGCTTGACGGTGTAGGGCGGGAACGCGGGCTTCAGCGTCTTCGCGTCCAGGGCGTTGGCGCCGAGCAGCGGGAAGTGACACTGCTTCTCGAAGGTGCGCAGCAGTTCCACGCCGTAGTTGAACTCGTGGTTGCCGAGGGCGGCGGCGTCGTAGCGCATCTCGTTCATGGCGATCGCCATGGGGTGCTTGACGCCCTTGGTGATGGGGTCGACGTTCGCGTAGTAGGCCGCGAGGGACGTGCCCTGGATGATGTCGCCGGCGTCGACGAGCAGGACCCGGTCCTCGCCCTTCTCCTTGCGGATGTTCTTCACCAGGGTGGCGATCCGGGCGACGCCGTACGTGTTGCCCTTGGAGTCCTTGGGCGCGGCGTTGGTGTAGTAGTCCCAGTTGAAGACGTGGCTGTGCAGGTCGGTGGTGCCCAGGACGGAGAACGACCAGGTACGCGGCTTGCAGTCGGGCTTCCTGGTGGCGGCCTCGGCGGGAGCCGCGGCCACGGTACCTGCGGCGGCGACAGCCGCGCCTGTGACGGCGGACTTCTTCACGAACTCGCGTCTGTTCATGGGACTGACGGGCATACGAGGCTCCTGGGAGGCTGACATGACGCGTGTAGACATGGGTACCGTGCGGGACTACTCGCGTAGATCGTGGTCGCCTCCCGGCCTCGACGGAAACCAGGAAATAGCCATGTCCAAGTCAAGGATGGGCATGGTCGATGCCTGTTCACCAATTCGTGATCAGCCCGTCGAGGTCAGCTCCTCGTGCACGGCTTCCAGACGACGGCAGAGCGGCTGAAGCAGACTCGGCTCCACGGCCCGTGCCTCCTGGAGGTCCGACAGGTCGTTCAGCGCCTCCCGGATGCGCGGTGCGTCGGGGCCGTCCGCAAGGAAACGCTCCAACTCCCACGCCACCTCCTGCGTGTCGCCCATCGCGCAGCGGACCACGAGGAGATTCCCCCGAGGGTACGTCGTCCTGAGCCCGTCGTCGGTCGCGTCGCGGGAAAGGATCTCCACGGCCCGTGACCACCGCGCGTCCTCTCCCGGCCTGCCCAGAAGCCGCAGAGCGACCGCGCATCCGAAGTGGTACCAGGCTTCGTTCGGATGGAGTTCGAGGGCACGGGAGTAGCCGATGAGGGCCTCGTCGTAACGACGCAGCGTGAGACACGTCATCGCGCGTCCCGCGATGGCCCAGGTGTAGGTGTCGTCCAGCTCGATGGCACGGTCGAAGTCGGCCAGAGCTTCACTGCGGCGCCCCCGGCGGTGGTGATGCCTTCCACGGCAGGTGAGAGTCCAGGGATCCCTCGGGATGAGTTCGACTGCGCGGTCGAAGTCGGCGAGTGCTTCAGCGTAGTGCTGCAGTCCGTCGTGGACCTGCCCACGGCTGACGACGGCCCATGGCATTTCGGGGGCTAGTACCAGTGCGCGGTCGAAGTCCGCGACAGCCTCGTCGAGATGCCCGAGAGCCTGGTGGGTCTGGCCACGACTGGCGAGGGACCACGCGTCGCTGTCGTCGAGGTCGATCGAGCGGTCGAAGTCGGCCAGAGCTTCGGTGTGGCGGCCCGTGAGGCGATGGGTTTCGGCACGCTCGGCAAAGGCCCAGGCATAGGTGCCATCCAACTCGATGGCACGATCGAAGTCCGGCAGGGCCTCCTCATAACGCCCCATGAGTCGGTAC
>NZ_JBIBKW010000003.1:82712-641744 GCF_042959465.1 Streptomyces sp. NPDC007901 | reverse complement strand
ACCCACGCGACGTCGGGGGCGAGCTCCAAGGCCCGGTCGAAGTCCGCGACAGCCTCGTCGAGAAGCCCGAGAGCCTGGCGGGTCTGGCCACGACTGCCCAGGGCCACGGGGTCGTCACGGTCGAGGTCGATCGAGCGGTCGAAGTCGGCAAGGGCCTCGTCGAGACGGCCCATCAGTTGGTACGTTTCGCCCCGGCAGGTGAGGGCCCAGGCGAACGTGTCGTCGAGGTCGACGGCGCGGTCGAAGTCGGCGAGCGCTTCCTCAAAGCAGCCACTCAGTGCGTGGTTCTCACCTCGGCCGACGATCCAGGCCGGGTTCGCGTTGGCTTCGATGGCGCGCGTGTAGTCGGCGATGGCCTCGTCGTAGCGGCCCACGGCCTGGTGAGTCTCGGCACGGCCGGCAACGGCCCAGGCAAGGGCGCCGTCCAACCCGAGGGCACGGTCGAAGTCGGCCAGGGCCCGATCATGGTCGCCCATGGCCTGGTAGGTCTGGGCACGGCTGGCAACGGCCCAGGCAAGGGCATCGTCCAACCCGAGGGCACGGTCGAAGTCGGCGAGTGCCTCGTCATGGCGAGCCATCAGACGGTGGGTTTCGCCGCGGGCCGAGATGGCGAAGGCGAAGGTGTCGTCGAGTTCGACAGCGCGGTTGAGATCGGCCAGAGCCTCCTCGTAGCGGCCGAGTACCTGGTAGGTCTGGCCGCGATTGGCCAGGGCCAGAGCAGAGTTGCCGTCGAGTTCAAGGGCGCGGTCGAAGTCCGCCAGAGCCTCCTCGTAGCGCCCCAGCAACCGGAGAACCTCCCCATGTCCGGCGACGACCCAGGCAGCGGTGCTGTCGAGCTCGATGGCGCGGTCGTAGTCGGCCAGGGCCTCGTCATAACGCCCCATGGCCACATAGGTCTCGCCGCGGCAGCTGAGCACCCAGGTATCGGCGTTGTTGGCGGCGAGGACCCGGCCGAAGTCGGCGAGGGCCTCGTCGTAGCGCATCATCACCTGGTACGCCTGGCCCCGGCTGGTCGTCACCCAGGGGAGGGTGGAGTTGCCTTCGACGGCGCGGTCGTAGTCGGCGAGAGCCTCGTTGTGACGGCCCAGGGTCAGGTGTGTCTTGCCGCGGCCGACGAGGGCCCAGGCGTCCTTGGGCTCGAGTTCGATGGCACGGTCGAAGTCGGCGAGCGCCTCATCGTGACGGCCCAGGGCCAGACAGGCCTCTCCACGGCTGGAGTGGGTCCAGGAGTCGGCCGGCTCGAGTTCAAGGGCGCGGTCGAGTTCCGTGAGGGCCTCGTCGTTACGGCCCATCTGACGGAGTGTTTCGCCACGGCCGTAGTGAGCGCGGGCCAGGTCGGGGTCGGCCGCCAGTGCCGAGGCGTACTCGGCCAGCGCCTGTTCGTATCGGAGGGCGTTGCGGTGCTCGCGGCCGCGCAGGGTGTGGGCGAGGGCACGATCGGACGGGGTGAGCTCCGGTGCCGTCAGCAGCCTCGTCAGCGTGTTGAAAACGACGGTGCTTTCGTCTGTCTGCGCCGACGAGAACTGCAGGCCGCGCACCCAGTCAATGAGGGGTGCCGCATCGGCGTCCTGGCTTGCCTGCACCAGCATCTGGACCCAGCGCCGCAACAGGGCGGGTCCTTCGTCGCAGGCCTGCATGACGTCGCGGAGGGCGTCGGCCAGGGCCTGGCGAGGATGCGCGCACAGGTGGTGGTAGGTCTCGTTGAGCCGGTGTTCTCGCCAGGCGGTGTCCTCCCAGAACCTGCCGGAGGGGAGGGTCTCCTCCAGCGTCTGGCGCCGTTCCTGGTAGGCGCGGGCCAGGTGCGCGTGCTGTTGCCGCCAGCGGGCGGGCGACTGGGTGCGTTGCAGACGGAGCATCGGAGAGCGGACGACGTCGTGGTACCGGCAGCGACCGGCCTGCCCGGTGACGAACGGCAGACTGCGAAGCCACGCGTACTGGCCGGCGACCGTGTCGGGGACGATGACACGGAAGATGTCCTCGTCCAACTGCAGGGGCAGGGCGCAGGCCCGGGCGGCCGCCTGCTGGTCGGGGTCGGTTATCCACTTGAGGAACCGCTCGACGGCGGTGTCGGAGGGATCGCCGACCTCGTCGGAGTCCTGGGGGCGGTTCTGCGCAAGAGTGGCGACGAGAACCGGAAGCCGGCCGGTGAGGCGGAAGATGACCTGGATGACGTCCTCGTTGGTGATGCCCCGCACAGCCAGCAGCTGGCGGGTCTCGTCCTCGGTGAACACGCCCAGCGGCACCTTCGTCACGAGATCCAGGTGATCTCCCCAGTACCGACGGTCGAGTTCCCCCTGGCCTGCCAGGACGGCCACGACATTGGTGGGCAGCTCCAGGTACTCGTCCCCGACCAGGACATCCCGCAGCCACTCGGTCAGCACGGGGCCGGTCCGCTCGAACACGTCGAAGAACAGCACCACGCGCGGTCGTTGTCCGGCCACCTCGGCGAAGTCTTCGAGGAAGACCGGGGTGAGCACCCGCACCGGCGACATCACCAGATGGACGTCGGAGTGATTGCGGAACTTGGCGGCCAGTGCGGCGCGCACGCGATCAGCGCCCTGCGCCAGTTGCTGCGGGTCCATGGCACCGGCGATCGGGCCCATGCCGGGCAGCAGTCCCAGACCGAAGAGGCTCCCCTGGGCCAGGAGCGTGCCAGTGGTCGACGGGCCGACGGCCGCCGTGTCCGCGGGCTGGCCGTCGCTCGCGGAGTTCTCCGCTTCGTGCCGACGCTGCCGGTAGGCCGCCAGCAGCTTCTCGAACCCCTTCAGGGTCACCCCCTGCCGGGCGAACTGGGCGCTGATCGCCGCCATGGCCTCGACGACGCTGTGCACGTCGTCGTCGATATAGGCGGTCACCGCCCCCGACTCGCGGGCTGCCGCCTCCCACTGGCGAACCAAAGACGTTTTGCCCACGCCGGCATGGCCATGTACATGGAACAGGTACTGGAAGGCGTCACTTTCCGGATCTCGCGCGAGGTTGTCCTGGAATCCGGTCAGCTCTCTGTGCCTGCCGACGAAGCCGCTGTGCCGGCGTCGCCGGTTCACCTCCTGGCGGGACAGCCCCTTCTCCGGCATCCGCACCACCCCCTGGCTCTAGGATGCCGTCAACCGGTACGAGATACACCAGGGCGACAACCGCAGGGGGAAAGCGACCGCGCCCCGGTCGGTGGAAGCCGGACCAGGGGCGCGGAACGGGAAAACCGGAAGCGCTCAGAGGAACGAGTTGATCTCGATCGTCTCGTCGCGGCCCGGGCCCACGCCGATCGCGGAGATCGGGGCGCCGGACATGTCCTCCAGCGCCTTGACGTAGTTCTGGGCGTTCTTCGGGAGGTCCGCGAAGGACTTGGCCTTGGTGATGTCCTCGGACCAGCCCGGCAGGGTCTCGTAGATCGGCTTCGCGTGGTGGAAGTCGGTCTGGGAGTACGGGAGTTCCTCGACGCGCTTGCCGTCGATCTCGTACGCGACACAGACCGGGATCTGCTCCCAGCCGGTGAGGACGTCGAGCTTGGTGAGGAAGAAGTCGGTGAGGCCGTTCACGCGGGTCGCGTAGCGGGCGATGACGGCGTCGAACCAGCCGCAGCGGCGGTCCCGGCCGGTGGTGACGCCCCGCTCGCCGCCGATCCTCCGCAGCGCCTCGCCGTCCGCGTCGAAGAGCTCGGTCGGGAACGGGCCGGCGCCGACGCGGGTCGTGTACGCCTTGAGGATGCCGATGACCCGGCTGATCTTCGTCGGGCCGACCCCGGAGCCGGTGCAGGCGCCGCCGGCCGTCGGGTTGGAGGAGGTGACGAAGGGGTACGTGCCGTGGTCGATGTCGAGCAGCGTGCCCTGGCCGCCCTCGAAGAGCACGACCTTGTCGTCCTCCAGGGCCTGGTTGAGGACCAGGACCGTGTCGGCGACGTACGGAGCGAGCTTCTCCGCGTAGGCCAGCAACTCCTCGACGACCTGCTCGACGGCGATGGCGCGCCGGTTGTAGAGCTTGGTCAGCATCTGGTTCTTGACGTCGAGGGCCGCCTCGACCTTCTGGGTCAGGATCGACTCGTCGTAGAGGTCCTGGACCCGGATGCCGACGCGGTTGATCTTGTCCGCGTAGGTGGGACCGATGCCGCGCCCGGTCGTGCCGATCTTCCGCTTCCCGAGGAAGCGTTCCGTCACCTTGTCGACGGTCACGTTGTACGGCGTGATGATGTGCGCGTTGCCGCTGATGAGGAGCTTGGACGTGTCGACGCCACGCTCGTTCAGACCGCTCAGCTCGGAGAGCAGGACCGACGGGTCGACGACGACTCCGTTGCCGATGACCGGGACACAAGTAGGCGAGAGGATTCCGGAAGGGAGCAGGTGCAGTGCGTACTTCTGGTCGCCGACGACGACCGTGTGACCGGCGTTGTTGCCGCCCTGGTAACGCACCACGTAGTCGACGGATCCGCCTAGCAGGTCCGTCGCCTTTCCCTTGCCTTCGTCACCCCACTGAGCACCGAGCAGCACAAGTGCGGGCACGCGCGTACACCCCTTCCGGGCGGGGCATGTCCAAGGTCAGGGGCGTACGCGTAAGGTTCGTCGCCGCGTACCACCGCGGCCGTCGTTGGCCGCACAACCGTCGGACCCGGATGCCCCGGAATAGACGAAGCCCCTGGCGCAATAGCGCAAGGGGCTCTTGCACAGTGATGCTACCCGAGGAAGCGAGGCACGACCGAGGTGGCGACATTCGCGACGTCCGATCAGCTGCTCGTGATCATCGATCCGGCGGCATGGGAAAGGGACGGTGAATCCGTCCGGATCGCGAAAGACGTGCTCAGCGCGGGTGCGGCCACGAAGGTGTGCATGCCGGACGGCCCCGAGGAATTCGCCCGCGTACTGGCCCGCAGGGGCTCGCGGCGCCCGGTGGTGGTGGGCGACGACGGCGCTCTGGTGCGTGCGGTGACCCTGTTGCACCGGCAGCGGGAGCTGGCCGGATGTGTGCTGTCCATGGTCCCGGTGGGCGGCACGCTGGGCGTCGCGCACGCGCTGGGCGTGCCCGACGGTGCGGTGGCGGCGGCCCGGGCGGTCCTGGACGGGGTGGAACGCCGGCGGGATCTCCTCGTCGACGACAGCGACGGGGTGGTGCTGGGCGCGCTGCGGATCCCGCCGCTGGCGGCCCTTGCCGAGGCTCCGGAACCGGTAGGGGCGCGCGGCTGGCTGCGGCCGTACCAGCACCTCGTACGGTCCCTGGGCGCCCGCCCGGCCCCGGCGGTGCCCCGCCCCGGCCCCGCGCGGCTGCGGATCGAGGTCGACGGCGAGACGGTGGTCGACCTGGACCAGCCGGTGGAGAGGGTGTCCGTGACCCCGGGCGGCCGCGGCGGCCTGGCCGAGGTGGAGGTGCGCCCGCTGTCGGTGGGCGCGGAGGCGACCCCGGTGCGGGCCGCCGGGCGGACGGTGACGGTGGCGGGGTCGGATTTCCGCTACCGGGCGGACGTGACGGTGGCGGGGCCGGTACGACGGCGGACGTGGCGGGTGGTCGAGGGCGCCTGGGGGCTCACGGTGCCGCCGTCCTGAGCGGCGGGACGCGGGCCGTGCCGACCGGCGAGACGCGGGCCGTACCGACCGGCAGGACACGGGCCGTGCCAACCGGCAGGACACGGGCCGTACCGACCGGCAGGACGCGAGCCGTACCGACCGGCAGGACGCGAGCCGTACCGACCGGCAGGACGCGAGCCGTACCGACCGGCAGGACACGGGCCGTACCGACCGGCAGGACACGGGCCGTGCCAACCGGCAGGACACGGGCCGTGCCAACCGGCAGGACACGGGCCGTGCCAACCGGCAGGACACGGGCCGTACCGACCGGCAGGACGCGGGCCGTGCCAACCGGCGGGACGCGGGCCGTGCCAACCGGCGGGACGCGGGCCGTACCGACCGGCAGGACGCGAGCCGTACCGACCGGCAGGACGCGAGCCGTACCGACCGGCAGGACGCGAGCCGTACCGACCGGCAGGACACGGGCCGTACCGGGCCCGCGCTCACCCCTCCAGCGGTGCCGGCCCGTCCGACTCGTCCTTGAGCGCCACCCCGGTCAGGCCCAGCTCCCGCGCCCTGCCCATGAGCGCGGCCAGTTTCGCCGCCGCGGCCTCGTACGGCAGGCCCAGCGGGGGGCGGATGTTGGAGAGGCAGTTGCGGTCGGCGTCCGTCGTCACTCCCGGGACGGGCCGGTAGGTCAGGTACGCGCCGAGGGAGTCCGCCGCGGACATCCCGGGGCGTTCGCCGACCAGGACGACGGCCATCGCGGCGTCCATGGCGTGGGCGATGTCGTCGCCGAGGGCCACGCGGGCCTGTTCGGCCAGGACGACCGGGGCGATCCGCCAGCCCGCCAGCCGGGCCGCCGTCGCCCGGAGCACCGCCGCCGCGTGGTCGTGCACCGCCCGGCTGGAGAGCCCGTCGGCGACGACGAAGACCACGTCCCAGGGGCCGACCGGGAGGTGGGCGCGGTCCGTGGGGTCGAGGCGGCGCCCCAGGTCGGGGCGCTGGAGGTACGTGAGCCGGTCACCCGCCGCGCTGCGGACCCGTACCGTCGGCACACCGGTCAGTTCGGCGGCGATCAGGTCGGGGTCGAACGGCGAGTGCACCGCGTCCCGGGCCGCCGCGTGGGCGGCCTGGAGGCCGAGGCGGTGGCGGGTGGGGAGGGCGGAGCCGGAGCGGCCGAGGCCGATCCTGGCCTGGGTGTGCCGGCGCAGCAGCGGCCACAGTTCGTCGGACGCGACGGTCGTCGGCTCGGTCATGCGACCAGTTCCCTTCCGATGGCCGTCAGCGGATGGCCGCTGACCTCGCGCAGGCCGCCGTTCTCGTCCAGCAGCCCGATCGACGCCAGCCACGCCTCGAACTCGGGCGCCGGGCGCAGGCCCAGCACCTCGCGCAGGTAGAGCGCGTCGTGGTAGGAGGCGGACTGGTAGTTGAGCATGATGTCGTCGCCGCCCGGGGTGCAGATCACGAAGGAGGCGCCGGCCACGCCCAGCATGGTGAGCATCGTCGCGATGTCGTCGTCGTCCGCGTCGGCGTGGTTGGTGTAGCAGATGTCCAGGCCCATGGGCAGGCCGAGGAGTTTGCCGCAGAAGTGGTCCTCCAGGGCGGCGCGCAGGATCTGGCGGCCGTCGTAGAGGTACTCCGGGCCGATGAAGCCGACGACGGTGTTGACGAGCAGCGGGTCGTAGCGGCGGGCCACCGCGTACGCCCGTGCCTCCACCGTCTGCTGGTCGACGCCGTGGTGCGCGTCGGCCGACAGGGCGCTGCCCTGGCCGGTCTCGAAGTACATGACGTTGTCGCCGACCGTGCCCCGGCCGAGCGCCCGTGCCGCCTCGTACGCCTCGTCGAGCAGGCCCAGCGTCACGCCGAAGGAGGCGTTCGCGGCCTGGGTGCCCGCGATGGACTGGAAGACCAGGTCCACCGGGGCGCCGCGTTCCATCAGGTCCACGCTCGTCGTGACATGGCACAGGACGCAGGACTGGGTGGGGATGGCGTAGCGGCTGATCACGCCGTCCAGGAGGTCCAGCAGGTCGCGGACCGCACGGGGGCTGTCGGTGGCCGGGTTGATGCCGATCACCGCGTCGCCGGAGCCGAGCAGGAGGCCGTCGAGGAGGGCGGCGGCGACGCCGGCCGGGTCGTCGGTGGGGTGGTTGGGCTGGAGGCGGGTGGCGATCCGGCCGGGGAGGCCGATGGTGGAGCGGAAGGCGGTGACGACCCGGACCTTGCGGGCGACGGCCACCAGGTCGGCGTTGCCCATCAGCTTGGACACCGCGGCGACCATCTCCGGGGTGAGCCCGGGGGCGACGGCGGCGAGGGCGGCCGCGTCCGCCGCGTCCGAGAGCAGCCACTCGCGGAACTCGCCGACCGTCAGCCCGGCGACCGGCGCGAACGCCACGGGGTCGTGGGTGTCCACGATCAGCCGGGTCACGTCGTCGTCCTCGTACGGGATCACCGGCTCGGCCAGGAACCGGGTGAGCGGCACCTCGGCCAGCGCCCAGCGGGCCGCGACCCGCTCCTGGGCGGAGGCGGCGGCGAGGCCGGCCAGCCGGTCGCCGGAGCGTTCCGGGCTCGCGGCGGCCAGCAGCCGGGCGAGCGAGCCGAACCGGTGGCGGTGGCCGCCGAGGGTGGCGGTGTACGTGCTCATGGCGGCGACCGTACGAGGGGCGTGTTGCCGCCAGATTTCTAAAGGTCTGGTTGACAAACATTTAACGCACCGAGACCCTTGGCCGACTCATTCGGACTACAGAGTTCCCGTCCAGTACCGCACCGGACCACCAGGAGAGGGGCCATCCCGATGGCAGTGGACGAGGGAGTCGCCCCAGCGGCGAACACCAGTGAGGACAAGGCCGTTCACCGGCTCAAGCCCAACGCCATCGGCCTGCTGGGCGTGGTGTTCATGGCCGTCGCGACGGCCGCGCCGATCACCGCGATGACAGGCAACGTGCCCTTCATGGTCTCGTCGGGCAATGGCATCGGCGCCCCGGCCAGCTATCTGGTCGCAATGGTCGTCCTGGCGATCTTTTCCGTCGGCTTCACGTCGATGGCCAAGCACATCACCTCCACCGGCGCCTTCTACGGCTTCATCTCCTACGGCCTCGGCCGCACCGTCGGCCTCGCCTCCGGCCTCCTCGCGACCTTCGCGTACGTCGTCTTCGAACCGGCCCTGATCGGCATCTTCTCGGTCTTCGCCAACACCACGCTCAAGGACCAGACCGGCCTCGACATCCCCTGGTGGGCCTTCGCGATCCTGATGCTCGCCATCAACGCGACCGGCACCTGGTTCGGGGTCTCGGTCGCCGAGAAGCTCCTCGTCGTGCTCCTCGGCACCGAGGTCACCGTCCTCGCGGCGATGGCGATCTCCGTCGCCCTGCACGGCGGCGGCCCGCACGGCTTCACCTTCGGGCCGGTCAACCCCGTCAACGCCTTCAAGGGCACGTCCGCCGGGCTCGGGCTCTTCTTCGCCTTCTGGTCGTGGGTCGGCTTCGAGTCGACGGCGATGTACGGCGAGGAGTCCCGCGACCCGAAGAAGATCATCCCCAAGGCGACGATGATCTCGGTCCTCGGCGTCGGCGTCTTCTACGTCTTCGTCTCCTGGATGGCCATCATCGGCAACGGCGAGACGGAGGCGGTGAAGGCGGCCTCCTCCGCGAACCCGCTCGCCCTCTTCTTCAACCCGACCGAGCACTACGTCGGCCACTGGGCGGTCGTCGTGATGCAGTGGCTGATGATCACCGGCTCGCTGGCCTGCGGCATGGCCTTCCACAACTGCGCCGCCCGCTACATGTACGCGCTGGGCCGCGAGGGCGTCCTCCCGAAGCTCCAGCGCACGATCGGCCGTACGCACGCCGAGCACGGCTCCCCGCACATCGCGGGCCTGGTGCAGACGGTCGTCTCCGCCGTGCTGATCGCCGCCTTCTGGGCCGCGGGCAAGGACCCGTACAACGCCCTCTACGTCCTGCTCGCCATCCTCGGCACCATGGCGATCCTGGTCGTGCAGGCGGTCTGCTCCTTCGCTGTCCTCGCCTACTTCCGCAAGAACCACCCCGAGAGCCGGCACTGGTTCAAGACCTTCACCGCCCCGCTGATCGGCGGGATCGCGATGCTTGCCGTGGTCGTCCTGCTGGTGTCCAACATGGGCGTCGCGGCCGGCGCGGAGTCCGGGTCGCTGCTGCTGAAGGCGACCCCGTGGCTGGTGGCCCTGGTCGCGGCGACCGGCATCGGCTACGCCCAGTACCTCAAGCACCGCGCACCCGAGCGGTACGCGCTGCTGGGACGGACGGTGCTGGAGGAGACCAGGGAGCGGTGACCGGGGAGCGGTAGTGCCGGGCGGGGCGGGCCGAGCCGGTCCGCCCTCCCCGAGGCGGGGTCAGTCCGTGCCGAAGAGGCGGTCGCGGTGCACCCGCCACCGTTCCATCATCTCGACGACCTCCCCGTCCACGAACTCGAAGAACGCGAGCGTCTCGGCCATCCGCCGCCCCGCCGGGGTCTCGGGGCCGAGACTCGCCACGCCCTCCCGCAGCGCGCCCTCCCACCGCTTGATCACGGCCTCCCGGTTGGTGAGCGCCTCGTACCACTGGTTGCTGTGCACCCGGTACCGCTCCCGCCGCGAGCCCGGTTCCCGCTCCCGCGCGACCATGTGCTGCTGGGCGAGGTAGCGCACCCCGCCGGACACCGCCGCCGGGCTGACCTGGAGCTGCTCCCCCAGTTCGGCCGAGGTCAGGGTGCCCGAGTCGGAGGACAGCAGGGCCGCGAAGATCCGGGCCGGCATGCGCTGCATCCCGGCCTCGACGAGCTGCGCCGCGAAGCTCTCCACGAACCTCGAGACCGCCTCCTGGTCGCGCCCCGCCGCATCCGTAGTCATGGTCACCAGCCTATCGGCGCTTCACTTTGTTTCTACGCTTCCTTAACTTCACAATCTTCTGAAGAAAGCGTACGTTCTGAAGCATGACGAAGGCAATCACGGTCGCCGGGCTCCACAAGTCCTTCGGCCGCACCCAGGCCCTGGACGGCCTCGACCTGGACGTCGAGGCCGGTGAGGTGCACGGCTTCCTCGGCCCCAACGGCGCCGGCAAGTCCACGACCATCCGGGTCCTGCTCGGCCTGCTGCGCGCCGACTCGGGCGCCGCGCAGGTCCTGGGCCGCGACCCCTGGACGGACGCAGTGGACGTGCACCGCCGGATCGCCTACGTCCCCGGGGACGTGACCCTGTGGCGCAACCTCTCCGGCGGCGAGGTCATCGACCTCTACGGCCGGTTGCGTCAAGGGGGCCGCGCGAAGCGCGTCAGGCAGGGTGGTGGTGGGCGACGGGCGGGCGGCCTGGACCCCGCCCGCCGCGCGGACCTGATCGACCGGTTCGAGCTGGACCCCACCAAGAAGGGCCGCACGTACAGCAAGGGCAACCGCCAGAAGGTCGCCCTGGTCGCCGCCTTCGCCTCCGACGTGGACCTGCTGATCCTCGACGAACCGACCTCCGGCCTCGACCCCCTCATGGAGGAGGTCTTCCGGCGCTGTGTGGAGGAGGAGCGCGACCGGGGCCGTACGGTCCTGCTCTCCTCGCACATCCTCAGCGAGGTCGAGGAGCTCTGCGACCGGGTCAGCATCATCCGCGCCGGCCGCACCGTCGAGTCCGGTTCGCTCGCCGACCTGCGCCACCTCACCCGCACCAGCGTGACCGCCGAACTCGCCGGTCCCCCCAACGGCCTGGCCCGCCTGCCCGGCGTCCACGACCTCGACGTCCAGGGCCACCGGATCCGCCTCCAGGTCGACACCGACCAGCTCACCGCCGTACTCCGCTCGCTGTCCGAGACCGGCGTGCGCTCCCTCACCTCCACGCCCCCGACCCTGGAGGAGCTCTTCCTGCGCCACTACCAGGACGACACCGAGCGGGTGGCGGCCCGATGACCACCCTCACGGGCACCGGCACCCTGCTGCGCTTCGCCCTGCGCCGGGACCGCGTGACCACCCCGGTGTGGATCGCGGTGAACACGCTGATGGTCCTCTCCATGCCGAACACCCTGAAGGGCCTGTACGGCACGGACGCCGAACGTGCCGACCTGGTACGGCAGGTGGACACCAACGCCTCCTTCCGCGCCCTGATCGGCCCGCTCTTCGACACCTCGCTCGGCGGTCTGACGGCCTGGCGGGTGGGCGTGTACGCCGGGCTGCTCGCGGCCGTCACCAGCCTGCTCGTCGTCGTACGGCACACCCGTGACGAGGAGGAGACCGGCCGCGCGGAACTGCTGGCCTCGGGTGCGGTGGGCCGCCGGGCGTCGCTGACGGCGGCCCTGCTGGCGGCGGCCGTGGCGAACGGGGTACTGGCCCTGCTGGTCGCCGCCGGACTGTCCGGGCAGGGCACGGCCGGGGCGCTGGCCCTGGGGCTCGGCCTCGGCGCCGTCGGCATGGTCTTCGCGACGACGGCGGCGATCGTGGCGCAGCTGACGGAGAGCGCGCGGCTGGCGCGGGGGCTGACGTCGGGGGTCCTGGGCGCGGCGTTCGTGCTGCGCGCGGCGGGCGACTCGGCGACGACTGGGGGCACCTCCCAGGCTTTCGGCACTGGGGGAGGCTCGTCGGTGTGGACCTGGCTCTCCCCCCTCGGCTGGCTGGAGAACCTCCGTCCCTTCGCCGCCGCACGCTGGTGGGTACTGCTCCTCTTCGCGGCGTCGGTGCTGGTACAGGCCGCAGTGGCCTACGTGTTGGCCGGTCGCCGTGACCTGGGCATGAGCTTCTTCCCTGCCCGCCCCGGCCCGGCCACCGGCCGCCTCGGCACCACGGCCGCACTCGCCTGGCGGCTCCAGCGGGGCGGGGTGCTCGGCTGGTCGCTCGGCTTCTTCCTGGCCGGGGTGATCTACGGCGGTCTGACCGAGGGGGCGGCCGACCTGGTCGGCGACAACCAGAACGCCCGCGAGATCTTCGAGCGGATGGGCGGCCAGAGCGGGTTGACCGACGCGTTCGTCGCCTCAATGGTCGGCATGCTGGGTCTGATCGCCGCGCTGTACGTCGTGGCATCCGTCCTCCGCCTGAACGGCGAGGAAACCTCGGGCCGTGCCGAACCCCTGCTGGCCTGCGCGGTGAGCCGACCGCGCTGGGCGGCCGGCCATCTGACGATCGCCTTCGGCGGCTCGGCCCTGATCATGCTGCTGGCCTCGGCGGGCTTCGCGGTCGGCTACGGCAAGGAGGTGGGCCCCATCGTCGGCGCCTGCCTGGTGCAGCTCCCGGCGGTGTGGGTGATCGGCGGCCTGGCGGTGCTCCTGTACGGCGCGGCTCCCCGCCTGGCCCCGGCCGCCTGGGGAGTGGCGGTGGCGGTCCTCCTCATCAGCTGGGTGGGCCCGGCCCTGAACGCCCCGCAACTCGTCCTCGACCTCTCCCCCTTCGGCCACCTCCCGAAGCTGCCGGGCGGGGAGATGGCGTGGACACCGGTGCTGGTCCTGCTGGCTCTGGCCGTGGGGTTGACGGCTGCGGGCCTGACGGGACTACGCCGCCGGGACCTGACGGCCTGACCGGCCGGGCGGGCGGTGGGCGGGCGGTGGGCGGGCGGGCTCCCGACCGGCTGGGCGGCTGGCGGCTCGCGGGTGGCGGGTGCCGGGTGGCGGCTGGCGGCTCGCGGGTGGCGGCAGGCGGCTGGCGGCTCGCGGGTGCCGGGTGCCGGGTGCCGGGTGCCGGGTGGCGGGTGGCGGGTGGCGGGTGGACGGGAACCTCCGGGCGGTCCGCGCACGTCCCTCCCTGGCATGGGACAACGCACACAGGCCGCGGCGGGCTGTCTGACGGCGGCGGTCGGAGCAGGGGCGGGACTCGCGGTGTGGGCGGTCGACGTCCGGTCGCGGCTGTGGCGCTTCGAACAGGCCCCGGACTTCAGCGTCCTCTACGCCGAACTCCCGCCGGCCGTCCTCGGTGGCACCGCCGCAGCGCTCGCCGTCTGGGCCCTGGTCCGGCGCCTCTGACTCCGGAGACAAGTCCATGTACGGCGCAACCGTCGGGCACTCCGCCGAGTCTTCCACCACGTTGCGGGACGGACAGGCCGCCTCCGTATACACGTGTACGACGTGGAGGGGGAGCCCACATGGCACGGCAGCGGGCGGAGCACGGCACTTCGGAGGACGGACGTCGGCGGCGGATGCGCCGGGCCGCCGTGTACGGTGCCGCCACGGCCGTCTGTCTCGCGGCCGCGACCGTCGCGGTCGACAGCGTCAAGGGGGTGTCCCAGGGCATCCCCTGGTGGCTCGTCGTGCCGTTCACCCTGGTGTGCGGCGCGTTCGCCGGGTGGGCGGGGGCGAAGACCGGCCGGGAGAACGCCCTCCGTGCGGAGACGCTCGAACCGGGCGAGCAACTGCTCAGCACCTACACCGTACGGCCGCCGTTCACCCCCGGGCGCGGCCCGACTCCGTACGAGAACCCGCCCTTCCAACTGCTGCTGACCTCCCGCCGCCTTCAGCTCTGGGAGCACTCCAACCTGCTGTGGTCCCATCCCTGGGCCGAACTGCGGCTGACCGTCGACGGGCCGCGCCTGAAGGTCTACCACAGGGGCGAGGAGGCGGGCTTCATGATCCTCGAACCCCCGGGCGCGGTCCGGGAGGTCCAGCTCGCGGCCCGCGGCCTGGGGGCGTCCTGAGGTCGGCTAGGCCACGTCCACCCGGAGCCCCTCCAGCCCCCTGATGACGAAGTTGGGCTTGCGCAGCGGCTCCCCGCCCAGGCTCAGCGTCGGCGCCTTCCCCAACAACGCGGTCATCGAGGCCGCGAGCTCGATACGGGCCAGCGGGGCGCCGATGCAGTAGTGGATACCGGCGGAGAAGGAGATGTGCGGGTTCTCCTTGCGGGTGAGGTCGAGTTCCTCGGGGGCGGCGAAGACCTCGGGGTCGTGGTTGGCGGAGCCGAAGAGCATGGCGACCTCGGAGCCCCTCGGGATCGTGGTCCCGTCGATCTCGATGTCGTCCAGCACCCACCTCTCGAAGAGCTGGAGCGGGGTGTCGTAGCGCATCAGCTCCTCGATCGCGGTGGGGATCAGGGAGTGGTCGGCGCGCAGGGCGGCGAGCTGGGCGGGGTTACGGAAGAGGGCGTACCAGCCGTTGACCGTGGCGTTGACGGTGGCCTCGTGGCCGGCGTTGAGGAGCAGGACGGCGGTGGAGATCATCTCCTGCTCGGTGAGCCGGTCGTCGTCCTCGTCGTGCGCGGCGATGAGCCCGGAGATCAGGTCGTCGCCGGGGTGCTTGCGCCGCTCGGCGATCAGCCCCAGCAGGTAGTCGGAGAACTCGGTGCTCGCGCGCACCGCCCTGGCCGCCGTGTCCTCGGACGGGTTCAGCTCGTACATCCCGCAGATGTCCGCCGACCAGGGCCGCAGCGGGGCCCGGTCCGCCTCCGGGATGCCCAGCATCTCGGCGATGACGGCGACCGGGAGCGGTTCGGCGACGTCGGTGAGCAGGTCGCCGCCGCCCTTCTCGACCAGCGCGTCGACGAGCTCTCCGGCGAGCCGGGCGACGTACGGCCTGAGCTGCTCGACCGTGCGCGGGGTGAAGGCCTTCGACACCAGGCGACGGATGCGGGTGTGGTCCGGCGGTTCGAGGTCGAGCATGCCGTGGTCGTTGAGCGTGTGGAACGGCTCGTGCTCCGGCGGGGGTGCGGTCCGCCCGAAGTCCTCGTGCGTGAACCGGTGCTGGTACGTCCGCCCGAGGCGCCGGTCCCGCAGCAGCGCCGAGACGTCGGCGTGGTGCGGAACCAGCCACTGGTGCGTGGGCTCGAAGTACTGCACCCGGCCCCGGGCGCGGAGCTCGGCGTAGGAGGGGTACGGGTCGGCGAGGAAGTCCGGGTCCCAGGGGTCGAAGGCTGCCATGGACGGACGTTAGACCGACGGTCCCGCTCCTGACCAGGGGTGTCTCAGCAGGGCGGGGCTCGACTACGTGATGGGAAAGTCGAAGTAGGTGTCCGGGTAGGGCTCGCTTCTCAGTGTGTAGTGCCACCATTCGTGGTCGTACCGGTCGAATCCGCAGTCCTCCATGACGGAGCAGAGATATCGACGGTTTCTCGCCTCGGTCGGGGTGATACCGGTCGCTCCGTGGTGGGAGATCGGATCCATCAGATCGTGGTCGCCGCCCATGGGGGCGAGTTCACCGGTGGCCAGGTGGTAGAGCGTCAGGTCGACGGTGCTGCCCCGGCTGTGGCCCGACCGAGCGGCCACATAGCCCATCTCGAACATCTCGGGTCGGTCGAGGTTCGGATAGTGCCGTGGCTTCGTCCGGCCGTCCTCCGGCTGTGCCGCCCAGCGGAGAAAGCAGTCGACGGCGCGTTGCGGGCGGTAACCGTCCCAGAGGAGCAGGCCGAAACCGAGGGAACCGGCCTCTTGCCGGGCTTTTTCCAGGGCCGCGCACAACGCCTTCGTGCCGACGATCCGGTTGGCCGTGTATCCGTCCACCGGTTTTCCGGTGAAGTTGTTCCAGGTGGCGTACTTGGCGTCCCAGCGTATTCCGGGGAGCATCTCGTCCACGAAGACGAAGCCGTCCTTCATCGGGTCTTCCCCGCCAGTGCCGCCGACACGACCCGGTCGATCACCTCGGCGAGCGGCAGTCCGGCGGCCGCCATCATTCTCGGGTAACGGCTGTAGGAGGTCAGGCCGGGCAGGGTGTTGACCTCGTTGAGGACCACGGTTCCGTCGTCCTTGAGGAACAGGTCCACGCGGGACAGCCCGCGGCACCCCAGCGCGCGGTACACGGCCTTCGCCGTCTCCTGGACCAGCGAGCGCGACTGTGCCGGGATGTCGGCGGGCACGACGGGGGTCGAGTTCTCGGAGCCGCTCTCGGGCTCGTGCTCCTGGTGGATCCTGAAGAAGCCGTGGGACAGGGAGATGCGGTCGACCTCTCCCGCGAGGAGATCGGGAGCGTTCCCGAGGACGGCACAGCCGACCTCGCTGCCGACGACGGACCCTTCGATCAGCACCTTGTCGTCGTACTGCCGGGCGGTTTCCACGGCGCTCACCAGCTCGTCCTTGCAGGACACCTTGGTGACGCCGAAGGAGGACCCGGAGCGGGCCGGCTTCACGAAGACGGGATAGGCGAGGTCTCCGGGGTCGGGGATCTCGCCCGCCGTGACGGCCCGGAAATCCGGCGTCGCGACGCCCGCGGCACCGGCGACGGTGTAGGTGAGGGACTTGTCCATGCAAAGGGCGGAGCTCTGGACGTCGCAGCCTGCGTAGGGGATGCCGGAGAGCTCCAGCAGGCCCTGCATCGCGCCGTCCTCGCCGAACCTGCCGTGCAGCACGGGCAGGACGAGGTCCAGGCCGATCTCCTCGTACCGCCCCCGCTCCAGGACGAGCAGTCCGCGGACGCCCCGGTCCGGTGACAGCACGGCCGGCCGGCCACCGCCGTTCTCCCAGTCCGCGCCGGGGCCGTCGCAGAGCCTCCAGGCGCCGGACCGCGTGATCCCGATCCAGAACGGTTCGTATTTCTCGGTGTCGAGGTTTTTCGCGACCTCTCGCGCGGACTTGACGGAGACGGGGTGTTCCTCGGAAGTTCCCCCGAATATGACCCCGATCCTCAGCCTATCCATGCTGCTCCCCGCTTTCGAATTCCAGGCAGTTGACGAGACTGTTCTCGACGGTGTCGCTCAGGGCGTGGTCCGTGTAATAGGCGGTGTGCGGACTGATGAGCACATTCGGCAGCCGGTGCAGTCGCAGCAGCGTCGCGTTCTCGACGGGTCTGTTCCGGCGGTCGGTGTAGAACACGCCTTCCTCCCCTTCGACGACGTCCAGCGCCGCGCCGCCCAGCCGGCCGCTTTCCAGTGCCGGTACGAGGGCCTCGGTGTCGAGGAGCGATCCGCGTCCGGTGTTCACGACGAACGCGCCGTTCTTCATCTGTGCGATGCGTCGGCGGTCCAGGAGATGGTGGGTGTCCGCGTTGAGCGTGGTGTGGAGGGTGACGATGTCGCTCAGCCGCAGGAGTTCGTCGAGCGGTACGTGACCGGCGGCGGCCTCGGGGCGGCTGCCGGAGGCGAGTACGCGGCAGCCGAAACCCCGTAGCCGTTCCATGACCGCCGTACCGATACGTCCTGTTCCGACCACACCGACGGTCAGATCGCGGAGTTCCCTCCCGCGTACGTCGCCCAGCCGGTAGTCGTGCGCGTCGGCACGGCGGATGACGGATCTCGCGTGGCGCACCGCCATCAGCATGAGCATCAGCGTGTAGTCGGCCACGCTGTCGGGTGAATAGGAGACGTTCCCGACGGTGAGGCCGACGCGCTCCGCGTAGGCCACGTCGATGTGGTTGCGCCCGATGCTCCGGGTGGAGATGTACTCCACACCGGCCCGGCCGAGTGCGAGCAGCGTGGGATTCGTGACGCGGGTCTTGTGACCGACGCTGATGCAGCGGTTCCCGACGGCCAGTTCGACGGTGGCCTCGGAGACCGCCGCCTCGGTGATGGTCGGCAGCACACCGAATCGGGGTGCCAGCTCCCGGAACAGGACGGCCTCGTCCCGGCCGCAGCCGTAGACGGTGATTCCCGTGGTGGTCGGGACCGTGGAAGGGGACGACGACGCCTGCGCATACGGGCTCATCGCGCGCGCCGCCGCATGTAGAGGTCGAAGGCCCGGTAGACCAGCGGGCGCAGCGGCAGGTCCCATTCGCCGACGTACCGCACGGCCCGGCCGCCGGTGCCGACCTTGAACTGGATCAGCCCGAGGTGCGGGTCGTCGGCGTCCAGGGTGGGGGTGATGCCGCGCAGGTCGTAGACGTCGCAGCCGGCCGCCAGTGAGTCGCGGATCATCGCCCACTGGCAGGCGTTGGAGCCGCGCACCTCGCGCTTCCCGGTGGCGGAGGCGCCGTAGGAGTAGCAGGCGTGGGTGCCGACGCGGACCAGGACGGCGGCGGCGACCAGGTCGCCCCGGTGGCGGGCCAGGTAGAGCCTGATGCGTTCGGGGTCCTCGGCGGCCAGTTCCGCGAACATGGTCTCGAAGTAGCGCAGCGGCCGGGGGGTGAAGCGGTCGCGCTCGGCGGTGTGGACGTAGAGGTCGTGGAAGGCCTTCAGGTCTTCGCCTGCCGTGGCCTCGCCGGTCGTGACCTCGACGCCCGCCCTGGCCGCCTTTCTGAGGTTGCGGCGCCAGAGCTGGTTCATGCCGCCGAGCAGTTCGCCCTCGGTCCGGCCGGTCAGCGGGAGCTCGTACTTGAACTGCGGATGCCCGACCCCGAAGCCGTCCTCGGGGCTCCGCGGCAGCCAGCCGGTGTCCCTGAGCCGGCCGGCGACGCGGGCGCCGACCGGGTCGGCCCACTGGCCGGTGAGGTCGGTGAGCCGGCCGATGCCCGGGTCGGCGATGCCCTCCTTGACCTGGGCGGCGCTCCAGGTGTGCGTGGGCACCGGCGGGCCGAGCCGGATCGCGAACGCGCCGTGGGCCTTGAGGTGCGCGGCGAGCGGGTCGAGCCAGGCGGTGAGGTCGCCGGTCCAGTCGATGACCGGGCCCTCGGGCAGATAGGCGAGCGTGTAGCGTTCGAGGCGCGGCACCGGGCGGTGCAGGACGAGCCCGGCGCCGACCAGCCGCCGGCCGTCGTACCAGCCGAGGGACTCGCTGCGCCATTCGGTCTTGACGCGGCCCCAGGCCGGGGTCTGGAGGAAGCTGACCGACCGCTGTGTCCGCACGAACGCCAGGTGCTCGGCCGGGCCGATCGGCGCCACGGTCGGTGCCGGCCGCCCGGCCGGTGTGAAGGCGGGTTCGCTGGAGGGCATGGCGCCAGCCAACGCGGCGGGGTGTTGCCGACGCGTATGCGGTTTTCGATATGCCGACGATACGGTCCGGCTCGTAGCCTGACCGTCATGCGCGTGCTGATTGTCGAGGACGAGCCCTACCTGGCAGAGGCCATCCGCACCGGCCTGCGTCTGGAGGCGATCGCCGCCGACATCGCGGGGGACGGCGACACCGCTCTGGAACTGCTGGGCGTCAACTCCTACGACATCGCCGTCCTCGACCGGGACATCCCCGGACCCTCGGGGGACGAGATCGCCGCCCGCATCGTCGCCTCCGGCAGCGGCATGCCGATCCTCATGCTCACCGCGGCCGACCGGATCGACGACAAGGCCTCGGGCTTCGAACTCGGCGCCGACGACTACCTCACGAAACCCTTCGAGCTGCGGGAGCTCGCGCTCAGGCTCCGGGCACTGGACCGCCGGCGGGCCCACAACAGGCCGCCCGTGCGGGAGATCGCGGGTCTGCGGCTGGACACGTTCCGCAGAGAGGTCTACCGGGACGGCCGCTATGTCGCGCTGACCAGGAAGCAGTTCGCGGTGCTGGAGGTCCTGGTCGCCGCCGAGGGCGGTGTCGTCAGCGCCGAGGAACTCCTGGAGCGCGCCTGGGACGAGAACGCCGACCCGTTCACCAACGCCGTCCGGATCACCGTCTCGGCGCTGCGCAAACGGCTCGGGGAACCGTGGCTGATCACCACGGTGCCGGGCGTCGGCTACCGCATCGACACGCCGCCCGAGCGGCCCAAGGGATCCGAGGGACCTGAGGTATCCGAGGGAGAGGACCGTGGATAGGGCCCCCGGGCTGAGCGTGCGGGTCAAACTCACCCTCAGCTACGCCGGATTCCTCATGCTGGCCGGTGTCCTGGTGCTCGCGGCCACCTGGGTGTTCCTGAACAGGGTGCCGCACCCCGGGCTCCTCTTCGAGCCCGACTACCGCTACGCCATCGTGCGCGCCTTCGCCCCGACCGCCGCCGTGGTGCTGGCGTTCCTGCTGGTGTTCGGTCTGGTGGGCGGGTGGATTCTCGCCGACCGCATGCTCGCCCCGCTGACCCGCATCACGGACGCCACCCGCCTGGCCACCGACGGATCGCTCGCGCACCGGATCCGGCTGCCGGGCCGCAGGGACGAGTTCCGCGAACTGGCCGACGCCTTCGACACGATGCTCGCCCGGCTGGAGGCGCACGTCGCCGAACAGCGGAGATTCGCGGCCAACGCCTCGCACGAGCTGCGCACCCCGCTGGCCGTCTCCAAGACCCTGCTCGACGTGGCCCGCTCCGACCCGGCGTGCGACACCGGCGAGGTCATCGACCGCCTGCACGCCGTCAACACCCGGGCGATCGGCCTCACCGAGGCGCTGCTCCTGCTGAGCCGCGCCGACCAGCGGTCCTTCACCCGGGAACACGTCGACCTGTCCCTCCTGGCGGAGGAGGCCACCGAGACGCTCCTGCCCCTCGCGGAGAAGCACGGTGTCACCGTCGAGACCGGCGGCGAGGTCGCGCCCACGACCGGATCACCGGCGCTGCTGCTGCAGCTGACCATGAACCTGGTGCACAACGCGATCGTCCACAACCTGCCCGGCGAGGGCACCGTGTGGGTGCGTACCGGCGTCGGCCCCGCCGGGACCGTGGTGCTCACCGTCGAGAACACCGGCGAGCGGCTCCGCCCGCAGCTGGTCTCGACCCTCACCGAACCGTTCCAGCGGGGCACCGAGCGCGTCCACACCGATCACGCGGGTGTCGGTCTCGGCCTGGCGATCGTGAAGACCATCACCGAGGCCCATGACGGAACACTGGCGCTCGTGCCGCGCCCCGCCGGCGGGATCCGCGTCACCGTGGAACTGCCCGCCGGGCGGGCGGAGCTCGGGACATGAAGCCGCGGCTCGGCGCGGGCTGCGGGTGGCTCTCGGTCTGCTGCCAGTCGCGCTGGCCGAGGACGACCCCGGGGTCGAACATCACGATCGCCGCCGCCAGGACCAGGGCCGCGACCGGGCCGGCCAGCATGACCAGCAGGAAGGCCAGCAGGCTCGTCGAGGACTGGCCGCCGGACTGCATCTGGAACGGGGACGACGACAACGCCCGCCGGGGAAGCGGGTGCGAGGGGACGGGGGTGGGACAACGGGGAGGACGAACAGGATGAAAGGGGAGTTAACGGGCGGCCGAAACAAGTCATTTGGCCGATTCCTTCACCATTCAAACACAACTTGAGCGCACCGTGTCCACACCTGTACCGCTCGCGACCGAACCGCACTATCGACTGTGCTGACGGCATGTGCCCTATCCGGGCGTCACCAGCCGTGCCTCGTACGCGAACACCGCCGCCTGGGTGCGGTCCCTGAGGCCGAGTTTCACCAGGATCCGGCTGACATGGGTCTTGATCGTCGACTCGGCCACCACCAGGCGCTCGGCCATCTCGGCGTTGGAGAGGCCCTGGGCGATCAGGATCAGGACCTCCGTCTCACGGTCGGTGAGGTCGCCGTAGGCCGCGTGCGCCGTGGGCATCAGCCGGGGCGTGCCGGAGAGTTTGGAGAACTCCGTGATCAGGCGCCGGGTGACCGAGGGGGCCAGGAGCGCCTCGCCCGCCGCCACCACCCGCACCCCGTCGGCGAGCTGGCGGGCCGAGGCGTCCTTGAGGAGGAAACCGGAGGCTCCCGCGCGCAGCGCCTGGTAGACGTACTCGTCGAGGTCGAAGGTGGTGAGCACCAGCACCTTCGCCGCGCTGTCGGCGGCCACGATCTCCCGGGTCGCCTCGATGCCGTTCACCTCGGGCATGCGGATGTCCATCAGGACCACATCGGGGGCCAGTTCACGCACCCGGTCCACCGCCTCACGGCCGTTGACCGCCTCGCCGACGACCTCGATGTCCGGCATCGCGTTCAGCAGGACCGAGAAGCCCTCGCGCACCATCATCTGGTCGTCCGCGATCAGTACCCGGATCGTCATGCGTCACCTTCGGTGCGGGCGGCGACGGGAAGGAACACCGTCACCTCGTAGCCTCCCTCGGACGTCGGGGCCGCCGTCATCTCGCCGTTCAGCATCGAGACCCGCTCGCGCATCCCCGTGATGCCGTGACCGGCGCCCGGCGACGGTTTGAGCAGGGCGGGCCTGGGCGGGGCGCCGTTGACTATCCGCAGGCCCAGACCGCCGAGAACATAGCCGATCTCCACCCGGGCCGACGCCCCCGGCGCGTGGCGCAGCGTGTTGCTCAGCGTCTCCTGGACGATCCGGTACGCCGACAGCTCCACGCCCTGCGGGAGTTCGCGGACCGCGCCGGTCACCACCTTCTCCACGGTCAGGCCCGCCTCCCGCACATTGGCGAGCAGGGCGTCCAGATCGGCGAGGGTGGGCTGCGGGGCGTCCGGGGCCTCGTAGTCCTCGGCGCGGACGACGCCCAGCACGCGGCGCAGCTCGGTGAGCGCGGCCACCGCGTTCTCCCGGATGGTGACGAACGCCTTCTCCAGCTCCGGCGGCGGGTTCTCGACGCGGTACGGGGCCGCCTCCGCCTGGATCGCCACCACCGACATGTGATGGGCCACCACATCGTGCAGCTCTCGGGCGATCGTCGTGCGCTCCTCCAGGAGGGTGCGCCTGGAACGCTCCTGCGCGGTCTCCGTCTGCTGGGCGGTCACCGTCTCCTCCGCCTCCCGGCGGATCTGCCGCACGGAGACGGTCAGCAGGACTATCGCGGAGACGACCGTCATCGGGCCGACGTTGTCGCTGTAGTGGCCCCCGCCGAAGGCCGAGACGGCCAGGAAGCCGTAGAGCGCGGTGATCGCCCACATCCAGGCCGCCGTGCGCGGGCGGGTGCGGACGGCGACGACCGTGAGCACCACCAGGTGGGAGATGAAGTTGCCCGACGACCAGGGCCATTCGCCCCAGCCACTGCCCAGCAGGTTGCCGACCCAGGCCGCGACGAGGGACAGCCAGAAGGCGGCGACCGGACGCGCCAGCGTCAGCAGGACGGGGGCCAGCGCGAACAGGCCGGACAGCAGGGCCGTGAACTCCCCCCGCGGGCTGTCCGTGGCGGCGGCCAGGAGCGCCACCCCGCCGGCCGCGGCCACCACGAGGTGCGGGGCCCAGACCGCGTACTCCCGCAGCCGGCCGGGGAACCGGCGGACGAACCGGCTGTCGGCGCTCAGCGGGGGCAACGGGCGGTAGGCGAAGGCGTCGTGGAACAGGTCCTGCCGCAGCCTGCCCAGGGCGTCCAGCGCCGCCCGGAACTCCGGGCTGCGCGGCTTGTACGGCTCGAACGCGTCGTCCGGCTGCTCCGGCGGCATCGGCTGCGTGTGGGTCGTCTCGGTCACGTACACGACCGTAGGCGGAGGCGGGGGTCGCCGTCGTCACCAGTGAGAAGGGTCCTCCGGCATCCTTCTCAGGTACTACGGGGCCGAGCCGGAGGGCCGGACCAGACCCGACTCGTACGCGAACACCGCCGCCTGGGTACGGTCCCGCAGGCCCAGCTTCACCAGGATCCGGCCCACATGCGTCTTCACGGTCTGCTCGGCGACGACCAGCCGCTCGGCGATCTCCGCGTTCGACAGGCCCTGGGCGATCAGCGCGAGGACCTCCGTCTCCCGCTCGGTCAGATCGGCGACGCGGGACTTCAGCGGGGCGCGCACCCCGCCGCCGTCCAGCTGCGAGAACTGGGCGATCAGCCGCCGGGTGACGCCGGGCGCGAGCAGCGCGTCACCGGCCGCCACCACCCGCACCGCCTCCGCCAGTTTGTCCGCCGACGCGTCCTTGAGCAGGAACCCGGACGCACCGGCCCGCAGCGCCTCGTACACGTACTCGTCGAGGTCGAAGGTGGTCAGCACCAGCACCTTGATGTGCGGGCGCTCCCCGACGATGCGGCGGGTGGCCTCGATACCGCCCAGCTCGGGCATGCGGATGTCCATGAGGACGACGTCCGGGGTGAGTTCGGCGACCTGGACCACCGCGTCCAGCCCGTCCACCGCCTGGCCGACCACCTCGATACCGGGCTGGGCGTTGAGCAGCACGGTGAAGCCCTGGCGGACCATCTGCTGGTCGTCGGCGATGACCACCCGGATGGGGCTGCTGCCACTGCTGCTGCTCGTCATGCGCGGTCGTCCTTCGGGTCGGGGCGAGGGGCCGGCTTCGGGTCGGGGCGAGGGGCCGGGGCAAGGGGCCGGCTGTGGGTGGTGCCGGCGCCGGGACCGGCGGCCGGGAGCTCCGCGAAGACCCGGAAGCCGCCGTCCGCCCCGGGTCCCGCCGTCAGTGAGCCACCGAGCATCGCGGTCCGCTCCCGCATGCCGAGCAGTCCGTGCCCGGCGCCCGGCGACGGCGGCGCGGGCCGGGTGGGCCGGGAGTTCGCGACGGACACCAGCAGCCCGTAGGGGATGTACTCGATCTCGACATGGGCGGTGGCGCCCGGCGCGTGCCGCAGGACGTTGCTCAGTGCCTCCTGCACGATCCGGTACGCCGACAGCTCCACGCCCGACTGCATCGGGCGCCGCTCGCCGTTGATCCGGACGGTGACCGTCAGACCGGCCGCCCTGGTGTTCTCGACCAGCGTGTCCAGCCGGTCCAGGGTGGGCTGCGGGCTGTGCGGGCCGGTGCCGGTGTCGTCGGGCGCGTCCTCGTCGGGGCCCTCCGAACGCAGCACGCCCAGCACCCTGCGCAGTTCGGTCAGCGCCTCCAGCGCGTTGTGCCGGATGCCGTCGAGGTTCTCCCGGAGCTCGTCCGAGGGGTTGTCCACAAGGTGTGGAGCGACCTGGGCCTGGATCGAGATGACCGACATGTGGTGGGCGACCACGTCGTGCAGCTCGCGGGCGATCCGGCTGCGCTCCTCCAGGAGGGTGCGCCGGGCCCGCTCCTCCTCGGTGAGCGAGGCCTGCCGGCCGAGTTCCGCGCGCGCCTCGCGGCGGCCGCGCAGCGCCGTGCCGAGCGCCACGACGAACGCCGACAGGACGACGGTCACCACCGAGGTGGACTGGTGCGGGGGCGCGCCCCAGACGCCGTCGAGGACCCAGGTGAGCAGCACGGTCAGGGCCAGTGCCTCGACGGCCGCCCGGGCGCGGACCCGCAGCGCGAGCAGCAGCAGGACCAGCAGGTGCGTGATGATCCCGGCCGTGGTCCAGGGCCAGGTGAAGAGGACCCCCGTCACCATGCCCAGCCGGCCGTGCAGCGCCAGGGCGCCCACCAGCGTGGCCGCCATCGACATCCACCACGCCGGGACGGGCCGCCACATCGCGAGGACCACGGCGCCGCCCTGCGCGAACCCGAGCAGAAAGGAGAGGCCGAGGCCCAGATGCCCGTTGTCCCGGAGCTGCGCGATACCGCCGAGCGTGGTGCCGAACGCCGCCAGGCACAGCACGCCGTGCGGCAGCCAGCGCAGCCATACGGAGGGGGGCAGCGGGTCGAGGCGGGTGGTGCACAGGTCGGCGCGGAGTATCCGCAGCCAGCGCAGCACCCGGCCGGTCCACTCCGCCCGGCGGCTCCCCGTCTCCGTCACAGCGATCAGCCTAGACATGACGGGCTCCCGTCGGTGTCGCCCGATCGGACGAGCCGGACGAGCTCGACGGGCCGGACGTGCGGGACGAGCGGTGGGTGCGGACGACGTGCGAGCGGATCCGGGGGCGGCGCCGGGTGCCGGGGCGCTCGTACGTGTGGAACGCCGCCCAGCAGACGGTGAGCGTCAGGGCGAACACCGGGAGCCAGAGCAGACGGGCCGCCACCCAGCCGAGGTGGTCGGGGGGTGTGTGGAGGCCGGGCAGGTGCCCGAGCAGGAGGCCGGTGGCCGTGGTCGCCATCAGGGCGGTCTGGTGCCAGAGGAAGATCGTCATCGCGGAGAGGTTCACGAAGGCCACCGCCGCCCAGAGCAGGGGGCGGCGCATCGCCCGGCGCAGCCGGGCCCGCAGGAGCAGGGCGAGGCCGCACTGGGCCAGGCCGAAGGTGACGGCGGCCAGGGTGGGCGGGTCGAGGTTGGAGACGGACGCGCCGGGGACGCCGACCATCGAGGCCGGGTAGCCCGCGAAGCCCACGAGCCCGGCCGTCGCCGCCGTACCGCCGACGAGCAGCACCCAGCCCGCGCGCGGGCGGTCCAGTTCGCCGCGGGTCCAGGCGGCGCCGAGGGTGTACGGCACCAGCCAGCCCGCCGCGAGGTTCACCCAGCCGAGGCCGGGCGGGGCGCCGAAGCCGAAACGGAGCAGGTCCACATGGAGGACGACGGCCAGCGGCCACAGCGGGTTGAGCCGGGCGACGAGCGGGGTCGCCGCCGTCAGCGCCGCGAACACCACGAGGAACCAGAGGGGGGACAGGGCGAGTTTGGCGAGGGTGCGCACGGTGGCGAAGTCGGTGCCGGAGAGGAGGAGGGCGGCGGTCGCGACCGTCCACAGGGTGAGGAGGGCGGCCACCGGCTTGAAGAGGCGGGACAGCCGGGTCGTCAGCCAGCGGTGGTACGGGGTGCCCTTCGCCTGGGCGGACGTGTAGCTGCGGGTGGCCACCTGGCCGCCGACCAGGAAGAACACGGCCAGGGTCTGGAACGCCCAGGAGATCGGGGCCAGCCGGGGCAGGTGCTGCAGGGGGCTGCTGGTGTGCAGGTCGCCGCCGTCCGCCACCAGCGCCGTGACCAGCCAGTGGCCGAGGACCACACCGAGGATGGCGAACGCGCGCAGGGCGTCGACGGCACGGTCGCGGTCGGGTGGGGTGGTGGCGTCGAGGTGGCGGGCGAGGTGCCGCGCTCGGTCGGGGAAGTGGCGTACGCGGTGCAGGAAGTGGCTGGTGCGGTGGGAGAAGCGGCTTATGGGCTGCGGGAAGTGGCTGGTGCGGTGAGGGAGGTGAAGGGGCGGTGGCTTACGCACGGGTGACCTCCGTTGTCTCGCCGAGGACGATCCGGGCGAGGTTGGCCAGGGAGGCCGAGCCCGGGGTGAAGTAGTCGCTGTGGCCGCCGGGGCCCGCCGCGAAGACGCGGGCGCCGAAGGAGGGGGAGACGGGGTCGGTGCCGAAGCCGACGGTGGTACCGAAGAGACCGACGCGCAGGTGCGGGACGTCGGCTATCCAGTCGCCGGCGCCCCGGGCCGCCCAGACGCGGGCCGAGGTGTGCAGCGCCGCGGCCGAGTGGGTACCGGTGCCGGGGCTGCCGACGAACGCGATGTCGGTGACGCCTGGACCGGAGAGGGCGGGCGCGGCGCGGGCGCAGACGACCGTGCCGTAGGAGTGGCAGAGGAGGGAGATCGCCGCCGGACCGGGGGCGGTGAGGGCGCGGAGTTCGCGGATGAACTCGCGGAGGTGCGGGGCCGCTTGGCCGGCCCGGCCCGGGGTGAGGACGGTGGTGCTGATGGTGGCGGGGGTCCGGTAGCCGAGCCAGGCGACGACCGCGGTGGGGGTGGTCCGGGGAGCCTCGTGGATGAGGCGCCGGTAGAGGGACTCCGCCGCGGTGTGGAAGCGGGCGTAGGTGTCGAGGGTGGTGTCCGAGCCGGGGACGAGGACGGCGACGCGGGTGGCGTGCGCCAGGTCGCCGAGGACCTCGGTGGCCTGGCCGGTGCCGCGGGCGTCGAAGTGGAGGAAGTGGCGGGTGGGGGACGCGAGGGCGCGGTCGGCGGCGGCGCGGGAGCGGTCGCCGTGGGCGGCGGCCATGCGGGCGGCTTCGGCGGCGTTCTCGCGGTTGGCCGTGTAGGCGGTGGTGAGGCTGGTCGGGGTGAGGGGGGTGGGGAGGACGGCGGGGGGTGGGGCGGGGATCTGGGGGCGGGTGGCCGCGGAGAGGGGGAGGACCACGGCGGCGGTGAGGAGGGCGGCGAGGGCGGTGCGGCGCCACCTTCGAGTGCGGCGAGTTGGGGGTGGGGGTGCCGGGTCAGCGAGGTCGGTGGCGCTGAGGGCCGGAATTTCGCTCGCCCGCGCTTGCGGGGTGCCTCCCCCACTCTCGGCTTCGCTCGAGCGGGGGGACCCCCATCGCCCATCCGTGCCGCCCCAGCGGCACGATTGCCCGCAGCTGCGGAACAGTTCCCCCGTCGTGAACCCCACGGCCGTCCCTCCCCGTTCAGTCCGCCCGGTCGTCGGGCTTGTCTGATCGGGAAGTTACGGAGCGGGGGGCGTCGTCCGCGTCACGCCAGGGAACTCATGTGGGACGTAGCTCTCAGGTACTACGGGTATCTGGGGGCTACCAGGCGAGCTGGGCGATCTCCTCCGCCACCACCGCGCAGGCATCGGCCGCCGGGTCGATGAGCGGGAAGTGGCCGACGTCCTCCAGCAGCGTCAGGCCGACCACCTCGCCCGCCTTCGCCGCCGCGTCCGCGTAGGACTCGGCGACCGCCTGCGGGACGATCAGGTCCGAGCGGCCCTGGACCAGGGTGGTGGCGATGCCGGTCGGGAGGAGGAGCGCGGGGTCGGCGTAGCGCTGGCGGTCGGTGAAGTGGTCGCTGCCGCCGAGGAGTTGGAGCGCCGCGTTGCCGCAGACGTCCAGCTTCTCGGCCATCGCGAAGTCCGCGATCGGGGCCAGGGCGACGACGCCTCGCAGCGGCGCCGGGCCGGAGGTGCGCCACGCGGCGTCCGCCGGGAGGACGTGCCGTGCCGCCGCCCAGAGCGCCAGGTGGCCGCCCGCCGAGTGGCCGGTGAGGACCGTGCGGCGCAGGTCGGCCTGGGGCAACGCCTCGCGGGCCAGGGCCGGCAGGGCGTCCAGGGCCGCGGCCACGTCGTCGAAGGTGTCCGGCCAGCGGCCCGCGACCGGCGCCGCACCGCCCTGCGCGGGCAGCTTCGCGCCGCGCCGGTACTCGACGTTGGCCACCGCGAAGCCGCGCCGGGCCAGGTAGTCGGCGAAGGGGGTGATGTGGGCGCGGTCGTACGGTGCGCGCCACGCGCCGCCGTGCAGGACCGCGACGAGCGGGACCGAGGGTTCGTCGGCGCGCGGCGCGTAGAAGTCGATCACCTGGTCGGGGTGGTCGCCGTACGCGGCCGTGGCGTCGGGCTCGACCTGCGGGTGCGAGAAGGCCGACTCCTCCTCTGCGGCGGCCCGGGCTGCTGCGGCGTCGTCGTCCGGCATGCTCCAACCTCTCAGCGACGATGGGGGCCCCTCCCAGGCTTTCGGCACTGGGGGAGTGTTGGCGGACCAGGTGGGGAATTCGGCCGTTGGCCGGGACGGTATCAGGCCGGTGACGTGCGGCGACACGTGGATGTCACGCACGGTGAGGATTGAACGGTTCTGTACCGTCCCGGCCCCCGCGCTGGGATCACCAAGTCGTCATGTCGCTAGTCGACGACCGCTCCCGCGACCGATCCCGCGGCCTCTCCCGCCACCTCCCCCAGCACCCGCGCCGCCCGCTCGACGTCGGCGAAACCGACGTAGAGCGGAGTGAAGCCGAAGCGGAGGACGTCGGGGTGGCGGAAGTCCCCGACCACGCCCCGCTCGATGAGCCGGCGCATCACGTCCCCGGCGTCGGCACAGCGCAGCGCGATCTGGCTGCCGCGCTCCTCGTGGGCCACCGGGGTCACGCACTCGACGCGGCCCGCGGGCAGGTACGCCTCGACGCACTCCAGGAAGAAGTCCGTCAGGGCCAGGGACTTGGCGCGCACGGCGGCCACCGGCACCCCGTCCCAGACCTCCAGCGCCGCCTCCAGGGCCAGCATGGAGAGGATGTCCGGGGTGCCGACGCGACCGCGCACCGCGCCCTCGGCCGGTTCGTACTCCGGCCGCATCCCGAAGGGCTCCGTGTGCGAGTTCCAGCCGGGGAGCGGGGAGTCGAACCGGTCCTGCAACCCCTGCCGCACATACAGGTACGCGGGTGAACCCGGGCCGCCGTTCAGGTACTTGTAGGTGCAGCCGACCGCCAGGTCGACCCCGTGCTCGTCGAGGCCGACGGGCAGCGCGCCCGCGCTGTGGCACAGGTCCCAGACGGATACGGCGCCGGCCGCGCGGATCGCGCCGGTGAGGGCGGGGAGATCGTGCAGCCGGCCCGTGCGGTAGTCGACGTGGTTGAGCAGGACGGCGGCGGTGCGGTCGCCCAGGGCGGCGGGCGCCTCCGCCGGGGTCACCGGTCGCAGCACGCACCCCGTCATCCGGGCCGCCGAGTCGGCGATGTAGCCGTCGGTGGGGAAGGTGGTCGCGTCGACGAGGATCTCGTCCCGGCCCTCCCCCGCGAGCCGTACCGCGCCCACCAGCGCCTTGAAGACGTTGACGCTGGTGGAGTCGCCGACCACGATCTGCCCGGCCGCCGCGCCGACCAGCGGGGCGATCCGGTCGCCGATCCGCTCCGGCGCGGTCCACCAGCCGCTCTCGTCCCAGGAGCGGATGCGCAGCTCGCCCCACTGCCGGCGGACGACGTCCTCGACCCGGCCGGGGACGTGCGCGGGCAGGGCGCCCAGCGAGTTGCCGTCCAGGTAGACGCCCGCGGCGTCAGCCGCATGATCGGACGCAGTGTCGAGGACGAAACGGGAGCGGAGGGAGGCGAGTTCGTCCGCGCCGTCCAGCTTCTCCGCCTTCAGGGTCAGCTCAGACATGGGACCTCGCCGTCCACAGCTCGGGGAACACGTTCTTGCGGGCGCGCTTCTCCAGCCAGGCGACGCCGGCCGAGCCGCCGGTGCCGGGCTTGGCGCCCATGGCGCGGCGGGTGGCGACCAGGTGGTCGTTGCGCCAGCGCCAGACGAGTTCGGCCACGTCGGTCAGCGCCTCGCCGAGGCGGGCGAGTTCGGTGTCGCCGTCGCCGGAGTAGACGGCGGTCCAGGCGGCCTCGACGGCGTCGGAAGGTGTATAGGGCAGTGAGATGTCACGTTCCACCGCCACCGCGTCCGGGATCGGATACCCCCGCCGCGCCAGCAGCCGCACCACCTCGTCGTACAGGCTCGGCTCCTGCATCGCCTTCTCCAGTTCCGCGTACACCCGCGGTGCCCCGCGGTGCGGGACGAGCATGGACGCGGACTTCTCGCCGAGCAGGAACTCCATCCGCCGGTACATCGCCGACTGGAAGCCGGAGCCCTCGCCGAGGGCGGACCGGTAGGAGTTGAACTGGGCGGGGGTGAGCTGGCCGAGCGGCTTCCAGGAGGCGTTCAGCGCCTCCAGCTCGCGGGTGGAACGCTTCAGCGCGGCGATCGCGGTGGGGATGTCGTCGGCGCGCAGCGCCGCCCCGGCGGTCTCCCACTCGTGGACGATGACGGTGAACCACAGCTCCATGACCTGGGTGGTGACCAGGAAGACCATCTCTCCGGGGTCGTCGGAGAGGGTGTGCTGGAGGTGGGTGAGCACGTCGGCCTTGACGTAGTCCTCGTACGGTGTCGTGCCGGCGAAGTCGAGATGCGGGGTCTCGGGCTCCGAAGCCGCGTAGGGCTGAGCCTGGTGGGACATCGCTGTCTCCTGTTGTACTCCGGGTAGCGGTCCGCCCCTGCCGATGCCGACACGGGGGCCCCGGTCCCCACCGGCATCTTCCGCAACGTAACCCGGATACGGCAAGGCCCGCCTGTTGCCAGACGGGCCACACCGCCGAACGGGCGGCCGGCCCAGGGTCTGCCGGCCCGGGGTCCGCTAGCCCAGGGTCTGGGCCGCGGTCGGCGAGGAGTCCTTCAGGAACTGCGAGCAGCGCTCGTACTCCTCCTGCTCGCCGATCGCCTGGGCGGCGCGGGCGAGGGCGTGCAGCGCGCGCAGGAAGCCGCGGTTGGGCTCGTGCTCCCAGGGGACGGGGCCGTGGCCCTTCCAGCCGTTGCGGCGCAGCGCGTCCAGTCCGCGGTGGTAGCCCGTACGGGCGTAGGCGTACGACTCGACGACCGAGCCGCGCTCGAACGCGTCGTCGGCGAGCTGGGCCCAGGCGAGCGAGGAGGTGGGGTACTTGGCGGCGACGTCCGCGGGGGCGGTGCCCTGCGCGAGGAGCTCGCGGGGGGCGGGTTCGTCGGGGAGGTGGGTCGGGGGCGGGCCGCCGAGGAGGTTCTCGTGAATGCTCATGGGTTCCAGTCTGGCGCACCCGGGCCCACGGCCACGGACCCAGGACCTCTGCGGCTCCGGCTACGGCCCTAGGTACGGCCCTCCGCCTCCAGCGGGGGTGTGGTGACGTTGCCGTGGCGGCGGCACTCCGGGCGTACGCAGCCCGGGGCCGGGCGGCGCACCAGGGCGAAGGCGAGGACGGCGCCCACGACCAGCACCCCGGCGCAGATCGGCATCGCCCGGTCGAACGCGGCGTCGAAGGCGTCGGCGGAGCGGTAGGCCTCCGGGCCCATCCCGGCGAGCAGCGGCAGTGCCGCGACCGCGAGGAGGCTCGCCGCGCGGGCCGCCGCGTTGTTGATGCCGCTGGCGATGCCGGCCCGGGCGGTGTCCACGGAGGCGAGGACGGAGGCGGTGAGGGGGGCCACCAGGACGACCATGCCGAGGCCCTGGACCAGGACCGCCGGGAGGATGTCCGTCAGGTAGTTCGCGTCCTTGCCCACCCGCAGCATCAGCAGCATCGCGGTGGCGCAGAGCAGCGGGCCGACCGTGAGGGGGATCCGGGGGCCGATGCGGTCGGCGAGGGCGCCCGAGCGGGCCGAGAAGAGCAGCATCAGGGCGGTGGTGGGGAGCAGGGCGGTGCCGGCGGCCAGCGCCGAGTAGCCCGCGACGACCTGGAGTTGCAGCGCGGTGAGGAAGAAGTAGCCGCCGAACGCTCCGTACACGCAGAGGGTGACCACGTTGAGCGCCGTGAACTGGCGGGACGCGAAGATGTCCAGTGGGAGCATCGGGTCCTGGCGGCGCTTCTCGACGTACACGAAGGCAACGCCTGCCGCGACGCCCGCCACGGCGAGCAGCCCCAGGGTCCCGGCCTCGATCAGCGCGTACGTCACCAGGCCGAGGGCGAGGGCGCCGAGGACCGCGCCGAGGACGTCGAAGCGGCCGTGGCTGCGTTCTCCCCCACTCTCCGAGCGGTAGGTACCCCCAGACGACTCCGGGACGTGGCGCAGGGCGACCGGGACGCAGAGCAGGGCCAGCGGGACGTTGAGGAGGAAGACCCAGCGCCAGCCGGGGCCGTCCACCAGCCAGCCGCCCAGGAACGGGCCGATCGCCGCGCCGATGCCGCCGAAGCCGGACCAGAGGCCGACCGCGCGGGCCCGGTCGTCGGGGTGGAAGGAGGCCTGGATGAGGGCGAGGGAGCCCGGGGTGAGGAGGGCGCCGCCGATGCCCTGGAGGGCGCGGGCGCCGATCAGTACGGCATCGGTCGGGGCGAGGCCGCACATCAGGGACGCGGCCGCGAACCAGACGACGCCGATCACGAAGACCTTCCGGCGGCCGTACTGGTCGCCGAGCGAGCCGCCGAGCAGGATCAGGCCGGCCAGGGTCAGCATGTACGCGTTGATCGTCCACTGGAGGGCGGACAGGCTCGCGTCCAGGTCGTCGCCGATGCGGGGCAGCGCCACGTTGACGACCGTGGAGTCCAGCAGCGCCATGCTGGAGCCGAGGACCGTGGTGAGGAGGATCCACTTGCCCTGGGCTGAGGCGATCCGGACGTCGGGCATGGTTCCAGGTATACAGCGGACCCGGCGCCGTAGACAGACGAACGCCGGGTCCTGACCGTAATGCGGCTTACTTGATCTTGTTGCCCGCCGAGCGCAGGTTCTGCGTGGCCTCGACGACGCGCGCGGCCATGCCCGCCTCGGCCAGCTTGCCCCAGGTGCGCGGGTCGTAGGTCTTCTTGGAGCCGACCTCGCCGTCGACCTTCAGGACGCCGTCGTAGTTCTTGAACATGTGGTCGGCGACCGGACGGGTGAAGGCGTACTGGGTGTCCGTGTCCAGGTTCATCTTCACGACGCCGTTCTCCAGCGCGGTGCGGATCTCCTGCTCGGTGGAGCCGGAGCCGCCGTGGAAGACGAAGTCGAACGGGGACTGCTTGCCGAACTTGGCGGCGACGCCGTCGCTCAGCTCCTTGAGCAGGTCGGGGCGGAGCACGACGTTGCCCGGCTTGTACACGCCGTGCACGTTGCCGAAGGAGGCGGCGAGCAGGTAGCGGCCCTTCTCGCCCAGGCCCAGGGCCTCGGCGGTGCGGATCGCGTCGTCGACCGTGGTGTAGAGGGAGTCGTTGATCTCGTGGGAGACGCCGTCCTCCTCGCCGCCGGTCGGGGTGATCTCGACCTCGAGGACGATGTTGGCGCGGCGGGCCTGCTCCAGGAGCTCCTGCGCGATGGCCAGGTTGTCGGCGAGGGTCTCGGCGGAGCCGTCCCACATGTGCGACTGGAAGAGCGGGTTGCGGCCGTTCTTCACGCGCTCCTCGGAGATCGCGAGCAGCGGACGTACGTACCCGTCGAGCTTGTCCTTCGGGCAGTGGTCCGTGTGCAGCGCGACGTTGACCGGGTACTTCTCGGCGACGATGTGCGCGAACTCGGCGAGCGCGACCGAGCCGGTCACCATCTCCTTCTTGTACTGGCCGCCCAGGAACTCGGCACCACCCGTGGAGATCTGGACGATGCCGTCGCTCTCCGCCTCCGCGAAGCCGCGCAGCGCAGCGTGCAGGGTCTGGGTCGAGGTCACGTTGATGGCCGGGTAGGCGAACTTGCCTGCCTTCGCCCGGTCGAGCATCTCGTTGTAGACCTCGGGGGTTGCGATGGGCATCTGTCCGCTCCTTGAGTGTGCGGGTCGGCGTACTGCTGTTTTCTTACGGCCCTGACCTAGACCTTGGGGGCGACGTCATCGTCGTCCCCATCTTTCCAGACATGAACCGATGCTCCACGCGCCGGTCAAATCCGGGTCAATCCCACTCGTCAACCCACGTGTCAGTCCAGACCCAGTTCATCCTTCGAGAAGGCGAAGAGGTACGGCACGCCGGCGCCCTCCTGGATCTTCTCGGCGGCGCCCGTCGCCCGGTCCACGATGGTGGCGACGGCGACGACCTCGGCACCGGCCGCGCGCACGGCCTCCACGGCGGTGAGCGGGGAGCCGCCGGTGGTGGAGGTGTCCTCGACGACGAGGACCCGCCGGCCCTTGATCTCCGGGCCCTCGACCTGGCGCTGCATGCCGTGCGCCTTCGCCGCCTTGCGTACGACGAAGGCGTCGAGACGCTTTCCGCGGGCGGCGGCCGCGTGCAGCATGGCGCCGGCGACCGGGTCGGCGCCCATCGTCAGCCCGCCGACGGCGTCGAACTCCAGGCCCTCCGTCAGGTCCAGCAGCACCTGGCCGACCAGCGGGGCGGCCTCGCCGTCGAGGGTGACGCGGCGGAGGTCCACGTAGTAGTCCGCCTCCAGCCCCGACGACAGGGTCACCTTGCCGTGCACCACGGCCTTGTCCTTGATCTGTTGCAGCAGCTCAGCGCGTACGTCCGTCATGCCGACCAGCTTAGAGGCGCCGCCAGGTCCAGGTGGTCGTGGCTTCCAGGGGCTCGATGGGCGTGACGAGCCGGGGCAGCGTGTTGAGCCCGTTGGGCGGTCCGGTCTGCGGCTCCACGCAGACGGCCTCCGCCTGCTCGTCGTAGACCACGACCCACTGCTCGCGGCTGGTGACCTTCAGCTCCAGCTGCCTGGGCCAGGTGAGGGTGACGTCGACGCCGTCGGGCATGCCGAAGCAGTCGTCCCAGGGGCCGGGCTTGGGGTCGATGCGGTTGCCGGTGGGCAGGTGGTCGTCGCCGCGCTCCTCCTGCCACGCGGGGTCGAAGGCGACCTGGACGTCCTGGCCGCCGAGATTGCGGTTGAACCACGGGTGCCAGCCGATCTGGGCCGGGAAGGAGTCGTCGTACGTCTCCACGCTCATCGTCAGCGTCAGGGAGTCCTCGGCGAGTTGCACGGCGTGGGTGACGCGCGCGGGGTGCGGCCAGGGGGCGCCGAGCTCGCGGGTGATCACCGCCTCGGTCGCCGAGACGCGCGCGGTGCGCCAGGCGCCGTCGCGGGCGGTGCCGTGGATGGCGTGCGGCGGGGAGTTGAGGGGCATCTGGACGACGTTGGCGCCGTCGAGGAAGCGGCCGTCCCGGATGCGGCCGCACCACGGCACCATCGGGAAGCAGCCGAAGCGGTCGCCCTGGCGGAGGAGTCCGAGGGATCCGACCTCGAGTCCGGCGATCCGGCCGCCGTTGCCGGGGTGCAGGTGGAGGGTGGCGTCGCCTGCTGTCAGCGTGATGTCTTCGTTACTCACGGGATGACAGTACTGGGGAGGCGCTTCGAGTCTCGGGTGCGGGTGGGTGGGGGCTGGTCGCGCCCACGCGGCGGAGCCGCACATCGATACAGCCCCGCGCCCCTGACGGGGCGCCTCACTCAACGGCGTCTGCGCAACGCCCTCGTCACCACGATCGCCGACGCCAGCGCCAGGGCCGCCGCCGGGGCTGCCCAGCGCAGGGCGGAGTTCGCGGCGACCGTCTGGGGGGCCGGGACGGGGGCGTAGCGGCCGCGTGGTGGGGCGTGGTCGACCTCCTCCGCGCTGCGGCCGATCATGGTGCGGCGGGCGTGGGCGGCTTCGGCGAAGATCTCGGGGAGGGGTTCCTCGATGGGGTCGGGGGCCAGGGACGGGGGCGGGACCTCGGTCTCGAAGACCGACGGGGGCGGTTCGTCGGGGGCGGAGTCGGGAGTCTCCTCCGCGAGCGCTTCCACGAAGCGGTTCAGCAGCCGGGTGGCGGCCGACTCCACCGCGTCGGCCGGCAGCTCGGCGACCCGGCCGTCGGCGGAGGCCGTGCCGGTGACCGTGACCGTGCTGCCGCCCTCGTCGGTGGCGGCGAGGCGGAGGGTGAGCGCCAGTTTCACCGTGCCGGTGCCGCGGGCCTCGTTGGCGTCGCCGTCGACCGCGTAGGAGCCGTCGGCGCGGGCGGTGACCCGCAGGAGGCCCCGGTAGGTGATCGAGTGGCTGCCGATCCGGACCTTGAGGCGGCCGGTGCCGGGCTCGGCGCCCGGGTCCTGCTGGAGGCCGGGGACCGCCCGGGCGACCCGCGCGGGGTCGGCCAGCGCCGCTCTGAGCCGCGAGGCCGGGGCCGGGACGTACACCTGGTGCTCCATGCCGACTGAGCCTACCCACGAGTCGGTCCGGCACACCCTCGTCAGTAACGCGGATGCACCAACGTGGACGGGGGTGGCCATGTCGTGGGTGGTTCCAGCGCGTCTCCGGCCAGCCCGCGCCGGGTCAGCGTGCGCAGTCGCGGGGCGTCGGCCGGGAGCGCGAGCGGGGGTGCGGTGCGGCCCGCCGACGCCAGCAGGAAGCCCCAGTCGTGCGGGGCCCGGGACCCGCCCGCCGAGCGGTCGGGGCCCGCGGTGAAGCCGGGGTCGTGGCCGAGGACCCGGTAGGGGGTGACGGCCAGGCCGGCGGCCCGCATCGTCGCCGCGACCGTCCAGAAGGCGCGGGGGCGGCTCTGGACCGGGCCGGCGTGGACGACCAGACGGCCGCGGGGGGCGAGGGCCCGGCGGGCCAGGCCGTAGAACTCCTGGGCGTACAGCTTGGTGCTGGCCGTGATGCCGGGATCGGGCAGGTCGGCGATGACGACGTCGTAGCCGGAGCGCGGTGCCCCGCGCAGCCAGCGGAAGGCGTCGGCGGTGTACTCGTGGACGTGCGGGTCGTCGTAGGCGTGGCCGTTGAGCGCGGAGAGGGCGGGGTCGTGGCGGGCCAGCCGGACCAGGCCGGCGTCCAGTTCCACGACGTCGACCTGGTCGACGCCGGACTCGCGGAGCACCTCGCGCGCGGCCATGCCGTCGCCGCCGCCGAGGATGAGCACGCGCGTGTGCGGGCCGCTCATCGCGGGGTGGACGAGGGCTTCGTGGTAGCGGCGTTCGTCGCGGCCACCGACCCGCAGCCGGCCGTCGAGGAAGAGGTCGAGGGGGCGGCCGTGGGTACCGCCGGTGAGGACGACCTCCTGAACGTCCGTCTGGAGGGCGACCCGGACGTCCGCGCCGTAGACGGCGTGCCGCGCGGCCCGTTCGAAGTCGTCGACGAGGACGGCGGCGGAGGCGAGCAGGCCGAGGACGGTCAGGTTGACGACGAGCAGGGTCCAGCGGGCCCGCCGGGACAGGTCGCGGCGGAACAGGCCGAGGACCAGGGCGCCGCCGGCCACCACGTTGACGGTGCCGGTGAGCAGGGTGCCGGTCAGCTGGCCCAGGAACGGCAGTAACAGGAAGGGGAAGGCCAGGCCGCCGACGAGCGCGCCGACGTAGTCCGCCGCGAACAGGTCGGCCACCGCGCCGCCCGCGTCCTGGCGGCGGATGCGCTGGATGAGCTCCATCAGCAGCGGCACCTCGGCGCCGATGAGCAGGCCGATGGCGAGGGAGAAGGCGACCAGCAGGCAGCGCGGGCCGGCCGACCACAGGCCGCCCCAGTCGCCGGTCCAGGCGAAGACCGCGTACAACGCCATCGCGCTGCAGCCGCCGACCAGCGCCAACGCGGCCTCCACCGCGCCGAATCCGGCCGCCGCGTGCCAGCGCAGCCGCTTCGCACCGAGCGAGCCGACCCCCATCGCGAAGACCATCACGGAAAGGACGACGGAGGCCTGGGTGACCGAATCACCGATCAAGTACGAGGCGAGGGCGACGAGTTCGAGCTCGTACACCAGCCCGCAGGCCGCGCAGACGAAGACGCACGCCAGGACCAGGAACCGGCCCGTCCCCGGCCGCACGGGCAGCGGCGCGGGGGCGCCCCACGGCGGCGGTGTGCCGGGAGGGGCGGGTGCGTGCGGATCGATCACTCTGCGACGTTACGTCACTCGCACGGCACGCTTCGTCACCCACACGTGTGGATCTGGAGCGCCTTGACGCCCTGTTGGTTTATGTCATCAACCGACGGTCTGGGCCGCCGGAACCCGCACCCCGACCCTCGTCCGGGTGGCCACCAACTGGCCGTCCTGCGGGTAGGCGTGCCAGGTCCGCCAGTGCACCTGGCCCTCGTGCCGCTGGGCCAGCATCGCGGTGAACGCGTGCGGGCTGCCCGGGAAGACACCGGCGAGACCGTGCGGGTGCTCGGAGACCAGGGCCAGCAACTCCTGGGCGCGGCCCGCGAAGGAGCCCGGTGACAGCACCTCGACGCGGGCCGCGAACTCGTACTCCCAGTCGCCGACGCGCTTGGCGACCCCGAGCGGCAGGGGGGTGCTGGACCCCGAGATGCACGCCACCGTCTCCGAGCAGCCGCCCCGCTCCTCCTCCAGGAGCACCTGGTGGGACGCGCCGAGCAGTCTCAACTGCAGCTTTGCACCCGTCAGTTCCAGGTCGAGGGTGGCCAGGGCGGGCAACGGCTCCCGCCCCAGGGCCCAGGCGAGGTCGGCCGCGCGCGTATCGGTGTAGGAGGTGTTCAGGGTCGTGAGCATGGATCGGCTCCGCTAACACGCAAAAGGGGAGGAGGGTGGTCCGGCGCACCTCGGTCGACACCGGGAGATCGGCCCGGCCGGCCCAGCCGGGGAGGGGTGTCGTCAGGACGTCCGAGGTGCTGCTTTGGTGATTTAGAGGGAATCATGAACTGTGACGCCGCCACAGCGTTTTTACCCAAGTTCGTGGGGTTTCCATCCCTCAGAGGGCTCCACAGCTCAACTGTTCAACCATGCCGTGCGCCGTACCCCGCCCCGCGCGCGCCGGGGCGCCCGCGGAGAGCTCCCCCACTCTCCCGCCGGACGCCCCGCTCCCCCGCTCCCCCGTTCCTCTCCCCGCTCCCCCCGTTCCCCCGGTCCCCCCGGGTTCAGTTGCCCCCGCCGCCGCAGCCGCCACCGCCGCACGACGAGCCACCGCCGCAGGACGAGCCGCCGCCGCACGACGAGTGCCCGCCACCGCAGGAGTGCCCCCCGTGGCCGCCGCCGTGTGAGCCGTGCGAGGACGAGGACCCCGAGTCCCCGGCCCACCAGCTGCCGGAGCTGTCGTAGCCGGAGGACCCGCCCCGGCCCGCGGCCCCCTTGACCCGTCCGCCCCTGCGGACCGCGGTCCCGATGATCACGAAGCAGACGATCGCGGCCACCACCACGATGAAGACGATGCCCATGGCGTCACCTTCTTTCGGTTCGCGCGGAGCGACCCCCCGTGGGCGCCCCGGCCGCCGCGAGAACGCGGCGTGCACGGGGGATGCCCGGCCGTCTCAGCAGCCAAAGCAGAGTTGAGGAACTCCAGAGCTTGGGCGCAGGATGACCGGCATGACCTCCAGCGAACGCCCTTTCCTCAATCGCCGGCTCGCCGAGTTCGGGACCACGATCTTCGCCGAGATGTCCGCGCTGGCCCTCAGCACCGGGTCGATCAACCTCGGGCAGGGCTTCCCGGACACCGACGGACCCGAGGAGATCAGGGAGGCGGCCGTGCGGGCGCTGCGCGAGGGGCGCGGCAACCAGTACCCGCCGGGCCCGGGCGTCCCCGAGCTGCGCGCGGCGATCGCCGCGCACCAGGAGCGCCGGTACGGGCTGTCGTCCGACCCGGACGCGGAGGTGCTGGTCACGGCGGGCGCCACGGAGGCGATCGCGGCCGCCCTGCTGGCCCTGGTGGAGCCCGGTGACGAGGTCGTCGCGCTGGAGCCGTACTACGACTCGTACGCGGCCTGCATCGCGATGGCCGGCGGCACCCGGGTCCCGGTCACCCTGCGCCCGGACGGCGGCGCGTTCCGCCTCGACCTGGACGAGCTGCGCGCCGCGGTCACCCCGCGCACCCGGCTCCTGCTGATCAACACCCCGCACAACCCGACCGGCACCGTCCTCACCCGCGCCGAGCTGACCGCGATCGCGGAGCTGGCGGTGGAGCGGGACCTGCTGGTCGTGACGGACGAGGTGTACGAGCACCTGGTCTACGACACCGCCGAGCACATCCCGCTGGCCACCCTCCCCGGGATGCGCGGGCGCACGGTCACCATCGGCTCGGCCGGGAAGACCTTCTCCTTCACCGGCTGGAAGGTCGGCTGGGTGACGTCGACGCCGGAGCTGGTCACGGCCGTGCGCTCGGCGAAGCAGTTCCTGACGTACGTCTCCTCGGGCCCCTTCCAGTACGCGGTCGCCGAGGCCCTCGCCCTCCCGGACTCGTACTTCGAGGCGTTCCGGCAGGACATGCAGACCAAGCGAGACATCCTCGCGGAGGGTCTGAAGGAGGCGGGTTTCACGGTCTACGACACCGCCGGCACGTACTTCATCACCACCGACATCCGCCCGCTCGGCGAGACCGACGGCTTCGCGTTCTGCCGGTCGCTGCCGGAGCGGGCGGGGGTCGTGGCCATCCCGAACGCGGTCTTCTACGACCACCGGAAGGCGGGGGCCCCGTTCGTGCGGTTCGCGTTCTGCAAGCGCGCGGAGGTGCTGAAGGAGGCGGCGGAGCGGCTGCGGCAGCTGTCGTAGCCGGCGGGCCGGCTCAGCGGCCGAGCGGGACCGCCCCGGGTACCGCCCAGTGCTCCGGGGCCCGCCAGTCCCGCCAGTCCTCCCACCAGCCGGCGCCCCGCTCGATCAGCTCCACGACGGAGGCGGCGGCCCCGCGCACCGCCGCCGCCTCCGCGTCCGTGAAGCCGCCGGAGCGGTGCCGCTCGGCGAAGTGGTCCTCGTCCTTCCAGGAGTACGGCGATCCGTCGGCCGGGATCAGCAGGTCCAGTTCGTGGTCGAGGGTGTCGAAGCCGCGCTCGGTGCGGCGCATCGGCTCCTGGAAGTTGACGTACCAGTCGCTGAGGGCGCCGCCGCAGTAGCGGGCCCAGACGGAGTAGCCGTCGCCGGGGCGCTGGAGCTGGAGGACGCCCTCCGAGCGCCAGTACGGCTCGAAGGCGGTCCAGGGGTGCGGGCCCCAGCGGAACGGGCCGGTGCCGAAGGTGAGCGGGGTGCCCTGGGCCAGATGGACGGCGAGCAGGTCACCGGTGTCCTCGACCACCCGCACCGGGTAGACCATCCACTCCCGCCCGTCCAGGATCTCCCGGCGGACGATCACTTCCTGCGCGGCGAACAGACGGCTTCCCATGATCGGGACGGTAACACCCCCCATCGGGCGCACATTTCTCGCACATCGGCCCGCTCCCCTGCACTGTGCGAATGTGAGCCACGCCAGCACCACCGCCGCCGCGCCCTCGCCCGTCCTCGCCCCGCCCGTCGCCGGGCGGCCCGGCACCCGGCTGTCCCTCGTCACGGCGGGCGGGGTGGCCGTGGGGCTGTTCGCGGCGGCCCGGCTCACCGGCACGGCGGTGGTCGCGCTGACCGCGTGGGCGGTCGGCCGGCACCCGCTGACGCTGCTCGGCCGGTCCTGGGACGCGGCCTGGTACCTGGGCATCGCGGCGCACGGCTACGGCCGCACCCGGTACTTCGCCGCCGGCATCGTCCACAGCGACCTGGCGTTCTTCCCGCTCTACCCGGCCCTGATCCGCGTCCTCACCGCCGCCACCCCGCTGAGCGGCGCGGGCGCCGGACTGCTGGTGTCCTGGACGGCCGCCGCGGTCGCCGCCGCCGGCATCTACGCGGTGGGCGCCCGGCTGCACGGCCGCGCGGTGGGCACCGTCCTGGTCCTGCTGTGGGGCCTGCTCCCGCACTCCGTCGTGCTGTCCATGGCGTACACGGAACCGGTCCTGACCGCGTTCGCCGCCTGGTCGCTGTACGCGGTGCTGGCCGGGAACTGGCTGTGGGCGGGCTCCCTGGCCGCCCTCGCGGGCCTGTCCCGCCCGAACGGCTTCGCGGTCGCGGCGGCCGTGCTGCTCGCCGCCGCCTGCGCGCTGCGCCGAGCCCGCGGCCGGGTCACCCACAGGCTGTGGACGGGCGCGGCGCTCGCCCCGCTCGGCTGGACAGCGTACGTGCTGTGGGTGGGCCGGCGCAGCGGGGACCCGCTGGGCGGCTACTTCGGCGTGCAGCGCCTGTGGGGCTCGCGCTTCGACTTCGGCCGGGGCTCGCTGGCGTTCGTCCGCACCCTGCTGCTGCGCGGCGACCGGTTCGTCTTCCCGATGGCCCTGCTGATCGTGGCGGCGGCCGCGGTGCTCTACGCGCTGCTGCTCCTGGACCGGGCCCCGCTCCCGCTCCTCGCCTACACCGGCGTCCTGCTGCTGATCGCGCTCGGCGGCTCGGGCTTCTTCGAGTCCAAGCCCCGCTTCCTGCTCCCGGCCTTCCCGCTGCTGCTGCCGCTCGCGCGGGCGCTGGTCCGGACGGCGAGAGCCCGGCCCTGGCACGCGACGGTGGTGGTCGCGGCCCTGGCCGGGCTCTCGTTCGGCTACGGCGCGTATCTCGTCGTGTACGCGCGCACCCCGCTGTAGGGGCGGACTACTCTTCGTCGTCCTCGGGCTTGTCGGCCTCGTTGACAGCCTCCTCCAGGCCGAGCTGCTCGACCAGCCACTTGTCGAACTCGATCGCGGCCCGCACCCAGCTGACCGTGGACGACACGAAGTGGTTGATGTCGACGCCCGTGCCGATCAGCATCTGGGCCTCACCGATGAGACGGACGGTGCCGTCGTCGTGGGTGTGGGTGTAGACCTTGGGCCACAGGGTCCGCCTGTTCCAGTCGTCGATCGACTCGAGCAGCTGCGGCTTCTCGTCGATCTTGTGGGGGCGGTCGTAGAACGTCCGTACCGAGAAGACCGCCTGCTCGTCCTCTCCGCGGAACATGAAGTACGTGCGGAACTGCTCCCACGGCGCCGCGAGGTCGCCCTCGTCGTCGACGACGTACTTGAGCTCCATCTGGTCGAGGAGCTGCTTCACAAGATCCTGATCCGGGACGACGGGGCCCGCCGGTCCTTGGGGCTGCGGCTCGGGCTGGCCCCCGAAGTTCGGGATCGAGGACGGGTCGATGGACACCTTGATTTCCCTTCGTCTGGACCCCGCCATCCTCCCTCATACGGGGAGGGGGGTGGCAACCCCGGCCCGCCCTTCAGCCGTGAGCTGACAGGAGCGCGCCGACCGCCCGCCGGTCGATCTTGCGGTTGGCGTTCAGGGGGAACGCGTCCAGGTGCGTGAAACCGCGCGGGAGCATGTAGACGGGCAGGCGGTCGGCGAGGTGCGCGCGCAGGGCCAGGGGGTCCTGCGGGGTGCCGGTGTAGGCCGCCTCCAGGGACGCCTCCGGGGACGGTCCGGACGCCGGTACGACGGCCACGACCGCCTCGTCGACCCCCGCCGCCGTGCGCAGGGCGGCCTCGATGTCGCCGAGCTCGACGCGGTGGCCGCGGATCTTCACCTGCTGGTCGAGCCGGCCGAGGTGCAGCAGCGCGCCGTCCGCGTCGCGCCGTACCCGGTCGCCGGTGCGGTAGTACAGCTCGGCGCCGGGCGGCTCCCGGTCGTCGTACACCGTGGCCCGCTCCCCGTCGAAGGACACGAACCGGCCGGGGTTCTCGGCGGGATCGAGGTAGCCGGGGAAGCGCTGCGGGCCGCGCAGGCACAGCTCGCCCTCGTCCGCCGCCCGGCCGTCGTCGTCCAGGACGAGGGCGTCCAGGTGCGGGTAGGGCGTGCCGATGGGGACCGTGCCGTTGGCGGTGACCGGCCAGTCGGCGGGGTCGGCGGGCAGCCGGTACTGGGTGCAGGAGACGGTGACCTCGGTGGGGCCGTAGAGGTTCTCCAGCACACTGCCCGGCGCGGCCCGGTGCCAGGCGGCGGCCTGTTCCAGGGTGAGCGGCTCGCCGCCGAACAGCGTCCAGCGCAGCTCGGGCAGGGAGTCGGGGGCGAGGTCGCGCAGCCGCTGGGCGTAGGTGATGACCGAGGGGACCGAGAACCAGTGGGTGATCCGGTGCTCGCGGATGAAGCGGGCGGGCCGCACCAGGTCGGAGCGGGCCGGTACGACCAGGGTCGCGCCGGTGCTCCAGGCGGTGAACATGTCCCACGCGGTCGGGTCGAAGGTGAGGTCGAAGGTCTGCGAGACCCGGCTGCCGGGGCCGATGCCGTAGCGGTCCGTCGCATGGTCGAGCACGGCCGCCGCGTTGCGCTGGAGCACCGGGACGCCCTTGGGGGTGCCGGTGGAGCCGGAGGTGAAGACGATGTACGCGACGGCGTCGGGGCGCGGCTCGTAGGGCGGGAGGTCCGCGGGCGGCTCCCCGGTCTCGGTGAACGGCAGGACCGGGCAGGGGAAGCCGGTGGGGTCCGCCGCCTCGGGTCCGGCGAGGACCACGTCCAGTCCGGCCGCCCCGGCGATCGCGGTCAGCCGGGCGGGCGCGACCTCCGGGCCGAGCGGTACGGCCGCCGCGCCCAGCCGCTGGGCGGCCAGGTAGGAGGCGTACGCGGCGACGCTCCGGTTGGCCAGCACGCCGACCCGCTCCGGGCGCCGCCCGCCGAGGGCGCCGAGCACCCGGGCGGCGGTGTGCTCGGCGAGGCGGCGCAGTTCCGCGTAGGAGAGGGCCCGGCCGGCGGTCTCCAGCGCGGTCCGCCGGGGGTGGGCGGCGGCGGACGCGGCGAACCGCTCGTGGAGGGTGGGACGGTCAGCCACGGCCGGTGCCCTCCGCCGCATCCGATACAGCCGATACGGCCGGCACATCCGGCACGGGCGTCACGTACGCGTCGTAGTACACCGGGGTGCCGAGGAACGACGAGGTGAACACCCCGCCCACCCGGGGGCCGCGCGCCGCCAGGTAGACGTAGGCGAAGACCGGCACCAGGGGCACATGGCGGGTCGTCAGGGTCTCGTCCAGGGCCGCCCATTCGGCCGCCGCGCGGTCGGCGGGGAGCGCGGAGATCCGGGCGATCTCGGCGTTGACGTCCGGCTCGTCGAGGTAGGTGTAGTCGGCGTTCCCGGTGGCCCGCAGGGTGCGGCCGTCGAAGCCGGTGAGCAGGGTGGAGGCGCCGGGCCAGTCGGCGGCCTGGCACATCAGGTAGAGGTCGAAGTCGTGGCCGCGGGTGAGGACCGCGGTGTTGTGCCGGGGGCGTTCGGTCTCCACCACGTCGACGGTGAAGCCGGCCGCCGTCAGGGAGCGGGCGACCTCCCGGGCCCCGGCCGTGAAGTAGGCCCCGTCGCGGCTGAGCAGCCGCAGCGGACGGCCGTCCCAGCCGTCCGGCAGACCGCGCGGGCCGCCGGCGTGCGGGTCGGGGTAGGGGCGGTGGCCGATGGTGGCCGGGGACAGGATGGTGTGGGTGATCTCGCCCTGGGTGGCGCCCGCCATCGCGTCGCGGACCGCCTCCTTGTCGAGGGCGCGGGCGATCTCCCGGCGGACCTCGACGTGCGTCACCCGGGCCGTGTTGATCGCCAGGTACCAGACGAGCGGGGTGCGGTCGCGGTGCACCCGGGGGCCCGGGTCCGGGTCGGCCAGCAGCTGGGCGGCGACCTCCTCGGGAGCCTGGTTCTCGGCGATGGCGAAGGCGTCCGGGCCCTGTCCGGCGTGGGCGCGCCGGTTCTGGTCGGCGGCGTCGACGCCGAGCTCGAACTCGATCCGGTCCGGGTGGTCGTGGCGTACGGCGTCGGTGGCCGGGTCCCAGTGCGGGTTGCGCTCCAGGACCAGGCGCTCCCCGGGGACGTTCTCGGTGATGCGGTACGGCCCGGAGGCGAGCGGTGCCTTGCCGTACGTCTCGCCGGTGTCGGCGTCGCGCGGGACCGGCACGGTGGTCACCAGGGCGGCGGCGAACGGCAGGTCGGGACGCGGCTCGGGGAAGCGGAACACCAGGGTGCGCGCGCCGCGCACCTCCAGGCCCGGGACCTGGCCGGTGCCGTCGGTGAAGGGGCCCGCGTAGGGGCCGTTCGCGCCCAGCCAGTCCTGGAGGTGGTGGGGGCCGCCGGCCAGGCTCTCCTCGAAGGAGCGGGCGATGCCGTGGGCGACGTCGGCGGCGGTGATCTCCCGGCCGTCCTCGTAGCGCAGGCCCGCCTTGAGCGTGAACTCCCAGGTGCGGCCGTCGCCGTCGACGTCCCGGCCGGGGTCGTCGGCGAGGTCGCCGACCAGCCGCCAGCCGCCCGCGCCGTCCTCGGCGAACATCGTCAGCGTGCGGAAGAGGAGGTGGCCGAGCGCGGTGGCCTGGAGGGTCTGGACGCGCTGCGGGTCCAGGTGGTCGTGGTCGCCGTCGCGCAGCACGCGCAGGGTGCCGCCGCGCACGGCGCCCGGCACCGGCCGGGCCGGCCCCCGCGAGTCGCGCGGGTCGCGGGCGATGGATGCCTTGCTCATGTGCGTGCTCCGATTCGTGCGGCGCGGGGGCCGGTGGCGGGGACGGCGGAGGGGGCGGGGACAGGAAGCGGGGTCACGCGGACGCCTCGCGCAGGGTGTCGAGATGCGCCAGGCCGGCCAGCACCGCGTCCTTGGCCACCCCGAAGTCGATCAGGCAGGCCAGTTCGTCGACCCCGGCGGCGCGCGCCCGCTCCACCACGGCCGCCGCCTGCGCCACCGTCCCGAACAGGCCGCTGGTGGTGTAGTAGGTGTCGAAGGAGCGCCGGACCAGGAAGTCGATGTCGGACTCGCGGAGCTTGTCGGGGTCGAAGCCGGACAGGATGCTGCCCGCCGAGCGGGCGATGAGTCCGAAGGAGCTCTTGAGATACGCGGTGAACGGCTCGCGGACCGTCGCCTTCACCTCCTCCGGGTCCTCCCCGAGGTAGGTGTGCAGCATCAGCGCCACCTGGCCGGGCCATCCGTCGTGGCCGGGGCGTTCGGCGAGCGCCTTGCGGTAGAGGGCGATCTTCTCGGCGAGCTGGTCGAAGTCCTGGCCGAGGAGGTGGGTGAGGACGCCCGCGCCCGCCGCGCCGGCCGCGCGGAAGGTCTCGGGGCCGCCCGCGCTGGTCACCCAGACCGGCAGTTCGGGCTGGACGGGCGGCGGGAAGACGCGCACCTCGGCGGGGTGGCCGGCGCCGTCGGTGACGGCGAGGGGCTCACCCCGCCACAGGGCGCGCACCTGCCGCACGGCGTCGATGACGGCGGTCTTGCGACCCGCGTAGCCCTCGGGGCGCAGCGCGAAGTCGACGGCGTTCCAGCCGGAGGCCAGGGACAGGCCGGCCCGGCCGCCGGAGAGGTTGTCGACGACCGACCACTCCTCGGCGATGCGCAGCGGGTGGTGCAGCGGGGCGACCACGCTGCCGGCGCGGATCGCGACCCGCTCGGTGACGGCGGCGACGGCGGCGCCGGTCACCGACGGGTTCGGGTAGAGCCCGCCGAAGGGGTGGAAGTGGCGCTCGGGGGTCCATACGGCCGAGAAGCCGTGCGTGTCGGCGTACTTGGCGCCTTCGAGCAGCAGGTCGTAGCGACCGCCGCCGCCACCCTCGTCGGCGCCGTCGGCGAAGTAGAAGAGGCTGAAGTCCATTGCGGGGCCCTCTCGGGACGGGTGATCGGTGACGGCCGGGTCAGCGCACGCTGAGCGGGCGCAGGTCGGTCCAGACCGTGGCGATGTGCGCGAGGGCCTCCTCGCGGGTGCCTTCGAATCCGGTGGCGCGCCAGCCGGCGGGCAGGGGCAGCGGGGCGGGCCACACCGAGTACTGCTCCTCGTGATTGACGACCACGAGATGGCGGGGCTGCCCGGCGGTGGCGGTGTTCTGCTGGGTCATCAGACGGCTTCCTTGGTGTCGGGCGTGGAGTGGGGGGCGGGGTCCGTGAGCGGGGCCGGCAGGTCGTACCTGATCCGGGCGAGTGAGGAAAGGCCCAGCGGGAGCAGCGCCGAGGAGAGGCCGATCGCGGTGATCAGGACCGTGGCGCGCAGGCCGACGGCGCCGCCGAGGAATCCGCCGAGCAGGGCGCCGACGGGGGCGATGCCCATGGCGACGAACCGGTTGGTGGCGGCCACCCGGCCCTGCAGGGAGTCGGGGGTGAGGGTCTGCCGGATGCTGAGGACGGTGACGTTGTTGGCGACGCCGAAGGACGCGAACAGGAAGTTGACCAGCATCAGGGTGCCGACGGCGAGGACCCCGGAGCCGTGCACGGCGGAGAGGCCGAGCATGACGAGGTTGGCGATGGCGGCGGTGACCAGCATGGTGCGGCCGTAGCCGAAGCGCCGCGGCAGCCGGCCCGCGAAGGCCGCGCCGACCAGGAAGCCGGGCCCCAGCGCGGCCATCACCAGGCCGATCTCGCCCGCGGACAGCCCCAGGGTGCGGGGCATGAACTGGACGAAGGCGACCTCCAGCGCGGTGAAGGACAGGTTGAAGATCGAGGCCATGACGGTCATGGCGCGCAGCGGTTCGTTGCCGAAGACGAACCGCAGGCCCGCCCACACCTCGCGCAGCGTGCCGGCCGGGGAGGCGTCCCCGGCGTGCTCGGCGCGGTCCTCCCGGTGCCGGATGGTGGCGACGGTCAGCGCGGACACCAGGTACGAGACCGAGGCGGCCAGCACCGCGACGGGCGCGGTCAGCCACTGCACCAGCACACCGCCGAGCGCGGGCCCGCCGATGGTGGCGGCGGACTGGCTGGCGCCGAGCGCCGAGTTGCCCGCGGTGAGCTGGTCGCGCTCCACCAGCCGGGGCAGATAGGCCTGTCCGGCCACGTCGAAGAGGACGCTGCCGCAGCCGGCGAGGAAGCCGAGCACGTACAGCCAGCTGATGCCGAGCCGGTCGGTCCAGTACAGGACGGGCACCACGGACAGCACCAGGGCCCGGCCGAGGTCGGTGGCGATGAGGATGTTCTTGCGCCGGACCCGGTCCACGAGCACGCCCGCGAACAACGAGACCAGCAGATACGGCAGTTTGACCACCGAGGTGAGCAGGCCGACCTGGGCCGAGGTGGCGGCCAGGGCCAGCACCGCGACCAGGGGCAGCGCGAGTTCGCTGATCTGGGCGGCGAACAGGGAGGCGGTCTGCCCGGTCCACAGCCGGGTGAAGTCGGCGTTGCGCCAGACGCTGGGGGCGGGCGGGGCGGCGGCTTCCCCGACGGTCGCGGCGTCGCTCATGAGGTGCTCCTACAGAGGGGGTCGGGTCCTGCAGAGGGGGTGGGGGACGGATCAGGACTCGGCGGGGACGCCGCGCGGCCGGCCGGCGGCCGCGTCCTGAAGACGGCTCGCGACCTGGGGGACGTTGGGCTGTTCGAGCATGCTGAAGTGGTTGCCGGGCGACTCGTCGATCAGCAGGGTGCCGCCGACCCGGGGCTGCCATCCCATGTGCCAGCCCTCGAACAGCTCGGTCTCGGCGCGGATCAGCACCGCGTCGCCGCGCAGCGGCTCGCGCGGGGTGTCGCGGTAGGCGAGCAGGGCGCGGGCGTGCCGGGTGTACAGCCGCACCAGCCGGCGCAGGTCCTCCACCGAGCGCGCGTCGGCCCGCTCGTCGCTGGTGCCCTGGGTGAGCTGGACGACCCTGGCGAGCCGGGCCTCGGGGTCGAGGGCCTCCAGTTCGGCCTCGGTGACGTCGAGCCGGCCGGCGAAGGCGCCGAGGATGGCGGCGGACTCGCTGGTGGCGTAGCGCGGCGGGACCGGGTCGTCGATGCTGGCGCTGATGATCGTCAGCATGCCGACCTCCTCGCCGGCGGCCTCCAGCTGGCGGGCCATCTCGTAGGAGACCATGCCGCCCATGCACCAGCCGCCCAGGAAGTACGGGCCCTCGGGCTGCACGGCCCGCACCTCGGAGAGGTACAGCGCGGCGATCTCCTCGACGCTCTCCGGGCGGGGCACGTCGGGGCCCGCGTACTCCGGTGCCTGGAAGGCGTACAGCGGGCGGTCCGGGTCGAGGACGTCGACGAGTTCGGAGTAGCAGAAGACGCTGCCGCCCAGCGGGTGGACCAGGAAGAACGGGGACTCGGTGCCGGTCGAGCGCAGCGGCACCAGGGTGGACGCGGCCTGCTGCCGTTCGCCGCTGACGATCTCGGCGAGCCGCTCGACGGTGCCGCCCTCGAACAGCGCGGCCACCGGCACCTCGACGTCGGTGATCTCGGGCAGCCGCATGATCACGCGGAGCGCGGAGATGGAGTTGCCGCCGAGGTCGAGGAAGGCGTCGGTGACACCGACCTCCGCCACGCCGAGGACGTCCCGCCAGATCGCGGCGACGGCCTCCTCGGTGGGGGTGCGGGGCGCGACGAAGGCACCCGCGGTGGTCTCCTCCCGGCCGGGGGCGGGCAGGGCGAGGCGGTCGACCTTGCCGTTGGGGGTGAGCGGGAAGGCGTCCAGGACGACGAAGGCGCTGGGCACCATGTACTCGGGCAGCGCACCGGCGGCCAGCTCGCGGAGTTCGGCCGCGCCCGGGGCGGTGCCGCTCTCGGCGGTGAGGTAGGCGACCAGGCGGGCGTCTCCGGGCTGGTCGCGCCGGGCCATGACGACGACCCGGCCGACCCCCGGATGCCGGGCCAGCACGGTCTCTATCTCGCCGAGTTCGATGCGGAAGCCGCGCACCTTCACCTGGTGGTCGGAGCGGCCGAGGAACTCCAGCCGCCCGTCCGGCAGCCGGCGGGCCACGTCGCCGGTGCGGTACATCCGGGCGCCCGGCGCATCGCCGTACGGGTCGGGCACGAAGCGGTCGGCGGTCAGGTCGCCGCGCCGGGAGTAGCCGCGGGCCAGCCCGTCGCCGGCAATGTAGAGGTCGCCGGGGACGCCCACGGGGACCGGGGCGAAGGAGGCGTCGAGGACGTGGAGGCGGGTGCCGGCGATCGGGCGGCCCAGGGTGACCGGCTCGCCGGGGAGCACCCGGTCCAGGGCGGACCAGATGGTGGTCTCGGTGGGCCCGTAGGCGTTCCACACCACCGGGAAGCGGGCGGTCAGCTCCTCGGCGAGGTCCTCGGGCAGCGCCTCGCCGCCGGAGACCACCCGCAGCCGCTCGTCGCCGCCGAGCCCGGCCTCCACCAGCAGCCGCCAGCTGGACGGGGTGGCCTGGACGACGGTCGCGCCGGAGCGCTTCACCGCCTCGCGCAGCCGGGGCCCGTCCACCGCGATGTCGGGGGCGACGATCAGCTCGGCCCCGGCCAGCAGCGGCAGGTACACCTCCAGGGCGGCGATGTCGAAGGACAGCGAGGTGACCGCCAGCAGCCGGTCCTCCTCGGTCAGTTCGAGGTCGCGGCCGAAGGAGAACAGCAGGTTGAGCAGCGCCCGGTGCGGGATCTGCACGCCCTTGGGGCGGCCGGTGGAGCCCGAGGTGTAGATCGTGTACGCCAGGTGCCCGGGCCCGGCCTGCGGCAGCGGGTCGGTCTCCGGCCGGTCCGCGGCGACCGCGCGGTCCACCTCGACCACGGCCGTCCCCTCGGGCACGGCGGGCGGGGCGAGCCCGGCGCCGGTCAGCAGGACGGGCACCCGGGCGTCGTCGAGCATGTACTCCAGGCGCTCGCGTGGATATCCCGGGTCCAGCGGGACGTACGCGCCGCCCGCCTTCAGCACCGCGACCAGCGCCACGATCAGCTCGGCCGAGCGTTCCAGGTGGACGCCGACCAGGGTGTCCGGGCCGACGCCGAGTCCGCGCAGCTCGTGGGCGAGCCGGTTGGCCCAGGCGTTGAACTCGCCGTAGGTCAGGACGGTGTCGCCGAAGCGTACGGCGGTGCGGTCGGGGTGCTTGGCGGCGCGCTCGGCGAGGAGTTCGGGCAGGGTGCGGTCGAGGTCCCAGCCGGCCGCGGTGTCGTTCCACTCGGTGAACAGCCGGTCCAGGTCGGCGGCGGCCAGCAGCGGGGTGGCGTGCACGGCGGCGTGCGGGTCGGCGACCAGCGCGGCGAGCGCACCGGCGTAGTAGCCGCCGACGGTGTCGATCCGGGCGGCGGTGAACTCGGCGGCGTCGTAGTTGATGCGCAGCCGGACCGCGCCGGTGACCGGGTCGGTGCCGAAGTTGGCGGTGAACGGGAAGTTGGTCTGTTCGAAGAACTCGCCGCCGGTGACGGCCAGGTGCTCCAGTTCCATGTCGTAGCTGCGGAAGCTGCGGTGGTCGACGACCGTCTCGAAGAACCGCGGCCGGCGCTGGTCCTGGAGCATCTGGGCCAGCGGGTAGCGGCGGTGCGGCAGCGCGCCGCTCTCCGCGCCGTGGACGCGCCGGGCCAGCTCGATCCAGGTGGTGGCGGTGACGTCGACGACGAGCGGCAGGGTGTTCAGGAACAGGCCGACGACCTGGTCGCCGTCGGCGGTCTCCGGGCGGCCGTTGCCGACCAGGCCGGTGACGACCCGGCTCTGCCCGGACAGCAGGGACAGCACCCGGGCGTGGGCCGCGAACATCACCGACTTCACCGGCACCCGGGCCTCGGCGGCCACCGCGCGCAGCCGCTCCCCGAGCCCCTCGGGCAGCGGCACCTCGTGCACCCGGGCCGTGCGCACGGCCGCGAGTTGAGGGTCCGCCTGCCGGGGCAGCCCGGTGAAGTCGGTGTCCTCCAGGACGTCGGCCCAGTAGGCGCGGGACTCCTCGCTGGCCAGCGCCTCCTGCTCCAGGGCCAGGAAGTCACGGAACCGGGTGGCCGGAGCGGTCGCCGGGTCGGGGCGGCCGGCCAGCCGGGCGTCGTAGCCGGTGATCAGCTGGGAGGTGACCAGGGACAGGCTCCAGCCGTCCAGGACCGCGTGGTGGAAGCTGAGGGCGAGCCGGAAGTCGTCGTCGGCGAAGACGTGCACCTGCAGGGTGAGCAGCGGGGCCCGGGTCAGCGTGAACGGCGTCGCCTTCTCCTGCTCGGTCCAGGCGGCCACCCGCCGCTCCTGCTCCGCCGGGTCGAGACCGCGCAGGTCCGTCACGGTCAGCGGGGTCTCGACGGCGGCGTGCACCAGCTGCATCGGTCTGCTGAACCGGGTCAGGTCGAAGGAGCTGCGCAGGATGTCGGAGCGCTCGACCACCGCGGCGAGCGCGGCGCGCAGGGCGGACTCGTCGAACGGACCGGACAGCCGGACCGCGGAGATGTCGTGGTAGGTGGGGGTGGCGCCGTCGGCGTGGCTGTGGAACAGCATGCCGGACTGGAGCAGGGTCAGCGGATAGGCGTCGATGATGTCGGCGGTGGCGGCGTTGTCGTCGTGGGACGGCACGGGGTTCCTTCCGGAGTGGGGGGCGGGTGGCCGGGGCGGCGGGGTCAGGGCCTGAGGCGGGCGAGGTCCTCCGGGGAGAGCAGGCCGAAGGCGGCGACCTCCTGCCGGGCGGGCCCGGCGCCGCCGTTCGCGGCCAGCCGGCGGGCCAGGGCCTCGACGGTCTGCGCGGCGAACAGCTGCTGGAGGGGGATCTCGTGACCGGCCTCGCGGGCCAGGCCGACGATCCGGACGGCGTGCATCGAGTCGCCGCCGATCTCGAAGAAGTTGTCCCGGGTGCCGACCCGGTCCAGACCCAGCACGCGCTGCCACAGCCCGGCCAGCAGCTCCTCCTCCGGGGTGGCCGGGGCGATGTGCTCACCCGCCGCGCCGGCGAGCGGGCCCGGGGCGGGCAGGGCCTTGCGGTCGACCTTGCCGTTGGGGCTGAGCGGCAGCGCGTCGAGCACGACGAAGGCACTGGGCACCATGTGCTCGGGCAGCCGCTCGGCGAGGACGGAGCGCAGCTCGCCCACCGACGGCTCGTGGGACGCCGTCAGATAGGCGACGATCCGCCGGTCCCCCGGCCGGTCCTCGCGGACCACGACCACCGCCTGCCCGACGGCGTCCAGGTCCAGCAACGCGGCCTCGATCTCGCCGAGTTCGATGCGGAAGCCGCGCACCTTGACCTGGTGGTCGGTGCGGCCCAGGTACTCGAGGTGGCCGTCGGCGTGCCAGCGAGCCACGTCCCCGGTGCGGTAGAGGCGGGCGCCGGGGGTGCCGCCGTACGGGTCGGGCACGAAGCGGTCGGCGGTCATTTCGGGGCGGCCGCCGTAGCCGCGGGCCAGCTGCACCCCGCCCAGGTACAGCTCACCGGGCACCCCGACGGGGGCGGGGCGCAGAAGGGCGTCCAGGACGTAGGCGCGGGTGTTGGCGATGGGGGTGCCGATGGGGACGGCGGCGCCGTTCCGTTCGGGGCGGGACGTCCAGCGGGTGACGTCGACGGACGCCTCGGTGGGGCCGTACAGGTTCTCCAGGGCGGCCCGCGGCAGCTCCCGGTGGAAGCGGCGGGCCAGCTCCGCCGGGAGGGCCTCGCCGCTGCACACCACCAGCCGCAGCGACCCGCAGTCGGCGGCCCGCCCCGCCGCGAGGAACGTGTCCAGCATGGGCGGCACGAAGTGGCAGACGGTGACCCGCTCGTCCCGCACCAGCGCGGCCAGGTGCGCGGGGTCGCGGTGCCCGCCGGGCTCGGCCAGCACCAGCCGGGCGCCGGTCAGCAGCGGCCAGAACAGCTCCCACACCGACACGTCGAAGCTGATGGGCGTCTTCTGCAGCACGGTGTCCGCACCGGTCAGCCGGTACGCGTCCTGCATCCAGCGCAGCCGGTTGACGATGCCCCGGTGCGGCACCTGCACGCCCTTGGGCCGGCCGGTGGAACCGGAGGTGTAGATCACGTACGCCAGGTGGCCGGGACCGGCGACCGGTTCGGGCTCGGACGCCGGGTACCCGTCCCCGGCCCGCTCGTCCACGGCTACGACGGTGATCCCGTCGGCGGCGAGCGCCTCGCCCCCGCCCGGGTGGGCGAGCAGCACCGGCACCCGGGCGTCGGCGAGCATGAACGCCAGCCGCTCGTGCGGGTATCCGGTGTCCAGCGGCAGATAGGCGCCGCCCGCCTTGAGGACCGCGAGCAGGGCCACCATCAGCTCCGGCGAGCGGTCCAGGTGGACGCCGACGACCGTGTCCGGGCCGACGCCGAGGCTCCGCAGCCGGTGCGCGAGCGCGTTGGCCCGGCCGTGCAGTTCGCCGTAGGTCAGCTCGCGGTCCGCGAACCGGACGGCGACCGCGTCCCCGTGCCGGCCGGCGGCCTCGGCGAGCAGCCCGGTCAGGGTGTCGCCGTCCGGCCAGTCCACGGCCGTGTCGTTCCAGGTGTCCAGGAGCCGGGCGCGCTCGGCGGACCCGAGCGGGTCGATCCGGGAGAGCGCGGCCGTCGGGTCGGCGGCGACGGCGGTGAGCACACGGGTGAAGTGCTCCGCGAACCGTTCCGCGGTGGCCGGGTCGAACAGCTCCACGTCGTGGTCGAGCCAGCCGATCAGCTCCCGGCCGGTGTCGATCATCCGCAGGTTGAGGTCGAACTGGCTGTTGGCTGCGGATACCTCCACCAACTCACTCTCCACACCGGGCAGTTCCAGGGTGCCGAGCTCGACGTTCTGCAGGGCGAACAGCGCCTGCACCAGCGGCCCCCGGGACAGGTCGCGCTCCGGGGCCAGCTCGTTCACCAGCCGTCCGAAGGGCACCCGCTGGTGGGCGAAGGCCGCCAGGGCGCTGTCCCGGACCCGGCCGAGCAGCGCGCCGAAGCCGGGGTCGCCGTCGAGGTCGACCCGGAGCGGCACGGTGTTGAGGAAGCAGCCGGGCAGGTCCTCGAACTCGGCGCGCGGCCGGTTGGCGACGGGCGTGCCGACCAGCAGCCGTTCCTGGCCGCTCCAGCGGGACAGCACGACGGCGTAGGCGGACAGCAGGGTCATGAACAGGGTCGCGCCCCGGGCCCGGGACAGCTCGCGCAGCGCGGCCGAGGTGGCCGCGTCCACGGTCACCCGGCGGCGGGCGCCGCGGTGGGCGCGCACGGCCGGGCGCGGCCGGTCGGTGGGCAGCTCCAGCACCCGGGGCGTGCCGTCCAGGTGGCCGCGCCACCACTCCACCAGCCCGTCGAGCACCGGCCCGTCCAGGTCGGCACGCTCCCAGCGGGCCACGTCGGCGAACTGGAGTGCGGGCTCCGGCAGTTCGCCCGCCCGCCCGGCGCAGGCGGCCGACAGCTCACGCAGCAGCACCCCGAACGACCAGCCGTCGAACACGATGTGATGCACCGTCAGGGCCAGTACGTGATCCCCGTCGGCGATCCGCAGCAGCGCCACCCGCAGCAGCGGGCCGCGCGCCAGGTCGAAGGGCTCCCGGACGCTCTCCATCGCCGCGGCCACGGCCGCCGCCTCCGGGTCCGGCCGGTCCGACAGGTCCGTGACGCGGACGACGACCCGGGCACCGGGGACGGCCCGCTGGCGCGGGCCGCCGTCCGGTCCGGCCTCGAAGACGGTCCGCAGCACGGCGTGCCGGTCCACCACCGTGTCCACGGCCCGCTGCAGCACGGCCGCGTCCAGCGGGCCGCGCAGCCGCAGCACCACGGGCATGTGATACGCCGTGTCGCCGGGGCGCAACTGCTCCTCCAGCCACAGCCGTTCCTGGGTCCAGGACAGCGGCGCGGGCTCGGCGGGGTCGGTGCGCGCGATGTCCGCGTACGCCGCCGGGCCCGTCTCCGCCCGCGTCTCCCCGTCCACCAGGAGGGGTGCGAGTGCGGCGACGGTCGGGTGGGCGAACAGGTCCTGGAGGGTGAGTCGTTCGGCGGCCGGGCCCGGGAACTCGCGCCGGATCCGGGCCAGCAGCCGGGTCAGCAGCAGCGAGTGCCCGCCGAGCGCGAAGAAGTCGTCGGTGGCGCCGACGCGTTCGCGGTGCAGCAGCGCCCGCCACTGCGCGGCCAGCCGCTCCTGCACCGGGCCCCGGGGGGCGACGAAGGTGCCGGTGGCGGCCTCGGCGCGGTGCTCCAGGGCGCGCAGGGCGTCCCGGTCGACCTTGCGGTTGGCGGTGAGCGGAAGGGCGTCGAGGACCACGTACGCGGACGGCACCAGGTGGCCGGGCAGCCGCCGGGCCAGCGCGGTGCGCACCTCGGCGAGGTCCGGGGCGGTGTCGCCGGCAGCGTCACCGGCGGCGAGGAAGGCCACCAGCCGGTGGTCGCCGTCGGTGTCCGGCAGCGCGAGGACGGTGCTCTGCCGGATCCCGGGCAGCGCGTCGAGCGCGGCCTCCGTCTCGGCGGGCTCCACCCGGTGACCGCGCACCTTGGCCTGCCGGTCGGCGCGCCCGAGGTGGTCCAGCAGCCCGTCGGGGCGCAGCCGGGCGAGGTCGCCGGTCCGGTAGATCCGCTCCCCGACCCGTTCGGAGAACGGATCGGGCACGAACCCGGAAGCGTCCTCGTCGTCGCCGTACCGGGCCAGGTACGGGGTCCGTACGACGAGTTCGCCGATCTCCCCGAGCCCGGCGGGGCGGTCGCCCGCGAGGACCAGCAGCTGAACGCCCTCGATGCCGGGACCGAGCGGCACCGGCCCGGCCGGGAGGGCGTCGGCGGGCGTGCCCGCGCGGTGCGCGAGGTGGACGGAGACCGCCTGCGGGGTCTCGGTGGCGCCGTACAGGTTCAGCAGGTCGGCGCCGGGCGCCAGCCGGGCCCAGGCGCGCAGGGTGCGGCCGGTGAGGGTGTCGCCGCCGAAGCCGGCCAGCCGCAGCGCGGGCCAGCCCGCCGTGCCGTCCGCCTGGTCGGCGAGGGCGCGGCCGAGGGCCGGGGTGAGGTGGGCGACGGTCGGCGCGGCCTCGGCGAGCCAGCCGGCGAGGGCGGCGGTGTCCCGGACGTCCGGACCGGGGAAGACGGCGGCGCCGCCCGCCCACAGCGGGGTGAGGACGTCCCGCAGGAACGGGTCGTGGCCGAGCCCGGACAGCACGGCGAACCGGTCGTCCGGGCCGAGGCCGAAGGCGCGCGTGTACCAGTCCAGGAAGTGGATGAGCGGCCGGTGGGTGCCGACGACCCGGCGGGGCCGCCCTGTGGTGCCCGAGGTGAAGGCGACATAGGCGTCGGCGTCGAGGGCCGGAGTGACAGCGGGGCCGTCGTCGGGCAGTCCGGCCGGAGCGCGTTCCGGCTCCTCGCCGGGTTCGGCGCGCAGCACCGGTCCGGTGACGAAGCCGGGCAGCGGCAGGCCGGGGGCGCAGCCGATCCAGGCCCGGGGCGCGAGGGCCTCGGCGCGGACCCGCAGGGCGTCCTCGGGATGGTCCGCGTCCAGCACGGCGAAGACCGCGCCCGCCTTGACGGCGGCCAGGACGCCGAGGACGACGGCAGGGTGCCGGGACGCGTGCAGGGCGACGACGTCACCGGGCCGGACACCGCGCTCGTGCAGCAGCCGGGCCAGCCGGCCGGTGGTGCGTTCGACCTCGGCGTACGACCACACGCGGTCGCCCGCGATCAGGGCGGGGGCGTCCGGGGTGGCCGCGGCGTGCTTGGCGAGCCGCTCGGCGAGCGGCTCGGGGGCGACGGGCACCAGCTCCGCCGCGGGGTCGGGCAGCAGGGCCGCGGAACGCCGGGTCGCCAGGTCGAAGTCCCTTACCGTGCGGGCGGGTTCGGCCGCCGCCTGGGCCAGGACGGAGCGCAGCTGGCGCAGCAGCTCCTCGACCCGTCCGGCGTCGAACAGACCGGCGTCGTACACCGCCTCCAGGGTGTAGCCGCCGTCGGATCGGGCACCGGCGTACAGGGTGAGGTCGAACTTGTTGTCGATGTCGCCGTAGGGCAGCTGTTCCACCGCGCAGCCCGCCAGGCCGGGGGTGCCGACGGGCGGCAGCATGTTGAAGAAGACCTGCACCAGCCGGCCCCGGGACAGATCGCGTTCCGGCGCGAGACCGGCGACCAGCCGTCCGAACGGCACCCGCTGCCGGGCGAAGGCCTCCAGCGCGTCGTCCCGGACCCGGCCGAGCAGCTCGCCGAACGCCGGATCGCCCGCCGCGTCCACCTTCAGCGGCAGGGTGTTGAGGAAGCAGCCGACCAGGTCGCGGCTGCCGGGACCGCGGGTGGACGCCGGGGTGCCGACGATCATCCGCTGCTGCCCGCTCTGCCGGGCGAGTACGACACCGAACGCGGCGAGCAGGGTCATGAACGGCGTCGCCTCATGGGCTCGGGCCAGCTCCCGCACCGCCGCCCCGGCCACCGCGTCCAGCTCCCGCCCGACCCGGGCGCCACGGTGACCGCGTACGGCGGGACGCGGGCGGTCGGCGGGCAGCTCCAGCACCCGGGGCACCCCGTCGAGGTGCCCGCGCCACCACGCCACCAGCTCGTCGGCCCCCGCCTCGCCGACCCGCTCCCGCTCGGCGCGCACCGCCTCGGCGAAACCGCTCCGGGGCGGCCTGAGGGCGGTGCCGGGGTCGGCGTACAGCCGGGACAGCTCGTCGAGGAGGACCGCGAACGACTGGCCGTCCGCGATCAGGTGATGGGCCGACAGCAGGAGCAGCCGCGCGTCGTCGGCGTACCGGACGGCCAGGACGCGCAGCAGCGGTCCGTGGGCCAGGTCGAACGGCTCGCGCACGGCCCGGCGCAGCGCCGTGTGCGCCGCCGCCTCCGGGTCGGCGAACCCGCGTACGTCCTCGGTGCGGACGGGTACGGTCACCACGGCCGACACCCGCTGCCGGGGCTCCCCGTCCTCGGCGGAGAAGACGGTGCGCAGGGCGTCGTGGCGGGCCACCAGGGCGTCCACGGCGGTCTGCAGCGCGGTGGGGTCGAGGGGTCCGCGCACCCGTAGCACCACCGGCATGTGGTACGCGGTGCCGCCCGGGCTCAGCTGCTCCTCGAACCAGATCCGCTCCTGGGTCCAGGAGAGCGGGGCGGCCGGGTGGTCGGTCATGAGGGGTCCCCCAGAAGATCGGTGCGGCCGGTGAGGTCGGCGAGGCCGGTGGTGAACAGGGCCGCGGTCTCGGCGAGCGCGGCGGGGCCCAGCAGCCCCTCGGGTGCGGTGACGGCACCGGCGAAGGACCGGCCGTCGTCCCAGAGTTCGCAGGTCAGCTCGGTCTGGCAGCCGAGGGCGGGGGCGGGCAGCGGAGTGAACCGCACGCCGTCCGCCTCGGCCGGGACGGCCACCCGCTGCAGCGCCAGCAGGTTCTGGTAGAGCGGGGCGCGGCCCGGCGCCGGGCGGGGCGCGCACGCGGCGACCTCGTCGGTGCCGAGGGCCGTGTGCGCGAAGACCTCCAGGAGCCGCTCGCGGACCAGCCCCAGCAGGGCCGGGCCGTCCAGGGCCGGGTCGGCGGCGATCCGTACGGGCAGGCCGTTGGCGAAGTAGCCGACGGTGCGCTCGTGGCCGTCGGGGCGGTCCTCGACGACCGTGCCGACGGCGAGGTCGTCCTGCCCGGTGACCTTGGCGAGCGCCCGCCACCAGGCGGCGAGCAGCGGCACCAGCACCGGGTACCGCTCCCGGGCGGCGAACTCCCGCAGCCGTGCGGTGTCCTGCGGGCCGAGGTCGACGGGGTGCGCGACGACGGGCCGCGTCCACACCTCCCGTAGCCCGGGTACCGCCCCGCCGGGCCACCGCGGCGCGGCCAGCCCGGCCAGCCGCCCCCGCCAGAACTCCCGCGCCGCCACGGCACCGGCATGCGGCACACCCGTGGGCGGCGCGGGTGCCGGTGCCGGGGACCGGCCCGCGTAGGCGGCGGCGAGGTCGGCCACCAGGATCTCCTCGGACCGGCCGTCGTAGACGATGTGGTGCACCGCGAGCAGCAGCAGCCGACGCCCGTCCGCCGACTCGACGACACCGGCCGCGAACAGCGGACCGGCCTCGATGTCCCGGACCCGGGCGGCGAGTTCCCGGGTGAGTGCCGCCTCCACGGACCCGGCGGCCGGAGCGCGCCCGCCGTCGGAGGTGGACCGGGGGTGGGGGTTCGCGTCGGCGGCGGGCCGCGGCCGGTGGTCCCCCGGTGCGGCCGTACGCATCAGCAGCGCGGGCGGGGCCGGGGCCTCGACGACCCTCCGGCGCGGCCGGCCGCCCTCGCGGGAGAACGTGGTGCGCAGTGCCGGATGGGCGGCGGCGACCGCCTCCAGCGCGTGCCGCAACCGGTCCGGGTCCAGCGGGCCGTCGACCTCGATCCGGCTGACCGCCACATGGCCGGGGGCGCCGGGCGCCAGCCGCGAGGCCAGCCAGAAGCGCCGCTCCCCCGGGGACAGCGCGGCCGGATCACCGGAGCCGCTGTCACCGGCCGGTTTCTCGGCCCCCCGGGCCGCCGCGAGCTTCTCCAGCGCGGACACGCTCGGGTTCTCGTACACGTCCCGCGCCGACAACCGCACCCCGAGCACCCGGGAGAACCGGGCGGCGATCCGCAGCACATGCAGCGAGGTCGCCCCGGACATCAGCAGATCGGAGCCGGCACGCAGCCCAGGCACCGCGAGGATGTCCCGCGCCTCACGCAGAGCGGGGGCCGCGTCCGGGGCACCCGGTACGGCGGAGGCCGGTACGGCGGAGGCCGGTACGGCGGAGGCCGGTACGGCGGAGGCCGGTGCGGCGGGAACGCCGACGGACCCGGCACGGTCCCCGACACCGAGGACATCGTCGCCCCCGGCAACCCCGACAACCCCGCTCCCCGGCGCGGCAGAAGCGCCCGCAGACCCGGCACGGTCCCCGGCGCCGTCTCCGGCACCGAGGGCGTCTCCGGCACCGAGGGCGTTTCCGCCCCTGGCGGCCCCGGTCGGCCACCCGGCCCTGAGGGCCCCGCCCCCGACACCCGCCGCACCCCGCTCCCTCACCCACGCCTCCACCGTGCGCAGGTCCGCCTTGCCCGTCGGGCCGAGGGGGACCGAGGGCAGGTGCAGGTAGCGGTCGGGGCGCAGGTAGGAGGGGAGGGTGGACGCGGCCGAGTCGCGGAGGGCGGGTTCCGGGAGGGGGGCGGCGTTGTCGGTGGTGTAGGCGCAGACCGTGCCGGTGACGGTGGCGTGCGGGTCGCGCAGAGGGACGAGGAAGGCGTGCCGGATGCCGGGGAGGGCGGCGATGCGGCGTTCGACCTCGCCCGGCTCGACCCGGTAGCCGCGGATCTTGAACTGGCGGTCGGCGCGGCCGACGTAGGACAGCCGGTCCCCGTCGTCCATGCGGACCCGGTCGCCGGTGGCGTACGCGCGCAGGGTGCCGTGGCCCGGGAGGGCGACGTCGGCGAACCGGCGGGCGTTCTCCTCGGGCCGGTGGAGATAGCCGAGGGCGAGCCCGTCGCCCGCCACCCACAGCTCGCCCTCGGTGCCGCGGGCCACGGGGCGCAGGGTCTCGGGGTCGAGGACGGCGAGGACGGTGCCGCGGACCGGGCGGCCGACGGGGATGCCGTCCGGGTCGGCGGTGTCGGCGCGGCGGACGTCGTGCGTGGAGACGAAGACCATCGACTCGACGGGCCCGTAGCCGTTGGTGACGCGCAGCCCGGGGTGGTGGTCGAGGAGGGCCGCGAGGTGCGGTGGGGACAGCCGTTCGCCGCCGCACAGCAGGTGCCGTATCCCGGTGAACGCCCCGGGGTCCTCGTCGACGAACAGGTTGAGCAGGGAGCTGGTGAGCCAGAGCGTGTCGACGCCCTGCCCGGTGACGAGGGACCGCAGCCCGTCCGGGGTGATCGGCGTTTCGTCGGGGGTGACGCAGGTGCCGCCGTTCATCAAGGGCCCGAAGACCTCCAGCGCGCCGGCGTCCCAGTACGGCGCGGCGAGCAGGGGCATGACGGTGCCGGGCCCGAACGCGGCGTACCCGCCGTCGACGAAGGTGCGGACGAAGGCCCGGTGGGGCAGGACGACGCCCTTGGGGCGCCCGGTCGAGCCGGAGGTGAAGAAGACGCAGGCGGGGTCGTCGGCGCCGACGGCCGGACGGCCGGTCTCCGCTGCCAAGGGTCGGGCGGCGCCGGGGCCCGGCAAGGAGACGGTCCGGACCCCAGGCGGCAGCGCGGCCGAGGCGCCGGCCGCGTCGAGGACCACGCGGGCGCCGAGGTCCTCGATCACCTCGCGCAGCCGTCGGGCGGGCCAGTCCGGGTCCACGGCGGCGTAGGCGGCGCCCGCCAGCAGCACGCCGAGCGCCGCCACGGCGGACTCGGCGCCGGCCCGGGCGACCACGGGCACGAAGCCGCGGGCCGGGACGCCCGCCTCGACGAGCAGATCGCGTACCGCGCGGGCGCGGGTGACCAGGCCGGCGTAGGTCAGGCGGGCACCGCCCGGTCCGCGCAGCGCTGTGGCGTGCGGGGACCGGGCGGCCTGCCGCAGTACCGCCTCGTGGGCGGTGGCGCCGGCCGGGACGGGACGTCCCGGGCCGACGGCGACCGATGGACGCGGGCCCGTCATGACAGGCGGGGCGCCGCGCTGAGCGCCGCCGCCAATTCGGCGGGGGTCGACCGCAGTACGGTGGTGAAGTCGGCCTCGATTCCCCAGAGTTCCGAGACGCGCTCGACCACCAGCACCGCGTGGTAGGAGTCGCCGCCCTGCGCCAGGAAAGTCAGGTCGTCGAGGATTTCGGTACCCAGGATGTCGGCGAGAAGCAGCCGGACGCTTTTCTTGGTGATTCCTTGGGACGCGTCGAGTTGAGTCATATCGTTTTCTCCACTGCTCGGCGGGCCGGGGCGCGATCGGATTCCTAGCTCCAGCCGCTGTCGTCGAGCGGCCCGGCGAGGGCGCTCTCCGAATGGGCCTTTTCGGCCACCGTGGCCGTCGGGAGACCGTCCGTACCTCGTGCGGCAGCTGTGTGCGCGCCACCGGCCAGCCCGGTCGCGGCCAGCAGAGCAAAAACGACAAACCCGTACCTAGTCACGGAAAAATCCCCCGTATTCGAGACGCTATGTGACCGGCCGACCGCACGGCCGACCCTTTCACGATGTTGTAATCCCGCCTGCATAGCCGTCCAGGGAGGTCGCCCCGCATGATGGTGCGAACAGGAAACTGCAGGGGGGAAGAAGTGGACAAAATCCTGGAAACCGACCCTTCACTGCTCCTTCAGGGACTCGCGCCGGACCACATTCGGCTTTATCACTGGGGAGCGGCGCAGGCCTTTTTCACGACGGAAGAAGCCGCGCTGGCCCTGGGTATGGGCGAAACCCATACGGTCGAGGCGATCGAGGCGCTGGCGGAATTCCATCTGGTCGCGCCCGTGAACGGCTCGGAAATCCTGGACGATCTGCGCAATCCCAGTCCCTGGTGGCGCGCCGTCCATCCGCACCTGGCCGCCGCCCGCATGGCGAGCACGGAGTCACGGCTGCGCCGACGCCTCTACGAGCTGACCGCACGGCGCGACTCGCTGACCGCCCTCGCCTCGGCCTACCCGGCCCGCCCGCACCGGGGTGCGGAGGCGTCCGAGGTGATCGAGGTGGTGGACTCCCTCGACGACGTGATCACGCTGATCGAGCAGGCCAGCGCCGAGTGCGAGCAGGAGATGATCACCTGTCAGCCCGGCGGCGGCCGTCCCCCGTCGGAGCTGGAGCAGGCGGTGGCCCGGGACACCGCGTTGCTGGCCCGGGGCGTGCGGATGCGCACGCTCTACCAGCACTCCGCCCGGCGGCACGCGCCCACCCAGGCCTATGTGGACCGGGTCTCCCCGGCGGGCGCCGAGGTGCGGACGATGACCGACCTGTTCGGGCGGCTGATCGCCTTCGACCGCAGGGTCGCCTTCGTCCCGCACCCCCAGCGCCGGGGCGGTGCCGTGGTGCTGCGCTCCCCGGCCGCGGTGGCGTTCCTGTGCGACGCCTTCGACCGGGCCTGGGACCACGCCACCCCGTTCTGCGGGTCCGAGCGCACCCGGGTCGCCGTGGACGACCTGCGCCAGGCCATCCTGCGGCTGCTGAGCAGGGGCCTGAAGGACGAGGTGATCGCCCGCCGCCTGGGCATCTCGCTGCGCACCTGCCGCAAGCACATAGCGGACCTCTTCCAGGAGCTGAACGCCGAGAGCCGCTTCCAGGCGGGGTATCTCGCGGCCACCCGCGACCTGCTGCGGGAGAGCGCCGGCTAGCGGACGCCGGCACGGCGAACACGGCGACGGCCGGGGTGGCCGTGAACCTCACCGGTTCACGGCCACCCCGGCCGTCGTGTCGGTCCGCCGCGGACCGTGGACGTCAGAGCGTCTTCGCGGGCTTCTCCTCCGGCGTCGCCGGTCCCACGATCAGCCCCTCCCCGAACGCGTCCACCCGGATGGTGTCCCCGTCCTTGACCTCGCCGGAGAGGATCTCCCTGGCCAGCCGGTCGCCGATGGCGGTCTGCACCAGGCGGCGCAGGGGGCGGGCGCCGTAGGCCGGGTCGTTGCCCTCCTCGGCCAGCCAGGCGAGGGCCTCCGGGGTGACCTCCAGAGCGAGCCGGCGGTCGGCGAGGCGCTTGGCCAGCCGGTCGATCTGGAGCCGGGCGATCCGGACCAGTTCGTCCTTGGCCAGGGCCGAGAAGACCACCAGGTCGTCCAGCCGGTTCAGGAACTCCGGCTTGAAGGACTGCCGGACCACCTCCAGCACCTGCCGCTTCTTCTCCTCCTCCCCGAGGACCGGGTCGACCAGGTACTGGCTGCCCAGGTTCGAGGTGAGGACCAGGATCGTGTTGCGGAAGTCGACCGTGCGGCCCTGCCCGTCGGTGAGACGGCCGTCGTCCAGCACCTGGAGGAGGATGTCGAAGACCTCGGGGTGCGCCTTCTCCACCTCGTCGAGGAGAACCACCGTGTACGGGCGGCGGCGGACCGCCTCCGTGAGCTGGCCGCCCTCCTCGTAGCCGACGTATCCGGGCGGGGCGCCGACCAGCCGGGCCACGCTGTGCTTCTCGCTGTACTCCGACATGTCGATACGGACCATCGCCCGCTCGTCGTCGAAGAGGAAGTCGGCGAGGGCCTTGGCCAGTTCCGTCTTGCCGACACCGGTCGGGCCGAGGAAGAGGAAGGAGCCGGTGGGGCGGTCCGGGTCGGCGATCCCGGCGCGGGAGCGTCGTACGGCGTCCGACACCGCTCGTACGGCCTCGGTCTGGCCGATCAGACGGCGGCCCAGCTCGTCCTCCATGCGGAGCAGCTTCTGGGTCTCGCCCTCCATCAGGCGCCCGGCCGGGATCCCGGTCCAGGCGGCCACCACGTCGGCGATGTCGTCGGAGCCGACCTCGTCCTTGACCATGGTGTCCCGGGAGGTCTCCTCCTCGGCCTCGGACGCGGCCTCCAGCTCCTTCTCCAGCTGCGGGATCTCGCCGTACAGCAACTTGGAGGCGGTGTCGAAGTCGCCGTCGCGCTGGGCGCGTTCGGCGGTGCCGCGCAGGGCGTCGAGCCTCTCCTTCAGCTCGCCGACCCGGTTCAGGGACTGCTTCTCGCGCTCCCAGCGGGCGTTGAGGCCGCGCAGGTCCTCCTCCTTGTCGGCGAGGTCGCGGCGCAGCTTCTCCAGGCGCTCCCGGGAGGCCGGGTCGGTCTCCTTCTCCAGCGCCAGCTCCTCCATCTTCAACCGGTCGACGGAACGCTGCAGTTCGTCGATCTCGACCGGGGAGGAGTCGATCTCCATCCGCAGTCTGGAGGCCGCCTCGTCGACCAGGTCGATCGCCTTGTCGGGGAGGAAGCGGGAGGTGATGTAGCGGTCGGAGAGGGTCGCGGAGGCGACCAGCGCCGAGTCCGCGATCTGCACCTTGTGGTGGGCCTCGTAACGGCCCTTGAGACCACGGAGGATGGCGATGGTGTCCTCGACCGTCGGCTCGGCGACCAGCACCTGCTGGAAGCGCCGCTCCAGCGCCGGGTCCTTCTCGATGCGTTCGCGGTACTCGTCGAGCGTCGTGGCGCCGACCATGCGCAGTTCGCCGCGCGCCAGCATCGGCTTCAGCATGTTGCCGGCGTCCATGGCGGAGTCGCCGCCCGCGCCGGCCCCGACGACCGTGTGCAGCTCGTCGATGAAGGTGATGATCTGCCCGTCGGAGTCCTTGATCTCGGCGAGGACGGTCTTGAGCCGCTCCTCGAACTCGCCCCGGTACTTCGCGCCCGCGACCATCGCGCCGAGGTCCAGCGACACCAGCCGCTTGTCCTTCAGCGACTCGGGCACGTCCCCCTTCACGATCCGCTGGGCGAGCCCCTCGACCACGGCGGTCTTGCCGACGCCGGGCTCACCGATGAGCACGGGGTTGTTCTTGGTCCGGCGGGACAGCACCTGCACGACCCGGCGGATCTCGGTGTCCCGGCCGATGACGGGGTCGAGCTTGCCGTCCCGGGCGGCGGCCGTGAAGTCGGTGCCGAACTTCTCCAGCGCCTTGTACTGGCCCTCGGGGTCGGCGGTGGTCACCCGGCGCCCGCCACGCGCCTTCTGGAACGCCGCCACCAGCTTCTTCGCGGTGGCCCCCTGCCGGTCGAGGACCTCGCCGGCGGCGCCGCCCTTCGCGGCGATGCCGATGAGCAGGTGCTCGGTGGAGAGGAAGTCGTCGCCGAGCTCCTTGGCGCGTTCGCCCGCGTCGGCGAGGACCGCGAGCAGCTCGCGGTTGGGCTGCGGGGGCGCGACCGTGGACCCGGTCACGCTGGGCAGCGCGGCCAGCGCGCGCTCGGCGCCCTGGCGTACGGCGGCCTGGTCGGCGTCGACCGCCGCGAGCAGGTCGGTGATGTTCTCGTTGTCCTGCCCTGCGAGCAGAGCCAGCAGCAGGTGGGCAGGCGTGAGGTCCGCGTGCCCCATGGTCACGGCACGGTTGCTGGCCGCGTTGATCGCGTCCCGGCTCCTGTTGGTCAGCTCGGCGTCCACGTTCGGGTTCTCCTCCTCGGCGTCGTACGACTGCTTCAGCCAACGTACATAAAGTTGAGTCTATTCCACTCAAGGTGTGGCCGGGAGTCCTTCCGGCGGCTGCCTTCCGGACCATGAGTACGTATCGCGTGAACCCTGCCGCACCGGACGAGGCCTACGTGGCCTTCTGGCGGGAACGCCACCTGTGCACCCTCACCACCCTGCGCCCGGACGGCAGCCCGGGGCCGGCCCGGGTGATCACGAACAAGGCGAGCGCGAAGGTGTCGCACGTGCCGGCCGCGGGGCCGGACGGAGCCCGGGTCGCGGTGTGCCAGGTGGCCGGACGGCGGTGGGCGACGCTGGAGGGCCGGGCCCACGTCCGGACCGAACCGATGGGGGTCCCCCCGCTCGAGCGAAGCCGAGAGTGGGGGAGGGTGGCGGAGGCGGAGCGGCGGTACGCCGAGCGGTACGAGCGGGTGCCGGGGGAGAACCCGTCCCGGGTGGTCATCGAGATCGAGGTGGAGCGGGCGCTGGGCCGGGGATGAGGAACGGAGGCGGGGGCGGGGTGACCGACCCGTTCCGACGGCGGATTTCAGCCACCGTGCGGCCTGGCCGAAACCCGCCGATACCCGGAAATGTCCCCCGAAAACTGCAGCGGCGTCACCGTGTTCAGGTCACGGTGACGCCGCTGCGGGGGGAAGTACCTGAGCGATCTTTTACGACGGGGGAATCGCGTCAGGCACTGCGGGGGGTGGCCGAGATGGTCCTCACGTCCGGAACGTCCGGCTCAGCCAGCCGGTGGTCCCGTTGGTCAAGGTTTACAAAGATCATTCCGTACCGGACGGCACAGCGCACGGGCTGCGGCGCCCCTCGCGGCTTGCGCAGACACCGGTACGCCCGTACGTCCTCGTCATCGTCCCGCGTGACGACCACCGGTTCACCGAAGACGGTCACCATCAGGGAGTCACCGCTGTGGGGGATGGCGGTGACCAGGTCGATGAAGTGCCAGCCGGAGCGATAGGCGGTGGCCATTTCGCGCCGGAAGGATCGGTCGTCCGGTGGGGTGGTCACGTCCTCAGCTCCCGGCGCTGTCGTTTGTGTCGACCGTAGAAGCAGTGCTGTCGGCAAGCGTGGTCGATTCGGCGACCGACGGCCACCTCGTGTCCGCCCGGACGTCGCCCCCCGTACCGGAGAGACCGCCGACTATCCCGGCAGCCGCAACGGCGAAGAAGGCGGCGACAAGTACCGAGCGAAGCGATCTCTTGTTCATCTTCGGCTTCGTCCTCACTTGAAGGTCCCCTCTTCCCCCGTACGAATAAGACGATGGCTCATTCGGGCACGTCATGGCCACACGATCGGTGCATCATGTTCCTGCATGTTCAGGACCCTGGGGGGTGGAGATTTGACAACGAAACAGACCAAAGTGGCACATCCCCATGCGGTGACCGAACTGTGTGAAGAAGGTGGCCGACTTTATGCGACCGCCCTGCGTACGGGACGCATCTCCCGCGCGGACGCGGAACCGGCTCCCTGCCTGATGGAGCTGGCTCTGCTGCGCCCCGACCTCGACGACCCGGAGTGGCTGCGCCCGGTCTCTCCGGCGGTCGCCCTGGCTCAGCGGCTCAACCCCCTGGAACAGGAGATAGCCGAGCGCCGGCAACGGTCAATCGAATTGTCCGAAGCTTTCGAGCCGTTCATCGCCCTGGGCATGCAGACGGCGGCACCCACGGACTCGATCTCCGTCCTGGAGGGCAGCGACCGGATCAACGCGGCCCTCGACCTGGCCACCAACCAGTGCCAGAGCGAGGTGCTCACGGTCCAGCCGACCAACCGGTTCTCCGAGCGCACCTTCCTGCAGGGTCTGGAGCGCGACCGGCCGCTGATCGAACGCGGGGTGCGGATCCGCACCCTCTACCAGCACACGGCCCGGTACAACCCGGAGAAGCTGTCCTACGTGGAGCACTTCGTGGACGGCAAGGTGGAGTACCGCACGATCGACGAGCTGGTGGAACGGCTCATCATCTGCGACGAGACCGTGGCCTTCATCCCCACCCGCGACGACCAGCAGGTCGCCCTGGAACTGCGCCACCCGGGACTGGTGCGGTACCTCATCAAGGTCTTCGAGTTCATGTGGAACCGGGCGACTCCGCTGAACGCCGGCGCCCCCTACGAGACCGCCCCGGACGGCATCACCGAGATCCAGCACTCCATCGCCAAGCTCCTGATCGAGGGCCATGTCGACGAGGCCATCGCCCGCCGGCTGGGCATGAACGTGCGGACCTGCCGCGCCCACATCGCCAAGCTGGCCCTGGCGCTCGGCAGCGGCAGCCGCGCCCAGCTCGGCTATCTCATCGCCCAGTCCGGGATCCTGGACCAGCGGCTCCCGGAGGAGGGAGGCACCCGTTGACCCCCGTCCCGCACGCCGAGCACGGCATCGAGGACCTGTGCGCCGCGGGGACGAAACTGTACGAACGCGCCCTGGACGGCGGACACCTCGCCGCCGGGGACACCGTCGAGGCCCCCTGTCTCGTCGATCTCGGTCTGCTGCAGCCGGCGCTGGACGACCCGGGCCGGCTGGAACCCGTGGCCCCGGCCGTCGCCCTGAACCGGCGGCTGCGCGGCGCCCGGGCCCGGATCGCCGACGAATGGCGGCGGGAGGAGCGGCTGGTCGAGTTCTTCGCCCCGCTGATGCGCATCGCACCGCAGCTCGCGACGACGGCGGACTCCCCCGCGCTCCGGCTGCTGAGCGGCACCCGGCGGATCAACCAGGCCATCGAGGAGGCCATGCCGCAGGCCCGGCGGGAAGTCCTGTGCGTCCAGCCGCACACCGGTATGGTCGGCGAGCGCGGCGAGCTCGCCCACTCCGCCTCCTACGGCCGTGACCAGGCCTTCCTCGACCGCGGCGGCCGTATCCGGGTGCTCATCCAGCACTCGATGGTCCACCTGCCGGGCATCCTGGCCTACAACGAGCTGCTGACCGGTGACAACGAGGTGCGCGGCCTCGACGAGCTGCCCGACCGGCTGATCGTCGTGGACGACAGGGCCGCGTTCCTGCCCGCCGACGCCGACGGCAGCCTCGCCCTGGAAGTCCGCCACCCCACCCTGATCAGCTACCTGAGCACGGTCTTCGACCGGCTCTGGCGGCTGGCCACCCCCGTCTACCCGCACCGCGAGCACCGCCCGTCCGTCAACGGCGTCACCCCCCGCCAGGGGGCCATCGCCGCCCTCCTCGTCGAAGGCCACACCGACGCCGTCATCGCCGAACGCCTCGGCATGAACATCCGCACCGCACGCGACCACATCGCCCGCCTCGCCACCACCCTCGGCAGCGACAGCCGCGCCCAACTCGGCTACCTCATCGGCCGGTCCGGGATCCTTGACCAGGCAGGCTGACCACGGCCGGCGACCCGCTCGCCCCGCCCGGCGGCCGGTCCAGCCCCACCTGCGCTATCCGCACGCCCAGCTGGGTACGGCTGGCCGCGCCCAGCGTCTCCGAGAGACGGGCGATATGGGCCCGGCAGGTGCGGACGCTGATGCCGAGGCGCTCGGCGATGACGGCGTCCTGGTGGCCCTCCGCGAGGAGCGCCGCGATGGACTGCTCGCGGTGCGAGATGCCCTCGATACCGGTGTCGGGGAGCGGGGTGGTGAGCGGGATCGCCAGCCGCCAGAGCCGTTCGAAGACCGTGACCAGGTACTCCACCAGGGCGGGGTGGCGCAGCTCCAGGGCCATCGTGCGGTCCGCGTTGGCGGGGATGAAGGCCACCGTGCGGTCGAAGAGGATCAGCCGGTCGATGACCTCGTCGAGGGTGCGGGCCTCCACCGCGTCGCCCATCAGCTCCAGGTAGTTGAGCAGGCCCTGGCCGTGCCGGGCGACATGGTTGTACAGGTCGCGCATCCGCACGCCCCGGCCGCGCAGGGCCACCGCCCGGTGCAGGCCCTCGGTCAGCTCGGACTCACGCCGGATGCCGCCCGGCTGCACGGTCAGCACCTCGGCGGTGCACGCCTGAGTCGCCTCGTCCATGGCCGCCTGGATCCGGGACAGCCCGTCCAGGACCCGGATCGCCGAGGTGCCCTCGGCGGAGGCCGACACGGCCCGCAACTGCCGTCCCAGACCGGCGTACCAGTCGAACGCGGCCACCGCCGAACCCACCCGCCGCTGGCTGTCGGTGACCTCGTCGTAGACCCCGCGCAGCAGCCGGGTCATGACCTCCTGCGGGGAGGTCGGCACCAGCCAGTCCATGTCGTCGGGGTCGGGGTGCAGCAGCGCCAGCTCCAGCAGGCAGGGCACCGTGTCGGCGTCGGTGCGCGGCACCCGGCCCCGGCGCACGGCCCGGGAGTACACGCGGTCCCCGGCGGCGCACAGTCGGTCGGCTCCGTGTGGATGCTCCTCCGTCCCGTGCCCGGCCATCGCCCATTCCACCCCCGGTTTGCTGCCTCTTCCGCAGCGCAACTATGAGCGGTCCGGACCGGCTCCGCAACACGGCTCCCCCCGCGCGGGGCGTCCCCATAACCGGATACGGCTGGATATCGCCCCGCCTCCGCAGCCCGCGTTGCAACAAGCTGACGGTGGTGGCCGGGAGGTGTGCGCGGCATCGTTGATGTCGCTTCCCACGGGCGTCGCCGGACACCCGGCGGGGCCCCGGGCCGTCCTCCCCCGATTGGCCCGGGGCCCCGTGCGACGCACCCACGGGGGAGGTGCGTCGCAGGGAGGGTCGCTCGCGGGCACGTGGCCCGGCGGACCCGGCGAATCCCCGAAATCCGCCAGTGATCGCCGTGTTACGTGCCCGCTCTAACGTCCCTCCATGGCGGACATATTTGACGCGTACGCGTTGGCCGACGCGTGGGACGAGATGTTTGAGCGGCCGGGTGAGGTCAGGACCGCCTATGAGCCGGTACTGGCGGCGCTCCAGCCGATCGAGCCGAGTGAACTGCGCTTCCGGGCCGACCAGATGGCCCGTGCCTTCACCGACCGGGGGGTGACCTACGCCTTCGCGGGCGAGGAGCGGCCCTGGCCGCTGGACCTGGTGCCCAGGATCCTGGACGCCCTGGAATGGGATCTCATACAAAGAGGCGTGAGCCAACGGGTCAGAGCCCTGGAGGCCTATCTCGCCGACGCCTACGGGCACGCCCGCGCCTTCGAGGACGGGGTGGTCCCCTGGCGGCTGCTGCTCTCCTCGCCGCACTTCCACCGGGCCGCGCACGCGGTCGAGCCGGCCGGCGGGGTGCGCATCCATGTGGCCGGAATCGACCTGGTCCGTGACGAGGCCGGCGCCTTCCGGGTCCTGGAGGACAACGTGCGGGTGCCGAGCGGGGTGTCGTACGTCATCGAGAACCGCAGGGCGATGACCCGGATCTTTCCCTCGCTCTTCGCCGAGCAGCACGTCCTCCCGGTGGACGGGTACCCGGCACGGCTGCTGGCCGCCCTGCGCGCCGCCGCCCCCGGCGGGGCCGCGGGCGACCCCCGGGTGGTGGTGCTCACCCCCGGTCCCAGCAACGCGGCCTACTTCGAACACGCCCTGCTGGCCCGGCTGATGGGCGTGCAGCTGGTGGAGGGCCACGACCTGGTGTGCCGCAGCAACCGGGTGTGGATGCGGACGACCCGCGGCGAGGTGCCCGTGCACGTGGTGTACCGGCGCCTCGACGACGACTTCCTCGACCCCCTGCACTTCCGCCCCGACTCGGTGATCGGCTGCCCCGGCATCCTGAACGCCGCCGTCGCCGGGAACGTCACACTCGCGAACGCCGTCGGCAACGGCATCGCCGACGACAAACTCCTCTACACCTACGTCCCGGACCTGATCCGTTACTACCTCGGCGAGGAACCGATTCTCCCCAATGTGGAGTCCTACCGGCCGGACGAACCGGGCCAGTTGGAGGCGGTCCTGGACCAGCTCGACCAGCTGGTGGTGAAGCCCGTCGACGGGGCCGGCGGCCAGGGCATCGTGATCGGACCGAAGGCCGACCGGGACACCCTGGAACGCACTCGCAAAGCCGTCGTAGCCGACCCGCGCGGCTTCATCGCCCAGCGTCCCGTCGCCCTCTCCACCTCCCCCACCCTCACGGGTGACCGCATGGCCCCCCGCCACATTGACCTGCGCCCGTTCGCCGTGAACGACGGCACGGACATCTGGGTGCTGCCCGGCGGCCTCACCCGGGTCGCCCTCCAGGAGGGCAACCTGATCGTCAACTCCAGCCAGGGCGGCGGCTCCAAGGACACCTGGGTACTCGCCGAGGGCCCCGCCGAGCGCCCGGCGCCGGCCGGCGCGGGCCCGATCCCCGCGATCGCCCCGCGCCGCCTCGGGCCCGACGGCACCCGTGCCGTCGTAGCGGAAGGAGCGCAGCAGCAATGAACGACGTGATCCTCTCCCGTATCGCCGAGTCGCTGACCTGGACCGGACGGTACGTCGAGCGGGCCGACGCCACCGGCCGCATCCTCGACGCCTATCTGCACCGGATGCTGGAGGACCCCTGGCGCGACGAGGACGTCGCCTGCCGCTCGCTGTACGCGATCCTCGGCGTGGACGCCGGCGCGGAGCGGGTGGACATGCAGCAGGTCCTGGACCAGCTCGCCTTCGACGCCCGCTCGACGGGATCGATCGAGGGCGCGCTCGGCGCGGCCCGGCTCAACGCCCGCAGCGCCCGGGAGGCCGTCTCCTCCGAGATGTGGGAGTGCCTCAACTCGACCTGGCACGCGCTCGGCGACCAGCGCCGCGCGGCCCGCCGCACCGGCCCCTACGCCTACCTGGAGCTGGTCCGCAGCCGGGCCGCCCTCTTCTTCGGCCTCGCCGACTCCACCATGAGCCGGGACGACAGCTGGCGGTTCGTCGTCCTCGGCCGGAGCCTGGAGAGGGTGGATATGACCGTACGACTCCTTTCGGTACGGGTGCTGGACGCGGCGCACGCGCCGGACTGGACCACGCTGCTCAGCGCGAGCGGCGCCGACGAGGCGTACGCGCGGGTGCACAGCGGGTTCGGGGACACCCCGCGGGTGGCCGAATACCTGCTTCTGGACCGGGACTTCCCGCGCTCGGCGCTGCACGCGCTGACCACGGCGGAGGAGTGCCTGGCCGCGCTCGGCCGGCCCCGCCAGGACCCGGCCCGCTCCCCGATCGGCCGGGCCCGCACCCGCCTGGAGTACCTGGACACCGCCACCCTGGAGGCACAGCTTCCCGCACTGCTGCGGGAGTTGCAGCAGGCCTGCATGACGTCCGCCGACGCGGTGGCGGAGCGGTTCTTCCCGTACCAGGGGCCCGTCGAGTGGGCCCAGGAAGGAGCCTGACATGGCTCGTCGCCTCCGCATCCGGCACACCACCCGGGTCTCCTACGCGCAGCCCGCGGCCTCCTCGCACAACGAGGTCCGGATGACCCCGCTGACCCTGCCGGGGCAGACGACGCTGGACGCCCGGGTCACGGTGCAGCCGGCGACCACCGTCTGGTCGTACTGGGACTACTGGGGCACCCAGGTCACCGGCTTCGACCTGCCGGACCCGCACGGGGACCTGACCATCACGGCGTCGAGCCTGGTGGAGACGTCGCCACCGGAGCCGTTGCCGGAGGCGCCGACGTGGGAGGAGGTGGCCGAACGGGCCGCGGGGTCACGGCTGTGGGAGTTCGTGTGCGGGACGTCCCGGACGTCGGTGCCGAAGAGGCTGGTGAAGAAGGCGCTGGGTGCCGCGGGCGGGCTGGGGCCGCACGAGACGGCGGTGGCCGTGTCCGAGCTGGTCGCCGACCGGGTGGCGTACCTGCCCGGGGCGACCGGGGTGAACACGTCGCCCGCGGAGGCGTGGGCCCAGCGGGCGGGGGTCTGCCAGGACATCACGCATCTGACGATCGCGCTGCTGCGGGGGGTGGGGCTGCCGACCCGGTACGTCTCGGGGTATCTGCATCCGGAGCGGGAGGCGGAGTTGCACCGGCCGGTCGCCGGGCAGAGCCATGCGTGGATCGAGTACTGGGCCGGGGAGTGGTGCGGGTACGACCCCACGAACCGGGTGCGGGTGGATGAGTCGCATGTGGTGGTGGCCCGGGGGCGGGACTATGACGACGTCACTCCGCACAAGGGGATCTATCGGGGGGTTCCTGGAGGGCTTCCGGAGGTGAGTGTGGTGTTCACAAGGGTCGCGTAGTCGGGTGCGGGGCGGTGGGGGCTGGTCGCGCCCACGCGGCGGAGCCGCACACGGACACTGTCCCGCGCCCCTGAGGGGCGCGCACAATCGGCGTATGGCCAAGAGGTGGGCGTCGGTCTGTGGATTGGTTCTGCTGCTTCTCGCGGGGTGTGGGGGCGGTAGCGGCAGTGCGTCCCCCTCGCCCTCCGCCCAAGCCCCTTCCCGCCCCCACAAGGACGGGCATCTCACCTTCACGTTGCTGTCGTTGCGCTGTGGGTTGACGGCGGTGTCCGGGTCGCACAGTGAGGCGCAGCCGGAGGGGCAGTTCTGCTGGGCGCGGTTGCGGGTGGAGAACAAGGACCCGGAGTTCCACACGTATGTGGTGGGGCGGCAGCGGCTGGCCGGGGTGAGCGGGCGGCGGGGGCTGCCGGACTCCTTCGCGATGGCCGTGCGGCGGCAGCACGACAGTGTCGACATCGGCGGGCACGATCTGATCGAGGTCGAGCTCTGGTACGACGTGCCGCGGGGCGCGCGGGTCGGCGGGGTGCGGGTGTCCGGGGACCGGGACCGGGTCGGGTTCATGAACAGCAGCCCCGTTCCGTACGCGCGGAACGGGGTGCTGATCGCGATGAAGCCGCTGACGGGGTGGTAGCGCCGGCCCCGGAGGGGCTTACTTGAGGCCGGCCTCGGTGCACGCCGTCTTGTAGGCGGCGGTGCAGATCTGCGAGATCTTGTAGATGCCGTCGGCGACGACGGTCTCCTTGATCTTGCTCTTGGTCACGGCGCTGACCTGCACCAGCCGGGCCGGGATGTCCTTGTTGGTGGGGCTGTCGACCTGGTCCTGGGCGAGCGCGTCGAACTGGATGTCCTTGCCCTGGACCTTGTAGACGGCCATCTGGGCGGCGGCCTCGGCCTCGTCCGGGTAGGGCTTGTAGACGGTCATGTACTGATCGCCGACAAGGATCCGCTGGATGGCGTCGAGGTCCGCGTCCTGGCCGGTGATCGGCGGCATGGTGGTCACGCCCGCCGCCTTGAGGGCCTTGACGACACCGCCGGCCATCGCGTCGTTGGCGGAGTAGACGGCGGCGATGTTGTCCTTGCCGATCAGGTCGATCGCCTTGGTGACCTCCTTCTCGGCGATGCCCGGGTCCCAGTCCTTGGTGTCGTACGAGTAGTGGTCGGTCGTCACCTTGCCGGCCAGCTCGGACATGGCGCCCGTCTTGAACTGCTTGGCGTTCGGGTCGGTCGGCGAGCCGTTGATCATGACGACCTTGTCGGAGGTGTCGACGTTCGAGCCGAGGCCTTCGAGGAGCGTGCGGGCCTGGACCTCTCCGACGAGCTCGTTGTCGAAGGAGACGTAGGAGTCGATGGGGCCCTCGGCGAGGCGGTCGTAGGCGATGACGGGGATGCCCGCGTCCTTGGCCTTCTTCACCTTGTCGGCGATGGCGTGCGCGTCGACGGAGTCCAGGACGATCACGTCGACCTTGTCGTCGATCATCTTCTGCATCTGGTCCGCCTGGGTGGAGGCGGAGGACGCGGCGTTCTGGTAGTCGACCTTGCCCTGGTCGTTGGTGAGCTCGGCGATCTTCGACTTCATGATCGGGTAGTCGAAGTTGGTGTACCGGGTGTTGATCTTGTCCGGCATCAGCACGCCCACCGTGATGTCGTTGCCCTTCTTCGGGCTCGCGGACGTCGACGATCCTGTCGCGTTGAGCACGCCGCAGCCGGCAAGCGAAAGGGTCATCGTGGACGCGGCCACAAACATGGCTATACGACGCATACGGGGGCTCACTTCAGGTGCGTTCCGGACGTGGGCTGCTTTGCGACCCAGATGTCTGAAAAGACAACGCGTACGCCACACCCGGCGTCAAGCGGAACTACTTAACGAGTGCGCAACACCACGCTCCGCTGCATCTGTGAAGGTAGAGCGGAATCGCCTACAAACACTCTTTACGGACCCTCCATCCAAAGGGAGTTCACGGGCAGGCAAAGATCAGTACAACCAAGTCGTTTCCTCATGAGTCGACATCGGCAACGGCCGTCCCCGCCGTGTCGATCCGATCAGAGGAACGAATGAACCCAGCCAGAAGCGCCTCGGCCGCAGCCGTGGTGCTCGCCACCGCCGGCACCCTGCTCGGCGGCGCCGTCGTGACCGCCTCGGCCGCGACCAGCTGCGCCTCGCCCGTCTTCAAGCGGCAGTTCTTCGCGAACACCACCTTCAAGGGCACCCCGAAGAAGACCGACTGCGACTCGGCGGTCGACCAGAGCTGGAGCGGCGCACCCGCCTCCGGACTGCCCAAGGACAACTTCGGGGTGCGCTGGAGCGTGACCCGCGACTTCGGCTCCGGCGGGCCCTTCGCCCTCGCCGCCTCCGGACTCGACGGGATCCGGGTGTACGTGGACGGCGTCCGCAAGGTCGACCTCTGGAAGAACACGACCAAGACGGTGGCCAAGTCCGTCAACGTGACCGTCCCGTCCGGCAAGCACACCCTGCGGATCGACTACGTCAACTGGACCGGCGCCGCCAAGGTCAAGTTCGCCTACACACCCCGCACTTCGGCCACCGTCGACAAGGTCAGGCCGCTCGCGCCGGCCGGGGTCTCCGCCGTCTACCAGCCCGACGGGGAGGGGTCGTACACCGAAGTCACCTGGGCGGCCAACAAGGAGATGGACCTCGCCGGTTACCGGCTCTACCGGCGGCTGAAGGGCTCCAGCAGCTGGACCGAGGTGGCCTCGACCACGGCCGGCACCCGCCAGGCCTGGGACCAGACGCCGCCGACCGGGCAGTCGTACTACTACGAGGTACGCGCCTACGACAAGGCGGGCAACCAGTCGGCGGGCTCCGACGACCAGCTCGTCGTGTCGCAGGACATGACCGCCCCCGCCGCCCCGGTCCTCACCGCCACCGCCGTCGAGGCCTCCAACGACCTCTCCTGGACGTCCCCCGCGGACGCCGCGACCTACAAGGTCTTCCGCAAGTCGGCGTCGGAGACCTCGTACACCGAGCTCACCGAGATCACCGGCACGAGCTACTCGGACACCAAGGCGTCCTACGGCCGGGCCTACGACTACAAGGTCAGCGCCCTCGACGCGGCCAGGAACGCCCGCGCCTCCAACGTGGTGCGCAGCACCCGGTCGATCCTGCCGCCGCAGAACGTGACGGCGACCGTGCCGAGCTACGGCGCGGTGTTCACCTGGACCGAGCCGGCGGGCGGCGACACCGCCGACTACGACGTCTACCGCTCCACGACCTCCCCGGTGGAGCTCACCTACGACAACCTCACCGACTGCCGCAGCCGCAAGAAGAGCACCGACGCGGCCGGCAACACGGTCCGCTCCTGCGTCGACTACGACGGCGACCAGGGCGCCACCTACCACTACGTGATGATCCGGCAGAACACCGCCGGCCGCTGGTCCACCGGCTCCGCCGACATGACCGTCACCCGGCCCGGCGACGAGGTCCCGCCGCCGCCCGTGACCCACCTGACGGCCGAGCCCCTGGAGTACGGCGTCAAGCTGGACTGGGACGACAGCACGGCGGCGGACATCGACCACTACGAGGTGTACGAGGACCTGGAGGGCTACGAGCCCTCGTACATCGAGTCCGTCCCCGCCGGCAGCTCCGAGTACGTCGTCGGCCCGGAGGTGGCGAACGGCGAGACGAAGAGCTACATCGTCGTCCCGGTCGACATCTACGGGAACTCCGGGTCGTACGAGGACAGTCAGGACATCCCGGAATGGGGCGGTCCCTACTCCCAGGTCACCGTCACCGAGCAGGACCTGACCCCGGCGGTGGTCCCCGAGGACACCGCGGACTGCTCGCTGACCACGTACTCGACCCTCGGCGACGAGGGCGGCATGTACATCGACTGCGCGGACTCGGTGGCCACGGGCGCCGCCGGGATCAACGTGTACCGCTGGGACCGTGCCACGGCCTCCTACGTCCGGGTGACGGACGTACCGCTGGCCCCTACCGCCACCCACTACACCGACACCACCGTGCCCCACGGCACGACCGTCTTCTACGTGCTCTCCGTCGTCGCTCCCGACGGCTCGGAGACCTTCAGCAACGTGGACGCCTGTGCGTCCCTGCCGAGCGGAGCCTGAGCCCCCGATGAAGACCACCCTGCAGGCGACGGCCGTGGTGCTGGCCACCACGGCCGGACTCCTCACCACCGTCGCCGTATCCACCGCCTCGGCGGCCACGACCTGTACCTCGCCCGTCTTCAAACGGCAGTTCTTCGCGAACACCACCTTCAAGGGCACCCCGAAGAAGACCGACTGCGACTCCACGATCAGCGAGTCCTGGAGCGGCGCCCCCGCCTCCGGACTGCCCAAGGACAACTTCGGCGTGCGCTGGAGCGTGACCCGCGACTTCGGCTCCGGCGGACCCTTCGCCCTCGCCGCCTCCGGACTCGACGGGATCCGCGTCTACCTCGACGGCGTCCGCAAGGTCGACCTCTGGAAGAACACGACCAAGACGGTGAGCAAGACCGTCAACGTGACCGTCCCGTCCGGCAAGCACACCCTGCGGATCGACTACGTCAACTGGACCGGCGCCGCCAAGGTCAAGTTCACCTACACACCCCGCACTTCGGCCGCCGTCGACAAGGTCAAGCCCCTCACCCCGCTGGATCCGCTGGTGTCCTACGACGGCAGCGCCAACACGACGAAGCTGAGCTGGACGAAGAACCGGGAGATGGACCTCGCCGGCTACCGGGTCTACCGGCGCCTGCGGGGCAGCACCAGTTGGACGAAGACGGGGACGACGACGGCGACGTCCCTGACCGACGCCCCGCCCGCGACCGGCGACCTCTACTACTACGAGGTCCGCGCCTACGACAAGGCCGGCAACGAGTCGACCGGCACCGCCGACGCCCTGGTCACCAGCACCGTCCTGCAGACACCCGCCGGGTTCACCGCGTCCGCCACCGACACGGGCGCCGAGCTGAGCTGGTCGGGGGTGCACGCCGCGGTGAAGTACCGGGTGGAGCGGACCGACTCCTACGGCGTCGTCACCAAGTCCTGGGACCTCGCCTACACGGTGACCCTCACCGACGACTCGCTCACCCGGGGCGAGACCGTCAAGTACCGGGTCGCCTCCGTGGACGGCTCGGGCCACCTGTCGCCGTTCACCGACCTCAAGGCGGTGACCCGCCCGCTGGCCCCACCCCGCGAACTCACCGCGACCGCGGGCATCGGCAGCGCGACCCTCCAGTGGACGATGAAGCCCGAGGACGCGCCGTACGGCGAGTTCCGCGTCTACCGCTCGACCACGCTGCCCGTGGACACCTCGACGGCGCAGTGGGTGACCTGTACGACCAGCTTCACCACCCTCGCCGACGGGTCCCGCCGGTACAGCTGCGGCGACTTCTCGGCCGAGGAGGGCACGACGTACCACTACGCGGTGGCGAACGTGCAGTGGCCCTACGTGTCCCCGCTCTCCAACACCGCGACCGTCACCACGCTGGAGTCGGACAAGCCGCCCGCCCAGGTGACCGGCCTGACCGCGACGGCCACCGAGTACGGCATCGAGCTGGACTGGGACGACAACACCGAGTCCGACCTGAAGCGGTACGTGGTCTACCGGGGCACGGTCCTCGGCGAGGACGACGCGGAGCAGGTCTGCTCCGCCGGTGAGTGGGCATGGCTGAACGCCGGCACCTCCCACTACCGGGACGTGCGGACGCCCGACGGCGACCACGCCTGCTACTGGGTGGACGCCATCGACGCCGCGGGCAACTCCAGCCGGTCGCTGGGGCCGGTGAGCGCGGTCGCCGTCGACGAGCTGGACCTGACCCCGTCGGTGGCGACCCCGGAGGGCGCCCCGCTGACCCTGACGGCGGACGCCCCGGACTCGGGCGGCGTCCACCTCGGGTGGAGCGCGGTCGACTCGGCGACCGGCTACCAGGTGTACCGCTGGGATCCGGCGACGGAGACGTACGTGAAGCTGGCGGCCACGACCGACCGCTCCTACGACGACACCACGGCCGCCCGCGGCACCACCCACTACTACTGGGTGACCGCGCTGTACGCCGACGGCACGGAGTCGGCACCCGGCGCGGACTGGGCGATCCTGGAGCCGTAGACACGAGAAGAGGCCCGGAGGTGTGACCTCCGGGCCCCTCGACGCGCGTACGGCTAGTCCTTGGCCTTCTTCGGCCGCCACACCACCAGCGCGCTGGTCTGCTGGACCTCCTGGTACGGGACCAGGTCGCGGCGGTAGGAGGCGTGGACGGCGGCCTCGCGCTGCTGCATGGCGGCCGCGGCGCCGTCGACCGCCGCCTGGAGTTCGGCGACGCGCTGCTGGAGCGCTATGACCTGGTTCTCCAGTTCGATGATGCGCTTGATGCCGGCCAGGTTGATGCCCTCGTCCTGCGACAACTGCTGCACCTGGCGGAGCAGTTCGATGTCGCGGGCCGAGTAGCGCCGGCCCCGCCCGGCCGTGCGGTCCGGGGAGACCAGGCCGAGGCGGTCGTACTGGCGCAGCGTCTGCGGGTGCAGTCCGGAGAGCTGGGCCGCCACCGAGATGACGTAGACCGGGGTCTCCTCGGTCAGTTCGTACGGGTTACGCCGACGGCCGTCCATCTCTGTCATGCTCCCTTCGCGGCCTCGAACAGCTCGGCCCGCGGGTCCTCACCCGCGGTCGCCTCGCGATACGCCTCCAGTGCGTCACGAGCATTCCCCGACAGGTCCTTCGGGACACTCACCTCGACGGTGACCAACAGGTCGCCGCGGGTGCCGTCCTTGCGGACCGCGCCCTTGCCACGGGCGCGCATGGTGCGGCCGTTGGGCGTGCCCGGGGGCAGCTTCAGGGTGACCGGCGGTCCGCCCAGGGTCGGGACCCTGACCTCGCCGCCGAGCGCCGCCTCGGTGAAGGTCACCGGGACGGTCACCGTGAGGTTGTCGTCCTTGCGGCCGAACACCGGGTGGGTGTCCACGTGCACCATGACGTACAGGTCGCCCGCGGGGCCGCCGCGTTCGCCCGGTGCGCCCTTGCCGCGCAGCCGGATGCGCTGGCCGTCCGTCACTCCGGCGGGGATGCGGACCTGCATGGTCCGGGACGACTTGGCGCGGCCGCTGCCCTTGCAGTCCGGGCAGGGGTTCTCCGCGATCAGGCCGCGGCCCTTGCAGTCCGGGCAGGGGTCGGTGAGCGAGAAGCCGCCTCCGGATCCTCGCGCCACCTGGCCGGTGCCGACGCAGGTCGGGCACACCCGGGGGGTGCCGTTCGCGTCGCCGGTGCCCGAACAGGCCTTGCAGGGGGCCTGCGAGGACATCCGCAGCGGGACCGTGGCGCCCTCGATGGCCTCCGTGAAGCTGAGCGTGACCTCGGACTCGATGTCCTGGCCGCGCCGGGGCTGAGTGCGGGAGCCCGCGCCGCCGCCCCGGTTGAACAGGCCCCCCAGGACGTCACTGAAGCCGCCGCCGCCCCCGCCGAAGCCGCCCCCGCCCTGGGCGTTGCCCCCGAAGAGGTCGCCCAGGTCGAAGTTGAAGTTGCCGCCGCCCGCGCCCGGCCCCGGGCGGAAGCCGCCGTTGCCGAAGAGGGCGCGGGCCTCGTCGTACTCCTTGCGCTTCTTGGGGTCGCCGAGTATGTCGTTGGCCTCGGAGATCTCCTTGAAGCGCTCCTCGGCCTTGGCGTTGCCCTTGTTGGCGTCCGGGTGGAACTCGCGCGCGAGCTTCCGGTACGCCTTCTTGATCTCGGCCTCGGTGGCGTCCTTGGGGACGCCGAGGACCTTGTAGTAGTCCTTCTCGATGAAGTCCTTGGTGCTCATCCCCGACGCCCCTCCTTCCGCTCGGTCCTTATTGCGTCAGCCCTCCTCAGGGCCGTTGTCCTTCTCGTCCCCGGTCGCGGGGGCCTCTTCGGTCCCCTCGGCCTTCACCGCCGTCGCGCCCGGCTGCGGTTCGGCGACCGCCACCCGCGCGGGGCGGATGGTGCGCTCGCCGATGCGATACCCCGGCTGCAGAATCGCCACGCACGTCGTCTCGGTGACGTCCGGCGCGTAGCTGTGCATCAGGGCCTCGTGGATCGTCGGGTCGAAGGGCTCGCCCTCCTTGCCGAACTGCTGCAGGCCCATCTTCGCGGCGACCGTCTCGAGGGACTCGGCCACCGACTTGAAACCGCCGACCAGTTCGCCGTGTTCCCGGGCGCGGCCGATGTCGTCGAGCACGGGCAGGAGTTCGGTCAGGAGGTTCGCGATGGCGATCTCCCGGACCGTGATCCGGTCGCGCTCCACGCGTCGGCGGTAGTTCTGGTACTCGGCCTGGAGGCGCTGGAGGTCCGTGGTGCGCTCGCCGAGCGCGGTGCGTACCTGGTCCAGCTGTGCGGTCAGACCGGCCAGCTGTGCGCTTGAGTCCCCGGCCGGGGCCGCCCCCTGGGAGGGAGCGGCCTTCGGCCCGGCGTCGTCGGGGGTGGCGCCGGAGGGGACGTCGGGCTTCTCCTCGAAGCCCGGGGTCTCCTCCGTCACGCGGCACCGTCCTTGCGCTCGTCGTCGACGATCTCGGCGTCCACCACGTCGTCGGCGGCGTCACCGGCGGGGGCACCGCCGGCCGCGGCACCGGAGGCCTGGGCGTCGGCGTACATGGCCTGGCCCAGCTTCTGGGAGACGGCCGCGACCTTCTCGGTGGCGGTGCGGATCTCGGCGGTGTCCTCGCCCTTGAGGGTCTCCTTGAGCTCCTCCAGGGAGGCCTCGACCTCGGTCTTGATCTCGCCGGGGACCTTGTCCTCGTTGTCCTTGAGGAACTTCTCCGTCTGGTAGACGAGCTGCTCGCCCTGGTTGCGGGTCTCGGCGGCCTCGCGGCGGCGGTGGTCCTCCTCCGCGTACTGCTCGGCCTCCTGGCGCATCCGGTCGACCTCGTCCTTCGGCAGCGAGGAGCCGCCGGTGACGGTCATCTTCTGCTCCTTGCCCGTGCCCAGGTCCTTGGCCGTGACGTGCATGATGCCGTTGGCGTCGATGTCGAAGGCGACCTCGATCTGCGGGACACCGCGCGGGGCCGGCGGCAGACCGGTCAGCTCGAACATGCCGAGCTTCTTGTTGTACGCCGCGATCTCGCGCTCGCCCTGGTAGACCTGGATCTGGACGGAGGGCTGGTTGTCCTCGGCGGTGGTGAAGATCTCGGACCGCTTGGTCGGGATCGTCGTGTTCCGCTCGATGAGCTTGGTCATGATGCCGCCCTTGGTCTCGATACCGAGGGACAGCGGGGTGACGTCGAGGAGCAGGACGTCCTTGACCTCGCCCTTGAGGACACCGGCCTGGAGCGCGGCGCCGATGGCGACGACCTCGTCCGGGTTGACGCCCTTGTTGGCGTCCTTGCCGCCGGTCAGCTCCTTGACGAGCTCGGCGACGGCGGGCATACGGGTGGAGCCGCCGACGAGGACGACGTGGTCGATCTCGCCGAGGTTGATGCCGGCGTCCTTGATGACGTTGTGGAACGGCGTCTTGCAGCGCTCCAGCAGGTCCGCGGTCAGCTGCTGGAACTGGGCGCGGGTGAGCTTCTCGTCGAGGTGCAGGGGGCCCTCGGCGGAGGCGGTGATGTACGGCAGGTTGATCGAGGTCTCCGTGGAGGACGACAGCTCGATCTTGGCCTTCTCGGCGGCCTCGCGGAGGCGCTGGAGGGCCATCTTGTCCTTGCCGAGGTCCACGCCGTGGCCGGCCGCGAACTGCTTGACCAGGTAGTCGACGACGCGCTGGTCCCAGTCGTCACCACCGAGGTGGTTGTCGCCGTTGGTGGCCTTCACCTCGACGACGCCGTCGCCGATCTCCAGGAGGGACACGTCGAAGGTGCCGCCACCGAGGTCGAAGACGAGGATCGTCTGGTCGTCCTTGTCGAGGCCGTACGCCAGCGCGGCGGCGGTCGGCTCGTTGACGATGCGCAGGACGTTCAGGCCCGCGATCTCACCGGCCTCCTTCGTCGCCTGGCGCTCGGAGTCGTTGAAGTAGGCCGGGACGGTGATGACCGCGTCGGTCACCTTCTCGCCCAGGTAGGCCTCGGCGTCCCGCTTGAGCTTCTGCAGGATGAACGCGGAGATCTGCTGGGGGTTGAAGTCCTTCCCGTCCAGCTGGATCTTCCAGTCGGTGCCCATGTGGCGCTTCACGGACCGGATGGTCCGGTCGACGTTGGTGACCGCCTGACGCTTGGCGACCTCGCCGACGAGGACTTCGCCGTTCTTCGCGAAGGCGACGACGGACGGCGTGGTCCGGGCACCCTCGGCGTTGGTGATGACGGTGGGCTCGCCGCCTTCAAGAACGCTGACGACGGAGTTAGTCGTGCCCAGGTCGATGCCGACCGCACGTGCCATGGTGATTTCCTCCAGCTGACTTGAGTGGAACGGACTCAAGTGTGCATCAAGCCTCGCGCTGGGTCAACAGACCTGAGTGGAGCCGACTCAAGTCTTATCCGTTCCTTACACGCAAGTGGCCGCTGACCTGCGAAGATTCCGGGTGCCGGGGTCCGTACACCGGCACCCGAAGGAGGAGGAGCACGAGACTGAAGGTGACGCAGGCGACGCAGGTGGCGGCGGTCCGCCCGATCCAGCCGCCGTGCACGAGCACCGCGACGAGCACCCCGGCGAAGGACGCGGCCCCGAGGAGGATCGTCGCGCCCGGCGAGGCGAGCCCCAGCCGGCGCAGCCGGTGCGCTAGGTGATCGGGCCCGCGCCGCAGCACCGGCCGCCCGGCGAGCAGCCGCGACAGGAGGACGAGGAGGACGTCGGCGCCCGCGACGGCGGTGAGCGCGAACAGCACGCCCGCGCTGGCGAGGGGGTCGTACCCGGTCCTGGTCAGCAGGGCGGCGGCGGCCAGCACGAACCCCGCGAACAGCGAGCCGGTGGCGCCGAGGGCGATCCGCGCGGGGTGCCAGTTGTGCATCAGGAAGCCGGTGAGCGCGGCGGCGAGCACGCTCAGCAGCACGGCGAGCCCGTCCATCATCTCCGCGGTGGCGCAGGCCCCGGTCCCGAAGGCGGTCACCACCCCCACGGTCCCGGCCAGCCCGTCCGCGTGGTCGAGCCCCTTGAAGGCGACGGCGACGAAGGCGATCCAGCCGACCCCGAGCACCCCGCCGGCGATCCCGAACTCCCCGTACGGCACCACACAGGCGGCCGCCACCGCCGTACCGAACAGCAGGAACCGGGTCTTCAGCCGCCACACGTCGGCGACCAGCCCGAGCAGCGCCACGACGCCCCCGGCGATCAGCAGCTCCCCGACCCCGGTGCCGAGCGGGGCGACCCCGGTCCACTCCCCGGCCCCCGCGACCAGACAGGTCGCCCCGACGACGGCGAGCCCGCCCAGCACCGGCACGGGCCGTGCCCGCCTGCGGTCGACCAGGCCCAGCCGCAGCGCGGCCGGCCGGATCGACGCGGCGAGGACGGCGGCGAGCAGCAGGGCGGTGGTGGCGGCGGCGATCCCGTAGAGCACAGGTCCAAATTAGACCTGAATGTAACAATTCCGTATGAATAACACGATCGGGTTGTGGGGCCGGCGCAGAGGCAAGCCTCAGCGATTCAGATCACTCCGCACCTGGCTACAGTGCGGGTAAAGATGCGGGTAGTCTCAGACGGACTGCATAAGTTACCGCTTAGTAATTTCGAGAGACCTCGCAGGCCCGAGGAGCCCCCATGCAACTCGCCGCGATCATCGTGTCGCTGGTTCTGATCGTGGTCGGCGTGGCGTTGTTCGCCCGCGCCGTCCTCCAGATCTACACCTTCCTGCGGCTCGGCCAGAACGTGCCCGCCGGGACCCGCACCGACGAGCCCGTCCAGCGGACGGTCACGGTGGTCCGGGAGTTCCTCGGGCACACCCGGATGAACCGCTGGGGCATCGTCGGCGTCGCGCACTGGTTCGTCGCGGTCGGCTTCTTCTCCCTGCTGCTGACGATCGTCAACGCCGTCGGCCAGCTCTTCCAGGCCGACTGGATCCTGCCGGTCATCGGTGACTGGGCGCCGTACAACGTCTTCGTCGAGTTCATCGGCACCATGACGGTCCTCGGCATCCTGGTGCTGATCGTCATCCGCCAGCTGAGCAAGCCGAACCGGCCGGGCCGCAAGTCCCGCTTCGCCGGCTCCAACTTCGGCCAGGCGTACTTCGTCGAGACGGTCATCCTGATCGTCGGCGTCTGCATCTTCACGCTGCACGCCCTGGAGGGCGCCCAGCACCACGTGGACTCCTACGAGGCGTCGTTCTTCATCTCGTACCCGGTGGTCTCCTGGTTCCGGGGCATGGACGTCTCCACGCTCCAGAACCTCACCTACTTCTTCGCCGGCCTGAAGATCGCGACCTCGTTCATCTGGATGATCGTGGTCGCCCTGAAGACCGACATGGGCGTCGCCTGGCACCGCTTCCTCGCCTTCCCGAACATCTGGTTCAAGCGGAACGCGAAGGGCGAGACCGCCCTCGGCGCGCTGCTCCCGATGACCTCCGGCGGCAAGCCGATCGACTTCACCGACCCCGGTGAGGACGACGTCTTCGGCGTCTCCCAGGTCGAGCAGTTCTCCTGGAAGGGCCTCCTCGACTTCTCCACCTGCACCGAGTGCGGCCGCTGCCAGTCGCAGTGCCCCGCCTGGAACACCGGCAAGCCGCTCTCCCCCAAGCTGCTGATCATGTCCCTGCGGGACAACGCGCACGCCAAGGCGCCCTACCTGCTCGCGGGCGGCGGCAAGAGTGCCGAGGGCGAGGAGAAGGGCTCCGAGGAGCAGCTGAAGAACGTCCCCGCCGCCGCTCTCGCGGAGGCCGAGCGGCCGCTGATCGGCACCGCCGAGGAGAACGGCGTCATCGACCCGGACGTGCTGTGGTCCTGCACCACCTGCGGCGCCTGCGTCGAGCAGTGCCCCGTCGACATCGAGCACGTCGACCACATCGTCGACATGCGCCGCTACCAGGTCATGATCGAGTCCGCGTTCCCGTCCGAGGCGGGCACGATGCTCAAGAACCTGGAGAAGAAGGGCAACCCCTGGGGCCTGGCGAAGAAGCAGCGCCTGGAGTGGCTCAAGGAGGTCGACTTCGAGGTCCCGGTCGTCGGCAAGGACATCGAGGACCTCACCGAGGTCGAGTACCTCTACTGGGTCGGCTGCGCCGGCTCCCTCGAGGACCGCGCCAAGAAGACCACGAAGGCCTTCGCCGAACTCCTGCACATCGCGGGCGTCAAGTTCGCGATCATGGGCGGCGACGAGAAGTGCACCGGCGACTCGGCGCGGAGGCTCGGCAACGAGCCGCTGTTCCAGGAGCTGGGCATGGAGAACGTGGCCGCGCTGAACATGGCGTTCGGTGAGGACGACGAGGACGAGTCGACGAAGAAGCCGAAGTCGGCCAAGAAGATCGTCGCGACCTGCCCGCACTGCCTCAACACCATCGGCAACGAGTACCCGCAGCTCGGCGGCGACTACGAGGTCATCCACCACACCCAGCTGCTCCAGCACCTGGTGGACGAGGGCAAGCTGGTCCCGGTCACCCCGGTCGAGGGCATCATCACCTACCACGACCCCTGCTACCTGGGCCGCCACAACAAGATCTACACGCCCCCGCGCGAGATCATCGCCAGCGTCCCGGGCCTGCGCAACGAGGAGATGCACCGCCACAAGGAGCGCGGCTTCTGCTGCGGCGCCGGTGGTGCCCGGATGTGGATGGAGGAGCGGATCGGCAAGCGCATCAACAACGAGCGTGTCGACGAGGCTCTCTCCGTCAACCCGGACATCGTCTCCACGGCCTGCCCGTTCTGCCTGGTCATGCTGACCGACTCCGTGAACGGCAAGAAGAACGACGGCAAGGCCAAGGAGTCCATCACCGTGGTGGACGTCGCCCAGCTGCTCCTCGACTCCGTCAAGACGCCGGTCGACCCGGCGGGCGAGGCGGAGCAGGAGAGCGCCCCGGAGCCGGAGCCGGTGAAGTAACCCGGTCCCCCGTTCGGACACGGAACGCCCCCCGGCCCTGTGCGGGCCGGGGGGCGTTCCGCTGTCCTACGGCGGTCGGACGGTCCCCCGTGCCGCCCGACCGGCCGCCGGCCCTACGAGCGGGGACGCTACCGGCCCGGTGGCCGCGCGGTCTTGGAAGAATGTGCACTCACCGAACCGGCCGGTGCTACTTCAGACCGATCGCCGCGCAGGCCGACGCGTACTTCGGGGTGCAGATGTCGGCGACCGTGTAGACGCCGTCGGCGATCACCGTGTCCTTGATGTTGTCCTTGGTGAGGGCGACCACCGGCACGAGCGTCGCGGGGATGTCCTTCTCGGTCGGGCTGTCGACCTTGTCCTGGGCGAGCGCGTCGTACTGGATGTCGCGGCCCTGCACCTTGTACACCGCCATCTGCGCGGCGTCGGTGGCCTCGTCCAGGAAGGACTTGTACACGGTCATGTACTGCTCGCCCGAGACCACCCGCTGCACCGCGTCCAGGTTGGCGTCCTGTCCGGTCACCGGCGGGATCCTGGTGGCGCCCGCCTTCTTCAGCGCGTCGATGACGGCGCCCGCCATACCGTCGTTGGCGGAGTAGACGGCGGCGATGTTGCCGAGGCCGACGGCCCGGATGGCCTTCTTCATGTTCGCTTCCGCGACGGCCGGGGACCACTTGTCGGTGTCGTACTGCTCGGCGATGCGCACCTTGTTCTCGAGTTCGCCGAGGGCGCCCTCCTTGAACCGCGCGGTGTTGGGGTCCGCGGGGTCGCCGTTCATCATGACGATCTCGCTGGAGGCCGCCTTGCTGCCGAGGGCCTCGACGATGGCGCGGCCCTGGACCTCGCCGACGAGTTCGTTGTCGTGGGAGACGTAGGCGTCGATGGGGCCCTGGGCGAGCCGGTCGTAGGCGATGACGGGGATGCCGGCGTCCTTCGCCTTGCGCACGTCCGGTGCGATGGCCGCGGAGTCGAGCGCGTCCACCACGATGATGTCGACCTTCCTGGCCACCATCTCCTGGAACTGCCTGCTCTGTGTGGCCTGGTCCGCCTCGGCGTTGGCGTAGTCGACCGTGCCCTTGCCGTGGGTGAGGGTGGCGACCTCCTTCTTGAAGATGGGGTAGTCGAACGCCTCGAAGCGGGCCGTGTCCTTGTCGGGCAGCAGCAGTCCCACGGTGATGTCGTCCCGGTTGTTCGGGGACGTGGAGCTGTCGCTTCCGGTGATGCCGTCGAGGGCACCGCACGCGGTGAGCGTGAGGGCCGACGCGGAAGCGGCCAGGGCTAGGGCGAAACGGGGCACATGAACCCCGCGGCGGGCAGGAGTGCTCACATCAGGCGCCTTCCGGGTGGGGGGAGCGTGGTACGCGACCGATGATGTGAGGGAAGCAAACGCGCAACGGGCTCGCTACGTCAAGACGTATGGACAAGAAGCCCGTTGAGACGTCTCCGGGACGCCGCGTCGGGGCTCAGGCGCCCACCGTCCCGTCGACGCCCTCGCGCAGCAGGTCGGCGTGGCCGTTGTGGCGGCCGTACTCCAGGAGCACGTGCAGCATCACCATCCGCAGCGACACCTCCTCCTCCCACCTCGGCTGGTATCCGGCCCGGTCCAGGGAGGCGGCCTCGCGTTCGATACGACGGGAGACGGCCACCTCGGCCTCCCAGGCGGCGAACGCCTCGGCCCGGGTGGACGTGCTCGCGTCGTACGCCGCCTGGAAGTCCCACTCGTCGGACCACACCAGGGGGATGTCCTGGTCCTCGAACACCCGGCGGAACCAGGTGCGTTCCACCTCGGCCAGGTGCCGCACCAGTCCGAGCAGCGAGAGGGTGGACGGCGGCATGGACCGCTGCCGCAGCTCCTCGTCGGTGAGCCCGGCGCACTTCATGGCGAGGGTCTCGCGGTGGTAGTCCAGGAAGGCCCGCAGCATGTCGCGTTCGCTGCCGAAGTGGGGCGGTCCCGTGCGGTGGTCGCTGGTCACTGGCCGTGCTCCTGATCGGTTGGCGTCCGGGCAAGCAGCAAGTATCCAGGCAGGCGGGCGCCGGGAGCGCTCGGGGACCGGTCCGCCCGCCAAGTACCGTGTCGGGTGCGCGAGTTCACGGGTGGGATGTCGCCGGCGCGGCGGGATCCGGACGGGAACGCGACGGGAGGTGAACGGGGTCGGGGGCCGAAAACCTGGCCGCGACACACGTCTGCAGAAGGAGGATGCCGTGAGGCACCCGGAGGACAGCCCGGCCGACGAGTCGGTCCTGAACCGCATCAACCAGGAACTCACCCGAGTGGGCGGCGGGGAGCCCCGGGGAACGGGGGAGCCGTCGGAGGGCACCGAGTTCCTGATCACCACGGTCACCGAGAGCGGTATGCACCAGGTCGTCGACGTGGCCGCGCGGCGGCTCGGCAGCTCGGAGCCGTCCGAGGCGACCCCGGACGAACAGGTGGAACTCCGGTCGGTGGTGCGGGCCCTGCTCGACCTGGCCGGACACAGCGCGGGGCCGGTGCGCACCTCGCTGGTGCTGCTCGCGGAGGGCCCGCGGGTGGTGGCGTGCAGCGGGCTCGTGCCCACCCCGCCGAGCGGCGGCCGAACGGCCGGGTGAGCCGTTCCCTCGCAGGTCACCGGCCCCGGTATCGGCGGGGGAACGGTCCGGGAACGGCCGCCAGCAGCATCGGTGATGTCGAGAGCAGGACATCACAAGGGGGAACAAGACGATGCGTACCAAGCTGGCCGGACTGTTCGGGATGGTCGCGATGACGCTGGCGCTCGGACTGGGCGTGGCGGCCGGGCAGCACCCGGCGACCGACCACTCCGCCGGGCACCAGGTGATCGCCGAGAACCAGGGCCCGACCGTCGTCACCCCGACGTCCGGAAGCTGACCGCTCAGCGGCTCCGGCCGATCTCGGGCACGCCCATCGCGTCGAAGAGTCCGGCCGCCGCACCGGCGTGCTGCTCGGCCGCCGCGGTGTCGCCGAGGGCCTCGCAGGCCCGGGCCAGGCCGACCAGGGCGTGCGCCTCCTCGATCCGGTAGCCGATGCCGGCGGCGGTCTTCAGGGCACTCTCGTGCAGCCCCAGCGCCCTGGCCGGATCGCCCTGCCGGGTGCACAGCCGGCCGAGGATGTTCTCGGTCTTCACCTGCCGGATCGGCACCACGCTCGACCGGACCAGTTCCAGGGCGTTCTCCGCGAGACGCGCGGCCTCCGCCGGGTTGCCCAGCCGGTGCTGGACGTCGGCGGACAGCGCGAGCAGGACGCCGACGTTGCCGGGGTCGTGGGTCTGGTCGCTGATGCGCCGGGCCCGCTCCAGGCACTGCTGGGCCTCGGTGTACTTCTCCAGGCCCAGCAGGGCGAGGGCGAGGTCGGTCACGGACACGATCTCGTTCTCGCGGCTGCCGAGCTGCCGGTCGAGTTCCACGGCCCGCCGGGCCGCCTCCACCGCCTCCGGGTACCGGCCCCACTGCTCGTACAGGGTGCTGAGGATGGTGAGGCTCTCGGCCTCCGAGCGCACGTTCCGCAGCTCCCGGCCGAGATCCACGGCCCGCACCAGGTGCGGCAGGGCCTCGTCGAAGCGGCCGAGCACGCTGTTGAGCAGGCCGAGGGTGGACTCCGAGTGCGCCTCGGTGTCCCGGTCGCTCAGCTCGGTCGCCACTGCCAGGGCCTCCCGGGCCACTTCGACGCCTTCCTCGAAGCGGCCCAGTTTCCAGCAGGCCACTCCCAGGTTCGACAGGCTCACGGCGAGCAGCACCAGGTCGCCGAGGCGGCGGGCCGCGTCGACCGCACTGCGGCTCAGGTCGCGGAACTCGCTGATGTGGCCGCGGGCGTTGAGGTAGAAGACCAGGTTGCGGGTCAGCCACACCGCGTGCCGGTCGTAGCCCTGCGCCTGGGCCAGCGCGACCGCGCCGCTCAGCGCGGTGTGCTCCCGGGTGAACCAGGTGAGGGCCCGCTGGGCGTCGCCCAGGTCCGGCAGCTCGGCCCGGGTGGCCGGCAGACCGGTGGCGCGGCGCCGGCGGCCGGGGAAGAGGAGTTCGCAGGCCTGCTCGGCGGCCGTCAGGTAGTAGTCGAGCAGCCGCCCGACCGCGTCCTGGTCCTCCTCTTCGGTGGCCGGTCCGCGCAGGCTGAGCGCGAAGCTGCGCACCAGGTCGTGGAAGGCGTACACGCCCACGTCCGGCTGCTGGACCAGGTGCACGTCGAGCAGGTGCTCCAGGATGTCCTCGGCGTCCCGGGTGTCCGTGCCGAGGAGCGCCGCGGCCGAGTGGACGTCGATGTCGGAGCCGGGGTGCAGCGCCAGCAGCCGGAAGGCGCTGCGGGCGTCGGCCGCCATCGTCTGGTACGACAGACGCAGGGTGGCCGCCACGCTCCGCTCGCCCAGGCTCAGTTCGTCGAGCCGCCGGGTCTCGTCGCGCAGCCGGTCCACCAGGTAACCGACCGTCCAGCGCGGCCGGTTGCGCAGCCGGGCGGTGGCCAGCCGCAGGGCGAGCGGCAGATGGCCGCAGAGCGTGGCCAGTTCGGCCGACGCCTCGGGTTCCGCCGCGACCCGCTCGGCGCCGAGCGTCGTCGACACCAGACCCACGCTGTCGTCGCTGGACATCACGCCGAGCGAGGTCCAGTCCGCCCCGTCGAGGTCCAGCAGCCGGCTGCGGCTGGTCACCAGGACCAGGCAGCCCGGGGCCGGCGGCATGAGGAGGCGGACCTCGGCGGTGTCGGCCGCGTTGTCGAGCAGCAGGAGCAGCCGGCGGCCCAGCAGCGCGGCCCGCCAGGCGGCGGTGCGGCCCTCCAGGTCGTCGGGGATCTGGTCGCCGGGGACGCCGAGCGCCCGCAGCAGGGTGGCGAGCGCGGTCGCCGAGGTGACCGGCTGCTCGCCCGGGGTGTAGCCGCGCAGGTTGATGTACAGCTGGCCGTCGGGGTAGGCCTCGGCCAGCCGGTGGGCGACGCGGACGGCGAGCGCCGTCTTGCCGCAGCCGCCCATGCCGTCGATGGCGACGATCCCGGGCGCCCGGCCGCCGGAGCGCTGGGCGCAGTCGAGCAGTTCGCGCTGTTCCCGGTCGCGCCCGGAGAAGTCGGCCAGGTCGTAGGGGAGGGTGCAGGGCGCCTGCGCGGACACCGGGACGGGCGTCGGTGCCGGGGCCTCGGGCGGTACGGGGGCGGCCAGTTCGGGGCTCTCGCGGAGGATCCCCTCGTAGACCTGGGTGAGTTGCCGGCCGGGATCGATGCCCAGCTCCTCCACCAGCAGGTCCCGGACCCGGGCGTACTCCTCCAGTGCCTCGGCCTGCCTGCCGGAACGATACAGCGCGAGCATCAGCTGGCGGCGGAGGTTCTCCCGCAGCGGGTATCTCGCCGTCAGGTCGCGCAGGTCGGCGACGAGTTCGGCGGCCTGGCCGAGGCCGAGGCACAGCTCGAAGAGCCGCTCGGCGGCGCCGACCCGCCGCTCGTCCAGGGCGGCGGCGGCCGCGGAGATCACCGGTCCCGCGACATCGGGGAGGACGGGTCCGCGCCACAGCTCCAGGGCCGTGCGCAGCGCCTCGATCGCCGCGGCCGGATCGCCCTGGTCGGCCGCGCCCCTGGCCCGCAGGACCAGGTCGGTGAACTCGGTGAGGTCGAGCTGGTCGTCGGCGAGGGCGACGCGGTAGCCGGGGCCGTCGGTGAGGACGACCTGGCTGCCGTCGGGTATGCGGCGGCGCAGGTCGGCGACCGCCTTGCGGACCTGGTGGGAGGCGGTGGCCGGCGGCTCCTCCTCCCAGGCCGCCTCGACCAACCGGGAGACGGGAACGAGCCTGCCCGGCTCAAGCAGCAGGGTGGCGAGCACCCGTTCCTGGACCATCCCGCCGAGCCGGAGTCGAGTGTCTCCCGACCACACCTCCAGCGGTCCGAGCACGTTGAAACGCAGCCGGTTTTCGGCGTGTTGTCCCAGCAAGCCTCTTCCCCCCGTTTTCGTCCTCCCGGACCGCGCCGAGGCACAGGCGGTGGCCGTCCGGCCGGCTCTCCGACGGACCGGGCGGCACGCGGTACGGCTCGTGCGCCCCCCGCGCCGGATGCCCGACGGCACCGTCCGCGCCCTGCGCCCGCGTGGGCGCGACGAACCGGCAGGGGTAGGCCGCCACACCGCACACGGCGTCGAGTCCGCCGCTTTGCACGTCCATGGCCGCCATCGGCTCCCCCCACCCCCGTGCCCGCCTGGTCGCCCGGCGGAGCACAAATCCACGGAAGCATAACGCCTGGCGCGGCGAAGACCCCCTGTCCCGGCGCGCCGAAAAAACCCTGTGCCCGGGCCCGCCGAGGGCCGCCCGCACGGCCGCGGGACCGGCCGGTACCGCACGGGGAAGGGATCGGGAACGGCTGGTCGGACCCTGCGGAGGCAGGCAGGAGAGGGCGCAGGCGCCCGGCGAACCCGAGGCGCGCCGCCCCCGACCATCCCAAGGAGCATGAGCGTGGGCAGACCGGAGAAACCACTGGCGCAGGACGCCGGACCGGCCACCGCCTTCGCCCTGGAGCTGCGCCGGCTCCGGGCCGCGGCGGGCTCCCCCAGTTACCGGGAGCTGGCGAGGCGGGCACTGTTCTCGGCCTCGGTGCTCTCGGACGCGGCGGCCGGCTACCGGCTGCCCACCCTGCAGGTGGCCCTCGCGTTCGCCGAGGCCTGCGGCGGGGACCGGGCGGCCTGGGAGCGGCGCTGGCGGGCGGCGGCGGGCAGCGCGGGCGACGAACCGGCACCGGCCGCCGCCAAGACGGCACACCAGGCACCGGAACCACGGCTGCGGGCCGCCGCCGTACGGGCCCTGCTGCCCGTGCCGGCCCAGCTGCCGACGGAACCGCGGCCGCTGGCCGGCCGGTCCCGCGAGCTGGCCGCGGCCCGCGCGCTGACGGCACCGGCCGACGGCCCCGTGCCGCCGCTGGTCATCCACGGCCAGACCGGGGCCGGCAAGTCCGCGCTCGCCCTGCGGCTGGCCCGTGAGCTGGCCGCGGACCTGCCCGACGGACAGCTGTACGTCGGCCTGGGCACGGCCGCCGACGGCCGCAAGGACGCGGCGGGCATCGCGGGCGGATTACTGCAGTCCCTCGGCATCCCGGCCGAGCACATCCCGAACGACCCGGCCCAGCGCATCGGCCTGTACCGCTCGGTGCTGGCCGAACGGCGGGTGCTGGTCGTGCTCGACGGCACCCTCCAGGAGCGCCAGGTGCGCGACCTGCTGGTGGCCGGGGAGCACAGCAGGATCGTGATCACCGCGCGGTCCCGGCTGCTCGGCCTGGACGGGGTACGGCGCCTCGCGCTGCCCGTCCTGGACCGGGACGAGTCGATGGAACTGCTCGCGGGGGTGCTGGGCGCCGAGCGGCTGCGGGGCGCCCCGCGGGCCGGGCTGCGGCTCGCGGAGGCCTGCGGCGACCTGCCGCTCGCCCTCACCCTCGCCGGCCGTCGGCTGGCCGCGCGTCCGGAGGCCCTGCTCACCGAGGCGGTCGCCGAACTCGTCCGCGCGGACGGCCTGTCCGGACGGCTGCGGGTGGGCGACGAGAGTCTCGTCGAGCGGTACGAGGACGCCTACCGCCGTCTCACCCCCCGGGCCCGGCTGGTGCTGCACCGGTTCGCGACGGCCGGGGCGACACCGTCCGTGGACGGGGTGACCCGCGCGTCGGCCACGGCGCTTGCGCGGGTGATCGAACCGATGCAGGAGCCGGCGCACGGACCGGCAGTCGGACCGGCGGAGGAATGGGGGGCGGAGCCGGTGGAGGAGCCGGTGGAGGACCTCCTCGAAGCCGTCGTCGACAGCGGGCTGCTGGAGCGCACCGACGTGCCCGGCCAGTACGGACTGCCTCCGCTGGTACGGCAGTTCGCACGCGCCCGGCCGGTCCCCGCGGCGGACGCCCGGGACCCCGGGCGGCACCGCCCGCCGGACGTCCCGGCCCCCCAGCGGCACCGCCCGCCCGACGAGCGCCCCGGGCTCCCCCGGCACGACCGACCGTTCCCCGCCCTGAGACAGGAGACCTCAGCATGACCGCTCCCACCCCCCTCGACGCCCTCGCCGAGGAGGCCGTCGGCGTGATCGCCGCCGAGGACCCGCTGGAGGACGCCCTCGAAGGCTGCCCGGAGACGCTCGGGCGGCTGGCCGACCCCTCCTGGCAGGCACAGTCGGAGCTGGCCGCGCGGGCGGAGCTGCTCGCCGCCCGGGCCGCCGCAGCCCCGGTCGCGGACGCCGTCGAGGAGGTGACCCGGGCGGTGGTGGTGCAGCAGGCCCGGGCCGTCGCCGACCGGCTGGGGACCCGGCTGGTCGAGCACACCGTCGCCGACTACCAGACCTCCCCGCTCGGCCGGCTGCTCGGCTCCCTGCCCGCGGTGCGCCCGGTGGGCGAGGAGCAGGAACGCGGTCACCTGGAGCGGCTGGCGGCGGTCCCCGGCTACCTGGCGAAGGCGGCCGAACGGCACCGCGAGGGGCTGCGGGCGGGACGGCTGCCCGTCGCCGAGCGGGTCCGTACGGCGACGGACCGGCTGGACGCCTACCTCGCCGACCCGGCGGGGGACCCGCTGCGCGCGGTGCCCCTGAGCCCACGTCACCACGCCGAGCGGGACCGGCTGATCGACGAACGGGTGCGCCCGGCGTTCGCCGCCTACCGGGAGGCGCTGCACACGGACCTCGCCCCCCACGGGCGGCCCCCGGAGCGCCCGGGGCTGTGCCATCTGCCCGACGGCGAGGAGCACTACGCCACCCTGGCCCGCGTCCACACCACCACCGACCGCTCCCCCAAGGAACTCCACGACACCGGGGTGGAGCTGCTCGCCCACCTGGAGGCGGAGTACGGGCCGGCCGGGGCCCAGGCCTTCGGCGGGGCGCCGAGCGCGGGCGAGATACGGGACCGGCTGCGCACGGACGTCCGGTTGCGGTGGAGCGGCGCCCCGGAGCTGCTCGCGGCCGCCCGGACCGCGATCGGCCGGGCCGAGCTGGCCGCGCACCGGCGGTTCGGACGGCTGCCCGCCGCGCCCTGCGCGCTGGACGGCGCCGAGGCACCGGGCGCGCCCCTGGCCTGGTACATGCCGGCCGCCCTGGACGGTTCCCGGCCGGGGACGTACCACGCCAACACCGCGCGGGCGACGGAGCGTTCCCGGGTGCTGGCCGAGGCCACCGCCTTCCACGAGGCCGTGCCCGGCCACCACGTCCAGCTCTCCCTGGCCCAGGAGCTGACCGGGCTGCCCCGGCTGCGCCGGGTCGCCTGGATCAACGCCTACATCGAGGGCTGGGGGCTGTACGCGGAACGGCTCGCCGACGAGATGGGGCTGTACTCGGGTCCGGTGGCCCGGCTGGGCATGCTGGCGATGGACTCGCTGCGGGCCGCCCGACTGGTCGTCGACACCGGGCTGCACCACTTCGGCTGGAGCCGGGACCAGGCGGTGGCGTACCTGCGCGAGCACACCGTACTGGCCGAGGCCGAGGTGCAGAACGAGACCGACCGCTACATCGAGTGGCCCGGCCAGGCGCTGTCGTACATGACGGGCCGGCTGGAGATCCAGCGGCTGCGCACCCGCGCGGCCCGGCGGCTGGGTCCGGCCTTCGACATCCGGGCCTTCCACGACCTGGTGCTCGGCAGCGGCGCGCTGCCGCTGGACGTCCTGGACCAGGTGGTCGAGCGCTGGACGGCGACGACCGGCTGAAGGGCCACGCGGAGGCGGGGGCCGGTGGGGCTGCCACCGGCCCCCGTCGCCGTGCTCAGGCGTGGAAGAGGCCGTCCACCTGGAAGAAGTCCAGCGATCCGGCCAGTTCCTCGTAGGTGCCGGAGCCGAGGAGTTCCAGCGTGGCGCGGCGGGCCGCCGTGTACGCGGCCTGGGTGATCGCGGTGCCGACGCTGATCCTGCGCACCCCTGCCTTGGCCAGCTCGGCCACGCCGGGCCCGCCGGGACCGGCCATGACGTTCACCGGCAGCGGGGAGCGGGCGGCGAGTTCGCCGAGGACGGCCAGGTCGAGCAGGCCGGGCACGAAGATGCCGTCGGCGCCGGCGTCCGCGTACACGGCGGTCCGGGCCAGCACGTCGTCGAGCCGGCCGGACTCCTCGCCGATGCCGAACAGGTACACGTCGGTGCGGACGTTGAGCAGCAACTCGGGCAGCCCGGCGGCGGCAGCGGCGGTGCGCGCCGCCGCGATCCGCGCCGCCTGCTCCTCGGGCGTGAACAGCGGGCCGCCGGGGGCCTTGGAGTCCTCCAGGTTGACGCCCACCGCTCCGGCGGCGACCACCGCGGTGACCGTCTTCGCCACCTCCTCGGGGGCCGCGCCGTAGCCGGCCTCGATGTCCACGGTCACCGGGACGTCGACGGCCGCGACGATCCGCGCGGCGGCGGCGATCATCTCGTCCCGGCCGGCCTGCTCGCCGTCGCCCCGGCCGAGCGACCAGGCGACACCGCCGCTGGTGGTGCCGATCGCGAGGGCGCCCGCCGCGGCGATCACGGCGGCGCTGCCCGCGTCCCAGGCGTTGGGCAGCACGAGGACGGAGTCGCCGCCGAGCGCCCGCAGCCGCTCGGCCTTGTCCCTGGTGCTCTGGTCAACTGTCATGGTTTCTCGGTGCCTTTCACTGGGGTCACAGCTCGCTGCTGCGGTACGGACGACGATCGCGACGGATCGTCACACGCGGGTTCTGGGCGGGGGTGAAATTCGGACGACCCTGCCGTACGGTCAGTCGGCCGTACGGCGGGTGATGGTCACGTACAGGTGTTCGTCGAGGACCTTCGGAAGGGTGACGGCGGGCCGGCCGAGGTCGGCGGCGAGCGCGTCGGCGCCCAGCCCGCTCTCGGCGAGGGCGGCCCGGGCCCAGGCCCGGCCGGTGCGCAGATGGCGGGCGAACGCGGCCCCGTCCCGGGCGCCGTACAGCTCGGTGGCGATGGCCGCGTCCCACGGCATGACGGTGTGCGGGCGCAGCGCGTACAGCGCCTTCGCGGCGGCCGTCGGGCCGAGGGAGCGGGGGCGGGCCGGGGACCCGGCCGGGAGCCCGGCGAGGTCCTCGTACGCGGCGGCCAGCGCGTCGGTCTCGGCGTCGGTGAGGTCGGCGAGCGGAGTGCCGGGCAGCGGGTGCCCGGCCGCCCAGGCTGCCAGCGTCTCCCCGAGCGGGTACGGCTCGCCCTCGGGCGGATAAGGCAGCCTGCAGCCCCAGGAGTTGAGCCAGCGGTGCAGGGCGGTGCGGTGGGCGGGGTCGGTCAGGTCGAGGGCGGGGGCGGTCAGCCGGCGCAGCTCCAGCCAGCTGCGGTCGACGCCCCGGTAGCCGGCGAACACCTCCGCGGAGAGCCGCAGTCGGGCGAGCGGCGGAGCCGGGGGCAGGGGCGTCCCGGGGGCGGGGTCGGGGCCGAGGTGCTCGCGGGCCACCTTGGCGGGCACGCACATCCGCCACGCCTCGGTGACCAGTTCGGCGAGTTCGGCCGGGCCCAGCGCGGCGAGGGTCGCCTGGGCCCAGTTGTAGCGCAGGTCGGAGGTCCGGGGCAGCGAGAACTTCGCCGGTTCCGAGGCCACCAGGGCCGCGCGCTCCTCCTTGGGGAACGCGAAGCCCAGCGTGGTCTCGTCACGCGACAACGCGAGGTAGACGATCCGGCCGATCCGGAACTTCACCCGGTCCCGGATCAGGTGCTCCTCGGTGCGCGGCAGCGCGACCGCCAGACGCCGCACGTCCTCGACGGTGGCCATGTCTTCCCTCCTGTGGTGCGCGAACTGTGGTACGCGAGCGGTGCGCGAACCTACTCCGGCCGGCCCGGCACGGGGCGGACCTTCACCTGGATCGTGTCCAGGGCCCGGGCGGCGACGGCCGCCGCCTCGGCCCCGGTGGCCGCCTCGGTGACGACCGAGCCGATCCGGTCCCAGGAACTGCGCAGCTCCCGCACCTCGGCCCCCGGCTCCGCGCTCACCGTGCACGCCTCGACGCCGGGCAGCGCACGCGCCTCCTCGACACCCGAGACGGACTCCACGACCCCGGCCCCGGTGTGCAGGAAGCGGATCGCGGCGGCCCCGGGCGCCTTCTCGGGCAGCGGGGCGGGCAGCGGTTCGCCCTTCATCAGCGTCCAGAAGGCACGCACCAGGTCGACACGGTACGCGCGGTCCATCAGGTCCACGATGCCGTCGCCCGGGAACCGGCCGGCGCACTCCACCAGGAAGGGGCGGCCGTCCTCGACGATCCACTCGCAGTGCGCGATCCCGGTGCCGAACCCGACGGCGGCCAGCAGCCGTTCGGTCTCCGCGCGCAGCAGCGCGTCAAGTTCGGCCGGGATGTCGGCGGGCACCAAGTGGCCCAGCTCGACCGGACGGCCGCCCGGGTAGAGGTCCTTGCCGGTGACGTTGGCGAACACCGGACGGCCCCGCTCGACGAGCAGCTCCACGCTGTACTCGCGGCCCCGCACGCACCGCTCCACGAGCATGCGCAGCTCGATGCCCCGGTCGGGGACCATCACGCCCTCGTCCATGGCGGTGGTCTCCGCCCAGGCCTCGTCGATCTCGTCGGCGGAGCCGAGGATGCGGGTGCCGAGGGCGGCCTGGCGGTTGGCCGGCTTCAGGACGGCCGGGCCGGGGTGCTCCGCCATGAACGCGCGGACCTCGTCCGGGCCGGTGACCTCGACGGACTCCGGGTTGAGGATGCCGGCGGCCCGGCTGACCCGGCGCAGCACGGCCTTGTCCCGCAGGATCCGCAGCGCCCCGTGGCCGCCGGTGGGCAGGCCGTAGCGCTCGGCGAGGCGGGCCGCGAACGGGGTGGCGTACTCCTGGAGCGGGGCGATCGCGGCCGGGTCGAGGTCGGGGTGGGCGTTGTAGAAGGCGTCGGCCGCGCCTTCGAGCTGGTACTCCCAGGCGATCAGCTCCCGTACCACGGGCGCCTCCTCGGCCTTCGGCGCGAGCTCGCGCTTGCGGATCACGTCGGGTTCGTCGACGACGATCACCGAGCCCTCGGGCTGGAACTGGGCGAGGGAGGTCACCGCCACGGGCACGAAGCCCACCATGACGACGGGGCGTTCGGTCATGTCCTTGCTCCTTGTGGGGCCTTGTGGGGGTCGGGTCAGGCGTCCGGGTCGGTCAGGTCGGCGCGGACCTGGGCGGCGAGTTCTCCGGCGGTGGCCATGGCGTCCTCGAACGAGGTGCCCGTCACCCCGAGGAAGCCGAGGATGCTGTTGCCCGCGGGCGGCCTGCGGACCAGGTCGCCGGGCCTGGCGGTGAGTTTCAGGAAGAACACGTCCGCCCGGTCGGCGACGCCGTCGGGGACGTGGACCCGCTCGATACGGCCGGAGGCCGGGGGCAGCAGGCACAGGGCGGCCGTGTGGACGCCGGTCGGCGTGTAGTGGCCGACGTCGGGGCGGATGCCACGGGCCACGGCGGCGACGGCGGCGATCGGGTCGTAGCCGGCGGAGATCCGGGCCATGTGGTCCAGGCCGCCGCCGCCCGGGCGTACGGCGATCTCCACCAGGTGCGGGCGGCCCTCGTGGAAGCGGACCTCGGCGTGCATCACGCTGCGCCGCAGGCCCTGGGCGCGGGCGCCGGCCGTGACGACCTCGTGGACGGCCTCGACCTGGGCGGGGGTGAGGGCGGTCGGGGCGTGGTGGACGTCGTCGTCGAAGGTGTCGCCCTCGGCGGTGACCCGGTCCACGATCGAACCGAGGTAGACCTCGTCGTCCCAGGCCAGGGCCTCGACCAGGAACTCGTCGCCGTCCAGGAAGGACTCCACGAGCAGCCCGTGCGGGCCCAGGTCCAGGCCGTCGGCCTCCATCGCGTACCAGGACAGCTCGGTCAGGCCCTGGGCGGCCTGGGCGTAGCGCTCGCGCAGTTCGGCGGCGTCGTCGGCGCGGAAGACGTAGTTGGAGGCGGCCCCCAGGGTCGGCTTGACGATCACCGGGTAGCCGAAGTCCGCGGCGGCGCCGAGCGCCTCGGCCTCGCTGGTGACGAAGCGGAAGGACGGGTGGGCGGCGCCCTCGCGCTCGTGGGCCTGGCGCATCAGCAGCTTGTTCCGGCTGGCCCGGGCGGCCTCCACGCCGATGCCGGGCAGGCCGAGGGCCTCGGCGACCGCCGCGACCGCCAGCACCCCGGACTCGGAGAAGGTGAACACGCCCTCGAACTGCTCCTCCGCGTGCCACTCCTTGGCCGCGGCGATCAGCGCGTCGACGGACCGCGAGCCGGCGATTCGGTAGCGGTCGGCGCGCCAGAAGTCCTCGGTGCCCTCGCCGTTGAGGACGTACACGTCCGCGCCCAGGGCGACGACCTGCTCGTAGCGGGAGATGTAGTAGGTGGCGTTCTGCCGGGCTTCGAGAGCCAGGAGTTTCATGGCGGTTCCTCTCGGGTGGAACGCGGGTGGAAGGGTCAGGGCGTGGCGTCGAGGGGTGCGGCGTCCAGCGCCGCCAGACCCGTGGGGTCGGGGACCCGGCCGAGGACCCGGTCGGCGAGGGTGCGGGCGATCAGCGGCGCGAACTTGAACGACGAACCGCCGCAGGCCGCGTACGCGTGGGCCGGGCCGCCGAGGGAGACCACGAGGGGGCCGCCGGTCTCGGCGTACGACAGGTAGTAGCAGTCCTTGCTGCCGAGCACCCAGGCCGGTCCGAAACCCGGCAGCAGGTCGCCGAACTCGGCCGCCAGCTCCCGCTGCCGGTGCTCGGGCGTGACGTGGTCGGTGAGGTCGTCGGTCCGGTGGCAGACGGCGGCCGAGGTGAGCTTGAGCGCCGTACCGGCCACCGGCGGGATCAGCCAGGCGCCGCGCCGGGTGCCGAGGGCGGGGACGGCCGGGGTGGCGGCCCACGCCTCGGCCGCCGCCGCGGGCACCCGGCAGTACAGCAGCGACTGCCGGTGCAGGACCAGCGACTTGGCGATCCGCTCGGGCAGCAGCCGCCGGGACCAGGGTCCTACGGCGACCACCACGCCGTCGCCGTCCAGCACCTGCCCGTCGGCGAGGCTGACCCGGCCGCGCTCCCCGTCCACCGCGACCACCGGCCGGTGCTCGATCAGGCTGACGCCGGGCTGCCACCGCAGCCAGCCGGCACAGGCGGCGAGCACCCGCTCGGCGAGCAGCACTCCGGCGTCGTCCTCCAGGACCGCGCCGAATCCGCTGTCCAGGGCGAGATGCGGGTAGCGGTCGGCGAGTTCGGCCGCCGTGAGCGTCCGGGCCCGGCCGCCGGCGCCGGTCAGGAGCAGGACGCCCGCCTCGGCCGCCACGGGCGGCAGCACGGTGAGCGCGCCGACCCGCTCGTAGAAGCGGGTGGCGAACAGGTCCTCCAGTTCGAGCCAGCGGCGGTGGGCGCGCAGCGCGGCCGCGGTGGCGGGCGGATCGTCCGGGTGCAGGGCCCGGATGATCCGGTGCTGGTCGAAAGAGGTGGCCCGGCTGTACGGAATGGGCCCCTGGTCGACGACCGTGACCCGGTGTCCGTCCAGGGTGAATTCCACAGCGGTCAGCAGGGCGATCACCCCGCCGCCCACCACGGTGACACGCATCGGGCACCTCCCTTCCTCCTCTTGGGACTTCTCTTGGGACGCAGGTCGTCGGTTCAGCTCGGGCAGGCGGTGCCGCCGAGCGCCGGGACGGTGAACGCCGTGGTCGTCCGCTCTGCGGGCGCGAGGGCGAAGGTGCCGTCGAAACCGCCCTCGGCCCGGGCCAGTTCGGCGAGGTCGATGAGGATCGGGGAGGCTGCGGCGATCAGGGTGCGCAACTCCGCGAAGAGGTCGCCCAGTTCGGCGGCGCCCGCGGCCCGGTCGGGGGCGGCCGCCCCGTCGAGCAGGGCCTCGGCCCGGCGGAGGAGCCGCTCGGTGTGCAGCGGGATCAGGTCGGCGGTGCGGCTGAGGCTGTAGCCGGTGAGCCGGTAGCCGGACGCGAACCGTTCGGCCGTCGCCGCCCGGCGGGCGTTCGCCGCCGCCGACACCGGCAGTTCCTGCCCCTCCAGGCCGAGTTCGGCGACCGCCTTGCCGAGCAGGGCGCCCAGCCGGTTCCACGGCTCGACCAGCCGCTCGCCGGTGATCTTCTCCAGGGCGGCCCGGGAGAAGTTGGTGCGGGCGTGCTCGGGGGCGGTGAGGGCGAGATGGAAGCGGACCAGGTCGCGGGGGACCTCGCGCACCAGGTCGCGCGTCCACACCACATGGCCCTTGCTGGTGGAGAACTTCTCGTTCTCCAGCTCGTAGAACTCGTTGCTGACGATCGCGTCCGGGACGACGTAGCGGCCCTCGTGGGCGAGCAGCAGCGACAGGTGGGTCAGGCCCCAGAAGTAGGCGTTGTCGAAGCCGAGGAAGTAGACCAGCCGGATGTCGTGCTCGGCGCGCCACAACTCGTCGTCGGCCGCGGGCTGTTCGCCGTGCGCGCGCTGGGCGACGGCCGTGCAGTACATCGAGGCCGGCATGCCCTCGGCCCAGGCGTTGAGGACCTGGCCCGGGGTCTCCGGGAACGGCGCGGGGATCCCCCAGCCGGTGGGGTAGGTGATCGGGAAGTCCGGCAGCGGGCGGGCCAGCAGTTCGCGCATCAGCTGCACGATGTGCGGGCGCCAGGTGGACTCCTTCTCCCGGTGGTAGGCGGTCAGCTGCTCCCGGTACTCCTCCAGCGGCAGCACCAGGATCTGCGCCTCGCGGTGGGTCACCTCGGCCGTGGGGTCGACGGTGGAGCGCGGGTCGGTCAGCTCGGCGAAGTTGTTGGGGTGGCCGCAGCTCTCGCACAGCCCGCCCCGGCTGACCGCCAGGCAGACCGGGCAGCCGCCGCTGACCAGGCCCTCCATCAGGAACTCGCCGGTCGCCTCGACGTACGGCAGCCGCACGGTGCGCAGCCGGAACTTGCCGGCCTCGTGCAGCCGGGTGAGGAAGTCCAGCGTCATCGCCCGGTAGCCGTCGTCGAAGGGCGCGAACCCGTCGACGGCGATGCCCATCAGCTCCAGCGTCTCCCGGATCTCCCGCCAGCTCTTCTGGGCCAGCGCCTCGGGGGTGGTGCCCAGCTTGGCGGCGCTGGAGACGACGTAGGTCTGGCTGTCGTCGGTGCCGGTGGTGTAGAGCACCGGCTGCCCGGTGGCCCGCAGATAGCGGGCGTGCACGTCGGCCGCCATGTAGGGGCCCGCGATGTGGCCCACGTGCAGGTCGCCGTTGGGGGTGGGCGGCGGGCCGATGATGACGGTGCGCCGCTGCCCCGTCTGCTGCTGGTCCATGGCTCAGGCCTCCTCGGTGTGCCGGGCGGCGAAGCGGCCGGCCATCTCGGCGTCCCACCAGACGCTGTACATCTCGAAGTCGGCGTCGGAGTCGTTGACGACCCGGTGCTCGTGGTGCGGCGGGAAGTGGACGATGTCGCCGGCGGTGAACGGGACCCGCTCGCCGTCGGACTCCAGGAACGCCTCGCCGCGCAGGGCGACGAAGATCTCGTACTCGTGGTGGGCGTGCGCGGTGGACGCGGTGCCGGGCCGGATGACGCACCAGGAGCCCTCGAAGGGGGCGTTCAACTGGGGCCAGGGGAGCAGACGCTGGGCGTCGAGGCCGTTCTCGTGGGTGAGGCCTGCGCGGTCGAGGTGCTTGATCAGCATGTCGTCTCTCTGCGGGGTTCGGCTGGGACCGGGGTGGGTGGTCGGCGGGAACGGCGGTGGTCAGGCCGCGGCGAGGGCGGGCTCGCGGTCTCCGGCCCTCCGGCGGCCGGCGCGGTGCGCGAGGATGTCCTCGGTGATCTCCGCGGAGCGTGCGGCGAGGACGCTGAGCAGCGAGTCGGCGATGCCGTGGGTGGCCTCGTTGACGCCTTGCAGGTAGCAGGCGGCGCTGTCCCGGCGGCCGGTGTCCAGGCGGTAGTTGCGGGTGACGTCGATCCGGCCGAGGCCCAGCGCGTCGCCGAGCGAACGCACCATGCGGGGCATCTCGCGGACGAACCCGGTGCCGAGCAGCAGCAGGTCGCAGCGGAGCTCGCGGACCTCGGCGGTACGGCGGTCGGTGAGCGTCAGGACGAGGTCGTCGCCGTCGGCCGTGGCGCCGGTGATGTCGGTCATGGTGACCATGCCCAGGCGGTCCGTGCCGGTGCGCCGGTCCTGGTAGAACTGCCGGTACAGCGAGTCGAGGGTGGCCGGGGCCAGACCGCCGTAGTTGGAGCGGTGCATCTCGGACAGCAGCTGGCGGCGGGCCTCGGGGTCGGCGGCGTGGAACTCGTCGACGAACGAGGAGTAGAAGAGCTCGTTGGTGAACTTGCTGCTCTCGTAGCCGTTCAGACCGATCGAGCGCATGATCATCGTCGGCCGGCAGTCGGGCAGGTCCCGCAGGGCCGCGCCGAACAGCTCGGCCGCGCTCTGCGCGCCGCCGACCACGGCGACCCGCAGCGGCCGGTCCGCCGGCACCTCGGCGATCCGCTGGCTGTACTGGGTGGAGTGGATGACCCGCTCGGCCGGCAGCCCCTCGAACACGGCGGGCACATGGGCGTCGCGTCCGGCGCCGATCACCAGGTAGCGGCAGCCGATGGTGTCGCCGTCCGACATCGCCACGGTCCAGCCGGTGACCTCGCCGTCCGTGCCGTGCACGGGGGTGACCGAGGTGACGCCCCGGCCGTACTCCACCCGCACCTGCTCCAGCGAGTCCGCCACCCACTGGAGGTACTCGGATATCTCGCTGCGGTACGGCACGAAGCTGCCGAGGTTGACGAACGCGTCGAGCCGGCCGCGGTCGTGCAGGAAGCTGAGGAACGAGAACTCACTGCGCGGATTGCGCATCGTGACCAGGTCCTTGAGGAAGGAGACCTGGCTCAGGGCGTCCGGGAGCAGCATGCCCCGCTGCCATACGACGTTCTCCTCGCGTTCGACGACGAGGGCGCGGTCCGCGAGATCGGGGGCCAGTTCCTCGAGCGCGACCGCGAGCGCGAGGTTCGCCGGGCCGGCGCCGACGGCGAGCAGTTCGACTGTGCGGTGTGCCATGTGGATCTCCTCAGAAGGGGTCGGCGGTCTGGTTCCGGGGACGGGTGGGCCGGTCGGACCTCGACGAGCCGGGCGGTCGGCCCGGGTGGGTACCGCGCGGCTCTCTGCGGGTGGGCCCGCCGGCGTCCGGGCGGCGCTGGGGCCGGTGGGTCCGACCGCGCCCGGCGGTCGTCGGCCGCTGGGCCCGGGTCACGCCGGGACGGGCACGTGCAGCGGCTCGTGGTCGAGGGTGACCAGGGCCGCCGCCGTGTCCAGGCGGGCGGTGGTCCGGGCGGGGTCCGCGCCGGTGACGATGACGTAGGAGTGGCGGGCGATGTAGCCGTTCGGGGGCAGCCGGAGTTCGGTGCCGGGGTCGGCCATCGCCTCGGCGGCCAGCAGGCCCTCGGCCGCGGCGGGCAGGGTGACGGAGCGGACCACGCAGTCCTCGGGCGGGTAGCCGAAGCGGATGCCGACCGTGCGGTGCTCGGTGTCGGTGAGGTCGGGGCGCTGTCCCAGCGCCGCGCGCACGGCGGCGCGGGCCGGGTCGATGCCGGTGGCGAGCTGCCCGAGACGCGGGATGAGGTCGCCGCCGAGCCGCCCGTTGATCTCGACGATGACCGGGCCGCGGGCGGTCAGCTTGACCTCGGTGTGGGTGATGCCGAAGCCGTAGCCGATGGCGCGGTGCGCGGCCCGCAGCATCGCCAGCAGCGCGGGGTCGGTGCGCAGCGGGTCGTCGGCGGCGACGTGGTGGCCGATCTCCTCGAAGTAGGGGAAGAGGCCGACCTGTTTGCGGGCCACGAACATCGGGTGGTAGTCGCCGTCGACGACGGCCGCGTCGATGCTGATCTCGGGTCCTTCGAGGTACTCCTCGACCAGCGCGCCGCCGCGGTAGGAGACCGCGCCGATCCGGCTCGCCTCGTCGGCGGTCCGGAAGGCGTCGACGACCTCGCCGGCGTCCGCGGCGAGCACCACCCCGATGCTGGCGCCCATCCCGCGCGGCTTGACGACGACCGGGTAGCCGATCCGCTCCGCCGCCGCGAGCGCCTCCTCGGCGGTGTCCACCCAGGCGTACCCGGGCTGGTCGAGGCCGGCCGCGGTGAGCAGCCGCCGGCTGCGGTACTTGTCCCGGCAGCCCTCCACGCCGTCCACGCCCGCACCGGGCAGGCCCAGTTCGTCGGCCACCCGCGCGGTCGTCACGATCAGGGTCTCGTCCCAGCTGAGCACACCGCGCACCGGGATCCGCGCCGCCAGCTCCCGGGCCGCCGCGAGCACGGCGTCCCGGTCGGTGACGTCCACGACCGTGTGGCCGGTGAGGTAGGGGGTCTGCCAGTCGGGCTCCTCTCCTGTGAACAGCCAGACCGGGTGCGTCGCCGCCGCTCCGGCCAGCAGGTACTCGCGGTACTTGCGCATCCCGCACCCGATGAGCAGGATCACGCCCTCCACGCCCTTGTCGGCACCGTTGTCGTCCACGCGCTGATCGCCTCCTGAATCCGAGTGACAGAGCGATTCCACGGGGTGCGCCGGTTGCCCGGAAGCCATGTCCGGAAGGGACAATCAACCCGGACGGGGACCGGGTTCATGTCCGGTTGATTGGCCGTCGGGCGGGGCCCTTCCGGGCAATCGCGCCCGCCGGTTCCATGGCTGACGTGATCAATTACGACGGCAAGCGATTCCGGAAGGTCCTGGCCGACCCGGCCGACGACGCGCCCATCGCGCTGTACCGGCAACGGGGCGATCTGGTCTGGGCCGAGTTCACCGGCGGTGACGTACGGCGCGGTTCCCTGGCGGGGACCCGCGACACCGACGGTGTGATCAGCTTCTCGTACAGCATGGTCCTCGACGACGGCCGGGTGATCTCCGGCCACAGCGTCAACACCCCCGAGTTGCTGGCCGACGGCCGGATACGGCTGCACGAGCGGTGGGAGCGCTACGGCGCCCACGCGGCGAGCGGCCTGTCGGCCATCGAGGAGGTGCGCTGACATGGCCGGCGTCGACTACTCCCGGCTGGCCGGCGAGGTGGCGGGGCGGGTCTTCCTGCCGGGCAGCGCGGGCTTCCGCGTCGGCTCCCACCTCTTCAACACCCGCTACAGGCACCGCGCCCCCGCGGCCGTGCTCACCGCGGCCCACGCGTCGGACGTGCAGCGGGCCCTGGTCTGGGCCCGCGAGCAGGGCGTCCCGGTCGTCGCCCGCAGCGGCGGCCACAGCTTCGCCGGTTACTCCGTCAACGACGGCCTGGTCATCGACCTCAGCCGGCTCACCGAGACCCGCGCGGACGGCTCCACCGGCCTGGTCGTCGCGGGCGGCGGGGCCAGGATCAGCCATGTCTACGACGCGATGCAGCCGTACGAGATGGTCTTCTCCACCGGCACCAGCCCGACCGTCGGCGTGGCCGGCCTGGCGCTCGGCGGCGGCGCCGCGTTCGCCGCCCGCCGCTACGGCCTGACCGCCGACGCCCTGGTGGAGACCACCGTGGTCCTCGCCGACGGCTCCCTGGCGGTGGCCAACGAGCGGGAGAACCCCGACCTGTTCTGGGCCTGCAAGGGCGGGGGCGGCGGCAACTTCGGCATCAACGTCTCCCTCACCTTCCAGGCCCGGCCGGTCCCCGACGTCACCACCTTCTTCCTCACCTTCAAGTGGGCGGACGCCGCCGCCGTCCTGGAGGCCGGCCAGCGCATGGTGCAGCAGGCACCGGACGACTTCGCGGCCCGGCTCGGGGTGTGGACGTACGGCAGCGGGCCCGGCGCGGTCCGGGACAACGCCGAAGTCACCCTGCAGGGCCAGTACTTCGGTCCGGCCGCCACGTGCCTGGAGATCCTGGACCCGGTCCTGGCGGTGGCCGCCCCGGTGTCCCGGGAGGTCACCGAGCGGACCTTCTGGGAGGCCAACAAGTACATGGTGCACGCCACTTCGGGGGACCAGTTCGCGCTCCGCTCCAACTACATCCGCGAGCCGCTGGCCGCCGACGGCGTCGAGACCATGCTGTCCTGGGTCGAGCGCTGGCCCGGCAGCCACAACGCCGACGGCGGCGGGGTCGGCCTGTTCTCCTGGGGCGGCGCCATCAACCGGGTGGCCCCGGACGCCACCGCCTTCGTCCACCGGGACACCCTGTTCCTGGTCTCCATGGACACCTCCTGGTCGGACGACGACGAGCCCGGCCGGGTCGCCGCCGGCCTCGACTGGCTGGGCGGCCTGCACGCCGCCATGGCCCCGCACGTCACCGGGTCCGCCTACCAGAACTTCGTCGACCCGGAACTGACCGACTGGCGCGAGGCCTACTACGGCGCCAACTACGCGCGCCTGGTCCAGGTGAAACAGAAGTACGACCCCGAGGGGGTCTTCTCCTTCGACCAGGCCGTCGGTTCCTGACACCCCCTCTCTACGAAGGTGAAGCGATGAGTGTGTCCAAGTCCAAGGAGAACGCCGCACCCGGCGTCCTCGACGCCCTGCGGGCCACGCCCCGCTCGGTCCGCTACCTCCTCGGCGGTGTGCTGCTCAACCAGCTCGGCGCCTTCGTACAGACCTTCCTGGTGCTGTATCTGACCCACCGCGGCTACGGCGTCGACAAGGCGAGCTTCCTGCTCGGCGCCTACGGCGTGGGCGCCGTCGCGGGCACCCTCCTGGGCGGCGAACTGACCTCGCGGCTCGGCAGCCGCAACACCATCGCCACGGCGATGAGCTGCTCGGCGGTGCTGGTCTTCGTCATCCCCTGGCTGGCCGGCCCCGGCCACTACCCGGTCCTGCTCGGCATCGTCGTCGTCCTCGGCATGATGACCCAGTCGTACCGTCCGGCCGCCTCCGCGCTGCTGAGCGACCTGATGCCGGACGAGTTCCGGGTCATGGGCTTCTCCATGCTGCGCATCGCCATGAACGTCGGCGCCGCCGCCGGCCCGCTGCTCGCCGCGGGCCTCATCGAGATCGACTGGAACCTGCTGTTCTGGGTGGACGGTTCGAGCGCGCTGGCCTACGCCCTGCTCGCCGCGTTCCTGCTGCCCCGCCCGGCACCGGCCGCCGACGAGCCGGAGCCCGGCACCGCCGCCGCGGCCCAGCGTTCGGCGTACGGGGCCATGGCCCGCGACGGCCGCTTCCTGCTCTACCTGACCTCGATGCTGCTCAGCGCCCTGGTGTACGCCCAGTTCTTCGCGGTGCTGCCGGTCGACCTGGACGAGGCGGGCCACTCCACCGCCCTGTACAGCGGGGTGCTGACCCTGTCCTCGGCGCTGCTGATCAGCTTCGAACTGGCGGTGACGGCCCGCATCCGCCGCTGGCGGGCCAGCACGGCCGCCACGGTGGGCACCTTCGTCTACTGCCTCGGCATCGCCGGGTTCGGCCTGCCCGGCAGCGTGCCCGCCCTGGTCCTGCTCACCACCGCCGTCAGCGTGGGCGGCCTCATGGTCAGCGGGCCGACCCTGTGGGCGCACCCCGCGAAGGCCGGCGAGAAGGTCCGCGGCCGCTACATCGCCGCCTCCCAGACCGTGTTCGGTCTCGGCTCGGCGGTCGGCCCGGCCCTCGGCATGCTCATGTGGACCCACTACGGCGACGGCGTCTGGGCCACCTGCGCGGTCCTCGGCACCCTGGCGGCGGCCCTGGCCTTCTTCGGCCTGCGCCCCTCGGACGAACAGCCGGACGCCAAGGCCGAGCGGACGGAGCAGGCCGAGGAGACGACCGCCGCGGCCGAGGAGACCACCGCCGCGGCCGGGAACGCCGTCCCCAGCGGAGCCTGAGAGCAACTCCCCCTCCCCTCCCCTCCCCTCCCCTCCCCGGCCCGCCCACCACCACCGCGCGCGGGCCGGGCACCCCTCACCACCCCTGAGTCCTGTCTCTTCCTCATCACCTCATCACCCATGAGCCCAGCAGAAGGAGCACCCGTGCCGGTCACCGACACCATCGCGCCCAGCGTCTCGACGCACCCGGCGGACCAGCCCACCCGGACCGCCACCCGTCGGCGGCTGCTGATGTGCCGGCCCCGGCACTACGACGTCACGTACTCGATCAACCCGTGGATGAACCCCGACCGGGGCACCGACAACCTCCTCGCGGTGCGCCAGTGGGAGCAGTTGCGCGACCTCTACCGCGAACTCGGCCACAGCGTCGAGGAGATCAAGCCGGTCGAGGGGCTGCCCGACATGGTGTTCGCGGCCAACGGCGCCACCGTCGTGGACGGCAAGGTCTTCGGCGCCCGCTTCCGGCACGCCGAACGCACCGCCGAGGGGCCCGCCTACCTGCGCTGGTTCGAGGAGCAGGGCTACCGGGACGTGCTGTGGCCCGAGCACATCAACGAGGGCGAGGGCGACCTCCTCACCGTCGGCCGGCGGATCCTGGCCGGGACCGGCTTCCGTACCGACATCCGCGCGCACACCGAGGCACAGGAGTTCTTCGGGCTGCCGGTCACCTCGCTGACGCTGGTCAACCCGCGCCACTACCACCTGGACACCGCCCTCGCGGTGCTCTCCGACGACGAGATCATGTACTACCCCGAGGCGTTCACCCCGGGCAGCCGGGCCGTGCTGCGGGCACTGTTCCCGCACGCCGTGATCGCCACCGCCGAGGACGCCGCCGTCTTCGGGCTCAACGCCTTCTCCGACGGCCGCCATGTGCTGCTGCCGACCGCGGCCCGGGGACTGCAGGCCCAGTTGCGGGCCCGCGGCTTCGAGCCGATCGGGGTCGAGCTCAGCGAACTGCTCAAGGCGGGCGGCAGCGTCAAGTGCTGCACGTTGGAGCTGCGCGACCGCTGAGCCACCCGAGTCCTCCTCAGGGAAGCCCCCTCAAGGAACTCCTCCTCAGGGAAAGGATCACCATGTCCTCCGCGCTCACGACTGCGGACAGCCGTAACCGCCTGCTCGACCTGCTCGCCAGGGGCGGCGCCCGCTACCGCCTCCTGCACCACGCGCCGCAGGGCCGCACCGACCTCGCCAGCACCCTGCGCGGCCACAGCCTGGACCAGGCCGCGAAGAGCCTGGTCATCAGGGTGGCGCTGAGCAGCAAGCGGCGCCGGTACGTGATCGCGGTGGTCCCCGGGGACCGCAGGGTCGACCTGCCCGCGGTCAACGCGCTGTACGCCGGCCGGGAGGCGTCCTTCGCGGCCCGGGACGTCGCCGAGCGGCTGACGGGCTGCGTCAGCGGTTCCATCATGCCGCTCAGCTTCGACCCGGACCTGGACGTGATCGCCGACCCTGACCTCCTCGCCCACGAGGAGATCTTCTTCAACACGGGCCGCCTCGACGAGTCGGTGGCCCTGCGCACGGAGTGCTACCGCACGCTGGTGGCCCCGCGCGTGGAGGCCATCGCGGGCCGGGGCGCCTGACCGGTTTACATATGACAGGTTCTGGTCAAGGGCGTCCCAAACGTCGGACATCCTCGCGGGCGCGTGGTCGGGTCTCCTCCGACGGCTGAATCAAGGCCCGTTCGGGAGGATCCGGTGCCAGCATCACCCCGCAAGAGATCGACCCTCAGAAACACCCTTCGAAACAGAAGACGATGGCTCACGATCTGCGCCATCACCGCAGCGGCCGGGCTCGTCGCGGTACCCGCGGGTGCCGCGTCGGGCTCGAGTCCGTTCGGAGCCCGCGCCCTCGCCCGGCTCGCCGCCGAACGCACGCAGTCGGTGGGTACCGTCTCCCCCAAGGTGACCGCCGAGGACGATGACGACGGCAACGAGGCGGACGAGATCGCCGAGGGCGCGGACCAGTACGCCGAGGCCCGCACCTCGCCCGGCATCGTCGCCCCGGGCGCGTACGGCGCCGCCTGGGACGACCTGAGCAACCTTCCCTCCACCGGCGGCAGTTGGCGCAACATCACCGACCTGCCGTACAACTCCGACGACTCCCGCTACCGCGACATCGACTCCAACTCCAGCGGCGGCTCGGGCAACGTCACCGGCCGGATGGCGGCGATGGCCGCCGACGACGACGGATACGTGTACGCGGGCAGCGCGGGCGGCGGAGTGTGGCGCTCGCGGAGCGGCGGCGGGCACTGGCAGCCGATCAGCGACGGGCTCTCCTCCCAGTCCACCGGCGCGCTCGCGCTCGACGGAACCGGCCGGCTGTGGCTGGGCACCGGCGAGGCCACCACCAACGCGGACGCCTACCTCGGCAGCGGCGTCTACGTCCTGTCCGACCCGCACCACGGCACCTTCTCCGCCCGGGGCCGGGTCGGCGGCGACGAACTGGAGTCCACCACCATCCACGAGCTGCGCTTCGGCGGCGGCAAGGTGTGGGCGGCCACCAGCGAGGGCGTGTGGAGCCACTCCACGAAGACCCTCAAGGGCGCCTGGAAGCTGGAGTTCGCGCCCAACCCCGCCTACCTGCCCGGCGGTTCCCTCGCGAGCGACCCGTCCGCCGCGTACAAGAACATCGCCAACGACATCGCGATCGACCCCAAGGACCCGAGCAGGATGATCCTGGCGGTCGGCTGGCGCAGCGGCGACGACTACAACGGCTTCTACGCCAAGGACTCCGGCGGCACCTGGACCCGCGTCAGCAGCGGCTTCGGCGACCTGCCGACCGACCCGGACGACGTCGGCAACGTCACCTTCGCCCGCTCCGCCGACGGCTCCCGCTACTACGCCATCGACCAGTCGCCGGAGCAGCTGAACACCAACCCGGACAGCGGTCTGGAGGGCATCTACCGCGCCGCCTCCCCGTTCGGCCCCTGGACGAAGATCGCCGACTACACGCAACTGGCCGCCGACGGCTCGGCGTTGACCTCCAGCGGCTACATGCCGGGCGTCCAGGCCTGGTACAACCAGTTCCTCACCGTCGACCCGAGCGACCCGAACCACGTGTACGCGGGCCTGGAGGAGGTCTACGAGTCCAAGGACGGCGGCGGCACCTGGTCGACCGTCGGCCCGTACTGGAACTTCAGCTTCCCCTGCTGGAGCATCGACCCGGCGAAGCAGACCGGCGACTGCAGCCAGACCACCCACTCCGACCAGCACGGCGTCGCCATCGGCCGCTACCACGGCAAGAGCTTCGTGTACGTCGGCAACGACGGTGGCGTCTACAAGCGCCCGGTCCACGGCTCCCAGGACGCCTCCGGGCACGCCACGGACTGGACCTCCCTCAACGACGGCACGATCGACACGCTCCAGTACTACTCGGTGGGCGTCGGCAAGGACCTCGACCACGGCGGCGTCTCCGTCACCGGTGGGCTGCAGGACAACGGCCAGTCCGTGCTGCGCAGCAATGACACCGTGATGGGCTCCAACTTCGGCGGCGACGGCGGCGACACGCTCACCGATCCGGCCAACGGCTGCAACATCGCCGAGGAGTACGTCTACCTCTCCGTCCAGGTGACCCAGAACTGTGCGGTAAACGACGGCAGTTGGGTCACGGACGCGAGCAAGGCCACCTCGTACAACGTCGCCCCGGCCGACAACGCCACCAGCGAGGCCCGCTTCATCGCCCCGCTCGCCACCGACGCCAAGGACAGCAACACCTGGGTCGCCGGCGGACGCCACATCTGGGTGCAGACCCACGGCTACGCCATCCGCAGCGGCTCGGAGTGGAAGAGCGTCTACGACCTCGGCGCCGGCCGCGCCGCGACCGCCGTCGCGGCCTCCGGCGGCAAGGTCTACGCGGCCTGGTGCGGCCCCTGCAACAACCAGGGCTTCGCCCGCGGCATCTCCGTCGGCAACGCGGACGGCACCGGCTGGCACGACATCACCCTGCCCACGACGGGCGCGGACGGCACCGTACCGAACCGCTACCTGAGCGGCTTCGCCGTCGACCCGAAGAACGCCGACCACGTCTTCCTCGCCGTCAACGGCTTCTCCCGGCACTGGACCGAGGGCCCCGGCGCGGGCGTCGGCCATGTCTTCGAGTCGACGGACGGCGGCACCACCTGGAAGGACATCTCCGCCAACCTTCCCGACGTGCCCACCAACTCCGCGGTCGTCACCCCGAACGGCGGCCTCGCCGTCGCCACCGACCTCGGCGTCGTCTACCGCGCCCCGGGCCACACCCGGTGGGAGCGCGTCGGCTCGCTCCCGGCGGTCGCCGTGCTCCAGCTGAAGCTGGGCCCCGACGGCAGCACGCTGTACGCGGCGACCCACGGCCGCGGCATCTACGCGATCAAGGTGCGCGACTGCCGCTGACGCAAACGCGAGGGGTGACCCCCCGGGGTCACCCCTCCCGTCCGTACGGCACCACACTCACGTCCAGCGTGAAGGCCACACCCGCCGCACCCGCCACGTCCGGCGCCTTCGCCGACACGGTGACCCGAGCGGCACCGCCCCGGGCCCCCGCGCACCGCAGCGTGGCGTGCCCGGTGCCGTCCCCGCCCACCCTCCACCCGGACACCACGACAAAAACCGGGGCTGAACTCCGTACCGCCGTCCACCGCCTGTCGTCACTCCGGGCCGCGAGGACCAGCGACACCACGGCCCCGGGCCGCACACACAACCGCCGCCCGGCCCCGTCCCCGGGCCGCACCACGACCTCCACCCGCCCGGCGAGACAGCCGCCGGAGGCGGACGGCCCGGGCCCGGCCGAGGAGGGAGCCGCCGACGGCTGCGGGGACGTACCGCTGGTTCGCGAAGGGGTACCGGCGGTTCGGGGTGCCGTACCGCCCGACGGCGTCGCCGACCGGCCGGCGGCCGGTGCGCCCGCCGAACCACCGCACGCCGCCAGCACGAACACGCCCGCGACGATCCATCCTCCGGCCGCCCACCGCATACCGGCACCTCCCGCGTCGTTTCCTGCCCGCATGCTCCACCGCCCCCGCCGCGGCCGCCAGTACCCATCGCCGTCGACCGCGGTGAGGCGGCCGGCGGGGATGTCCGGGACGGCGGAGATCGGGGCGGGGAGGAAACGCTACGTTGCTTTCCATATTCCGAAACAACTGGCCGGGACGGCCGGCCACGAAGGAACCCCGAGGAGATCGCGATGCCGGGAGGCAGGCTCACCCAGCAGGAGCGCCAGCAGATCGCACTGGGGCTGGCCGACAGCCTCCCGTACGCCGAGATCGCCCGCCGCCTGGACCGGCCGACCTCGACGGTCACACGCGAGGTGATGCGCAACGGCGGCCCCACCGCCTACCGCGCCGACCTGGCCCACCGCGCCACCGAACGCCGCGCCCACCGGCGCAGACCCGCCGCCCCCAGGGGAACGCGGTCGGCCCCTCAGCCGCACGGGCGGGACGCCGAGGCCCTGGCCGAGTACGAGGAGTCGCTCACCACGGTCCTCATGGCCTCCGGCCTCCCCAGGATGGGGGCCCGGGTGCTGACCTGCCTGTTCACCACCGACGCGGGCAGCCTCACCGCGTCTCAGCTCGCCCAGCGCCTCCAGGTCAGCCCGGCGTCGGTCTCCAAGGCGATCGCGTTCCTGGAGAGCCAGAGCCTGGTCCGCCGGGAACGCGACGAGCGCCGCCGGGACCGCTACATCGTCGACGACGACCTCTTCTACCAGGCGACGATCGCCAGCGCCCGGGCCAACGACCGGCTCGTCGAGACCGCACGCCAGGGCGTCGCCGCCCTCGGCGCCCACACCCCCGCCGCCGCCCGCCTGGAAAACGTCGCCCGCTTCCTCGACTTCATCAGCGAAAGCATCGTCCGCGCCGCCGAGCAGGCTCGCGAGGTCCTGCGCACCGCACCCGGAACACCCTCGAACGAACCGTGATACTAATACCGGTATAAGAATTGGGTCGATGTGCCGCGGGGAGTCACACGCATGGTGGAGATCAAGACCGATGCCGCATTGGACGCGATGCGGGAGGCCGGGCGCGTGGTGGCCCGCGCCCTGGCCGCGGTCCGGGCGGCGGCCGGGGTGGGGGTGTCCCTGCGGGAGCTGGACGAGGCGGCCCGGGCGGTGCTGGCCGAGGCCGGTGCCGGCTCCCCGTTCCTCGGGTACCGGCCGTCCTTCGCCCCGGTCCCGTTCCCGGCCGTGATCTGCACGTCCGTCAACGACGCCGTGTCGCACGGCATCCCCACCGGCTACCGGCTGCGCGACGGCGACCTGGTGAGCATCGACTGCGGCGCCGAACTCGACGGCTGGACCGGCGACGCGGCCGTCACCTTCCCCGTCGGGACGCCGCGCCCCGGCGACCTCGACCTGATCGACGCCACCCGTCGGGCCCTCGACGCCGGCATCGCCGCCGCCCGGGTGGGCAGCCGCGTCGGCGACATCGCCCACGCCGTCGACACCGTCGCCCGCGCGGCGCGCTGCGGCATGCCCGCCGACTTCGGCGGCCACGGCATCGGCCGCCGTATGCACGAGGACCCCCACGTCCCCAACCGGGGCCGCCCCGGCCGCGGCTTCCCGCTCCGCCACGGCCTGGTCCTCGCCATCGAGCCCATGTTCATGGCCGGCGGCCACAACACCTACCGCACCGACCTGGACGGCTGGACCCTCCGCACCACCGACGGCAGCCGCGCCGCCCACATCGAACACACCGTCGCCATCACCGACCAGGGCCCCCGCATCCTGACCCTGCCCTGACGCCCCTTCGGGCGCGGCCGGGTCACCCGAAGGGGCCAGTGGAGTGCGTGTCACCCGAACGGTGGGCCTGGGGTGCAGCCGGTGGGTGGGGGCGGAAGCCTAGGATCCATCACCGAACAAATGGGGCATATTTCACTCTGTCTGGCACGGGCGGGTTCACCTCGCCACCGAAGGAGACGGGATGTCGCACCGCGCCGGGAGAACGCGCTGGAGGCGTTTCGCGGTGGTCCTGGTGCCCGGCGTCGCGGCTTGCGCGAGCGTCGGCATCGCCATGGCGCAGGGCGCGCTCGCCGCGTCCTTCTTCATCTCCGGCCAGAAGTTCCAGGTCACCGCCGACTCGTTGACCGCCCGCGGGTTCAGCCTGTACGGCACCATCGACGTGACCAGGAAGCACGAGCTCGTCCCCGTCGTGGTCAGCGGCTTCCGGCATGCGACGGTCCGCGGGCTCTGCCAGTCCGTGGTCGTCGACATCCCGGTGGTGGGCACCCGGACCCTGCGGCTCACCGGCGGTGACGGCCGGCCGGCCGAGGCGTCGAACCTGTTCATCGACGCGACGACCGAGACGGTCGCCGACGCGACCTTCGGCAACCTGGACATCGGTGTCGCCCAGGGCGCCCTCACCAAGGGCCCGGTCAGGTCCACGGACCGGAACTCGCGGTTCTTCGATCCCGACGCCGTCGCACAGCAGGCCACGTCCGCCACGCTGACCGACGTACGGGTGAACGCGGTCGCGGTGTCCGCCGGCACGTTCAACATTCCGGGCCTGGCCCTGCGGCTCGTGCGCGGCGACCAGGCATGCCCCTGACCCGGGCACCGAGGATCAGGACAGGACGCGTGATCACCAACCCCTTCGGCAGACGACGTCGGCCGATCGCCACGGCAGCGGAGTTCCGGCGCGGGTTCCGGTCCTGGCGCGGTGAACGCCCCTTCTGGGCCGGGCTGTTCACCTTCGCGGCCGGTCTGCCCATCCTCTACTGGCCCTACGCGAACCTGGACCTGGGCGGGGTTCCGCTCGCCCTGTCGACCACCTCCGGGGCGGGGTCCCTGCTGATCGGAACCCTGCTCCTGACCCTGGGCGTCACACTCTGCCACCGCCCCCACCTCCGGGTGTTCGCCGGGATCGCCGCCCTCCTCCTCACTCTGATCTCCCTGCCCGTCGCGAACTTCGGCGGTCTCTTCCTCGGCGCGTTCTGCGGCCTGGTCGGCGGCTCCCTGGCCTTGGCCTGGATGCCGCCGACGGCTCCCGAACCGCCGGCGGCCACGGAAGCTCCGACGGCCACGGAAGCTCCGACGGCTCCGACGGCCACAACGGCTCCGGCGGCCTCGGCAACTCCCCAAGGAGAGAGGCCCAGTGGCGTCTGACCGCCGTGCCGGGCGTGTCCCCCGTCCTGTCGTCTGCGCGCTGGCCGTGGCCTGCGGCCCCTGGGCAGCCCTGCACCCCGTGCCATCGTGGGGGGCCGGTGCGGCGGCGCCCGGCGCCGCCGCACGGCTCGACCCGCTCCCGGCCCGCGCGGCGAAGGGCTCCTGGGTGCTGCGCGCCGACCGGCTCCGGCTGCGCGGCGCGCGGTTCCGCGGGGTGGTCACCGTGCGGACCGCGGGCGGAAAGGTCCGGGCGATGAAGCTCACCGTGCGGTCGCTGGAGGCCGTCGACCTGGATCTGACCGCGGGCCGGGGCCGGGCGGCGATCCGCCTGCGGACCGGGTCGACGACGTCCACCTTCAAGGGCGCGGGCACCAAGGGCGTGGTGACCCTCTACGTGCGCAGGCTGTCCGGCACGGTCACGGGCCTCGGCGGCCGCGCGCTCCCGGCGGACCGTACCGTCACCGTCACCCCCGACGCGGTACCCGACTGGCTCTCGCGGCCGGCCGCCGCCGTCCGCACGATCACGCTCACCACGGCGACCGCCACCCAGGTCGCCCAGTTCGGCGCCCGCCTCTCCGTCAGAGGCTCACGGCTGCGGGCCGCGACCGGGTGACCGCCCCGGCGAGGGAGTCGGCGTCGTGCGGGGTACCGGCAGGGCGCCTGCCCCCTCACCGCGGCTGCCTACCCTGTCCCCATGGACGCCCCGGACCCAGTCAGCGCCTCCCTCCGTTCCCGACGCGACCGGACCGCCCCCGGGCAGGCGGACGGCTTGCCGGCGTACGGTCGGCGCGGCGGCCGGGAAGCCCCATGACCGCGGCCCCGAACCGGCCGGCGCAGGCCCGGCAGATGTGGCCCCTGTACGCGGCGGGGTTCACCACCGCCTTCGGCGCGCACGGCATCGCCGCGAACCTCGGCGGGCACGCCCGGGGCGCGGTCACCTCGCTGCTGGTGCTGGGCGGGCTGCTCGCCCTGTACGACGGCGCCGAGGTGCTGCTGAAGCCGGTGTTCGGCACCCTCGCCGACCGGATCGGCGCCCGTCCGGTCCTGCTCGGCGGGCTGGTGGCCTTCGCCGCCGCGTCCGGGCTGTACGTGCTCGCCGACAGCCCCGGCTGGCTCTGGGCCGCCCGCCTCGGCCAGGGCGCCGCCGCCTCCGCGTTCTCGCCGTCGGCCTCCGCGCTGGTCGCCCGCCTCAACCCGGCCGCCAAGCACGGCCGCGCGTTCGGCAGTTACGGCTTCTACAAGTCGGTCGGCTACACCCTCGGCCCGCTGCTCGGCGGGGTCCTGGTGTGGGCCGGCGGACTGCGGCTGCTGTTCACGGTGCTGGCGGTGCTCGGCGTCGCGGTCGCGGTGTGGGCGGCGGTCGCCGTGCCCGTCGTACCGCCGCTGCCCAAGGCCCGGCAGACGGTCCTCGGTCTCGCCCGCCGGCTGGCCGACCCAGCCTTCCTCACCCCGACGGCCGCTCTGGCCGCCGCCACCGCCGCGCTCTCCGTCGGGGTCGGCTTCCTGCCCGTCTCCGGCCGGGTGGCGGGACTCGGCACGGTCGCCACGGGTGCCGCCGTGTCGGTGCTCGCCGCCTGTGCCGCCGTCGTCCAGCCGAGGGCCGGACGCGCCCTGGACGAGGGACGCCTGGCCACCCGTACCGGCCTCACCGCCGGCCTGCTGCTCACCGCGGCGGGCCTGGCCTGCGCCATGCTGCCCGGCCTCGCCGGCGTCCTGTCCGCGGCCGTCCTCATCGGCGTCGGGACGGGGCTGATCACCCCGCTCGGCTTCGCCGCCCTCGCCGCGAACACCCCCGCCGAACGCCTGGGCCAGACCATGGGCGCCGCCGAACTCGGCCGTGAACTCGGCGACGCGGGCGGGCCGCTGCTGGTCGCCGCCGTCGCCTCCGTCACGACCCTCACCCACGGCTACGGCGCCCTCGGCACGCTGCTGCTCCTGGGCCTGCTGCTCACCGGCGTACGGCGCCGCGCCACCGGCGGGTGAGCGCCGGGTAACCTCGGTCCCAGAGGTGATCCGCGATGACCGCGCCTCCGTTGCCCGGAGTCTTCGCCGACCTGGCCCCGCTCCTGAACCACTGGGGCTACGCGGCGGTCGGCGGGCTGCTCTTCCTGGAGGACTTCGGCGTGCCGCTCCCCGGGGAGACGATGCTGATCGCCGCCGCCGTGTACGCGGGCGCGGGGCAGCTGAACGTCGTCGCCGTCGCGGTGATCGCGGTGCTCGCCGCCGTCTGCGGCGACAACATCGGTTACGCCATCGGCCGCTACGGCGGCCACCGCCTCGTGACCCGCTACGGCCACTACGTGCTGCTCACCCCGGTGCGCGTGGCCCGGGCCGAGGCGTTCTTCACCCGTCACGGCGGCAAGGTCGTCACCGTCGCCCGCTTCGTCGAGGGCCTGCGCCAGGCCAACGGCATCGTCGCCGGGCTCAGCGAGATGCGCTGGCGCCGGTTCCTCGCCTTCAACGCCCTGGGAGCGGTGTTGTGGGTGGGCGTCTGGGTGACCCTGGGCACCCTCGCCGGCAGCCACATCGGCACGCTGTATCCGGCCATCCAGCGCTACGAGTCGTACGTGCTCGGCGCGGCGGCCGTCGCCCTCGCCGCCGTCGTCGTACGCCACCTGCTGCACCGCCGCGCCGACCACGCACCCCACCCCAGCCCCGAGTCCTCCGCCGCCCCCGCCCCGGACGACCAGGACACCCCGGCCCCCTGACACTCGGCCCCCTGACACCCCGCTCCGTACGCACCGCTCCGTGAGCGGTGGGACACGGTGTGTGCCTATGGTGAGCGGGTGACGGGCGTTTCCCCGTGGCCGCAGGTGCGTCGCAGGCTCCGGGTGCAGGGGCCGGCGGCGGCCCGGATCCTGGTGGTCGCGGTGTCCTGCTGGCAGGTGGCGCTGTGGGCCGGTGCCGATCAGCCGCCGGTGTTCGCCGCCATCGTTCCGCTGCTGTGCCTGCGCGGCGACTCCGCCTCCTCCCTGGCCGCGCTGCTGCTGAGGATCCTCGGGGTGATGGCCGGGGTGGCCCTGGGCGTCACCGTGGTCAGCCTCTTCCGGCCGAGCACGGTCGTCCTCGCCGTCGTGCTGGGGCTGGCGCTGCTGTGCGGGGCCGTGGTCAGTTCCGGGACGACGCTGAACGTGCAGGTCGCGGTGACCTCGCTGCTGGTCTTCGCCAACCCGTCCCCGGAGTCGTACGGTTTCGCCCGGTTGTGGGAGAACGCGCTGGGCGGCGCGGTCACCGCCGTCCTCGCCCCGCTGCTGTGGCCGCGCGACCCCCGCCGGGAGACGGCCGCGCTGGCGCGGGAGTGCGCGGTCGGTCTCGCGGACGGCCTGGTGCGCAGCGCGCGGGCGATCGGGTCGGCGGACGCGGCGTCCGCGAACCGGGCGTCGGTGCAGGCGGAGGCGGACCGGCTGCGGGGTTACGGGGCCGAGGCGCGGGAGGCGGAGAAGGCCCTGCGGTTCAATCCGCTGCGGCGGCGCCACCGGGCCGAGGTGGCCGCACTGGGCGACCGGATCGACCACGCCGTCCGGGCGGCACCGCATCTGCTGACCCTGGCCGCCGAGGTCGAGTTCGCCACCGCGCGGCACGGGCCCACCCCGGCGCTCGCCCGCGCCCGGACCTGCCTGCTCCCGGTCGCCGAGGCCACCGGGCGCGCCCTGGAGGCGCTGCTCGCGGGGCGGGATCCGCGGACCGACACGGATACCGCCCGCGCCGCGCTGGCCCGGTACGCCGAGGACGACACGGCGCCGGTGGCCGTGATGCTCCGCAGGCCGTTCACCAGGATCCTCGACCTCTGCGACGGTGCGTAGAGCCGAGGTACGCGGAACTGAGGCCGAGCGGGCCGCAGGGGCACCCCCGTGCCGCTGGTACGCCGGTGACGCCACGCACACCGCGCCGACCGCCTCGGGCACCGTCACCGTCTCGCCCGCCCCGCCCGCCAGCTACCGGGATTCATTCGCAGTTCTCTCGCCATCAGGCCGGGGGTGAAGCGGATCTCGTGGTGGCGGCGCGGAGCGTTGTGGTGTTGTTCCGGCGAAGCCGGGCAGTGCGCGAGTCGGTGACACCTCGTGCACATGTTCCCGACGACAGCCGGTGTTCGAGCTTTCTAGAGTGATCGTCATGCAGCTCCGGTACGCCTTCAGGTTTTACCCGGACACCGGCCAGCAGACCGCGTTGGCGAAGGCGTTCGGGTGCGCCCGCTTGGTGTTCAACGACGCAATCCGCGCCCGCGAGGACGCCCGCACGGCGGGGCAGCCATTACCGACGGCCGGTCAGCTGTCCACCCGTCTGATCACGGAGGCGAAACGGACGCCGGAGCGGTCCTGGCTGGGCGAGGTCTCCGCGGTGGTGCTCCAGCAGTCCCTGCGCGACGTCGAGAGGGCATACCGCAACTTCTTCGCGTCCCTCAAGGGCACCCGAAAGGGCCCCAGGACAGGTCCGCCCCGCTTCAAGTCCCGCAAGGAAGCCCGGCAGTCGGTCCGGTTCACCGCCAACGCCCGCTGGAGCATCACCGACAGCGGCCGTCTGAACCTGCCGAAGATCGGCGCAATGAGGGTGAAGTGGTCCCGCAGGCTGCCCGCCACCCCCACTTCCGTCACCGTCGTCAAGGACGCGGCCGGCAGGTATTTCGCCTCCTTCGTCATCGACACCGACCCCGCCGCCGACGCGGCCCGGATGCCCGAGACCGACCAGACCGTCGGTATCGATCTCGGCCTCACCCTCCCCCAGACTCCGTCCGGGGGGACCCCCATCGCGGTCCTCTCCGACGGCACGAAGATCGACTCCCCGCGCTTCCTGCGGCGCGCGGAGAAGAAACTGAAGAAGGCCCAGAAGGAGCTGTCCCGCAAGCAGAAGGGATCAAAAAACCGGGCCAAGGCCCGCCTCAAGGTCGCCCGCGCCCACGCCAAAGTCGCCGACGCGCGCCGTGAGTTCCACCACCAGCTCTCCACGAAGCTGATCTCCTAGAACCAAGGGATCGCCGTGGAGGACCTGTCGGTGGCGGGACTGGCCCGCACGAAGCTGGCCAAATCCGTGCACGACGCGGGCTGGGCATCGTTCATCGGCATGCTGGAATACAAAGCGGAACGGTACGGCCGTGTCCTGGTCAAGATCGGCCGGTTCGAGCCGACCTCCCAGACCTGCTCCACCTGCGGCGCCAAGGACGGACCCAAACCCCTGAAAGTGAGGGAATGGACCTGCAGCGCCTGCGGCACCGTCCACGACCGGGACCACAACGCCGCGATCAACGTCAAGACGGCCGCCGGACTGGCGGTATCGGCCTGCGGAGCGCCGGTAAGACCAGGAGAAATCCCGGCACAGCGCGAAGAAACAGGAAGCCACGGACTCCCGACCGAACCCCGCGCCGCGTAGCGGCACAGCAACACGTCGAGAAGGCCAGAATCCTCGGGCTTCAGCCCGAGGAGCAAGTCAACGCTTCCGGGTCCGCAACTAACTACGACAACTACTCCCTGGACAGGGCGGTGGGCCGCGGCAGCGGCACGCCGTCCACGGAAAGGTCGACGCGCTCGTTGTAGAAGGCGACCATCCCGGCGACGGCGGCGCACGCCGCCGTCGGGAAGTCGTACGCCCAGGCGAGGTCGTCGTGGACGGCCGTCCCGTGCGCGAACGACCAGTACCCGCTGGTCCGGCCCTTGTACGGGCACTGCGTCACGGTGTCCGAGGGGCGCAGCAGGGTCCAGTCGACGTAGGCGCGCTCCAGGTAGTAGCGGGTGGGCAGGCCGGTCTCGAAGAGCTTCACCGAGGACGGCGCGTCCGCCAGGACCACGCCGTCCACCTCGACGCGGACGCTGCTGGACGAGCGCAGCGCGTCCACGCGGGTGTACGGGCTCCGCGGGTGCACGAAGACCTGTTCCTCCTCCTCGTACCACGCGTCGAGCGCGTCCCACCGGAACCGGGCGGTGCCGACGAGCTGCTCCGGGGCCCCCTCGGCCCAGACCCAGGCCGCACCGGCACGGACCTCGGAGCCGACCCGCAGCGAGTGCCGCCGGGCGGGGCCGGGGGCCGGCCGTCCGGTGCGGCCGTCGTCGGTCAGCAGGACGCCCTCGGCGAGGTCCCGCAGCGGAATGCCGTACTGCGGATAACCGGGCCACTCCCACACGTACCAGGCCCGCCGGGTGTCGAACACCCACCGGCCGCCGACCTGCGCACGGATCCGCCGCGGCACCGGTTCGACATGCCCGGCCGGGACGACGAGACCCGGGTAGTGCATGCTCTCGTCCGCCATACGTCCTCCTGCTCAGGGACACCGAGGCCCGGTCACCCGTTCGGCGACGGCCGATGGCCGGTGGCCCCGGAGACCCCCACGATGGCGGAGAGGACGGGAGGCCACCGTGGGACACGCTGTCGGTGACGTGCTGGGCCTGGCCGCGGGTGTCGCGGTCAGCCCCCTGCCGATCGTGGCGATCATCCTCATTCTCGCCACCCCGCGGGGGCGCCTCAACGGAACGCTGTTCGCCCTCGGCTGGGTGCTGGGGCTCGCGGCGCTCGGCGCGATCATGCTGGCCGTGGGCGGCTCGGGCGGGGCCTCGGACCACAAGCACCCCGCCACCTGGGTCGGCGCCCTCAAACTCGCCCTGGGCGCACTCCTCGCTCTCTTCGGCGCCGTCCAGTGGCGGCGCCGCCCCCGGGACCCCTCCCAGGCACAGCTCCCGAAGTGGATGGCGGCGATCGACCACTTCACCCCGGCCAAGATCCTCGGGCTGGGGCTGCTGCTGTCGGCGGGCAACCTCAAGAACGCGCCCCTGACCATCGCCGCGGCCGCCTCGATCAGCTCCGCCGGGATCCCCGTGCCGCAGCAGATCGGCACCCTCGCGATCTTCGTGGTCATCGCGTCCCTCGGCGTGCTCGCCCCGCTCGCCGTCTACCTGGTCATGGGCGACCGCGCCCAGGGCATCCTCGCCAACTGGCGGGAGTGGGCCGCCCGGCACAACGTCGCCGTCCTGGCCGTCCTGTTCTTCGTGCTCGGCCTCAAGCTCCTCGGCGACGGCATCAGCATCCTCGCCGGCTGAGCAGGCCCCGCTAACCACCGTTCTGATCGACCTGCAGATGGATCGGCCCGCGCAGCACGGGACTGCGCCGGTACGGTGGCGGGTCGGCGACCAGGCTGGGGTGGTCGAGGCGGCGGGCCAGCTCCGTCAGCGCGATCTGGGCCTCCCGGCGGGCCAGCGGGCCGCCGAAGCAGAGGTGGATGCCGCTGCCGAAGCCGAGGTGCTGGTTGTCGGTCCGGTCGGGGTCGAAGCGGTCGGGATCGTGGAAGCGGTCCGGGTCGCGGCTGCCGGAGGCCAGCATCAGCATGATCTGCGAGCCCTTGGGGATGACGGTCTCGCCGACGGTGATGTCGCTGTACGCGGCCCGCCAGGGAATGATGTGCACCGGCGGTTCGTAGCGCAGCAGTTCCTCGACCAGCGGGACGACCAGGTCCGGTTCGTCGCGCAGCCGGCGCAGCACGTCCGGGTGGCGCAGCAGCGTCAGCATCCCGTTGGTGATGAGGTTGACGGTGGTCTCGTGGCCGGCGATCAGCAGCAGGTTGGCGGTGCTGATGATCTCCTCGTCGGTCATCCGCCCGTCCGGCCCGTCGTCGTTGGCCAGCCGTGACAGCAGGTCCTCGCTCGGGTGGCCGTGGCGCTGTTCCACCAGCCCGCCGAGGTACTCGCGCAGGCCCTGGCGGGCCCGTACGCCGGCCTCGAGTTTCTCCTTCGGGTCGGTCCTCGGGTCGTAGTCGATCGAGTTGATGATGTCGTTGACCCAGACACGGAACCGCGGTTCGTCCTCGCGCGGCACGCCGAGCAGGTGGCAGATCACCGTGACGGGGAACGGGTAGGCGAGGTCGTCGACGATGTCGACGCGGTCCTTGCCCGCGAAGTCGTCGATCAGGCCGCCGACCGTGGCCGCCAGGTCGGGTTCCAGGCCGGTCACCAGCCCCGGGGTGTGCGGGGGCCCGAAGTGACGCATCGTCATCCGCCGCAGCCGGTCGTGCTCGGGCGGGTCCATGTTGATGAACGCCGGGGTGGCCCCGCCCGGGGCCGCGGGCATCGGATGCGCCAGGTTGCGGACGTCGGAGCTGAGGTGCGGGTTGTGCAGGATGTCGGCGAGCTCGCGGTACGTGCTGATGACGTAACTGCCGTCGTCCTGCCGGGCCACCGGGGTCCGGCGCAGCTCGGCGTAGAGCGGGTACGGGTCGGGGCGGGCGGAGTAGTCGAGGATCCGGTGCAGCGTGTCGGGTGTCTCGGTGGTGGTCATCTCGCGCTCCCTCCTACCGGTGGTGCTGGTACGCGGCCGTGACGCGTCGCTCGCTCGGGTCGTGTCCGGTGACGACCACCGTGGCGCCCTGCGCGAGCAGGGTGGGGCCGGGGAAGTCGACGGGGACCGGTTTCATGTCGAGGGGCTGGTCGGGTGCGGGGCAGGGCGGCGGGAACGGCGCGGCCGTCTCGATGAGACGCCGGTAGTGGTCCAGCCACTTGGCGTTGTTGAAGCTCACCGCCGCGGTGACCCGGCCCCGGTAGCCGTACGCGGCGACGAAGCGGTGGTCGGGCACCGAGCCCTGGGTGACGACCACCTCGTCGGCGAAGGTCGGCACACCCACGGACTTGATGTTGACGCCGAACTGGATCGACCAGAACAGCGGGACGGACAGGTGGGGCCAGCGGTCCGCCTGGCCGTGGACCATGTTGTGGGCCGCGACCTCGGCCTGCTCCACGGCGTTGGCCCAGTGCTCCAGCGAGATGAGCCGGTACTCGTAGACCGGGTTGGGGCAGCGTGCCACGTCCCCGGCGACGAAGATGTCGTCGGTGATGGTGCCGTTGAGGTCCATGGCGCGGCAGCCCGTGTCGCAGGCGATGCCCCAGACGCCCGCCGCGAGGCCCGAGCCCCGCAGCCACTCGGTGTTGCGGATGCCGCCGAGCGCGACCACGGCCACGTCGGTGTCGAGGGTGCTGCCGTCGTCGAAGTGGGCCCGGCGCAGCCGCCCTTGGCCGTCGCCCTCCAGCCGGGTGACCTTGACCCGGCAGCGCAGGTCGACCCCGTGGGCGCGCTGCAGGTCCGAGGCCACGTCGCCGATCATGGCGCCGAGCGCCCCGACCAGCGGGGCCGGCGCGAGTTCGGCGACGGTCACCGGGATGTCCCGCTCGCGGCAGATGGAGGCGATCTCGGAGCCGGTGAACCCCGCGCCGATGACCAGCACCCGGGAGGGTCCGGCGGCGAGGGCCCGCTGCAGGCCCTCGGCGTGCTCGCGGGTGCGGACGACGAACACGCCGTCCAGCGCCGCCTCGCTCTCCACGAACCAGGGCCTGGCCCGTACGCCGGTGCAGATCAGCAGCCGGTCGAAGGGGATCTCGCGGCCGTCGGCGAGCCGCACGTGGTTGGTGGCCAGGTCCAGGCCGCTGGCGGGCACGCCCAGCAGCCACTCCGCGTCGATCTCACGGCGCCGCGGCAGCAGGGTGCCGTCGGCGGGCACCCAGCCCGTCAGCACCTGCTTGGACAAGGGGGGACGGTCGTAGGGCTCGCCTAGTTCGTCGCCGATCATCGTCAGCGACCCGGTGAAGCCCTCGTCGCGCAGCGCTTCCGCGGCCCGCAGCCCCGCCAGTGACGCCCCGACGATGACGATCCGGCCGTCGCGCTTGAACGCTCGCAGGTTGTCGGCGCTGGTCATGACCTCGACGCCTCCACCGGTACGTCCCGCCCCTGTGGCCGCCCCTCCAGCCGGTCGACCAGGATCGCCTGGACCGGGCAGGCCGCCGCGGCCCGCAGCACCCGGTCGCGCTGGGCGTCGTCGGGGTTCGGGTCGTACATCAGCGCTTCCTCGCCATGCATCCGGAACGCGTCCGGAGCGAGGAACGCGCACTGTGCGTACCCTTCACATCGGGAAAGATCAACGACGACTCGCATCCCGGCCTCCACAGGGATCGCAAACTGCGGACCTCGAAGCCGGCGCCCACCGGGAGAAGGGGGCACGCCGCGGGTCTCCGCAGAGAGAATGGGGCATCACGTCCCGGGCCGGCTCCTGGCCGGCCCGAGGCGATCGGCGGCGGTGCGGAACCGCCCACAGATCCTGGCATTCCTGCAGTTGAGCCTATTCCGCGCGCACACCGCCCGCACCCCGGGAGACCATGAGCCGACAGGGGTGGGCCAACTGCGGCAGGAGGTTCCCCATGACCTCGGACCAGCCCCTCACGGAAACCGCCTTCCGCGAGCTGTACCGACGGCTGCGCGGCCGGGCGCCGCGTGGGGCGTTGGACCGGCTGACGCCGGAGCGGGTCGTGGCGGCCGCCGCCGGGGTCCGGTACGGGCGCACCGTGTCGCTGGCCGCGACCGTCGAGACCCGGCCCGCGACGGACTGCCCGGAGCCCGCGACCCACCGGATGACGGCTCCCGCGCCCGGCGAGAGCGCCGCGCCCGGGCTGGTGTTCGCCCGCGACCGGTTCGCCATGAACGTGCACGGTGACGTCGACAGCCACCTCGACGCGCTGTGCCATGTGATCTTCGACGGCGAGCTGTACGGCGGTGTCCCGGCGAGCACCGTGACACCGGACGGTGCCGGGGCGCTCACGCTCGGCCTGGTGCGGGACGGCATCGTCGGCCGCGGTGTCCTGCTGGACGTCCCGCGGCTGCGCGGGGTGCGGTGGCTGGAGCCCGGCGACCAGGTGACCGCCGAGGACCTGGCCGCGGCCGAGGCCGCCCAGGGGATCACGGTCGGACCGGGCGACCTGCTGTTCGTGCGGCTGGGGCACCGCCTGCGGCGCCGCACCCTCGGCCCCTGGGACGTGACATCGGCCCGGGCGGGCCTGCATCCGACGGCGATGGACTTCCCGGCCGAGCGGGGCGTGTCGGTCCTGGGCTCGGACGGCAACAGCGACGCGGCCCCCAGCGCGGTCGCCGGGATCGGGTTCCCCGTGCACGTGCTGGCCGTCAACGCCCTGGGGCTGCACCTGCTGGACTGGCTGGACTTCGAGGAGTTGGCGGCGGTCTGCGAGCAGCAGGGGCGCTGGCACTTCCTGTGCGTCGTCGCCCCACTGCGCCTGCCGGCGGCGACCGGCTCCCCGGTGAACCCGATCGCCGTCATGTGACGGCACGCAGGCGGCGTCCGCTCCGCGTGCCGCACCCCCGTACGACGCGTACGTTCGAAGGAGGGACGCAACAAGGACGGTGGTTGCCATGGACGCCCTGCCCCCGTACGACGTCATCGTCATCGGCACCGGTGCCGGCGGCGGCACGCTCGCCCACCGCCTCGCACCGTCCGGGAAACGCGTACTGATCCTCGAACGCGGCGACTACCTGCCCCGCGAACGCGACAACTGGGACTCCACCGCCGTGTTCGTCAAGGCCAAGTACCGGGCCCCGGAGTTCTGGCTGGACCGGCACGGCAAGGAGTTCCCGCCCGAGGTGAACTACTACGTCGGCGGGAACACCAAGTTCTACGGCGCGGCCCTGTTCCGGCTGCGCCCCGAGGACTTCGGCGAACTCCGCCACCACGACGGCATCTCCCCGGCCTGGCCGATCGGTTACGACGACCTGGAGCCGTACTACACCCAGGCCGAGCACCTCTACCTGGTGCACGGCCGGCACGGCGAGGACCCCTGGGAAGGGCCGTGCAGCGCCCAGTACGCGTACCCACCGGTCGAACACGAGCCGCGCATCGAGCGGTTGAGCATGGACCTGGAGAAGCAGGGCCTGCACCCCTTCCACCTGCCGATCGGCGTCAACCTCACCCAGGACGAGGACGGCCGGGCCACCCACTCCAGCGTCTGCATCCGCTGCGACCGCGTGGACGGCTTCCCCTGCCTGCTGCGCGCCAAGTCCGACGCCCAGGTGATCTGCGTGGAACCGGCGCTGGAGCACCCGAACGTGGAACTGGTCACCAACGCCCGGGTGACCCGGCTGGAGACCGACCCCACCGGACGCACTGTCACCTCGGTCGTCGCCGAACTCCCCGGCGAGCGGGAGGCCCGGTTCTCGGCCGACGTCGTGGTCGTGGCCTGCGGGGCCGTCAACTCGGCGGCGCTGCTGCTGGCGTCCGCGAACGACCGGCACCCGCACGGCCTCGCGAACAGTTCCGACGTGGTCGGCCGGCACTACATGCGCCACAACAACCTGGCGCTGATGGCCGTATCGGAGGAACCCAACGACACCCGGTTCCAGAAGACCCTCGCCCTGCACGACTGGTACCTGGGCGCGGACGACTGGGAGTACCCGCTGGGCGGCATCCAGATGCTGGGCAAGTCGGACGCCGAGCAGATCCACGGCGAGGCCCCGCGCTGGGCCGGGGCGGTCCTGCCGGACATGCCGTTCGAGGTGCTGGCCCATCACGCCGTCGACTTCTGGCTGTGCGGGGAGGACCTGCCGCAGCCGGACAACCGGGTGACCCTGGAGGACGACGGGCAGATCCGCCTCACCCTCGACGAGGGCAACAACATCGAGGGGCTGAACCGCCTGCGGCACAAACTGCAGCACCTGCTCGGCCATCTGGGCATGCGCGAGCACCATCTGCTGTCCCACAGCATCTACCTGCACAAGGGCATGCCGATCGGCGCCACCGCGCACCAGGCCGGCACGGTGCGGTTCGGCACCGACCCGGCGGCCTCGGCCCTGGACGTGCACTGCAAGGCGCACGACCTCGACAACCTCTACGTCGTCGACACCAGCTTCTTCCCGAGCATCGGCGCGGTGAACCCGTCCCTGACGGCCATCGCGAACGCCCTCCGGGTCGGCGACCACCTGCTGGAGCGGCTCGGCTGAGCCGCCGTCACCGCCCGGACCCCGACCGGGCGAAGATCCTGCGCCGGGCAGCGCAACGCGGTCCGCCACGGCGTGCCGACACCCCGCACCGGTGTTTGTCTGACGACCGGACCTCCGGGCGTCGGACCCGGCGGAGGCGGGCACGGCAGTGGAGGAGCGGGACAGCGTGAGTTCCACCGAGGGGATTTCCCGGGGCGTGATCCCGGCGCATCTGCTGAAGGGCCAGAAGGCCCTGGTCACCGGCGCGAACTCCGGGATCGGCAAGGCGACGGCCATCGCCCTGGGCCGGGCCGGGGCCGATGTCGTGGTCAACTACGTGGCCGGCGGCGAGGAGGCCGAGAAGGTGGTCGAGGAGATCACCGCCCTCGGCGTCCGGGCGGCCGCCTACGAGGCGGACGTCTCCGACGAGCAGCAGGTCATCGCCATGACGGAGCGGATGGTCGAGGAGTTCGGCACCATCGACATCCTGGTCGCCAACGCCGGACTCCAGCGGGACGCCCGGTTCACCGACATGACCCTCGCCCAGTGGCAGAAGGTCCTGGACGTCAACCTCACCGGGCAGTTCCTGTGCGCCCGGGAGGCGACCAAGGAGTTCCTGCGCCGCGGTGTCGTGCCCGAGGTGTCCCGCGCGGCCGGGAAGATCATCTGCATGAGCTCGGTGCACCAGATCATCCCCTGGGCCGGGCACGTCAACTACGCCTCCTCCAAGGGCGGTGTGCAGATGATGATGGAGACGCTGGCCCAGGAACTCGCCCCGAAGAAGATCCGCGTCAACGCGATCGCCCCCGGCGCCATCAGGACCCCCATCAACCGCAGCGCCTGGGACACCCCCCAGGCCGAGCAGGACCTGCTGAAGCTGATCCCCTACGACCGGGTCGGCGACCCCGAGGACATCGGCTACGCGGCCGTCGGCCTCGCCTCCGACCTCATGGACTACGTCGTCGGCGCCACCCTCTACGTCGACGGCGGGATGACCCTCTTCCCGGGCTTCGCCACCGGCGGCTGACCCGTGCACCCGGTCCTGTTCCTCACCAACTCCCTCACCGGCGCCGTCGCCGACGTACCACCACAGACGCTGCCGGCCCGGTCGATGATGGCCTTCACCCTGGCCTCCCACATCATCCTGGTGCCCCTGGGAGTGGCGCTGCCGCTGATCACGCTCGTCATGCACGGCTACGGCCTGCGCCGCGGCGACGCCACCGCCCTGCTGCTGGCCCGGCGGTGGTCGGCCGTCATGGCGGTGCAGTTCGCGATCGGCGTGGTCACCGGCACGGTGCTGTCCTTCGAGTTCGGGCTGCTGTGGCCGGGCATGATGGGCCGCTGGGGCGACGTCTTCGGCATCGGCTTCGGTGTCGAGGCGTGGGCGTTCTTCCTGGAGGCCGTCCTCATCGCCATCTACCTCTACGGCTGGCGCCGGCTCCCCTCCCGCACCCACTTCCTGCTGGGGCTTCCCCTGCCGCTGGTGGCGCTGCTCGGCGCCTTCGGCATCCTCGCCGCCAACTCGTGGATGAACACCCCGCGCGGCTTCACCCTCGACTCCGCCGGCAACCCGGTCGACGTGAAGATCTGGAAGGCGGTCTTCACCCCCATGTTCGGCCCGGAGTACTGGCACTTCGTCTTCGCGATGTTCGTGACGGCGGGCTATGTCGTCGCCGGTGTCTACGCCGTCGGGTGGCTGCGCGGCCGCCGGGACCGCTACCACCGGCTCGGTTTCACGATCCCCTTCACGATCGCCGCCGTCTGCACGCCCGTGCAGTTCATGCTCGGCGACTCCATCGCCCGGCAGGTCTTCCACAAGCAGCCGGTGAAGTTCGCCGCCATGGAGATCGTCTGGAAGACCGCCACCCACCAGCCGGAGTACCTGTACGGCCGGATCCACCCGGACGGCACCGTCTCCGGCGGCATCAGGATCCCGCAGCTCGACTCCGTCCTGGCCGGCTTCCGCCCGGACACCAAGGTCACCGGGCTCACCTCGGTCCCCGCCGACGACCGGCCGACGGCCGCCCAGGCCACCATCGCCCACTTCGCCTTCGACACCATGGTCGGCATCGGCTCCCTGCTGCTCCTGCTCGCCCTCTGGTACGCCGTGCTGTGGCTGTGGCGCCGCCGACTGCCCGCCTCCCCGTGGTTCTTCCGGGGCGCGGCCTGCGCGGGCGCGGCCTCCGTCGTCGCCGTCGAGTGCGGCTGGATCACCACCGAGGTGGGCCGCCAGCCCTGGATCGTGTACCAGAACATGCGGGTAGCCGAGGCGGTGACGGCGACCCGCTCCGCCGGCCTGTGGACCATGTTCGCGCTGGTCGTCGTCGTATACGTGTTCGTCTTCGGGTCGTTCCTCGCGGTGCTGCTGAAGATGCGCACTCGCTGGCGGCTCGCCGACGAGCAGGGCGGGCCGGGCGGACCCCGGCCGCCGAAGGAGACACCGGAGCCCGACACCCCCGAGACGGACACCCCGTACGGTCCGCGCTCCGCCGGGAGCCGGCTGTGATCGCCGGGGTCATCGCCGTCGTCCTGCTGCTCGCGATCGCCGCCTACGCCTGCGGCGGGGGCACCGACTACGGCGCCGGCTTCTGGGACCTGACCGCGGGCGGCGCCGAGCGCGGCAAGCGTCCGCGGTGGCTGATCGACCACGCGATGGAGCCGGTCTGGGAGGTCAACAACGTCTGGCTGATCTTCGTGCTGGTGATCATGTGGACGGGTTTCCCGGTCTTCTTCCAGCAGGTGTTCACCACGATGTGGCTGCCCCTGGCGCTGGCCGCCGTCGGCATCGTGCTGCGCGGCGCCGGCTTCGCCCTGCGCAAGCCCGCCCGGCGGCTGGCCGGACGGCGCCTGTACGGGGCGGTCTTCGCCGTCTCCTCGCTGCTGACGCCGTTCTTCCTCGGCGCCGCGGCCGGCGGGGTGGCCTCGGGCCGGGTCACCGCCACGACGACGGCGTCCACGGACGTCTGGGCCAACCCCACCTCCCTGCTGTTCGGCCTGCTCGCCGTCGCGGCCACCGCCACCCTCGGCGCCGTCTTCCTCGCCGCGGACGCCCGCCGCTTCGACGCGCCGGACCTCGACCGCTACTTCCGGCGGCGGGCCCTCGCCGCCCTCGCCGCCGTAGCCGTGCTCGCCGTCATCACCCTCTTCGTCACCCACGGCGACGCGCCCCACGTCTGGCACGGCCTCACCCACGGCGTCGGCCTCGTCTTCGTCGTCATCGCGGTACTGGCCACCGCGGCCACCGCCTGGCTGCTGACCCGGCCCTCCGGAGCCTGGTCCCGGGTCACCGCGGTCGGCGTGGTCGCCTCGGCCGTCATCGCCTGGGGCATGGCCCAGCGCCCCTACCTCGTCCCCACCTCCCTGACCGTCGCCGACGGCGCGGGCGCCCACACCACCCTGCGCTGGCTGGGACTCGTCACCCTCGTCGCCCTCGTCCTCGTCGTCCCCGCGGTCGTCTTCCTCTACTGGCTGGACACCCACGGCGAACTGGAGGGCCTCACCGACGCCGACCTGCGGCGCCCTGAAGCGCCCCGATAGGGGCGCGGGGCTGTGTCGACGACCCAACTGCTCAGCGCTTGTCGAGGGCGTCGTTCAAGGTGATCGCCGAGTCGACGAGCGCAAGGTGCGTGAACGCCTGCGGGAAGTTGCCGAGTTGACGCCCCGTCGGGTCGATCTCCTCGGAGTACAGGCCCAGATGGTTGGCGTACCCCATCATCTTCTCGAAGGTCAGCCGAGCCCGGTCCGTCCGGCCGGCGCGAGCCAACGCGTCGACGTACATGAACGTGCACAGCGAGAACGTGCCCTCCGAGCCGCGCAGGCCGTCGGGCGAGGCATCGGGGTTGTACCGGTAGACCAGGCTGTCGCTGACCAGTTCCTCCTCCATGGCGTCCAGGGTCGCCGACCACATCGGATCACCGGGGGTGATGAAGCCGACCGTCGCCATCCGCAGCAGCGAGGAGTCCAGGACCTCGCTGCCGTAGTGCTGGACGAAGGCCTGCCGCCGCTGACTCCAGCCCTTGTCCATGACCTGCTCGTAGACGGCGTCCCGTTCGGCCTTCCAGCGCTCGGCCGCGGACGGCCGCCCGTTCGCCTCGGCGAGCCGCAGCGCGCGGTCGAACGCCACCCACGACATCACCCGGCCGTAGGTGAAGTCCTGGCGGCCGCCGCGGGTCTCCCAGATGCCCTCCTCCGCCTGGTCCCAGTGGTCGGCCAGCCACTCCAGGTCCGTCCGCAGCGAGGTCCAGCCCCCGTGCCCGACGGAGAAGCCGTGCTGGTGCGCGAAGTAGATGCTGTCCAGCGCCTCGCCGTAGATGTCCAGCTGGAGCTGGGTGGCGGCGCCGTTGCCGATCCGGACGGGGGCGGAACCCGCGTAGCCCTCCCAGTGGTCGAGGATCTGCTCGTCCAGGTCGGAGGAGCCGTCGACCTTGTACATGATGTTCAGCGGGCCCGTGTTCCCGTGCCGGCCGGCCCGCTCCTTGACCCGGTCGCCCAGCCAGATGATGAACGCCCGGGCCTCCTCGGTGAAGCCCAGTCCCAGCAGGGCGTACACGGAGAAGGAGGCGTCCCGGATCCAGGTGAAGCGGTAGTCCCAGTTGCGTTCGCCGCCCAGCTGCTCCGGGAGGGCCGCCGTCGGGGCGGCCACCAGGGCGCCGCTGGGGGCGAAGGTCATCAGCTTCAGCGTGATCGCGGACCGCTCCACCACCTCGCGCCAGCGCCCGGTGTACGTCGACTGCGTCAGCCAGGAGCGCCAGAACCCGACCGTCTCGTTGAAGAGCCGTTCGTGTTCTTCTCGGCGGATCTCCCGGGGCGGGCCCTCGGCCCCCATCTCCAGGATCAGTCCGCGCTGCTGGCCGGCCTCCAGGGTCAGCGTGACCTGCAGGTCGGCGTCCCGGTGTGTCAGGAGGTCCGAGAGGCGCTCGTCGTCCGGCTCCCGGATGGGGTGCACGGTGAGTTCCGTGCCGTCCTCCGCGGCGAAGACCGCGCCGTGCGGGGTGATGTGCACCTCGTGTTTCATCAGCCCGTAGTCGAACCGCGGGGCGACCTCCACGTCGAAGGTCATGGTGCCGCGGACACAGCGGACCAGGCGGACCAGCCGGTGCCGGCGGGTGACCGTCGTACCGGTCACCGGCATGAAGTCGATCACCTCGCCGGCGCCCGCCTCGGTCATGAACCGGGTGACCAGGATCGCCGTGTCGGGCAGGTACAACTGCTTGGTCGAATGCGTCGGGTGGGCCGGGCGGACCGTGCAGTGGCCGCCGTTCTCCTTGTCCAGCAGCGCCCCGAACACACTCGGCGAGTCGAACCGCGGGGAGCAGAACCAGTCGACCGCCCCCTCGGTGGTCACCAGTGCCGCGGTCTGCAGGTCGCCGACCAGTCCGTGGTTCTCGATCAGCGGGTAGTCGTCCACGGGGCGCCCCTTCCGGTGTGCGATTCACCCGAATGACCCCCTCGATCAGGGTATGCCGCGGCCTCTGCTCCGGCTCGTCGGGCGAGGCCCGGTCACCGGTCCGGCGCGGTGCCGCCCGGCATGGCCCGTACCGCCCGCACCGCGTCCGCCAGCACCTCCGCCGGGCTCTCCGAGTCGTTGACGTCGAGGGTGACGCCCGGTTCGTCGGTGTGAAGCGGGTCCAGGGTCGCGTACTGGGAGTCGAGCAGCGCCGGCGGCATGAAGTGGCCCGTGCGCCGGGCCAGCCGCCGCTCGGCCACGTCGTGGTCGAGGGCCAGGTACAGGAACCACACGTCCGCGCCGGTGCTCCGGAACCGGTCGCGGTAGGCGCGCTTGAGCGCGGAACAGGCGGCGACGCCTCCGGAACCACTCGACGCGGTGGTCCGGATCCACTCCGTGACCGCCTCCAGCCAGGGCCGCCGGTCGGCGTCGTCCAGCGGGTGCCCGGACGCCATCTTGGCGCGGTTCGCCGCGGAGTGGAGGCTGTCCCCCTCCAGGAACGGCACCCCGAGCAGCCGCGCGAGCCCGGCTCCCACGGTGGACTTGCCGGACCCGGACACCCCCATCACGATCACCACGCGCGGGCCGGCGGCGGATTGCATGTCTCCACTATCACCCGGCACCCCGCTCGGGGCTCACCGCGGCCAGAACTGGGCGAGGGCCCCTTCCCGGTACGGGGCCGGGCTGACGCTGAGGTCGCCGGCGAAGGGGCGGTCCAGGACGAAGACCAGGAGCAGGCTGAAGCCGACGAGCCCGGCGACCGAGGCGACGAACAGCATCTGGACCCGCAGTTTGCGCATGCCGTAGAGGAACGTGAGCGGGACGAGCACGAGGGCGCCGCCGATGGCCAGCACCTGGAGCAGCACGGGAAGTTCCTGGCGCGCCATGGTGATGCGGGCGCGGCGCTGGGAGGCGACGTCGTCGAGATGGCCGACGGCCTGCTCGTAGAAGACCTGCTCCCGCTCGGTCCTCGGGTCGTACGTCTGGAGCACGTGGAAGGCATCCTGGAGGTGGGACTCCGTGGCCCCGTAGCTGGGGTGGCCCGCGCGCATCCGGGGCCACTGGTCCTCGACGACGGCGTGGACGTAGCCGCTGAGAGTGGAGTCGAGCCGGGCCCGCACCGCCGCCGGGAACGCGGCGGCGTCCCGGGCGATGAGCGCCGTGTCGGTGGCCTCGGAGGAGACGATGGTCTGGGTGTCCTCCAGCTGCGTCCACAGGGTGACGATCACGAAGGCGAGGATGATGCCGTAGATCGCGCCGAACATCCCGAGCGTCACCCCGACCAAGTCGTTGTGCTCGCCCCGGGCCGGCGACGGGTACCTGCGGCGCATCAGCACACTGCCGCCGACGGCCAGGACGACGGTCCCGCCGACGGTGAGGACGGCCAGCGTGAAGGTGCTGAAGTGGTTGAGCAGCCAGAGCGACATGTGCGCGGAGTCCAGGCCGGACACACCCCGCCGAAATCTCCGTTTCCCGGGCAACTGCGGTGCGGTGGAAAGCCGTTCACACCATCGGGTGAGAGCCCGATGGTGACGGCGGCCCGGCGGCGCGTGCGGTCAGCGGACGTCGACGTAGTCGCCGGCGGAGGTCGAGTCGAGGTACGCGCCGGTCGCGGTGTACGCGGCGCTCCAGGTGCCGTCCTTCTTGGCGGTGAAGGTGAGGGTGAACCTGCCGTCCTTGCCGGTGGTCACGGTCGCCATGCGGGTGACGGCCGTGGCTCCGGCGGCACGGAACCGGATGCTGACCTTCTGCCCGGAGACGCCGGTCCAGGTGGTGCCCTTCTGGCGCTGCAGGATCCCGGTCACGGTGAGGGTGCGGCCCTTGCGCACCGGCTCGGGCGAGGCGTTGAAGCCGGTGACGCGGGTGACCGCCCGGGTCAGGTGCAGGACGCCGTTGGTGGCCGGGGTGGCGTCCGCGCTCCCCGGGTAGTACAGGCGCAGGTAGCCGGTGGGCTTGCGCAGGGTGTGCCAGGTGTCGAAGGCGCCCGTGGCGTCGGGGGTCACCGTCGCGACCGTCGTCCAGCCGGTGCGGCCGTCGGACGACTGCTGGAGCCTGACGCTCCCGGTGGGCTGCGATCCCGCCGAGGCGCTGAGGCGGCCCTTGACCCGGACGGCCCCGGCGCCGGTGAAGGTGTGGTCGCTCCAGGAGAGGACGGAGCGCGAGAGGGCGTGCAGGCTTGCCTGTGCGCTGCCCTGCTGGAGGAAGCCGAAGCCGCCGACGGTCGCCGTCCAGGCGGTGTCCCCGGTGACCGTGGCAAGCGTCTCGCCGAACCGGCCGCCGTCGGTGAGTTCGTAGGCGTGGGAGCCGTTCGGGCCCGACAGCAGCACCTCGGTGTCCGGGTCCCCCGCCGTCAGCGGTGTCCAGGTGTTCGTCGTGGGGCTCAGGTACTGCGCGGTGCCGGCGACCGCGTAGGAGGCGCCGTACGCGGCGGTGCCTGCGGCCTTGTCGAAGACGACCCGGGTCGGGCTGATCGTCCTGGCCACCGTCACCGGGTCCGTGCCGACGGTCTGGTCGTCCTGCTGCACCGCGTACACGTACACGGAGTTACGGACGGGGGCGGTGACCTGGTAGCTGCCGTCGGCCTGGACGGCGGCGCCGACCTCCCAGGTTCCCGATCCCGAGGACCGGGTCCCGGTGAGGAAGACCTCGCTCCCGGTCCAGCCGGGGGTGGTGGCCCCGGTGGCCGGGTCGAACGTCGACACCTTGCCCGTGGCGGTGACCGTCGGGTGCTCGAAGTCCACCGTGGTCCGGTCCAGGGCGGTGTCGCTGAAGACGGGCAGGTCCTCGTAGCGGACGACGCCCTGGCCGAGGAAGGCGGGGTGGTCGCCGTCGGCGTCCGCGAGGTCGACGGTCGTGTCGTACACGCCGTGGGTGCCCAGGGCCACCCGGTCGGAGCTGCGCCAGGTGCCGTCCTCCGCGGTGCCGGAGACGAGGGTGAACCCGGTGACGGCCGTCACCGGCCGGTCCCCGGAGACGCGCAGGGTGAGCCGCGCGGTGACCGAGGACGCGTCGATCGCGGTGTCGGACGCGGCGTGGAACTCCAGGTAGCCGGCGTCGTCCGGGTCGCCGCCGACCGCCGACACGACGGGCAGCACGGTGTCCGTGGTGTCGGCGAGCGCCGGGGTGACGGTCGCGATGCTCACCAGGCCGGCGAAGAGCGTGAGCGGTGCGATGAGAGGCCGGCGCACGAGGGCTCCAGGGGAATCGGTGAGGCACGCGGGGCGAACAGGTGCACGATCATCGCACGGGCTCCGCGCGCTCCCAAGGCGGGCCCCGGCGTCAGCCCCGGTCAGACGGCCAGGTACTCGCCGATCTTCTCCCGCATGAACCGGGAGGACTCCTCGGCCTTCTCCTCCCAGGCGAAGACGCAGGCGGTGAGGGTGCCGTCGAAGCCGTTCGCCCGCAGGGCGCGGAAGAGCTCGTCGAAGTCGACCTCACCCTCCCCCATGTCCAGGTGCTGGTGGATGCGGGCGGCGGTGCCGGGCGGGTTGAGGATGTAGCGGTTGCCGGAGGACGCGGTGTGGTCGAAGGCGTCGGCCAGGTGGACGTGGGTGAGGAGGTCCCCCGCGCAGTAGAGGAAGCCGACGCCGGGGTGGTTGATGCCCCGGATGAGGCTGACCGCGTCGTAGCCCTTCTCGACGAAGTCGTCGGGGTGCGGTTCCAGGGCCAGCTTGATGCCCTCCCGTTCGAACAGCGGCAGCAGTTCGTCCATCGACCTCCAGAACTGGGCCTCGCTGCGGTCGGCCTCCTCCGGCCGCCCGTTGAACTCGGAGATCATGCTGGTGACTCCGAGATCCGCCGCGATCTGGATCGACCGCTTCCAGTACCGCACGGCGGCCTGCCGGGCATCCTCGTCCGGCCCGGACCAGCGGAACAGCGGGAGGATCGACGAGATACCCACGCCCGCGGCATCCAGCGCCTTGCGGAACTTCGCGACGGTCGCGTCGTCGACGCGCGGATGGCGGAAGAAGGGGATGAAGTCCTCACGTGGCGACAACTCGATCCACCCATAGCCCAGTTCGGCCACCACGCCGGGCAGTTCGAGCAGCGGGACATTCTGGCGACGGGAATTCAGAGCGCTTTAAAAACGTCTCTGGACCGAGAACCATGCCGCCCGGCAAATGGCGTGTCAATAGGTTCGCCGCGGCGGGATCCGGCCGCCCACGACAGGACAGTGCTCGCGAAGGAGCGCACGCTGGGAGGGGTGCGGGGGAGACGGAAGGTCACTCATGCCGCGATCCATGCGCGCGCTCGTAGCCGGCGAGGTCGGTGAGCCGAACGATGTCCTGCGGCTGGAATCCCGGCCCGTTCCCACGCCGGAAGCCGGTCAGGCGTTGATCCGTGTGCGGGCGACCCCGATTCACGCCAGCGATCTGCACGTGCTGCGTGGCCGCTACGGTTTCGCCCCCGAGTTTCCGGCCGTCGGCGGGCACATGGAATGCGTGGGCCGTATCGAGGCCCTGGGTCCGGACAGCGGGAACCTGCGGATCGGCGAGCGGGTGGTGGCCGTCGCCGTGCCGGCCGTGCCGGGGCCGCGGGTGTCCGGCACCTGGCAGGAGTACCTGGTCGCCGACGCGCACCGGCTGCTGCCGGTCCCGGACCGGCTGAGCGACTCCAGCGCCTGCCAGCTCGCCGTCAACCCGCTGACCGCGCTGCTCCTGGTGGCCCGGGAACTCGGCGTACAGCCGGGAGAATGGCTGTTGCAGACGGCGGCGGGCTCCACCGTCGGCCGGCTCGTCATCCAACTGGCCAGGCACCTGGGCATTCCCACGATCAATGTGGTGCGGCGGCGGGCCGCCGTCGAGGAGATCAAGGCGCTCGGCGGCGACGAGGTCGTCTGCACCGAGGACGAGAACCTGGTGCGGCGGGTGAGCGAGATCGCCGGACTGGACGGGGTGCGCAAGGCCGTCGACTGTGTCGCGGGCGAGATCGGCGCCCAGGTGTCCCGGGCCCTGGCTCCGGGAGGAGAGGTCGTGGTCTACGGCGCGCTCTCCACCCATCGGCAGACCGACCCGGCGGCGCTGACGATTCCGCTGTCGGCGCGCTCGCTCATCTACGAGACCAAAGTGGTCCGTGGCTTCTGGCTGAACCGCTGGTTCGGCACCGCCGCACCCGCGGATGCGCTGAGCGCGCTGGCCGAGGTGCGCACCCTCGTCGCCGACGGCGTGCTGACCATCCCCGAGGGCCGCCCGTTCCCCCTCGAACGCTTCGCCGAGGCCGTCGCGTTCGCCGAGGAGCCCGCCCATGGCGCCAAACCGCTCTTCGTCTTCGACGACGGCCGGGGCGAGGACAACGCGTAGTCGCTGAAAGCGAGTAGGGGCGGCCCGGCCGGCAACACAGCGCGGCCGGGCGGGCCGCCCCGGCGGCTCAGATGCCGGTGCGGCTGTCGGCCTCGGCGCGGGCGATGGCTTCGGCCTCGCTGGTGGCGAGGTCGAGGGCGACGCCGAAGGCCTGGGCGATGTGGCCGGCCGCGGACATGACGCGTGCCGTGCCCACGACGGGGGCGATGGCGACAAGGAGGTCCTGCAACTGCTCGACGGTGAACTGGGCCTTGATCGCGGGGTTCACGTGGGCCAGGTAGGAGATCGCGGGTGCGTCCATGGCCACGAGCGCGGCGATCCGGCTGAGGATGAGCGTCCGCTCGTCCATGTGGCAATGCTCGACGGAGTCGATCGTCATCGCGGCGATCGTGTCGAGGACGGGAGTGTCGAACTCAGGTGCAGTAGCCATGACGAGACTGCCTTCCGGTCTTCCGGTGCCGCAGGGAGCCGGACCGCCACCCGCCTCACGCGGGGCCCCTCCATGCCCGGCGGTGATGAGTCAAGCGTAGGCATCGTCAAGCGGTGACGCGCGGCGAGAGGGGGAGCAGTGGGCCCAGCGGCCGCCGGGTGTCTCACCACGCGGCGACCCTACGGGGACGCGTGGCCGAGCCGCTGTTCGGTCCAGATGACCTTGCCCGTGGAGGTGTAGCGGGTCCCCCAGCTGTCGGCGAACTGGGCCACCAGGAAGAGGCCGCGGCCGCCCTCCTCCATGGTGGTGGCCCGGCGCAGGTGCGGGGAGACGCTGCTGCCGTCGGAGACCTCGCAGATCAGGCTGCGGTCGTGGATCAGGCGTACCCCGATGGGGCCGGTGGCGTGCCGGATGGCGTTGGTGACCAGCTCGCTGAGGGTCAGCTCCAGGGTGAACGCCTCCTCCTCCAGGCCCCAGTCCCGCAGCTGCTCGGCGGCGGCGGCCCGTACTCCGGCCACGGCCGCGGGGTCGGACGGCACCTCCCAGGACGCGGTGTGCTTGTCGTCGAGCATCCGGGTCCGGGCCACGACCAGGGCCACGTCGTCGCGTGGCGGCCCGGGCACCATGGCGTCCATCGCCGCCCGGCACATCTGGTCCGGGGTGCGCCCCGCCGGCTCGACGGCCCGGCGCAGCCGTTCGATGCGCTCGTCGATGTCGTGATGCCGGTCCTCGACCAGACCGTCGGTGTAGACGACGATGCTGGCGCCTTCGGGCAGGAGCACCTCGGTCTTCTCGTACGGCAGCCCGCCCAGCCCCAGCGGCGGCCCGGCCGGTACTCCGGGCAGCCGGGCACGGCCGTCGGGGTGCGCGAGGATGGGTTCCAGATGGCCCGCGCTGGCCATCGTGCACCGGCCCGAGACCGGGTCGTAGATCGCGTACAGGCAGGTGGCACCCGTGAGCGTCGGGGTCTCCGGGTCGCCGTCCCGGTCCTGGTCGATGCGGGTGACCAGCTCGTCCAGGTGCCAGAGCAGTTCGTCGGGCGGCAGGTCGAGCGTGGAGAGGTTGTGGACGGCGGTGCGCAGCTGCCCCATGGTGGCGGCGGCGTGCAGCCCGTGTCCCACGACGTCGCCGACCACGATCGCGACCCGCGCCCCGGGCAGGGGGATGACGTCGAACCAGTCGCCGCCGACCCCGCCGAGCCCGGCCTCGGCCGGCAGGTAGCGGTGCGCCACGTCGACCGCGTTCTGCTCCGGCAGGGCGTGCGGCAGCAGGCTGCGCTGCAGCGTGACGGCCATGGTGTGCTCCCGCGTGAAGCGGCGCGCGTTGTCGATGCTCGCCGCGGCGCGGGCGACCAGCTCCTCCGCGAGGGAGAGGTCCTCGTGGGTGAAGGGGCTCGGCTCCGTCGAACGCCAGAAGGTCACCACGCCGAGGACGGCCCCGCGGGCCCGAAGCGGAGCGGTGATCATCGAGTGGACGCCGTGTGCCACGAGCCGGCGCGCGCGGTCCGGGTCCTGTGCCTGCCAGCCGGTGAACGCCGCCAGGTCGGCCTCAAGCACCATCTGCCCGGAACCGAAACCCGACGCCTGCGGGGTCGCGGGGTCGAAGTGGATGAGCGCACCGGGCGGGCAGAGCGGGACGTCCGGCCGGATGCCGCGCAGGGCGACCCGGCGCAGTTCGGCGGCGTGCGGCGGGTTCGGTTCCTCGCCGCGCAGCACGGCGTCGGCCAGGTCGACGGTGGCGTAGTCGGCGAACCCGGGCACGGAGAACTCCGCCAGTTCCTCGGCGGTGCGGGTCACGTCGAGGGTGGTGCCGATGCGTATTCCGGCGTCGTACAGCAGCTTGAGCCGTTCCTGGACCACTTCCACGCGGCCCATCAGCGCACTGAGTTCGGTCGTGTCGCGGAGCGTGGCGACCCAGCCTCCGGGGCCGTGCGGCTGGTCCATGGGGCGCTGGCTGATGGCCAGCAGCCGGTCGCCGACCTCGATCACCTCGTCGGTGGTCGTCCGGCCCGACAGGAGGAGCTGTTCGGCCCCCGGGTCGAGTCCCAGCTCCGTGACGGGCCGGCCCTCCAGGTCGGCCGCGAACCCCAGCAGGCGTCTCGCCTCGTCGTTGGCCAGGAGCAGGCGGCCCCGCGGATCGACGATGAGGACACCTTCGCGCACCGAGTGCAGAACGGCGTCGTGATGCTCGTACATGCGCGTCATCTGCACCGGTCCGAGACCGTGCGTCTGGCGGCTCAGCCGCCGGCCGATGAGGGCGCTTCCGCCGGTGGCCGCCGTGAGCACCAGTCCCGCGGCCGCCAGGACGAGCGGCACCTCCCGGCCGGCCGCCACACTCACCTGGTGGATGGTGATCCCCGCGGACACCAGCCCGATGACCTTCCCCTTCGCGTCGGTCACGGGGACCACGGTCCGGACGGAGGGGCCCAGCGTGCCGACGGTCGTCTCGGTGACGATGCCGCCGTGCCGGGCCGCCGCGATGCTGCCGATGTAGTGCTGCCCGATCTGGTCCGGGTTCGGGTGGGTGTAGCGGATGCCCGTGGGGCTCATCACGACGACGAAGTCCACGTGGGAGCGTTTACGGGTCTCCTCGGCCTGCTGCTGGAGCGCGGCGCTCGGACGACCGTCCGCCAGCGCCTGCCGCACCGTGGGGGACGACGCGACGGAGGCCGCCACGGCGAGCGAGCGGTTCTGCGCCTCGCGCTCGGCGTCACCGCGCGACTGCAGCAGCAGGGCGAGGACTACCGCCGCAACGAGAACCAGGACGACCGCGACCTGCAGAACGAACATCTGGCCCGCAACGCTGCGTATCCCGCGCCGGGACCACATCCGCAGGAGCAGTTGGTGCATACGGCTCATATAACACCAAAGGGGTAAGGAGACATCACCCCCAGGACAGCACACCTTCCTCGACGAACGCGCCACGTGGTGACTCGCGCGCTTTCAGTCACCACCACCGCGCGTGCGCGCGGTACGACGTGTGCGCCTTTCACACCGTGCCCCGCACGATAGGGCCGAACCGGGGCAGGGGAGTATCTGCTCAGTCGTCGCCTGTCTCTGAGGGGTCGTTATGCGCTCTGCCCGCCGTCTCGTGCCGCCCATCGTGTTCGCCTGTCTGTTGCTGACGGGGTGTAAGTCCACTTCGCTGGGCACGTCCACGCCGTCCGGGAGCGGCAGCCCCTCAGCGGCGGTGCCGGGCAACGGCGGCTCGGGGCGGGCGATCGCGACCGGGGCCGGCCCGCAGAAGCACTACACCGTGCAGCAGCAGCCGGCGGCCGGCTCGTGCCACTACCGCTACGAGCACGGGGAGCCGCTGGAGGACCCGAAGTGCACGCCCGGCGCGATCTCCCCGGCCGTCACCCAGGCCAACCTCAACTCGACGATATGCCGCAAGGGCGGCTACACCTCCGGCGTGCGCCCCTCCGCGTACATCACCGGCAAGGAGAAGAAGCTCAACGCCGTCTCCTACGGCTACACGGGCAGCGCCTCGGAGGCCGAGTACGACCACCTCATAAGCCTCCAGCTCGGCGGCGACCCCAACGACTACCGGAACCTGTGGGTCGAACCCGCCGACCCCGGCCACAGGAGCAGCCAGGGGGTCAACAACAAGAAGGACCCGGTGGAGACCAAGCTGCACACCGCCGTCTGCGCCGGCCGGGTCTCTCTCGCCGCCGCACAGCAGGCCATCGTCACCGACTGGACCACCGCTCTCACCCGCCTCCACCTGCAGTGAGACCGGTCGGGCCCGCCTGACGCCCGCACCCGTCAGGCGGGCCCGTCCGGGCTCCGGGAGAAGGCCGTGTCGCCGGCGGTCGCCACGATCGCGTCCTTGACGAGCAGCACGCCCGGCGGATAGGCCTGCGTCTTGTCCCCGGGATCGGCCAGCGCGGGGGTGCGCCAGACCTCCGCCCCGGTACGGCTGTCCAGTGCCAGCAGCCGGCCGAAGCGGTTGGAGAAGTAGACCCGCTGGTAGGTCGCCGACACCGCGGGCGCGGACAGGCTCTCCACGTCCGTCACCTTCCGCCACAGCCGCTTGCCGCTGTCCGCCGACACCGCGGTGACCGACCCGTCGGACCGCACGAAGTAGACGACGCCGTCCACCAGCGTCGCCGCGCCGGTCAGCGGCTGTGCCAGCGGTATCCGGCTGACCTGCCCGGTCTCCGTGGCCACCCGCAGCAGTGCGTTGTACGGCCGTTCGTACCCGGCCTCGTACACGTCCTTCGCGGTCTGCGGGGCGAGGAACAGCGGCTGCCCGCCGACGGCGCCGAGCGCCTGCGCCTTCCTGGGCAGGGTGGCGATCTCGCTCAGACTGCCGGGTCCGAGCTTCATCAGCTCGACGGGGGCCTGGCCGGCCTCGGTGCCCTTGGAGCACAGGGCGTAGGGGACGCCTCCCAGCGCCGACGGGATGCAGTACTCGTCCAGCGAGGGCGCCCGCCACAGTTCCCGGCCGGTCGGCCCGTAGGCCACGAACTCCGCGCGGTCGGGAGACAGGGTCAGCAGTCCGCCGTCGTACAGGACCGCGTCGTCGGACGCGTTGACGTCGCGCTGCCACCGCCGGTGCCCGGTTGCGGCGTCGAGGGCCACCACGCGCCGGTTGCTGTCGTCCGGTTCCTCGTAGATGTAGACCAGCCCGTCGCGCGCGCCGATCGGCCGCACTCCCTCGGGGCGGGTGCCGGCCCGCCACAGGGTGCGGCCGGAGGCCGGGTCGATCCTGGCGGCCGTGAAGCCCGTACCGCCGCAGAAGAGGCCGCCGTCCTCCGTCACGCATCCGGAGGTGTTGTAGTCGAGGGGGATGCCCTTCACGGCGTACCGCAGCTGCTTCTGCCACGGCCGCCAGCCGTCGGGCAGTGACGCGGCGCGGGCGGTGGGCGTGGCGGTGGCGGTCCCGGAGGCGGCCGTGGTGTCCGGGGCGGCCACGAGGGCCGTCACCCCGACGCCCAGCCCCGAGACGGCCAGCACCGCGGCGAGGCCGGTGAGCAGCATCCGGGTTCGGCGCCGTTTTCCGGCACCGGTGCCGGTGGTGGTGGCGTCCGCGGGGGTGGTGGCCGTGCCGCGGGACGTGGGGCGGCCGTGCGGTTGCGCGGACCGGCCGGTCCTCGGGGACGCGGTGGCGTCGGACTCCGGCAGCTCCTGGAGCAGGCGGTGGATGTCCGCCAGTTCCGGCCGGGCGTCCGGTTCCTTGTCCAGACAGCGCTCGACGATGTCCAGGAGCGCCGCGGGCACCCCGCCGAGATCCGGGGTCCCGTACACCACCTGATAGCCGGTGATGTACGGGCTGTCGGCGTCGAACGGCCCCGTGCCGACGGCCGCGAACACCAGCAGCGAGCCCAGCGAGAACACGTCCGAGGCCGGGGTGACGTCCCGGGGAGAGGCCAGTTGTTCCGGCGACATGAAGGGCGGGGTGCCGATCATCCGCCCGGTCGTGGTGAGGCGCTGGTTGTCGGCGGCGCGCGATATGCCGAAGTCGATGACGCGCGGACCGTCCTCGGTCATCAGGACGTTGCCCGGTTTGAGGTCCCGGTGCACCAGACCGGCCCGGTGGATGTCGCGCAGCGCCTCGGTGAGCCCCAGCCCCAGCGCGCGCAGCCGGCGCAGGCTCAACGGGCCGTCCTTCGCGACGACTTCGGCGAGGTTGAGCCCCGGCACGTAGAGCGTCGCCATCCACGGCCGCTCGGCGTCCGGGTCGGCGTCCACGACCGGCGCGGTGAAGGCGCCGCTCACTCTGCGCGCTGCCGCGATCTCCTGCCGGAAGCGCGTCCGGAACTCCTCCTCCTGGGCATACGGCCCGTGCACGAGCTTGACCGCGACCTGCCGTCCGGAGGCGGAGACACCCAGATAGACGACTCCCATGCCGCCCGCCCCGAGCCGGCCGAGAAGGGTGTACCCGCCTATGGACTCCGGATCCCCGGTGTTCAGGGGCGTCATCGCCGAACATCCTTCCCAACGCCTGCCTGCCTCACGGGGATCACAGTAGGCCCTGGCGCCCCGGAAGCGGAGCCGTACCCGCCGCACCGCGGCCGGTGGTCCCGTTCCGTCCGGCGTTCCAGGCAGGCCACGTTTCCGCAGGTCAGAGCCGGTTCGATCATTCCAGCGTCCCGAAACTCCCGGGAGGAATAGCGGGCGGAACGGAGCAGGCCGCAATCTTCGGTCATCCGAACGCGGCGCCTCGCCGGACACGGCCGGTGCCCGTACTTCCGCACTTCCGTACTTCCGCACTTCCGCACTTCCAGAGAAAGCAGTCAACTCATGCGTATCGCCACCCGTTTCGCCTCCCGCGCCGCCGCCTCCTCCATGGTCGTCGCCGCCGCCCTCGCGCTCGTCGGCCTCCAGGCCACCGAACAGACCGCCTCCGCCGCCACCGCGAAGGCCTCCTCGGTCGTCACCTGCACCACGGCGAACACCAAGCTGACCGTCACCAAGGTGTCCCGCCCGATCAACCACCTGCTGCTGAAGGCCACCAACACCGGCACCAAGCCCTGCTACGCCTACATCGCCCCCTTCCTCCGCGCCGGCGCCGACGCCCAGGCCCCGCTGGCGTGGGCCGAGGAGACCACGCCGCAGTCCGTGGTGACGCTCAAGCCCGGCAAGTCCGCGTACGCGGGCATCACCACGTCCACCCCCGAGGGCGAGGGCGGCGCCAAGGAGAAGACCCTGGGCGTCTTCTTCGCCGACCGGAAGGGCAACGCGGTCAACAAGGAGAAGACGCTGAAGCTCCCGAAGGGCGGCGTCTTCTTCAACAGCGCCGCCACCGTCACCTACTGGCAGGACAACGCCCAGGACGCCCTCGCCTGGTAGGCCGCCCGCTTCGTCGTCGCCCCGGCCATCGCCCAGGTCCTCACGGACAGCTCGTGGCGGGCTTCACGGTCACCACATCCGTCCACGGCACGGTGAGTTCGAAGCCCGTCTCAGAGGTGATCTTCACCTGTCGCCGGTCGGCCACACCCAACTGGCCGCAGATCACCGCAGTGTGCGTCCGCACCACGACCGGACGCGTGGCGGCGTCCTGTGTCGTGGTCCACGCGACGACGAGCGCCCCGACCACCAGGGCCACTCCGACGACGTAGGTCAGGGAGGCCCAGGCCAGTGCCCTGGTCACCCGTGCCACTTCCTGCTCGGTCCAGAGGCGTAGCGCCTGCCCGCCCAGGAGGATCTCGTGCTCCGGGGCGCCGTGGGCCGCCCGCACCGCCAGGAAAGACCCCACGGTCAACAGGGCGAAGGCGGTGAGAAGCAGTCCGGTGGCGGTGGCACGGGCCGCTTCGGGCAGGTCGGCGAGGCTGTCGCGGCCCTTCAGGAGCACGAGGACCGCGAGCAGGGCCGTCAGTCCGGTGGGGCCGGTCCGCCATCCCTCCGCCTGTCTGCGCGGTTCCGGAAGTCTGGTGAACTCCAGTTCCCGGGCGAGTTCGGCCCAGCGGCGGTCGGACCGGGCACTCATGGCCGAATCCGCCGGCTGGCGCCGCAGCCGACGTACGACGTGTCCGGCGGACCGTCCGGGTGGGCGTGGCCGCACTCGCACGGATGGACCTCCGCCAGGAGCGGTTCCGGCGCTCCGTCCGTCCGCTGTGTCGTGCCGCGCCCGCCCCCTCCGACTCGCCCATGTTTCCACCCCGTCGACCGCGGCGGGGGAAGACCGGCGAGTCGGAGAGGGGACGAAGGCGCCCGGCGGCGGCCACGAGGTCGGCCCGAGCCGCCGTCGGCGAGGTGCGTGGTAGCGTCCGTCCGTATACAAGCTGTATGCGATCGCTGGGGGTTGCCGTGACGTCCGGTCGGGAGAAGGCGTACGCGTATCTCAAGGACACCGTGCTGACGGATCCCGGGATGCAGGGCGCCTTCCTGTCGGAGCAGGAGCTCGCGGACCGTGTCGGCGTCTCCCGCACGCCCGTCCGGGAGGCGTTGCTGCAGCTCGCGGCCGAGGACCTGGTCGAGCTGGTGCCCAAACGGGGCGCCCGGGTGTCCCCCCTGACGGGGCGGGAGATCCGCGAGCTGATGGAGTTGCGGGGCATTGTCGAGCGGTACGCCGCCCAGCAGCTGGTCTCCGGGAGCGGGGCACCGGTGGCGGAGCTGCGGTCCCTGGTGGCACGGCAGCGCGAGCTGACCGGCGCCGACCAGGCCCGGGAGTTCGTCGCCGTGGACCACCGCTTCCACGCGGCCCTGGTGTCCGCCGTGGGCAACACCCTCCTCGACCGGCACTACGACGGCCTGCGCAGCCGCCAGGTCCGGGCCGGCGTGGTCGCCCTCTTCAACCAGCAGGGACGCCAGGAGGCGGTGCTGGCGGAACACGAGGCCATCCTGGACGCCCTCGCGTCCGGTGACGCGCAGGCCGCGTGTGCCGCCATCGACCACCACCTGGAGTCGACCCTCAAGGTGCTGCTCGCGGGCTAGGGGGTGTCGGGGTAGGTGATCACCAGCATGGTGACGCCGTCCTGGGAGGTCCAGGGGCCGTGGGGCATCCCGGGTGGACGGCAGGCGTACATGCCCGCGGTGAAGGTGCGCCCGAGCGTCAGGTCGTGCAGGGTGCCCTCGACGAGGTAGACCTCCTCCCAGAAGTCGTGGCGGGTCACGCCGTCCGCCGAGGTGTCGGTGCCGGGCGCCCAGCGGACGAGCGCCGTACGGGATCCGCGCCCGGGGTCGTCGGCCAGGACGCGTTCCTCGACGCCCGGCCCGGCGCCGGCCGGGGTCCGCCACGGTCCGTCGGGGAAATGGAACTCCAGCTCGGGCTTGCTCACGGCCACACCTCCGGGCGTCGGTCGGCCGGCACGGAGGACCGACGCCGGACTGCGGCGACCTCGTCGACCTCTACGCATACTTCTTGTATACAGGTCGTATGCGCAAGCCCCTGCGCAACAACCCGCACAACACCGCGCAACCCCCTGCGCGAGACCTCACCGCGGATCCGAGCTCCGGGAGCGCCCTCATGGCCGTGCTGACCTTCGAACTGCCCGACGGCTCGACCCGCGAGGTCGACGTCGTCCAGGTCCTCAACGCCGGGTACGCCGGTCGGCGCCAGGAGGACGTCGCCGCGCATGTCGCGGAGCTCGCCGAACTGGGCGTGCCCGGCCCGTCCGTGACGCCCGCCCTGTACCCCGTCTCCCCCTACCTCGCCCAGCAGACCGACCCGGTCGACGCGCAGCACGGGCGCACCTCCGGCGAGGCGGAGTGGGCGCTGGTCGTGGCGGACGGCGGGGAGCTGCTGCTGACCGCCGCCTGCGACCACACCGACCGCGACCTGGAGGCGCACGGCGTGGCCTGGAGCAAGAACGCCGGCCCCGACGTCCTCGCCCGCCGCGCCTGGCGCCTGTCCGACGTGGAGTCCCGCCTCGACGACCTCGTCCTGCGCGCCTGGGTCACCCACGGCGACACGTCGACGGAGATCCAGCACGGCACCCTCGCCGAACTCCTCGCCCCCGCCTACTGGATCGACGTCCTGTGCTCCCGCGGCACGCTCATGCCCGGCCTCGTCCTCCTCTCCGGCACCCTCCCGATGGCCCCCGGCGTCGACCAGTTCGCCGACGGCTGGAGCGTGGCGCTGACCGACCCCGCCACCGGGGACACGATCCGCCTCCACTACGACGTCCGGCCCCTGCCGGCACCGATCGGCTGACGCGGCGGCCCGGCACGGGGGAACTGCTCCGTACGGCTGGTTCCGGTGGGGGCCTTGGTGCATTCGGTGTGTCCCGGTCGGGGGCTCTCGGGCTGAGCGGTAACGCGGTGTAACAGTCGTCTGGCCCGATCAGCGGGTTGTCAGGCTGCCCGCATGCCGACCGGACCAGAAGGAGTGGGATGAGCGAAACCCTAGAGGGAGACCCCTGTTGAACAGACGCGTTCAACGGCGGGTCCTCACCGTCGTCGGCAGCATGCTGCTCATGCTGCAGTCGCTCGTGGTCGTCGGACCCGCCGCCCCCGCGTGGGCGGGTACCGACCGGAGTCTCGCCACCAACGGCAACGAGCCGCACAACGCCACCGTCAATCCCCGCAGGCCGAGCCAGGTCGCCGTGATGCAGGGATGCACCGTCCGTATCGACAACCACTTCGGCAAGGACGGCTTCCCGATCACGCGGACGTCGACCCTCCCCTGCTCGGGCGACCCGTCCCTCGCCTTCGACTCGCGGGGGCGGCTGTTCGTCGCCCATCTCTCCACGAGTTTCAACACCGCCCCCAGCTTCGGGGTGGGCGTCGCCCGGATCAACGATCTGACGACCCCGGGGACCCAGACGTACACGGCGACCCAGGTGAGCGCGAACAGCGCCGTCAACGACGACAAGCCCTGGCTGGTGGCCGACAGCAACCCCAGCAGCCCGTACCGGGACAACCTCTACGTCGTCTGGTCGCACCTCGGCACCCCGTGGCAGATCCAGTTCTCCCGCCTCGTGAGCGGGACCACGGTGTGGTCGGCGCCGAGGGTCCTCTCCGCCGCCGGGGAGGGGAACGTATGGCCCTCCCACGCGGCCGTCGGCCCGAACGGCGACCTCTACGTCGCCTACCACGCCAACGGGTGCATCGAGGGGAACGACGGACTGCCCGGCCAGGGCACCACACAGCTCCTCCGCGACGGCTCCGGCGGCGCCGACTTCGCCGCCGGCACGGTAGAGCAGCGGACGACGGCGTTCGGCGCGGGACAGGCCACCATCACCTGCAACGTGGTGAGCGACCCGGGCGGTGACATCCCGGGGACCGACTTCTGGCTCCAGGGCAGCATGCAGCCGTGGGTCCTGGCCGACCCGGCCCGGCCGGGGAACGTCTACGTCGTCGCCAACGACGACCCGAACAACGTCTTCGCGGGCGGCGACGACGCCGACGTCGTCATCGCCCGCTCCACGGACAACGGGCAGACCTTCACCCGGGGCCGGGTGGACCACGGGCCGGGCCAGACCTTCGCCGTGATGCCCACCGCCCACATCGACCAGGACGGCAACGCGGTCGTCACCTGGTACGACAACCGCAGCGGCCGGCGCAATTTCGGCACCGGGCCGAACGGCACCAACAACTTCCTGCTGGAGCTCTACGGCACCACGAGCCGCGACGGCGGCCAGACCTGGGTGCGGGACTTCCGGGTCAGCGACGCCCTCTTCGACCCCGACCGCAACGCCCCCTGCCGCTTTGCCTGCGGCGCCGGCTCCACTCGGCAGACCCTGCGCATCGGCGAGTACAACGGGTTGTGGGCGACCGACGGAATCGGCTACGCGAGCTGGACGGGCAACAGCACCCCGCCGACGGCCACCACCCCGGCCCAGGGCAACCAGACCACCTACTTCGACGTCTTCTCGCTGCTCGGGGCCTTTCCCGACCGCTTCGAACCGAACGACTCGATCGACACCGCCGTCGCCACCGCGCTCGGCACGCGGAACAGGGTCACCAAGCCGCGCCTGACCCTGCACAACGCGACCGACGTCGACTTCTTCCGGATCGAACCCCGCCGCACCGGGCACCTGCGGGCCGGGATCGCCTTCAACGAGGTGATCTCCCGGCTCCAGATCCGCGCGTACGACAAGTTCGGCACCAAGGTGGCCACCGGTACCGTCGCCACCACCAGACCGGGCAGTTCGACCAGCGGGCTCAGCATCCCGGTCGTCAAGGACCAGCCGTACTTCCTCGCGGTCAGCGACGCCGGTGTCGCCGACCCGACGAGGCCGGGTGACGCCTCGCCGACCGACCCGCCGCAGGCCACCTACGACCTCACCGTCGTCGATCACGCGGCCCCCGAGCCCTTCGGCCTCGACCTCGCCCGCAGGTCCGACTCGGGCCGGTACGACAACGACGACGTCACCAGGTTCGCCGGACCGGAGATCTTCCTCCGGGTCGACGACTCGGAGCTGCGGGCCGCGGGCATCCCGCTGTCGCCGCAGAACGCCACGGCCACCCTCGCCGACGACACCCCCGGCTACAAGGTGGCCGTGGAACGCGACGGACGGCTCGTCGGCTTCGCCCGGCCGGTGGACCCGGTGACCAGACCGGGGCTGTACCGGATCCGCCTGCGCCCTGTCCTGGCGAAGGGCGAGAACCAGATCACCGCGGAGGTGGTGATCGTCGACCGCTCCGACGACCCGGGTGTCCCCGGGGTCTCCCACGTCGTCGGTTCCGGGGCGGAGAGCGCACACCCGCTGCTGATCACACTCGACACCACCGCACCGAGGCGTCCGCACGCCCCTGATCTGCTGGCGTCCAGCGACACCGGCGACCACCGGGACAACATCACGTCGATGGGCAAGCCCGCTTTCCAGGGCTGGCGGGCCGAGCGCAACACCCTGGTCCGGCTGATCGCCGATCCGGCGGGCCGCGACCGCCCGGCGGTGGTCGGAACGGACACCGTCACCTCACTCGGCGGGTACGAGGTCGTCAGCGCCCCGCTCGATCTGGGCAGGTACGGCTTCGCCGTACGGCTCGAAGACCTCGCGGGCAATGTCAGCCCGGTGTCCCCGCCCCTCAGGGTGACCATCACCAAGCGCCCGCCCCCAGGCGGCGCACACCACCCGAAACCCCACCACCGATGAGCGCAAGGCGCCCGGGGACACCGAGTCCCCGGGCGCCTTCGGCGGAACCGACTCACCGGCCGCGAAAGGGCCTTGACGAGAGGGCCTTGACGAGAGGGCCCTTACGAAAGGGCCTTGTAGCCGCTCCAGCCGCTCGCGATCTGCACCCGCGCCCCGAACGAGCCCTTTCCGTCGCCGGTGATGTCGCCGACGCCGACGACCGCGTTGTACGAGCCGCCCCAGTGCGAGAACACCTTGACGCGGGCGGCGAAGGTGCCGTCGCCCTTGCCGTCGTAGCGGTAGAGGTTGTCGGACGTGTCCTGGGCCAGGAGGTCGGCCTTGCCGTCGCCGGTGATGTCGCCGGTGATGTCGCCGGTGCCGACGATCTTCCTGTAGCCCTTCCAGTTGTCGTAGAGCTTGACGCGGGCGGCGAGCTTGCCGGCGCTCGTCCCCTTGTAGAGGTAGACCGCTCCGGTGGACGCGTTCCGCGCGATCAGGTCCGGGTGTCCGTCCCCGCTCACGTCGCCCCGCGAGGTGAGCGCGTTGTACTGCGTCCAGCCGCTGGTCCCGAGGGTGGTGTACGACGTCGACGGCTTGACCGCCTTCGCGCAGCCCGGCTTGTACAGCCGCAGCGCCCCGCTGGACCGCACCGCGGCGGTCCTGGGGGTCCACCGCAACACCGTCCGCCACCGCCTGGCGTGGGTGGCGGACCTCCTGGACCTCGACCTCCAGGACCCCGGAACCCGCATGGAACTCTGGTTCGCCCTGCAATGGCCGCCGGGCGAGGCACCGCACCAGCACTCCTGAAGAACACCGTGTTCTATGACGTCGGTCACGGCGCTTCGCCAACTCACCGGCGCGCTTAGTAGACACAACGAAGCGGACATTTGGTCATTTGTCCGTCTTGATTGGGGTGTGGCTCCCGGCATGCGTCCCGGGAATTCCGCGCGCCCGGCCCGCACGCCCGATTCCGGCTGACGCAAGGCATCTGACGCCGCGACAGCTTCTCTCTCCCGCCGCCCCGCGCGGACCGGAGACCCGCGCACCGCCCCGGCGAGGTTCCGGGACCTACGAGGGGACGTAGTGGAAGGGACCCTTTGCGCTCCCTGTGGAGCCGTTCTAAGAATGTCGACCCACAGGACGTCGCCGCAGTTCGAAACCGGTTTTCACGCAGGGTCTGCCCCCGCACCGGCGCTCGGCGTCACCGAGTGAGGAGGAGCCCCCCACATGAACTCGTCCCGAACGTCCCCGAGACTCTTGGCTCTCGGCCTGGGCCTGGCCTCCAGCGTGCTGGGCGCGGCGGTACCGGCGAGCGCCCAGACGGCCGCCGCCGCCCCGCCCGCCGCCGCCATCCCGTCCGCTGCCACCGCCACCTCCGTGGCGCGGTACGACGGGTCGGCCGAGGAGGCCTCGGACAACAAGGCGTTCTTCCAGGCCGTGCTCAAGTCGGTCGCCGATCGGCGTGCCGCCCAGCCGAGCACACAGACGGTGACCGTCTACTACAACGTCTCCCACGCCCCGAGCTTCCGCTCGCAGATAGCGAGCGCGGCCTCGATATGGAACAGCTCCGAGTCCAACGTCAAGCTGCAGGAGTCGTCGAGCGGCGGCGACTTCTCCTACTACGAGGGCAACGACTCCCGCGGCTCCTACGCCTCCACCGACGGCCACGGAAGCGGCTACGTCTTCATCGACTACACCCAGAGCCGGCAGTACGACTCGATCCGCGTCGCCAGCCACGAGACCGGACACGTGCTGGGCCTGTCGGACGACTACGGCGGGCCGTGCAGCGAGCTGATGTCGGGCGGCAGCGCCGGTACGTCCTGCACCAACCGCTACCCGAACGCCGCCGAGCGCGCACGGGTCGACCAGCTGTGGGCCACCGGACTCGCCCAGGCGCCGAGCACGGGCACGGCGAACCAGCCCACCGGCCAAACCGCAGGTCAGTCCGCGGGCCAGTCCGCGGGCCAGTCCGCGGGCCAGTCCGCAGGCCAGCCGGGCACCGCACCGCAGGTACCGACGCTGATACCGGGCAGCGTTCCGTGGGGTCTCCTCATCGGCACGCCCTGGGGCTGACCGGGATCCGCGGAACGGTTCGGTGTCCGCCCGCGTCGTCCCTCTCCGGAGCACGGTGGCCGTGTTCCGGAGAGGGGAGACCGGGTGCATACGGACGGCTTCGCCGAGTGGACCAGGCGGTTCGAGGCAGAGCGCGAGCGCAGGCGTGCCCAGGGTGATCCGGACTGGGGCCGGAACGCGACGCTGCATCCGGCGGTGTGGGCCAGCATCCAGCGGTTCCAGGTCGGCGAGGACGGTGACGGCGCCAGCCTCGTCGGCAAGGCGGACCAGGCCGGCGACCCCGACTACGGACAGGCGGTCCGGCTCTTCGTCGCCGAGGAACAGAACCACGCCCGGTTGCTGGCCCGGCTGCTGGCCGCGGGGGGCGTGCCGACGCTGAGCGGGCACTGGAGCGACACGGTCTTCGTCCGGCTGCGGCGTCTCATGGGCCTGCGCATGGAGCTGCTGGTGCTGATGATCGCGGAAGTGGTGGCGCTGCGTTACTACCGGGCACTGCGCGACGGCACCGACGACGCGCTCACCGCGGACGTGGCGGAGCGGATCCTGTCCGACGAGCAGCGCCACGTCCCGTTCCACTGCGAGCGGCTGCACGCCTCGCTCGCGGAGCTGCCCCGCGCCGTGCGGCGCCCGGTGATGGCCCTGTGGCGCCTCCTGCTGCTCGCGGTCTGCCTCGTCGTCGCCGCCGACCACGGTCCGGCACTGCGCGGCCTCGGCCTCGGACGCCTGCGCTTCGTGAACGACGTCATGGCCTCGTCCCGCACGGTGGTCTCCGCGGTGCTGCTGCCCCACCCGGACGGGCACCCGGATGCGCACCCGGCCCGGTCCGGGTGAGCCGGCCCCGGTCGGTCTCCAGCGCCGGTCCTGCCCGCCGATCGCTGGGCACCGGCCGGCGGGCCTGCCCCCCTGCCGGGGCGCTCTCGGCCGGACCGGGTGCGTCAGGTCGCCGGGCCGGTGGTCGTGCCGCGGACCACCAGTCGCGGGGCGAGGCTGAACTCGCGTGCCTCGCGGCCGGGGCCGGGGCCGTCGTCGAGGCGTTCGACGGCGGCCTGGACGGCGAGGCGGGCGGAGCGGATGTCGTCGTAGCCGACGATCGAGACCCGGCCGGGGACGTCGACGCCCGCGCGCCGCAGCTCGATGAGGAGGCCGATGGCGCACTGGTCGCTGCCGGCCACGACGGCGGCTGACAGGTGCCGGCGGCCAGGAGCGCGTGGGCGGCCTCGGAACCGGACTCCTCCGTGTAGTCGCCGGGCACCACCCGCGCCCGGCCGCCCAGCCCGTGCTGACGCATCGCGTCCAGGTAGTCCGCCCGGCGTTCGGCGGCTCCGGGACGTTCACCGCCGTCGACGTGGACGATGTCGCGGTGCCCCAGGGAGACGAGATGGTCCACGGCCAGGCGGGCGCCCTCGTCGTCGGCGGTGTGCACCGCGTCGAACCGAAGAACGCGCCTGGGCCTTCCGCACGGTCGGCCACGGCCATGGCACCGAGTTCTGGGCCCCCTTCATCGACGCCCTGGCCGAGCTCGGCTACGACGACGTCGTCAGCATCGAGAACGAGGACCCCGTCCAGGACGCCGTCGAGGGCGTCACCGACGCGGCCCGGTTCATCGCACCGCTGCTGCACTGACCGCCACGCGCCCGCCGGGGGCTGGTCAGCTGGGAAACATGCCGGCGGTCGCGTTGATCCAGGTGCCCGTGATGGTGGCACCGGCATCGGAGGCGAGGAACGTGGCCAGTGCGGCGATGTCGGCGATCCGCGGCGAGCGCTTCGTCATCCGCAGACTGTCCAGGTGGGAGCGGATGCCCTGGACCGCGGCCTCGTCCATGCCCGGGGCACCGGCGGCGGCCAGCTTCTCGGGGGTGAGGCTGTCGGTGACACCGGCGGTCCAGATCCCGCAGACGCGCACGCCCGCCGGGCCGACCTCCTGGGCGAACTGGCGGATCAGCGCGTCGATCGCGCCGTCGGCCGCGGCGGTGCCGCCCATCATCGGGCTGCCGTTGCCGGACGCGCTGTCCAGGGAGAGGATCACGCCCGAGCCCTGTGCGGTCATCCGGCGCGCCGCTGCCCGGGCGGTGATGAACTGGCAGGCGATGCCCCGCACGACCGGCCGCGTGTAGTCCTCGACCGACATCTCGGTCAGCGGTACGCCCTGGAAGTCCCCTCGCGGCACGAGGTTGAGCGAGACGTCGATCCGGCCCGCCCGCTCGACGACCGACGTCGCGTGGGCCTCGACGGCATCCTCGGCCCGGGCGTCGAGCACGTCGTACTCGGCACCGGTCTCCTCGGCGACCTTCCGCAGCGTGGCCTCCGTACGGCCGACGAGGAACACCCGCGCCCCCGCCTGCGTGTACGCCCTCGCGACTCCCGCACCGAGGGAACCCGCTCCGCCGTAGACGATCGCGACCTTGTCCTTCAGCATGGCTCTTCGACTCCTTGGGTCGAGGGCGCCGTGTGCGCCCGTCACCCATGAGACGTGCCTGCCGGGCAGACTCATCGCTCCCCGGCGGACTCAGAGCGTCATCGGCAGTCCGAACGCGGCGAACAGGTGGGGTTCGAAGGTGGTGATCTCGGCGATCCGGCCCTCCTCCACCCGCAGTACGTCGATGAGCTGGGCCCTGAAGACGCTGGTCCCCGGCCGCCGCAGGTAGCCGGCGACCGCCAACTGGCCGTTGGCGTGCACGGGCAGGTGCCGCCAGTGGCCGGCGAACATCGGCGACGCCGGATCGAGGTTCGGCCGTACGAAGCCGAAGAGCGCGTCGCGCGTGGTGAACCAGAACGGGTTCGGCGGCATGGTGAGCACCGCGTCCTCCCGTACCAGCTCGATCATGGCGTCGATGTCGGCCCGGGCGGCCGCGTCCAGGTAACGCCGCAGCAGCGCCAGGTCCTCGGCGCCGGGCGGGTCGGCCGACCAGTCCTCGCGCCGGCCCGGCAGCGCCTGCCTGAGCCCCGACCTCCCGCGCTGGACGGCGCTGTTGGCCGAGGCCAGGCTGCAGTCCAGCAGGTCGGCGGTCTCCTGGGCCGACCACCCCGCGACATCGCGAAGGATCACCGCGGCCCGCTGGCGGGGCGGGAGATGCTGGATGGCGGTCAGGAAGACCAGCTCCAGCGTCTCGCCCGCCACGGCCCGTTCGTCGGGCTCGTGCTGAACGGCGGGCATCTCCGGCAACTGGTCGTCGGGAAACGGCTGCAGCCACGGCAGACGCGGGGGCGGCGGCCCGCTTCCGGAGTCCATGCCCGGCACCGGGTCGTAGGGGGCCGGCCGCCGGTTGTGCCTGCGCAGGAAGTCCAGGCACAGATTGGTGGCGATCTTGTAGAGCCAGGCGCGTGCGTTGTCGACGCCCTCCATCGTCTCCCGGGCCCGCCAGGCGCGCAGGAACGCCTCCTGGGTGAGGTCCTCGGCCTCGTCGTACGAGCCGAGCAGCCGATAGCAGTGCACCCGCAGCTCCCGCCGGTGCCCTTCGACGAGAGCGGTGAAGGCGTCCTCACCGGAATTCGTCACACCGGACGACGTGACGAAATCCGTGTCCTCTTCCGTGGCCTCTTCCGTGGCCTCGGCGACAGCCTCCGTGGCGGCCACCGGCCGAGCCGGGTCCTGCTGCTCCTGGCGTGCCTGCCGGGCGAGACGCCGTAGCTGCGCGAATCGTGCCGAGAGGGCCTCGACATCGGCGTGGAAGACGAGCCCGGGTTCCAGTCGCAGCCGCCCCAGGCGTTCCCCGATGTCGGAGACCAGCTCCCTGGCGGGCGCGCCGACCGGCCGCCGCCGCTCCCGATAGGCGCGCTGACGGCACGCCTGCGAGCAGTACGACGCCACCCGGCCCGGCCCGCCACCACCACTCTCGATCGGGCCCCCGCAGGCTTGGCACCTCGCTGTCATGCCTCACACGCTAGAGCCAACGGGGTCTGGGCGGCCAACACTCCGAGGGCGCCGGCCTGAGGGTTCGTAATGTGATCGTCGCCGCAGAGATGACGGGTGCCGAGCGGACAGGGCTGGTTGTGGAACTTTCCCTGCGTGAGCGGATACGCGCCGGCGATCCGGAGGCCTTCGCCGAACTGTTCGGCGCGCACGCCCGGGCCGTCTACGGTCATGCCGCCCGGCTGTCGGCGGACCGGAGCACCGCGGAGGACGTGGTGTCCCTGACCTTCCTGGAGGCCTGGCGGCTCAGGGAGAAGCTGAGACCCGAGGCCGCGCCCCCGGACGAGGACACCGGAAGGCCCGAAGGCGACGGACTGCGCCCCTGGTTGTACGGCATCGCCACCAACGTGCTGCGCAACACGCGCCGCGCTGCTGGCGAAGATCTACGCCGGCACGAAGGGGGACGAACGGACCAGGCAGAGCGCGGTGCTGGAGAAGATCGGTGACATGCTGCCCGACGCCACGCTCCTGCCCGCACTGGACGCCGCGCTCTACCGCGCCGCCGCGAAGGTCCCGGGCGTCTCGGTCGTGGTCCACGCCAAGGACTACACCGGCCGCACCGGCATCGGCCTGAGTTTCAAGGAGAAGGAGAACGACGGCCGCACGGTCTGGGTCTTCGACACCGACTCCCTCGACTTCCTGGGCTCGACGGACGAGGCCCTGCTGGACGTCGGGGTCACGGACAAGGCGGGCGAGACGCCGGCCGGATGAACGGCTGTTCCTGTCGAACTCCGTTTGGCGCCTGCCGCGTTGACACCACGTGACGCGGGAGACGCAGCGCGTCCGGACCTCGGTGTCAGTGGCGGTCGTTGGCGTGGCCGCGTGATTCCGGCGCCTTCCTGTGGCTGCTCGCCGGGGGATACGGCCCGTGGGAAGCGGCCACCTCGTACGAACCCGACTGGACCCCGCGCCACCACCGGTTCTGCAGATCCGGGGTACCGCTCTCATCGGCTTGCCTCCCCCTGGAGCGTGCGCTGATCGTGCGTGAACGTCAGCATGTGGCCCGGTGCTCCCCCGCCGAGAGGTGCCGGAAAGTTACGAAGACCCATACGAAGTGGTAACAGGAGGCAACCGTGCGGGTGTTGCCGCAGTCCAGTCCATCATGAAGATCTCATTCCTGCTGCACAACGCCTACGGAATCGGAGGGACCATCACCACCACCTTCAACCTGGCCCAGGCACTGGCCGAACGGCACGAGGTGGAGATCGTCTCGGTACTGCGTCACCGGGAGCGCCCGAACCTCGACCTGGACCCGCGGGTGCGACTGCGGCCGTTGGTCGACCTCCGGCACGAGAACGAGCACGCGTCACATCTCAGACCGGCCCAGGTGTTCCCACGCGCCGAGTACCGGTACAGGCAGTACAGCGAGTTGACCGACCGGCGCATCGGCGAGTGCCTGGCCGGCATCGACGCCGACGCGGTGATCGGGACCCGGCCCGGACTGAACGTGCACCTCGCACTCCAGGCTCCGCGGCACGTCGCCCGTATCGGGCAGGAGCACCTCACCCTGGACAACCACCCGCCCCAGCTGCGGACGGCGCTGCGCCGCGCCTACCGCGGGCTCGACGTGGTCACCACGGTGACGGAGGCGGACGCCGCCGCCTACCGGCGCAAGATGCGGCTGCCCGGCATACGGGTACGGGCCCTCCCGAACAGCGTGCCGGATCCCGCGCTGCCCGCCGCGGACGGTACGTCGAAGGTGGTCGTCGCGGCGGGCCGGCTGGTCCCGATCAAGCGCTACGACCTGCTCATCGAGGCGTTCGCCGCCGTCGCCGCCGAGCACCCCGACTGGCGGCTGCGCATCTACGGCAAGGGCGAGGAGCGCGACCGGCTACGGCGGCTCATCTCGGAACTCGGCCTGTGGGACAACGTTTTCCTGATGGGTGCGGCGACACCGATGGAGGCGGAGTGGGTCAAGGGGTCGATCGGTGCGGCATCGTCCGACTTCGAGCCGTTCGGCATGACGATCGTCGAGGCGATGCGCTGCGGACTGCCGGTGGTGAGCACGGACTGCCCGTACGGCCCCGGCGAGATCATCGCGGACGGCGTCGACGGCCGGCTTGTGCCCGTCGGGGACCGAAAGGCCCTGGGTGCGGCCCTGCTGGAACTCGTCCGTGACGACGAGCGGCGCCACCGCGCGGGCCGGGCGGCCCTGGAGAACGCGCGCCGGTTCGCTCCCGGGCCGGTTGTCGCGCAGGCCGAGCAACTGATCTCCGAGGCGGTCTCGGCGCGCAGGGCCGGCCACCGGGTCGTACGAGAACGCACCCGCGTGCACCGTGTCCTGTCCGGCCACGGCTTCGCCGCCCGCGACGCCGCGTACTCCGCGGCCGACGACATGCGGCGACGTGCCCTGCGAAGGGGGCAGCGGTGAGTACCGAACCACGCGTGGACTGCACGGTCGACGCCGCAGGCCGGATCACCTTCGACCTGCCGCCAGGACCGACCGAGGGCGAGCAGGTGCTGTTGCGGCTGCGTCCGAAGAAGGGGCAGCCCGAGAAGGTCCTGCACGTCCTCGATCTGGAGTCGGCCGCGGACGGTCGCCGACGCGCCGTCCTGGGCCCGGAACCCGTCCTCGCGGAAGGCCGCTGGGATGTCTATCTGCTCGGCGAACCAGGGGCGCGGCGCGCGCGGCTGCGCCCGGGGCTGCGCGATCTGCGGGCCCTCGTCGACGGACACCTCCGCGACCGGCCCTCCCCGCTGGCCGTGCGCGTCCCCTACGTCACCAAGGACGGCCATCTCACGGTCCGGGCCTGGCTGCGCCCCGCCCACGCGGAGGCCGCTGGTATCGACGTCACGGACCGCTCGACGACGGTGACCGCACGCCTGCACGGCGCGTCCCTCCGGAGCGGAGCCACGGTGCAGCTGCGCCTGCGCGGGAGCGGCGGCACGGTACGGACACTGCGGCCACGGCCCGGACACGAGGACCGCGCCTTCTCCTTCACGATCACCCACGAGGAGTTGGCCGAGGCCACGGGCTCCCGGGGCGGCGTCTGGGACGTCTTCGTCCGGCCCGCCCCCGAGACTCCGTTCATCCGCGTCGCCCGCCTCCTCGACGACGTGGCGGACCGCAAGGAGGTCTTCGTCTACCCGTCGGTCGATGTCGGGGGCGCCGTGGTGCGGCCGTACTACACGGTGGACAACGACCTCTCGGTCGAGGTGACGCAGGCCGACTGAGCTCTTCCGACCTGGGCGCGTGTGCTCCGAAATGCCGCCCTCAGGGGCAGGTTCGCGCCGCTGTCAACCGTGGTTGGCCGGCCGGAAAGGGGGGTCGGCCGACGAGACGGCCTTGCAGCCGAGTTCGTCAGTCGGGCGCGGCCCGGAGGTGGGATTCCTCCGGGCCGTCGGGCCATCCAGCCACTAAGGGGCCACGGTCGCCTGCCAGGCCGATCCGGAGTGCTTGACGGTCGCCGCCGTCACCTTGGTGAGCTTCGTGTCGGGACCCTGGGAGCCACGCCCGGCACTCACGTCGACCGTCGTGGTGCTGCTCGCAGCGGCCCGGTTGTGGCTGTTCAGCCCGGTGGGCAGGAAGCGGGTCAGGAAGACGGGCGCGACGATCGCCTTGGCCGGGTCGGCCACCTTGAAGTGCCAGTCGAGGGTGGCCCGCGGCGACAGCATGCCGGCGGGGAAGGTGATGCCCGGACGGTAACGGTGGCGCGTGCCCGATCTTCGCGCGCCTGAGGGGCTGAAAGCGGCCGGAGAACCCCGGCAATACACCTGCCGCCCCCGGCACTTCGCGGATGCTCAGGCATACCGGCCATGGGCGGTCGCTCCGTGAACCGCCGGCGGCGTCGCCCTCAATCGAACGTCCGCCTCGGAGATCGGGACTCAGGCCGTGGCAGGAGCCCTCTTTCCATCGCCACCACGACCGCCCTCGTACGGTCGTTCACGTCGAGCTTGGCGAACAGGCGCAGCAGATGCGTCTTCACCGTGGCCTCGGCGATGACCAGGCGTCTGCCGATCTCGGCATTGGTGAGGCCGTCGGCCACCGCGTCGAGGACATCGGTCTCGCGATCGGTCAGCGGTTCCTGGGCCGGCCGGCGCATACGCGCCACCAGCTTCTCGGCGACCCGGGGAGCGAGCACCGTCTCACCGCGCGCCGCCGCGCGGATCGCGTCGACCAGCTGCTCTCGCGTGGTGTCCTTGAGCAGATAGCCGATGGCTCCGGCCTCCACCCCGCGTTCGATCTCCGCGTCCGTGTCGTACGTCGTCAGGATCAGGACCCGGGTGCGCGGATACCGGGCGACGATCTCGGTCGTCGTCGCCACCCCGTCCAGAACGGGCATCCGCAGATCGACCAGCGCGACATCGGGGTCGAACCGTTCCACCAGTTCGAGCGCCGCACGCCCGTCACCCGCCTCACCGACGATCTCGATACTGTTCTCGCCGGCGAGCAGAGCGACGACTCCGGCGCGCATCACGGCGTGATCGTCCACCACGACGATGCGCAAGGCCCCCTCGCTCATGCCTCCACCTCGTCCGTCGTGGGGATCGTCGCCAGAATCCGCGTCCCGTCGCCCACCGAACTCGTCACCGTGAGCCTCCCGCCCAGTTCCGCCAGTCGTTTGCGCATGCCGTCGAGCCCGAAGCCTGTTGATTCCGCCGTCACGAACCCGGTTCCGTCGTCGGTGATCTCCAGCTCCACTCCGTACGGACGCCGGACCAGCACCACGCCGACCGTGGACGCGCGCGCGTGTTTGCGCACGTTGGCCAGGGACTCCTGAGTGCAGCGCAGCAGTGCGATCCGGGTCTGCTGGTCGCACTCGAGGTCTGCCAGGTCGGCGTCCACGGCAAGCCCGGTGTCCTCCGCGAAGCGGTCCAGCGTACGGCGCAGAGTCTGCGCCACCGAACCGGCCGCCACCCGGCCGGGACCCGGCTGGCTCGCCGAACCGACCAGCTCCCGGGCCTCGGTGAGGTTCTCGCGAGCGGTGAACTCGATCGACCGGAGCTGCTGGGCACTGCGTGCCGGATCTTCGGACATGCCCGCCCGTGCCGCCTCGGCGAGCACGATGATCGAGGCGAAGCCCTGCGCGAGCGTGTCGTGGATGTCGCGTGCGATGCGTTCCCGTTCGTCCGCCGCGCCCTGTCGCTGGTGAGCCTCGGACAATCGTGCCTGCGTCTGCTCCAACTCCTCGATCAGGCGCGCCCGTTCGTTGCTCTGTGCGACGACCGAGTGCGCCCACAGGCCGATCAGCACGCCCACGGCGACCACGATCAGGGTGGACACCAGCGTCTCGCCGAAGAACTCCGCCGACCAGCCCTGCCGGACCAGACTGCCGGCCAGCGTGGCACCGGTGGCGAACCCGAGGAACCCCATCGAGGTCCTCGGGCTTCGCCCGAACATCCAGTAGTGCGGCAGCGTCACCATGAACAGCGCCGCATAACTGCTCCCGAGATACGCCAGCCCGCCGAGTGCGAGCACGAGCACCGAGAGGTAGACGTGCGGGCGTACGACAGGATTCCCCGGGAACCGGTCGAGGACCGCGTAGCACAGCACCACGCAGCCGAGCAGCGCCAGCGCCTTGTACTTGCTCCCGCCGGCCGGAGCCGTCGTCACCAGCCCGACGGCCATCGCACCGAACAGCGCCCAGCACACCGTGTTCCACCGGCGCAGCGACGTGGCCCAGAAGGCGTCGGCCAAGGGGTCGGCGAGAGCGGTCATGCCCATCAACGTACGTCGACCACCGATCGGCCGTCGGCGATTTCAGCCGAGGCCGCCGCTGTCCGCCCCGCCGCCCGCGAGGGCCACCAGCTCACGTCCCCGAGCAGCAGCATCACCGACGGCAGGACCATGATCCGGACGATGAAGGCGTCGAGCAGCACGGCCGCCGCGAGGACGAAGCCGATCTGCTTCATCTCGATGATGTGCAGGAAGACGAAGCTCACGAAGACGGTCGTCATGACCACCGCCGCACTCGTCACCACGCTCGCCGACCGGCGGATCCCGTCGAGCACGGCCTGCCGCGTCGGCACGCCCGCGAGCACGGCCTCCCGGATCCTGCTCACCACGAACACCTGGTAGTCCATCGAGAGCCCGAAGAGGATCACGAAGAGGAACAGCGGTACGCGCGATCCGATCGAGCCGGTGGAGTGGAAGTCCAACAGCCGCTCGGCCCATGATCCCTGGAAGACCAGGACGAGCAGTCCGAGCGCCGCCGCCGCGGACAGCAGGTTCAGCACGACACCGATCAGTCCCAGCACCACCGAGCGGAAGGCGTACGCGGTCATCACGAAGGTCACGAGCAGCAACGCCCCGAGAACCAGCGGGAGTTTGCTGTTCTGGTGCGCGGGATAGTCGGTGTACCGGGCGACGTCACCGCTCACTCCGAACTCCGCCCCGGCGACCCGGCCCACGGTCGCGGGCAGGTAGTCCCGACGCAGGTGGTCGAGGGAGTCGTACGCCTGCTCGGAATTGCCCAGGTACGGCACCTTCAGTTCGAGCGTGCTGATCCGGTGGTCGGTGGAGGTCCGGATGCGTGAGGCACCGGCGAACAGCGGGTCGGCGTCGGCGCGCCCAGTCAGTTCGCGCAGAGCGGCGGCGACCTGTCCGGAGCGCGCGGCGTCTGCTCGTACGACGACCTGGTGCGTGACGCGTTGGTCCGGGAACGCCGCGTTGAGCCGGTCGTACACGCGCATCGCGGGGATGTCCCGGGAGTGCGTGTCCCGGCTCATCTCCGTGATCTTCAGTCCGGCCAGCGGGGTGACGAGTGCGAGCAGGGCGAGAACGGAGACGCACAGGGTGGCCAGGGGGTGCCTGCTCGCCGGCCGCAACAGCGCGGCCCACACGCGGCCACCGTCGCCGTCCCGCGTCCGGCGAGCAAGCTTTCCCCTTTCGCTGCGGCGCCGCGCCCTGCGCTCCTCCCGCTTCCCGAGCTTGACCAGCAGCGCGGGCAGCGCCGTCAGTGAACTGGCCACCGCGACCAGAACGACCACGATCGTCCCGGTGGCCAGCGAGGAGAAGATGACGTCGGCGGCGAGATACAGCGTGGCGGTGGAGGCCACGACCGCGAGTCCGGACATCACCACCGCCCGGCCGGAGGTCGCCGCGGCCAGCTCCACCAGCGCCTCGGAACTCAGCCGGCCGCCCGCGCGGGCACGCTCCTCCCGCTCCCGCTTGAGGTAGAAGAGGGTGTAGTCGACGCCGACCGCGAGGCCGATCATCAGGATGACGTTCGTGCCGACCCCCGCGTCCGGGGAGAGGTGTGACGCCACCATCGACAGCCCGACGGCCGCCGCGATCGACGACAGCGCGAGCAGCAGCGGCACTCCCGCCATGGTCACGGACCCGAAGACGACCAACAGGGTGATCAGGGTGATGGGGAGCGTGATCTTCTCCGAGAGCGCCAGGTCGTCGCCGCGCTGCTGATCGACTCCCTTGCTGATGGAGGGACTCCCGGTCTCCTCCAGCAGCAGCCCCGGATACGACTTCCCCACGGCCTCGGTCTGCTCCACCAGCGCGTCGACCTTGTCCTTCGCGTCCCGCTCCTCGCCCTTCAGGGCCACCTCGACCATGAGGATCCGGCGATCCTGGGAGAGCTGCGGGTGGGCCACGCCCGCGACCTCGGGCAGCCGCCGCATCCGGGTGGTCAGGTCTCTCGCGGCGGCTCCGGCCGCGGCCCGGTCGACAGGCCCCGACCGTGTCCGAGCGGAGATCAGCACCTGCTCGGTGGACCTCCGCTCCAGGTGCCCCTCTGCGGCCATCGCCTCCGCCCGGCCGGCCTCGCCGACCCGGTAGTCGGCCGTCGTCGCGCTGTGTGTGCCGACGGCACTGCCGATCCCCAGGCACAGCACCACGAACACGAGCCAGCCGACGATGGCCCGCCAGGGGTGCCGAGCACTCCAACGCGCCATGCGCACAGTGATTGAATTCATGCCCAACAGCCTTGCTGGCCAGCACAGTTGGCTGACAGAGGTATCAAGTTGAACTTCACGTCCACCGATCGGTGGACACGAACCCCACCAGGCTCCCGCGGGCTGCCCTGCGCGAATCACACGGTGCTGGGCGCCAGGGCCGGAGGAGCCACTGTTGACCGTGGTTGTCCGCTCCGTGCCCGCCGAAACTGCAAGGGGGTGACAAGGCGGTTACCGCGTCGAGGTGCTCGCCCAGGCGACGCCGGAGGGCTTGGCCGCGCGGACGATGGCGGAGTGCATGCCGTCGGCGACCGGGTGCGTCGGGGTGATCTCGATGTCCGTGAAGCCGGCGGCCGTCAGGCCCTCGCGGTACTCGGCGAAGGACAGGGCGCCGGCGATGCAGCCGACGTAGTCCCCGCGCTCGGCCCGCTGTCCGGCGGTGAGGGTGTCGTCGGCGACGACGTCCGAGACGCCGACGCGGCCGCCGGGCCTCAGCACGCGGAAGATCTCGGCGAAGACGGCGGGCTTGTCGACGGACAGGTTGATCACGCAATTCGAGATGACCACGTCGATCGTGTTCGCGGGGAGCGGGATCGCCTCGATGGTGCCCTTGAGGAACTCGACGTTGGTCGCGCCCGCCTTCTTCGCGTTGGCGACGGCCAGGGCGAGCATCTCCTCGGTCATGTCCAGCCCGTACGCCCTGCCCGTGGGACCGACGCGGCGGGCGGAGAGCAGGACGTCGATGCCGCCACCGGATCCGAGGTCCAGGACCCGTTCGCCCTCGCGGAGTTCGGCCACGGCAGTGGGGTTTCCGCAGCCGAGGGAGGCGGCGACCGCTTCGGCGGGCAGAACAGCGCGCTCGTCATCGGCGTAGAGCGTGGAGCCGAAGTTCTCGTCTACCTCGACCGGCTGCGGCCCGCAACAGGCGGTGCCGCCCTCGGTCACCTGCACGGCGGCTGCGGCATACCGCTGCCGGACTGTTTCGCGCAGCTCGGTGGACTGCTCGCTCATGACGTCACTCCTGGGTGAGACGGGGAATCACAGCGCCCCGGAACGGCTTGTATTGACGTTCATTGATGCAACCTTGCGCCCTGGATCGAAGAACGTCAACATAGAAGCATGTCGAAACAAGAGCTTGAGGTGCTGGACCAGGACCCGGCCTGCTGCCCGGGACTGACGACCTCGCCGCTGGACGAGGACCTGGCAGCCGACCTGGCGAAGGTCTTCAAGGCGCTGGGCGATCCGGTGCGGCTGCGGCTGATGTCGATGATCGCCTCGCGCGGGGAGGGAGGCGAGGTCTGCGTGTGCGAGCTGACCCCCGCTTTCGACCTGTCCCAGCCGACGATCTCCCACCACCTCAAGCTGCTGCGGCAGGCCGGGCTCATCGACTGCGAGCGGCGCGGGACCTGGGTGTACTACTGGGTGCTGCCCGGCGTCCTGGAAAGGCTCGCAGCGTTCCTGACTGCGACGCGGACCGCAGGAGCCGACGCGTGAACGCGCCGCTCGGCCGCCGAATCGCTGCCGAGGCGATCGGGACCGGACTGCTGGTGACCGTGGTGGTGGGCTCGGGCATACAGGCGACGGAGCTCTCCCACGACATCGGCGTACAACTGCTCGCCAACTCGCTGGCCACCGTCTTCGGCCTGGGCGTGCTGATCACCCTGCTCGGGCCCGTCTCCGGCGCGCACTTCAACCCCGCCGTCACCCTCACAACATGGTTCAACGGCCGCCGTGATCCGCACGGTCTCACCCTGCGGGACGTCATCGCGTACGTGCCCGCCCAGATCGCCGGTGCCGTCACCGGCGCGCTCCTGGCCAACGCCATGTTCGCCGAACCTCTGGTCGAGTTCTCCACCCACGACCGTTCCTCCGGCCACCTGTTGCTGGGCGAGGTCGTCGCCACGGCCGGACTGATCCTGCTGATCCTCGGCCTGAACCGGATCGGCCGTGCCACGCTCGCCCCGGCTGCCGTGGCCTCCTACATCGGGGCCGCCTACTGGTTCACCTCGTCCACCTCGTTCGCGAACCCGGCGGTGACCGTCGGCCGCGCCTTCACGGACGCCTTCGCCGGGATCGCCCCCGCCTCCGTCGCCCCCTTCGTTGGCGCCCAGGCGCTCGGAGCCGTGCTGGGCCTGGGGGCCGTCGCAGCGGTCCACGGCCGCCCCGCCCCCGCACCGGACCCGGTCGCCGTCCCGCACGGCGAACCGGCAGCCACCACCTCCTGACCAGCCCGTTCCCCCGAGAAAGCCCCTGCCCATGAGTTCTGCCGTCCAGCGCCCGTCCGTACTGTTCGTCTGCGTCCACAACGCCGGCCGCTCCCAGATGGCCGCCGCCTTCCTGACTCATCTCGCGGGCGACCGCGTCGAGGTCCGCTCCGCCGGATCCGCCCCCGCCGACACCGTCAACCCCGCCGTCGCGCAGGCGATGAACGAGGTCGGCATCGACATCTCCGCCGAGACCCCCAAGATCCTGACCACCGAGGCGGTCCTGGCATCGGACGTCGTCATCACCATGGGCTGCGGCGACACCTGCCCGGTCTTCCCCGGCAAGCGGTACCTCGACTGGAAGCTCGACGACCCGGCCGGCCAGGGAGTCGAGGCAGTGCGCCCGATCCGGGACGAGATCAGGGCCCTGGTCGAGGGCCTGATCACCGAAATCGCGCCGACCCGAAGGGGGCTGCGGCAGCGCCGGTGAGACCTTGGCCTTCGAGTCGGGTGGAAGATTCACCCTCGACGTCGTGACGACCTGCCGCGCCTCGCAGCCGCCCCCGGCGGCTCGCCCTGCGGCATGCGGCGAGCCGGCGTGGCGGGCGCTCCGGCGACGAGCGGCAGGAGGAGGCCGCCGCCGGGCTGGACGCCACCGTCCGCAAGGCTCGGGCCGCTGCCGCGCGGAGAGCGCCCGACTTCTGGTGGAGCGGGTGACGAGAATCGAACTCGCGCTCTCAGCTTGGGAAGCGACGGCGCTTGGCCCGGCATATAGGAGCTGACCTGCAGAGATACTCTCCTTCCTGGAGGGCACGGCGGCATCGGTGAGCGTGGTGCGGCGGCGCGCGCGGGCCCTGCCGCGTGGTTGTCGGCGGTTCTGGAGCCGTGCGGCCACGCGCGGTCGCGTTCGCACACGTGCGGGACTGCCGGGTGCGGCTCACGGCTCATTGCCGAACCATCGGCCCTACAGGACGCGGACAGCGCGTGCGGCCCACCACGATCCGGGTGCCAGATCCTTCGCTGTTCCAACCCACAAAGGACGCGTCATCTGCTGCACCCTCGAGTGCCTCACCAGCCGAGCGCGTCCTCGTCGTCCTGCGCGTACCGGGGCGGCGCGACCGGGGGCGCATCGTGGCAGGTGAAGCCGAGCCGGGTCAGTGCCCGGCGCATCTCGGCCACCGTGAAGTCCCGGCGGTTCTGCCTGGTGATCACTTCTCCGACCTGCATCACGGGGTAGGGGCGACGGTCGATGGTCACGGACACGCCGGTGACGGGTTCGGGCGTGATGCCGCTCATGGACTGTTCGACCTCCCCTTTGGTCAGGTCGAAGGGGAAGCGGGCGATGACACAGCGCATGGATGCCTCCACAGGGGTGGGGAAGAAGAAGGCCGGAGAAGTCCGACCGCGCGACGGCGATCAGGGGGTGAGCGCGAGCACGCCCAGGGCGTAGCCGTGCTCGTCGACCACGGGGGACACGTCCAGGGTCCGGCCCCGCATGGCGGCTTGCGCCTTGCCGAGTTCGGCCATGGACGGGGTGAACGGTCCACGGTCGAGCGGGATGTCCCGCAGCCGCGTCCGGTCGCTGAACCACGAGCCGCCGCGGTGCGCGGCGAGCTGGGCCCGGGTGACCAGCCCCGTGCACCGCCCGTCCTCGTCCTGGAGGAGGAGGTGCGGGACACGAGCTCCGATGAGCACGGACAGGGCCACGTCGACCGCCATGTGGTCGTCGACCTGCGGTCCCGGAGCGTGCAGCATGGCGTCACGGGCGGTCAGACCGGTGCCGTGGGTGTTGTCGGCCTGCTGCGTTCGGGGCGGAAACGGCGTCAAGGGCTTCTCCTCGTCGTCGGGGCGGGCAGGACGGACGACAGCCCGTTCCGGCCGCAGGGAGCGCATCCCCGGATTCGGGCCATGGATGGTTCTCCCGAGCAGGCCGACGGCCCCGGGCGGCCACGCTGCCCCGGCGATGCCGTCCTGCGGATCCTTTGCCCTCGCGTCGTCCGTCGACGGATGCGGCGAGGGCCACGGGCACGCCGGAGGGGGCCGGGCGCCGGTGATGCGCTGCAGTTCGGCCTCGCCCGGGCGGATCCGGACGGTACGCGGAGCGATGCCGGCATCGGCCATCAAGCGGTCGACCGCGCGACGCTGGTGCGGGAGGACGAGGGTGACGACCGTGCCGGACTCGCCGGCGCGTGCCGTACGGCCGCCGCGGTGGAGGTAGTCCTTGTGGTCGCCGGGAGGGTCGACGTTCACGACGAGGTCGAGGCCGGCGACGTGGGTCGCGTCCCGGCGTGGCGACGACGACCTCCGCGCCGCCGCGCAGCGCGCTCGCCTGACGGCCGATCGACACGCCGCCCACCACGGTGGCGAGCCGCCGGCGCAGGGCACGCGCGTACGGCGCGAGCGCGTCCATGACCTGCTGGGCCAGTTCACGGGCGGCACGAGGACCGGGGCGAGCGGCTGCCGGCGCGGGATGGGGCGGGCGCCCGGGCCGGCCGTTCGTCCGGTGCCCGGACGGGGGCCCTGGAGGCTTGCCCCCTGCGTGCGGAAGCGGCTGCCGGAAACGTCGCCGGTACGACGGGGCGGTTCATGGCGGAACCTTCCTCGATGCGGCGTATCGAGGAATTCCGTTCGGCAGCAATGGCCGCACAAGGATTCGCAAGAATGCCGAAGAAAAAAGCGCGAAGAGCCGGTCTTTCCTGTGCTGAAGCCGGAGTTTCCCACGGTCCGGAAACTTCGAAAAGCAGGCAGAATACACGGACTGGGGCCCGCACCCCAAGAGTGCGGTCCCCAGTCCGTGATGCGCGAACCACTGGCTCGCGACGATTCGCGTCAGTGTCAGGCGGCGACGATGTTCTCGGCCTGCGGGCCCTTCTGGCCCTGCGTGACGTCGAAGCTGACCTTCTGGCCTTCCCGAAGCTCGCGGAAACCGCCGTTGCTGATGATGTTCGAGTAGTGGGCGAAGACGTCAGCGCCGCCGCCGTCCTGCTCGATGAAGCCGAAGCCCTTTTCCGCGTTGAACCACTTCACGGTGCCAGATGCCATATTGAATCTCCCTTGGAGCAGTGCCGGACCCCGCACTTTGCGGAGTCGAGTCGCCGCGATGATCACCTCTCCGGAAAGATACCGGAGAGCTCTGCAAAGAGAAATCCCTGGCAACCAAAACTGCAACTGCTATCACGTTAACACAGGCCGGAGGGAAAAGGTCAGGCGCCTTTTGGGGGGCGTCCGATAATTCTCATCCCGCTCCGGTGCGTATTTCTGTGGTGGCGAGACTAGGTATCTGCGCCGCGCTCGTCCAGCTGCCGACGTATTTCCCGGTTCAGCCGGAGGGCGTCGTCGAGCTGGTTCTCGAGAGAGACGATGCGGCACGCGGCCTCGATGGGAGTGCCCTGGTCGACCAGCTCACGGGCGCGGACGGCGACACGCGACTGGCGGCGGGAGTAACGGCGGTGCCCGCCGTCCGAGCACAGGGGGGTGATCAGCGCGGCCTCGCCGACGGCCCGGAGGAAGGCGGGGTTGGCGCCAAGAACGTCGGCGGCCCGCCCCATGGTGTGAGCGGGACAGTCGTCGTCGTCGAGGTTGCCGGAGGCAGGGGCGTTCTCAGCGGGCATGGCACCTTCGTTTTCGGAGACGCGGCGAGGGACCCCGGTGAGCCAGGCACCGGTCTCCGAAGGATCCGGCACCGTCCTCGTCGTGCGGCAACCCTAACTCCGGCATGCATGGAGATGTGGGCTCGCCATGACAGACTTCCTCTCCGCCCTCGGGCCGCACTCGGCTCGCGGAGTGGCACGGTTCCGGTGTCGGACCGGCGGCGGCGACGAGCAATGCGACGGCCCGCCCGGTCGCCTGCGGTGGCAGGACCAGCAGGTACCTGCGCCCATGGCCGTCCTCCACGACGTCTCCCGAGGCGCTTTGTCACCCGGCGGGTTACCGATCTCGAAGTCGATGCCGCCCATGGCGTGTTGCTCCTCGGCGTGACGGACGGGTGTGACGGTCACTGTCACCGGGCGAACGACGCCTTTCGACCGACACCCCGGCTGCCCTCCCGGCCCGAGGTCCCGGCGATGGTCGTGGCGGTCGTTGTGGCGGTCGTCCTGGCGGGAGTCGTGGCGAACGCCCTGACAGTGGGCGTGGCTGCGCGCGGTGGCGCGGCTCCAGGCGGTCGTGGTGCTGCTTCTGTCCGGGCTGGTCGACTACGTCGGCGGCGCGTTCGCCGCCACCACGGCCGGTCCGGTCCTGATCGGATCCGCCCTACCGGCGTGCGCCGCCGTCCTGTGCGGGCGCCGGCCCGGTACGGGGGCCTGACGGCGGTGAGCGGTGTTGTGGCGGCGGTGTCGCCGGCGGTCACGGCCGCCCTGCCGATGGCACTCGATGCGGGCCGACCACCGGGTGACGGAAGCGAACATCGACACGAGGTCGATGACCTGGTGCGACTCCTTGTGGATGCGACGCGGGGACCCCTGGGCGGCCAGGGCCACCATCGGCGCGCTGTTGGTCATGACCGTCCGCGGCGCCGAGAAGCGGATTGATCGCGCCGGGCCCCGCGGGCGCCGGAGTGGCCGTCGATACACCACTCCCGCGGACGCTCACGGACGGGGGCGGGACCGCTGGTGCCGGAGCATGACGACCGGCGACGGTTCAGTGCTGGGTGCCGGCGGACCAGAGGGTGGTGCCCTGGTAGACCACGCTGACGTCGCCGTCGGTACCGAAGTACAGATAGGCGCCGTCGTGCCCGGAAGTCACGGAGCTCCAGACACCCCAGGTGTCTTTGTCGTAGACGACGAGGTTGCCGTCGGCCTGCATGATGGCGCGGTATCCGGTGCCCGAGGTGCCCGAGGACCAGCGCCGGTGGTGGTCCTCGTCGTAGACGACGAGGTTGCCGTCGGTCTGCATCGTCATGGTCGTCCGGTTGGTCTGCCAGGACTCGCCCGGCATCAGCTGCTGGTCATGTCGCACGGTCAACGTCGTCCATTCGGGCGAGGTCGAGGCCGTCTCGCCCGGGTCCGGGGCCGCCGCCTTGCCCGTAGGGGCCGTCGTCTTCGTCGTCTCGGCGCCGAGCCCGGCCGAGGGGCTTGGTGACGGCGGCGCGGCGGTCCGTGTGGGTGAAGGCGAAGAAGCCGCCGCGGCGGGTGCTCGGTGCGGGGGCGGTGATGTCGAGGCGGCGGAGGACGCGTACGGCTCGGCGATCGCTGTGCTGCCTGCCCCGGCGCGGGGCTTCGTGTCGACGGCGGGGGCGCCGGCCGCGGTTTCACTCCGTTCGGAATCTCCTGCAACCCGGTCACCCGACCACGGTCGCCACCCTGTGGTTGCCACAGCGGGACATCTCCGGCCCGGAGAATCTGGCGGAGGTGGACGCCCTGTCCTTCACACCCTGGCGGGTCACCGCCGAACACGCCCCCTTGGGCAACATCATGCGGGCTCACAAAGAGGTCTACCGGCGCTCCTCGACCGAACGCCACAAGCTCGGCCAGCAGCCGCGCACCGAGCCGCGCAGTATGGACGACGCGATCAAGGACGCGGGACCTGCGCCTGCTTCGAGCGGTCACGCGCGCTGAGGCTTTCCTCAGGCCGTGGTGTGCCATCCGGGTTCCAGGCTGTCGAGGAGGGTACGAAAGGCCTCCTGGGTCTCGTCCCACCGGCCGTTGGCCAGCGGGGTGATCACGAGGCCGAGGGTGGCGCCGGTCAGGAGGGTGGCCTGTGCCCGCGCGTGGTCCTGTGTCATGCCGAGGTCATGGAAGACCGAGGTGAGCAGGGCCGTCCAGTCCGTGACGACGTCGTGCATGACGGGCCCGTAGCGGTCCGGGTGCAGCACGCTGGCGCTCATGATTTCGAGGTAGAGGGGGAGCGCGGCGCGTACCCCGGGGTCGCTGAACTGTTGCCACACCTCCTCCATGAGGCGGCGCAGGCCCGCGGGGTCCGTGGGCGGGCCCACGGTCTTCAGCAGCTCGCGGGTGCGCAGGAAGGGCCGACGCTCGTAGACGCCGAGGGCCTCGGCGACCATGCGTTCCTTGGTGCCGAAGTAGTACAGGAGCATGCGGTCGCTGGTGCCCAGGGCCTTGGCCAGCGGGCGCAGCGACAGGTCCGCGAGGCCGTTGCGCATGACGTACTCGCGGACCCGCTCCAGAAGGTCGCGTCGCTTGGCCGGATCGGGTCGACGGGGCATGGGGGCTCTCAGGGGGGTACGGGCCGGCGTCTCACGCATCCGAATTGCGGCTTTTATCGTGTTTTTACTGTAGCAGTGGTTACGTATATGGGTGAGATGTAGCGACTGCTACGCGCAAAGCCCGGCGCATGCCCGGCGCGTTCAGCGGCGGACCGTCCGGCCGCCAGAGAAGGGACTGATCGTCATGGCCACCCGGGCCATCGGCTACCGCATCGTCTTTCCGTGGGGAGCTGGGTCTTCCGAGGCCGACACCCCCTCGCGGCTCGCCCGGCAGTGGGCTCTGTGGTCCCGGATGCTCGCGCCGCTGCGACCGCTGGACGCGCCGCGCGGCCGGGCCACGGCCTGGGACGCCTCCTGGCCCCTGCGGCGGGAACCGACCTCCGTGCGCCAGGCCCGACGACTGGTGACCGCGCAACTGGACGACTGGGCCGTCGGCGATCTCGCCGACACGGCTGAGCTGCTGGTCAGCGAACTGGTCACCAACGCCCTGCGGCACACGCGCGGATCGCTCAGGCTCAACCTGCAGCTGCGTCACGCCCGCCTGCTGTGCGAGGTCGAGGACACCGAGACCGCCTGCCCCGTACGCACCGCGGCCGACCCGGACGCGGAGGGCGGCCGGGGCATCGAAATCCTCGACCTGCTCGCGGACGCCTGGGGCAGCGTTCGCACCGCAACCGGCAAGACCATGTGGTTCGAGTTGAAAGCCGACGACCCTCGTCACGGTACGCAGGAACCGTGACGCCGGTGGCGGCCTTGCCCTTGCGCTCCGAGTGCGGCACACCCGCGCCGCCGGATGGCGCGGATTCCTGGCGACACGGGGCACACGGGAAAACAGGGAACACGTGGACGGCGGGGCGACGCGCGGACGAGACGAGCGGTGAGCAGGGCGCCGACGCGATCACCCGGGAGGCGAGGACATGCCGGAAAGGAGTCGGGCGCGGCCGGGAGGTGGGATCCCTCCGACCCGTCGGATCTTCAGGGGGCAACGGCCTCAGCCGATGGCGTACGCCCGGTACACCGTCTCCACCGAGCGGTCCCCGGCGGAGTCCGTCACCTCCGAGCGCAGGGCGACGGCGCCGGATGCCGGGTTGTGGACGGTCGCCTGCCAGGCCGATCCGGAGTGCCTGACGGTCGCCGCCTTCCAGGTCTTGCCGCCGTCGGCGGACGACCAGACCCGGACGGACTTGGCGGTCACCTTGGTGAGCTTGATGTCGGGGCCCTGGGAGGCGCGCCCGGCCGTCACGTCGACCGTCGTGGTGCTGTTCGACGCGGCCTGGTTGTGGCTGTTCAGCCCGGTGGGCAGGAAGCGGGTCAGGAAGACGGGCGCGACGATCGCCTTGGCCGGGTCGGCCACCTTGAAGTGCCAGTCGAGGGTGGCCCGCGGCGACAGCATGCCGGCGGGGAAGGTGATGCCCGGACGGTAACGGTGGGCGTCGACGGTCAGCCGGTACCAGCCGGCGGAGCGGATGCGGGCGTCGAACTCGGCCGGCCCGATGCGCCAGTCGGTCAGGGTCTGCTTCTTGACGGTGGTGCTGCCCTTGGACAGGACCACCGTCTCCTTCGTTGTGTCCCCCCAGTCGCCGCCGATGTCGAGGTCGCCGATCAGGGCGTCCGCAGAGAGGGTCACGGACTTCTGCCCGAGCAACGGCAGATTGTGCATCGGGCCCCATGCGGCCCGGCCGAAGGACTGGGTGAGGCTCTGCCCCGCCTTCACCGTCCTGAGTTTCGGGAAGCCGCCGCTGACGTCGTCGCCGTTGCTGCCGACGATGTCGTCACGTGGCTGCCAGGTCCCGGGAGTCAGATGGACGGTGGCGCTGTAAGGGGCGTTGTCGTCGCGCACCTGGGCCATCAGGTCGGTCGTGCAGTCGTCGGTCTTCGGCGCCGCCTGGAGCGCGGTGTCGACCTGAGTGCCCATCTCCGTTCCGCTGCGCACCGAGAAGCGCATCGTCGCGAGCCCCGACCGCTTGAACGACCCGCCGGGCGCCGCCGGGATGCCCGTGGTCTTCTTCACGGCGACATAGCTGTCGTCGCCCGACCACTGCGCGAGGTACCCGAACTGAAGCAGCTTGGAGGAGTTCGGGATGGCGTAGAGGGATCCCTCGTCGTTCCAGCCGCCCGCACTGAAGGCGGAGGGCATGTCCATGCTGGCGGCGCACACCTGCGCGCTGATCCGCGGCGGGCCGGTCACGTCGGCGGGCGTGTCGAGTGACACCTTGACGGCCTTGCCCTTGCGCGCGTCGAGCGTCACCGACTTGCTGCCCGACACCTTCACGACCTGCGCGCCGATGGTGTCGGTGCCCAGACCGTCGGTGGCGCTCTCGTAGATGTCGGTCATCGCGAGGTAGCGCCCCGCCGGCAGGCTGATCCGCTTGCCGGACTTGACGCTGTACGTCTGACCGGACGGCACGGCGACGACGGTGACCGTCGTCGCGACCTTGCCGCCGTGCCGCCCCAGCGTGGTGACGGTCAGCGAGCCCGACGCCGCCTGCGCGGAGGCGGCCGAAGCGACCAGCGGTACCAGCGCGGCCACGCCGACGAAAGCGAGCGATCTCCGTCGCACCATCAACAACTCCCCCTCGAATCCCCCACGTTCACCCATCATAGGCGCGCCACGCACAGAGCAGTTCAAGCCAGGAGATACACCCGATCAAGGTGTGACAAAGAAAGATCACGTGGTCTTGGCACCGGGGTATGGCCGTTATCCATGAGCAGCAACGAGACCGGCTCACCGCCCGGACACGACGGCGTGCGGCGGAACCGGTGAAAGGCCGCCGATGGTGGTCAGCAGTCCTCGCGGCCATTGTGGAGGGCGGCTTCGGCACCCGTGGCTGCTTGGTCTGAAGCACCCTCGCCACCTACGAACGGGACTGCCGCACCCACCTTCGGCCCGGTCGCCGTAGAACCCGCGACCGGCCGGGCCAGGTACGGTGGCCGAGGGGGTGCGTGGCCCGCAAGCTCTACCGCCGCTTCAGGGCCCGCTGACTCCCGTCGCGACGCGCGGCCTGGCATACCAAAACCGCTGTTGACCGTGGGAGTCCGCTCTTACGGGCACGCCGTGGGCTGGTTCTGGCAGTGCGCAGCCCCATGAACGGTTGCGCTCGCACATGTGGAGCGCTATGGGTACGGCTCGGCCGGCCCACACCGGTTGTCGCCGGTCACCTCGCGGCGACAACCGGGCGGAGCGGGCCGTACCGGTCCCGTGGGGCTCACGGCTTCTTGCCGAACCGGCAGCCTCTACGGGAGCGGGTTCACGTGTCCGGCCCGCTCACAGACCGAGTGCCAGATCCTCGGCTTTCCAACCGTGGGCGGCGCATGAATCGCGGTGGCTCCCGAAACCGTCACCAGCCGAACGTGTCCTCGTCGTCTCGCGTCTCCCGGAGCGGCGCAACCGGGCGCGCTTCGTGGCAGGTGAGGCCGAGCCGGGTCGGCGCCCGGCGCATCTCCACCGGGGCCGCGAACCTCATTCCTTCTCCCCTGCCGTGCCCCCGAGACGACCGGTGCGGGCGAGCGCCAGCATCCGCGTGGCGGTCAGCCGGTTCTCGGGGTCGTCGACCGCGGCCAGCAGCTCGGTGGCCGTTCCGGCGGACTCCTCGGGCGGGACCACCAGCAGCACCCAGCGTCCCACGGTGCCGCAGTCCAGGGTGATGACGTGTGCCTCGCCTCCGGGACCAGTCGGCTCCACGGGGATCGCCCGGCCGGGCGCCATGACCGTGTGCGGGGCGCCGGGCCATTCGGCGGGATCTACGGTGACCCATACCTCGGCGTCCGGGTCCGGTTCCAACGTGCCGACGAGCGAGGGCAGTTCAAGTTCCAGGGCGTCGCTGCGCGGCCACCATGCCCCGTCCAGCGGGCCGTGGCTGACATCCCGGGTGAGGGTCAGGCGGGGCATGGGCATGCGATACGTGTGCGCGTCGGCAGCGGACGCGCCTGCGCCCGGCGTTCTGCTGGTTCCCATCGTGCGGTCCCGTCCCGGGCGCCATGGGAACGGCCACCCGTTGCGTCACTCGCCGGGAACGGCACCGCCGACCACGCTGCGCGAAAAGCTCTCGGTGTGGTCAGGCTACTCCTGGTCGTGGAGGTGCGGACGGGGCCGATCCTCCTGCTCCTGTGTCTCTCGCTCCTCTCGCTCCTCCTCCCGTTCCTCCATCAGGCGAATGCCCTCGTGTGTCAGCGAGACGGCGGCCGGGGTCCGGTGCGAGGTCCAGTCCACGTTGATCAGGCCCTCGTCGGCCAGGTAGACGCAGGCGGCGGAGAGATCCTCGTCGGGCAGGCCCAGCTCGGCGCGGAGCGCCGATCCGCTGACCTCGGGTCGGTTGTGTTCCACGGCCCCGTACAGGGATCGCAGGACCGCCTTCCGGTTGTTCTTGCGTTCGCGGAGTTTCGTCATGTCTGTCGTTCTCCGAGGTGTTGCTCCGAGGTGTGGGCGGCCGTGTGGGGACGGCCGGGACGACCTTCCTGGACTCACGGACCCGGGTCACACCTCATCGGTGTGTGCCGGCGCGTGCCCCGTCGACTCACTGGTCGCGAGCCACGACCGTGCGGGTTCCGCGGTGCGGGCGGTGTCGAGGGTGAGATGGAGCCTGGTCCCTCCTCCACGTCCGGCGGGGTAGCTGCGCTGCTCGGTCGAGGCGAAGCAGCGACGGAGGACGTCGGCCACACGTCGGGCGACCTCCGGGGTCGAGGCGACGATGCGTACCTCGGCGTGGCTCTCGGAGGGCACGGGCTCGTAGTTCATGCGGACCTCCTGGCGGGCGACGGGCAGGACCGGGGCGCGTCGCTGCCCGACCCCACCGGGAGACGGTGCGGAGGCTGCCGCGGCGCGTTTCCGCGCGGGCCCATCCGAGTTTCCGGACGCCCCCCCTTTCTGAAGGGTATGCCGGGGAAGACCGCCCGCGCGTGCCACGGCCGCACAGCGGTCCACCCCTTCACGGGTTGGCCGCCCCGGTGACCGCCGGGCCGCCGGGGCGGCCCCGGCCGGGAGTACGGTGGAGACACCGAGAGCATGCCGTGCACCGCCTCCGACACCGGTGCCGTTCTCGGGGATCGACGACGCCGGGTCGGCCTTCGCCCGGACCCGGGGCAGGGTTGCTCATGCCCGCGCACGCGTTCCTCCCGACGACCTTGGCCCTTCCCGCCCTCCAACCCGCACGGGGAAGGCCGCGCACGCTCCGGCCGGACTCGGCGAAGGCGGAGCGCCGCTCCTCGCCCGAGGTGGCGGAACGCGTCCGCCCGCTGACCCGTGGTCAGGTCGCGGACCGTCTGCAGGAGCTGGGTGACCTGTACGCGGAGACCTCCGGTGGCGACGCGTGGGCGTGGAACCAGGCGCGGGCGACTTTCCTACGGCGTCTCGCGGCCGACGCACGACGACCGGGGTTCTCGCTGCTGATCGCGGAGACCACGGCCCTGGCCGGATACGCCTACGGGTTCCCCGCGGCCGACGCAGGTCCGTGGTGGGCCGGGTTCGGCGGACCCCTCAGAGGGAGCCTGCTTCGCCGCGCCGCCTCCGGTGGGCTCTTCGTCGTCTCCGGAATCGTGGTGCCGCCTCGCGTGCGCCGGGAGTACAGGGACCAGGTCTGGAACCTCGCCCGGCGCCTGCAGCGGCGACTGCTCGCCGACCACGGTGCCGCGCTCGGCGTCGCGCTGGTGGACGCCCGGGATGCCAGGACGGTCGAAACCATGCGGTCCTGGGGCTGGCGGAACGCAGGAGACGACACCCTCCCGGCCGTACCGCCCGGCCCCTTCCGCGTTCTGGTACTGGCTCCGGGGACTTGAGCAGCCACCCCGTCGTGGATCACGCCTGGGCCCCGGTCAGGGCAGGCGCAGGGCGAGAAGGGCGATGTCGTCGGTGCTGCCGGGCGGCATCCGGGCCGCCAGTTGATCACACAGCGTGTCCAGCGGCTCGTGGGCGAGCGTGAGGGCGTGGCGGCGCAGTCGGCCGAGCCCGGTGTCCAAGTCGCTGCCGGGGGACTCGATCAGGCCGTCGGTGTAGAGCAGGAGTGTGGACCCCGGCGGCAGGGCGTGGGCGGCGCTCGGCCGACGGCTGCTGCCGCCCAGGTCGGTCCCGAGGATCAGTCCCTGCCCGGCTTCGAGGTACTGCGCGTTCCCGTCGGGGGTCAGCAGCAGGGGCGGCGGGTGCCCGGCACTGGTCCAACGCAGTGTCCAGGGGCCGGTGTCCGGGCCCTCCACCCGGGCGAGGACGAGGGTGGCCATCGGCACGGTCGTGATGGCGTGCATGGCGTCATCGAGGCGGTCCACGACCGCACCGGTCGGCCCGGTATGGTCCCAGGCGAGGGAGCGCAGGATGCCGTGCAACTGCGCCATGCCGGCCGCGGCGGTCAGATCGTGGCCGACCACGTCGCCGATGACCAGGGCGAGCGTGGCGTCCCTCAGCGTGAACGCGTCGTACCAGTCGCCGCCGACCTGCGAGCCGGCCGGAGCGGGCTGGTACCGGGCCGCCAGCTGGATCCGACCGTGCTCGGGCAACGGGGGGAGGAGGTTGCGTTGCATGGCCTCGGCGACCGCGCGCTGCTGGCCGAACCGGCGGGCGTTGTCGATGACCAGGCCGACCCGGCGGCCGATGTCGCTCACCACCTCCAGATCGCCGGTGTCGAAGGGCCGTGCCGCGTCGACGCGCACCAGGGTCAGGGCACCGGTGACCTGCAGTCCGCTCCCCAGCGGCACCGTGATGACGGAGGCCGCGCCGGTTGCTCTGAGGAAGGCGCCGTGGACGGCGGCCAGCGGGGAGTCGGACGGTGCGTCCGGGTCCGCCCGGTCCTGCAGGACGGGACCGCCTCCGTTCAGCACCTGGACCAGGGGTGGGCACGCCTCCCCGGCCGGGGGCAGATGACCTCGCCAGTCCTCCTGCCGGGCATCACGGCCCTCGGGGCCGGTCACCGCCACTCGGTGGACCTGACGGGATCCGACCCGCAGGTCCACCGCGGCCCAGTCGGCGAGGCGGGGAACCAGGAGCCGGCTCAACCGGGCGAGAGCCTCGTCGACTTCCAGGGTCTGACCGAGCACGTCGGTGATCTCCGCGACGAGCGTCAACCGCTCGGCGAGGTTCTCCAGAGCGCTCGTACGAGCGGCTCGTTCCGCCTGTTCCCCCCGCTCCGACCGCTCCAGACGTTCCGCCCGCTCCGCGAGTTCCGCACGAGCACGGTGGTCCGCCGCGGTCTCGACGATCAGCACGACCATGCCGGGGGAGACGCCGGAGACGTCGTCGTCCGTCAGAGGCGTGGCCGACCAGGAGATCGGGATCAGCCGCCCGTCACCCCGCAGGCACCTGTCGTCGTCCCCGCGTGCCGAACGCCCCTCGGCCAGTGCCCGCAGCAGCGGGCAGTGCTCTCGCGGGACGAGGGCGCCTCCCGGGTCCCGATGGCACAGGTCATGCAGGTCCTGCCCGTACACCACCGCTGCCGGGCGGCCCAGCAGCCGCTCGGCGGCCGGGTTGACCGCGACGATCCGCCCAGCCGGGTCGATCACGGCAACGGCCGTGCCCAGCTGCTCCACCACCTGCTGCCACAGACCTGGCGCCACCGCCGACAGCCGCCTCTCGTGCTCTCCGCCGGACCTCAAGCCCTCGACCGCGCCGCCGTCCTTGCCGCACGAACCGCACCGCGGCCCGGGGCCCCAGGCCACCGGGCCGCAGAGACGTCGGTGCCCCGATGGTCCCTCGCCGAGTACCCGGCCGCACGGCCGACACGACAGCGCCTCCGAGGCAACGCGGTACGACCACTCCGGCCGGGCCTGTCACTGCCGGTACGGATCGCACCGGCCGTCGCGGTCCGCGCTGCGCCATAGGCGTGTCCGCCACAGCTTCCCATGGCGGAAGGCCAGATGGCCCTCGGTGGCCGACCACCGGACCCGACACCAAGGCCCATGGCTCCGACCTTGGCCTACGACGCGGGTCTGCGCCACTCAGTCGATCCAAGCCCTTCCCCAACGTCTCGGCTGCGCTTGGGCAGGGCAGACCCCCCTGTCGGTGTGCTCGACCTGGACCTCGCCGCCACAGTGACCATCTCGCCGCCGCCGACCACGACACCGCCGCGTCCACTCCCCTTCGACCAACGCGAAGTCCCGGCTGCTGCAGGGGACGCACTCGTCACGCGTGGGGAGGGGCCGGCCGTCGGACGGTTCGGCGGTCCGTTGATGCTGCCCGCCGATGTCCCCGACCCCTGGTACCCCCTGCTCGCCACCCTCGACTGCGCAGCCCTGCCCGAGGAGGTGACGGGCCTTCCCCTGCCGATCGACGGTCACGGTGGTGTACGTCCCTGCCGGGAGGCCCGTCGAGGAGCGGACGACGAAGTACCCCTGCGTCTACGGCGAGGAGGGGGACCAATCCGCCGATGCCGACATGCTCCGCGTCTACGAGCAGTTCCCCCAGGGTGATCTGCGTCTGTCGGCCGACGTCTCCCTGCCGCACCACTTCCTGGTCTCGTCCTGGGAGCCCGGCCGGGAGGACGTTTCGCTCCCCGGTCATCCCCGAGCCCGGGAACTGACCGAGGCATGGGCGGGCACGTGCGGTGGCATCGTCGTGGACGGCCCGCTGCACATCGGCGAGTACGCCTTCCACGGCGCACGAGTGAGCCGACGCCGTGGAACTGCCCGCTCCCGGGGACTGGACGTTGCTCGCCCAGTGGGACATCGGTCTCACCGGGCGGGAGCCGATGCGTCGTCCGCCTCGCCAAGGCGCTGCCGGGCGACGCGGCACGCGGTTGACTCGAACGCCAACTCGCCTTTATCGAAAGAATGTTGCGATAGTCTCCACGCTGACCGACGTCAGTCGCGCACATCGCACATGTCACGCGAGAGACCGGGATTCCCATGTCTGTCCCTCACCACAGCCGGTCCAGCGCGCTCGCCTACGCGGCGGCCGGCATGGAGCCCCCGCCTCCGGTCCCACTCAAGAAGACCGACCCCACCCGGGTCGGCCCGTATGCCCTGATGTCGGTGCTCGGCAGCGGGGGGATGGGCCGGGTCTATCTGGGCCGGGACACCACCGGCGGGTCGGGCCTTGCGGCGGTCAAGGTGATCCGGCCCGAATACGTGGAGGACCCCCAGTTCCGGAAGCGTTTCGAGCGGGAGGTCGGCGCACTGGACCGCGTCCAGGGGGCGCACGTCGTGCGGCTGCTGGCCAGCGGCTGCGACGAGGACCTGGCGTGGGTGGCCACCGAGTACGTCCCCGGGCCCACCCTCGCCGAAGTCGTCGACGCGCGGGGGCCGATCGACGCGCCGGCCGCCTGGCGGCTGCTGGCCGACATGGGGCGTGCGGTCGAGGCCATCTGGCGCGCGGGGATCGTCCACCGCGACCTCAAGCCGTCCAATGTGATCCTGGCGTCCGACGGCGCCCGCGTCATCGACTTCGGTGTCGTCCAGGCCACCGACGGCACCTCGATCACCGTCACCGGCCAGAACGTGGGAACGCCCGCCTTCATGTCCCCGGAGCAGGTCAGGGGCAAGGAGGTGACCGCGGCTTCCGACATCTTCGCGCTGGCCTCCGCCCTCGCCTACGCCGTCACGGGGCAGGCGCCGTTCGGCGAGGGCACCGGTGTCGACGTCCTGCACCGGGTCGCCTTCGAACCGCCGAAGGAAGAGGTCCTCGACAAGGTCAGGGCCGTCGACACGGAACTGGCCGCGTTCATCCGCATCTGCCTGGACAAGGAACCCGAATCGCGCCCTTCACCGGACACGGTGTTCCGGACCGCCATCGGGCACCAGTTCCCCGCGCCGACCGAGCGGCCGTCACGTGCCGCGCCGGAAAAGGCCCCCCTCTTCGACGGACGACCCGCCGCCGCCCCCGCGCCACCCTCGGACCCTCCCGTCGGCTCCGCCGCCTCCGACTCCCCTGCCACCCCAGCTCCCGGGCGCCGCAGGAAGCTGGTCGTGGGCGCAGCCGCCACGGTGGGTGTCGCGGTCGCCGCGGCCGTCACCGTGGCACTGCTGCCACAGAGCCACTCCTCCACGACGGCCGCTCCCCGGCCGGATACGTCGGCGACCGGGGCCGTCAACCGCGCCTCCACGCCCGGCAGCTCACCGAAGGCGCCGACATCCTCCCCGTCGCAGGCGGACCAGGCGGCGAAACAGTCGCCGAGTGCGGCGGCAACGAAGGCCCCCACCACGCAGAGTTCCGGGACACCGGACCTCCGCACCGCCGCGTGCCGCGCCGAGCTCGCGTCGGGAGCGACCGGCGCCTGCGTCAAGGCCCTGCAACTCCTCCTCGACGACCATGGCCTCTACGTTCCGGTCAGCGGGGACTTCGACGCCGCGACCGTCGCCTCGGTCAGGGCCTTCCAGACCGAGGCCGGCCTCACCGTCGACGGCAAGGTCGACGCGCAGACCAAAAAGCTCCTGTACGCCCTGCCCCGCGGAACCGTCCGGGCCGGCTCGGTCACCGTGACCGAGAGCGTCAACGCCGCCTCGGTCGCCCGGTGTCTCGACAACCGCGGCTCGGACGTCCAGGTGTGGGGGTGCAACGGCACGGACGCCCAGAAGTGGGCCCTGTACCGCGTGGCCGGCCAGGGCTCCCAGTACCGCGTCGTCAATCGGGGCAGCCATCTCTGCCTGGACGCCGACGCCGGCACGACCGGCCGGAACGGCCAGGAGATACAGGCCACGAGCTGCGACGGGCTGAGCGCCCAGACGTGGCAGCTGGGCGGCGGCGGAACGCTGGTCAGCGTCCCGGACGGCTTCTGTCTGGACGCCGACGCCCCCACCTCCGGACAGGACGGTCAGCCGGTACAGGGCTGGGCATGCGCGGGCAGCGTCAACCAGGTGTGGCACTGGTCCTGACGGCTCTGCCGAGGGGTGGACACGACGTCTCCCCACAGTGCTGACCACCCTGCCCCGCGGTTCACCACGTGTGCCTTCGGGGCCCGGCAGCCGGCCGTCGACTGCGCCTTCGCCCCCGGCGGCGCCGAGCAGGCCCTCGCCCGCATGACCGCCCACCACCGGCACCCGGCGTTGCCGCTCAACCGAACGCGGCCAGGGAGACCGGCTGCCACTGGCGCCAGGTGCTCAAGCGCTCCTCGTAGAGAGCGGCGACGTCGGTGAAGGACTTGCCGAGGAAGACCCTCAGTGGGGGCCGCTCCGCATCGACGATCCGAAGAATCGCTTCGCGGGTCGCGCGCGGGTCGCCCACCTCGAAATCCGGTGCGGTGGCCGCGCGGACTTCGGTGTAGTCCTGGAATGGCTCACTGTGCCGTGCCCCGCGGGCCAGCCAGTCGGTGGCATAGGGGCCGGGCTCGACGTTGGTGATGTGGATGCCGAAGGCCGCCACTTCCTGCGCCAGGGACTCCGACAGCCCCTCAAGAGCCCATTTGGAGGCGTGGTAGGCGCCGATGCCGGGAAATGCGCGTACGCCTCCCTCGCTGGTCACCTGCAGAATCCTTCCCGAGCGTTGCGACCGCATAAGGGGCAGCACAGCCTGTGTGACCCACACCGCGCCGAAGAAGTTGGTCTCCAGCTGAGCCCGGAGGTCCTCCTCGTGCACCTCCTCGACCATGCCGAAATGCCCGTAGCCGGCGTTGTTGACCGCGATGTCCAGCGAACCGAAACGCGAGTGGGCGAGCCGCACTGCCTCATGCACCGCGGCGCGGTCGGTGACGTCGAGCCGGACCGGCAGTACCGCATCCCCGTACCGCTCGACCAGAGGGGTCAGCCGGCTGACGTCCCGAGCCGTCGCCGCGACGTGATCGCCGCGTTCGAGCGCCGCTTCCGTCCACTCGCGGCCGAACCCCCTCGAACTGCCCGTGATGAACCACGTCTTCGCCATGACCGGTACTCCCTGCGTGTGGCTTGCCTGCTGTTGCCACTCCATCGTGTTGCCGATACAGGTATTCCACCAGCGAAGGTCTGCCATAGAAGACATGCGATGTCGGAATGTGTCAGGGTGACGGCATGGCCGACTTCACCCTCACCGGTCTCCGTGTCATCCAGGCAGTGGTCGACACCGGATCGTTCACCGCCGCGGCCGACGCACTCGGATACACGCAGTCAGCGGTGTCCCGTCAGGTGGCGGCGATGGAAGCCGCCGCGGGCGCGGCGCTGTTCGTCCGGGGCGCCCGCGGGGTGGCTCCGTCTCCCGCGGGCATGATCCTCGCCCGCCGAGCCGCGACGGCCCTCAACGAGATCGACGCCGTCGGCACGGACCTCGCCGGGCTGCAGGACCACGTCACCGGACGAGTCTCCCTCGCGGCGTTCCCCTCGGCCGCCGCCGTGCTCGTCCCCAGGACACTGGCCCGCCTCGGCAACGACCACCCGGGGCTGATCGTCGAGTTCGGCGAGGCGTCCTCGCCCACGCAGCTTCGCCAACTCCGCGCCCACCGCATCGACATCGCGGTGATCGGCATGGGACCGGACCTGCCCGCCTACGATGTCGAGGGCCTGCGCCGCGACCTGCTCCTCGACGGCGGCCTTCTCCTCGCCGTCCCCGCCGACCACCGGTTCGCCGGGCGCGGAACCATCCCGGTGACCGAGCTGAGGGACGAACCCTGGATCGTCGGCAAGGGCCTGCGGGACGATCCCCAGTTCGGCGCCTGGCCGACCCTCGACCACCCGCGGATCGCCTACGCCGCCCGCGAATGGCCCACTCGACTCGGCCTTGTCGCCGCCGGTCTCGGCATCGCCGTACTCCCCGAAGTGGCCGCGGCCGCGGTCCCCACCGCAGTCCGCACCGTCCAGGTCGACGACCCCGCCTGGCTCGGCCGGGCCGTCGTCGCCGTCACGGTCCGCGACCGGTCCCCCGAGGTGACGGCCACCGTGGGGGCACTGCGCCACGAGGCCGCACAGCTTCGTGCGCGCCATGACGCTCACTCCTGAGAGGAGTGAGCGGTCTTGTGCAGCAGGTGCCTGTCCAGGGCGGTAAGCGCCCTCTTATAGCGGCCTCGACCGCTCGTCCGCACCGTCTGGCAGTTGGGCCCCAGGTCAGTCGCGGCCGTCGCCGGATTGCGGGGCCGGGGCGCTCCATCCGTTTTCGAGGAGGTCGAACGCCGCGTCGACGGCTCGTTCGGGGTCGTCGGCGCGCTGGGCGAGTGCGGAGGTCTCCAGAGCGAAGCGGGCCAGGGCGGCGCTGCGCAGATCGTCGGGTGCGACGCCGAGGTCTTGGGCGATGGCGCGGGCGAGGGCGTCCTGGTGGCGCATCCACATGCGGTGGGCGTAGTCGCTGAGGGCCGGGGTGGTCTTCACCAGGTTGAGGAAGTCGGCGTAACGGGCGTCGGAGCCGGCCCTGATACGGACGCGCTTGACGTGCGCACACAGGGCCTGGGGGACGGTCGTGCCGGGCGCGCGTTCGCCGACGGCGGCGACGAGGCCGGCTTCCTGGTCGGCCTCCTCGTCGAAGACGAGCGCCTCCTTGCCGGGGAAGTGCTTGAGCAGCGTGGTGGTGGACACGTCGGCGGCCTCGGCGATCTCGTGCAGGGTCACCGCGTCGTAGCCGCGTTCGATGAAGAGATTCAGGGCGGCGTCGGCGAGCGCCTGGCGTGTGGCGGCCTTCTTGCGCTCGCGCCGTCCTACCGGTGTCGTCATGCTCCCATCGTACATAAAGGTGTCTCGCTAAAAAAGTTGTACCGTTGCACTTATTTGGTGGTCGTGCTTTTGTGGAGCAGTCGGACCGGGACCCGCCCGTGCCGACTCCTGCCCGCACACTCCGAGTTGGAGAACGACCATGAACCGCTCCACGACCCGCATCGCCGTCATCGGCGCCGGACCCGGCGGCCTGACCTGCGCCCGCATCCTCCAGCACCACGGCATCGACGTCGCGGTCCACGACTCGGACGCCTCCGCGACCGCCCGCGACCAGGGCGGCACCCTCGACATGCACCCCGACACCGGACAGCACGCCCTGCGCGCCGGCGGCCTGTGGCCCGGCTTCACCGCCCTGGCCCGCCCCGAGGGCGAGCGGATGCGCCTGGTCACCCGCGACGGCCGCGTCCTGTTCGACGCCGCCCCGCCCCAGGACGGCCAGGGCAATCCCGAGATCGACCGCGGTCAGCTCCGCGACCTCCTGCTCGGCTCCCTCACCCCCGGCACCGTCCGCTGGGGCCACAAACTGGAGCGCGCCGAACCGCTCGGCGACGGCCGCCACCGTCTGCACTTCGCCCACGGCCACAGCACCGAGACCGACCTCGTCGTCGGTGCCGACGGCGCCTGGTCCCGCGTACGGCGCATGCTGACGGACGCGGTCCCGCTCTACACCGGCGTCACCTTCGTCGAGACCGGCCTGAACGACGTCGACAGCCGCCACCCGGCACTGGCCGCGCTGACCGGCAACGGCACCATGATGGCCCTCGACGACAACCTCGGCTTCATAGCCCAGCGCAACAGCGGCGGCCACATCCGCGTCTACGTCGGCATGCGCACCCCCCAGGACTGGCACCGGCAGGCCGGCGTCGACCTCACCGACCCCGCCGCCGTGCGCGACGGCCTCCTGCACCGGTTCGCCGGCTGGAGCCCCGCCCTGCGCGGCTTCATCACCGACACCGACACCGGCTACACCAACCGCCCCCTGTTCGCCCTGCCCGTCCCCCACACCTGGGAACCCAGCCCCGGCGTCACCCTGCTGGGCGACGCCGCCCACCTGATGTCCCCCTTCTCCGGCATGGGCGCCAACCTCGCCATGCGCGACGGCGCCGACCTCGCCCAGGCCCTCACCGAACACGCCACCATCGATGACGCCGTCACCGCCTACGAGAAGATCCTCATCCCCCGCTCCGTCGAAGCGGCCGAGGGCGCCGCCGAAGGCATCGACGGCGCCTTCGCCCCCGACAGCGCCGAGCAGACCCTCGCCCACCTGACCGCCCGCCGATGAGGCTCACTGAAACCGGGTCCGGTCGGCATTTCGTGACGGTCACGGTCTGCGGCGTTGGTCAGGGTGCTTGTTGGTGCCCGGGTTGGCAGGGGGCGCGCTGCGGCGCTTGCAACCCGCCCCGCTCGCTGTGACCCAGCTCTCATTTTCTCCGTGCAGCAGATGAAGAGGCTTCCCCGTTGAGGAGGGGTGACAGGAAGGGAGGAGCGTGTGGATCTGGCAACCGAATGGAAGCTGGGCGCCGAGCGCGGCGGGACCGAGTCGCTGGACATGGACTTTCCCGCTTTCGTCGCCGCCCGGTCCGCCGCCCTGTTCCGTGGCGCCCTCGTCTTGACGGGAAACCGCGAAGCCGCGGAAGACCTGCTCCAGGAAACCCTGGAACGGACCTGCCGCAAGTGGCGCACGATCGCCGCCAAGGACGCCCCCGACGCCTATGTGCGGCGGATCATGGTGAATCTGGCGAACGACCGCTGGCGAAGATTCCGCCGCACGACCCCGCACCCCGACAGCGGCGGCGACCGCGCTGCTCCGGGGGACGAGTACGGGCAGATAGACAGCAGGGACCAGCTCGTTCGCGCTCTTCAGCAGTTGCCGATGCGTATGCGCACGGTCGTGGTCCTGCGGTACTTCCACGATCTGTCGGATGCGGAGATCGCGGCCGATCTGAAGATCTCGGCGAGTACCGTACGGTCCCAGCTCGCTCGTGGGATCGAGAAGCTGAGAAGCCAGTTCCCCGCGCTCTCCGGCCCTTCACCGCAGCGGCCCACGGAAGGAAACCGATGACTTCACACGATGCACGGCCTTCCGGCCGTACCGGTTACACATCCTTCGAAGAGGAACTGGTGAACGCCATGAACGAATTCGCTAACTCCGCCGACGCGCCGTCCGTCGACACCGTCGGCATCGTGCGCAAGACCCGTCGCAAGCGCGTCACGGCCATAGCGGGTCTCGCCGCCGCCCTGATCGTCGCTGGTGGCGGCACCGCCCTGGCCACCGCCGCCGCCAACGGCTCCCACGCCGCGAAGCCCGCCGCCGCGACCACCACCAGCACCGGCAACGACGCCACCAACGTGCTGTTGAAGGGCAGCAAGTTCCCGCTGGAGTTCGCGGGCCTCGACCTGGACTTCGCCAAGCAACTGCTGCTGAAGGGCCAGCTCAAGCTCGGCACGGTCAGCAAGGTGGACTGCGGCAAGAACGGCAAGCCGGGCTCGGTCCACTCGGTCGACCCGCACAGCCCGAAGACCGTGTCCATCGGCGCCACCATCAACCTGACCCTCTGCGCAGGCTGATCCAAGACACCCGTCCGTTCTCGCTCTGATCGTGGGAGATCTCCGGAGATCTCCCACCGCTTGGCAGGTCCTTGCCCAGCTCGTACGCGGCGAACAGATGCCCCGCGCGGGTTCCTGGTCCGCGTCACTTCGGTGGCCGCCACGGTCCGTAAGGCACGGGCCGCTGCCGCGCATAGGGCGCCCGACAGGCCTTCTGGCACGAATCCGGCACGCAACAACTGATCCCCATGGACAGCAAAAAGGCCCGGGTCACTGACCTGAGCCTTCTCCATGGAGCGGGTGACGAGGTGGTTGCTGTACGGCCCTGCTGTACAGCGGCCGGGGCCCGAGGCACTCTCTCCTGCCATACTGCTGGGCGCTGCTGCAATTCGGCAGCCGTTGAGTGCCGTCCCTGGACATCGTGGGCCGCATTACGAGTGCTTCGGACACGCACGGCCGGCCGCGATCCACGACTCGCTCGATCTCGATCGCAGCGACCCGAGTGCGCGCCAGCCATAAAAAATGCCCGGCTTCTGGGCGGCATCCAGTGGGACCTGCGGAAACTTGCGCAGGTGTGCCGTACAACCCTGAAGGGGCCCCAGGGGTCTTGTGGGCATCCTGTCTTCCTAGTGGGGGTTGCATCACTGTGCGTGTGCGCAGCATTTCGGCCGTAACAGCGCTCGCGGTCACTCTCGGTTCTGTCGCCCTGATCGGGTCGGCGGCGGGCTCTGCTGTCGCCGACAGCAGTGCCGCGCTGCCCATCACGTCCAGCGGCGACATCATCGTGGACGGCGTCCACCAGCGGGTCTTCATCAGTGACCCGTCGGGAGGCAAGGTCGTCGCCACCGACTACGACGGCACCGTCATCGGGACGATCACCTCGCTGCCGCAGGCCGACGGCCTGGAGCTCTCCGCCGACTCGGCAACGGTCTACGTCGCCGTGCCGGGAGCCGATGAGATCGTGGCCATCGACACGGCGACGCTCACCGAGGCCGGGCGGTACGCGACGGGTGACGGCACAGATCCGCAGCACCTGGCGCTCGCCGGCGGCAAGCTCTGGTTCGGCTATGGCAGCGTCGGCCACGGCAACATCGGCTCTCTCGACCTGTCCGGCGGGCAGCCGCAGGTTTCCCTCGCCCAGGAGGCCGAGGGGACGTGGAAGGACGCCCCCCTGCTGGACTCGGCACCCGGCGCTCCCGACACCCTGGCGGCCGGCTCGCGCCAGTACTACTTCACCCTCGGCATCTACGACGTGTCGTCCGGCACGGCCGACCGGACCGCGTTCCTCGGCGGGCAGGACGCCGCCATCGGCAACACCGCGGAGGACCTGGCGCTCACCCCGGACGGCACGGAACTCGTGGTGGCCACCTCGGCAGGCGACTTCCAGCCGGTCTTCCGGACCTCGGACCTGTCGCAGACCATCAGGTATCCGAGCGGCTACTCGGCACAACGGTCGGTGGATGTCGCGCCGGACGGTCTCGTCGCGGTGGGCACGGACACCTACGCCAACTTCACCCCCCAGGTATCCATCTACAAGCCGGGCGGCACGACCCCGAGGCGGACCGCCGACTTCACCGACGAACAGGGTGGAGTCGCCCAAGAGGCCCTGCTCGACCACGGCGACCTCGCCTTCGCACCCGACAGCAGCCGGCTCTTCGCGGTCACACACGGTCTCTCCAACAAGTACCGCCTGCGCGTCGTCACCGACCCCGCCAAGGCCGTCACCACCGTCACGGTGAACGCCCCGGAGACCGCCGCCCGAGCCAAGTCGCTGACCGTCTCCGGCCAGGTCACGAACACGCTCGGGCTGCCCACGGGTGCCACTGTCGCGGTGATCCGGACGGACCTGGAGTCACCGAACGGCAAGGCACTCCCCGCCGCGACGGTGAAGGCGGACGGGACCTTCTCCTTCACCGACATCCCGCCCGCGGGCAGCAAGGTCACGTACAAGGTCTCCTATGCCGGCGACGCCGATCGCACGGCTGCCTCCGCCTCCGACACTGTCGAGGTCTCCCGGAACGCGGCGACCCTGACCGTGAACAAGAACGGCGCCGTCTACGACTACGCCAGTAACGTGACGTTCACCGCCCACCTCGGCACGACGTACAAGAACCGGACGCTCTCGCTCTACGCGGACACCGCGGGCGACGGCAAGGGCAAGTACCTGGTCAAGACCGGCACGGTCAACAGCGGTGGCAACCTGTCGGTGACCTTGTCCCTGAAGCGCGACACCACGGTGAGCGCGTCCTTCTCCGGCGACGCGCGGACCGCCCCGAAGACGGCCACGAGCCGGGTGGGCGCGAAGGTCAAGGTGTCGCTGAGCCTGAGCCGCTACTACAAGACGGCCAAGGTCAACGGGCACACCAAGTACTACTTCCGGAAGAAGACCGACCCGCTTCTCACGACCACGATGACGGCCTACCCCGGCCGCGCGCAGAAGCTGGAGTTCCAGATCTACTCCGCCGGGGCCTGGCGGTCGGCGGGGTACGACTACTTCAAGCTCGGCTCCACGGGCAAGTCAGTGGTGGAACTGCGTGGCACGCACCAGACCGGCTACTCGATGCGCGTCCGGTCGTCCTACATCGACAACTCCTCGAACGACACCGTGAACTCGACCACGCACGGCTCCTGGAAGTACTTCACCTTCACCAACTGAGGCCGCTCAAGGACACGATGGCGCGAGCCGGCTACTCCTTGGAGCGGGCCGCGCTGAATCCTCGGTTCAAGGTCGGCTCGTCTCGTCAGCCCCGACGGGCAGCGGTGCCGGCACGCGTTCGTGACGCCGAAACAGGCCAGTCGCAGCAGGGCACCGCCCCGCCTGGGCAACCGCCCATGGTCAGGACACGACGGAGCGCTGGGGCACGGTGCCCGCCTCGGTCGGCGTGGAGCGGGTGGTGTACTGCGGTACGGGGGCGTCGTCGCGGCCGGTGTCGCGCACCAGTCCGTACCGTTCGCGGTCGGCGGAGTGCGGGGCCGGGGGACTGGCGATGTCGTCGGCTGTCTCCTGCCAGGAGGAGGGCAGGACGTCGAGGTTGTAGTCGGCCTGGGTTTCGTTGAGGTGGAGTGTGACGCTGCCGTCGAGGTAGTAGTACTCGTTCTGCCACATCTGCTGGGCTCCCGGCGGCAGGACGATCAGTCCTTGCTGCCGGTTGCCCATCCAGGTGCCGCCGGCGGTCGCGCCCGGCTGACGGTCGTCCATGCGGTGGCCGCCGCCCGAGGCCACGTGGAACAGCCTTCCCCGCAGTCCGGTCCACGAGGGCATGGTCAGCAGCCCGGGGCGCAGCCCGTACATCACGTCCCAGTGGACGGTGAAGTAGCCCTTCCCGCGCAGTACCACCGTGTCCCCGCGGTGGACGAGCTGGTAGCCGTCCAGGTGTCTCTTCAGCCCCGTCATCGTCACCGTGGTCTGCGGGCGGTGGGGCAGTGCGGCGGGCGGCCGGTCCGGCGGTGGCGCGCTGTCCACGGTGTCGACCACGGACCCGTACCGCGGCCGGGGCGAGGGATGCGGGACGGCCGAGCCCAGTACCGGTGCCGGCCGTGACGGTGATGCGGATGCGGATGCGGATGCGGATGCGGTGGGCGAGGGCGCGGGTGCCGGGCGGCCGGAAGCCGTCGGGGCGGTGGCCGGACGCGCCGACGGGCTGGGCCATGGGGCCGCGTACACGAGCACGCCACCGCCCACGGCGAGCAGCGCACTCGCCGCCACCACGGCCTTCGCGGTGAGGCTGGTCCCTGCGGTCCCCGCGGTCCCCGCAGCCGCGGAACCCGCGCTGCCTGAAGTGGCCGTGGTGCCGGCATGGCCGGTCGCCGCCGCGTGCGTTCCCGCGGACAGCCACGGGCGCCAGGCCAGCAGTGCCGCCGGCACGGGCAGGAGGGCCAGGGGTGCCAGCAGTCCTTCCGGGGCCAGCATGCCTTCCTCGTGGCGCACGCACCGCGGGCACTGCCGCACATGGCGGCCGAGGCGTTTGCGCCACAGGCCGCTGGGGGCCCCGTCCCAGTCCAGGGTCAGCCCGGTCAGTTCCCCGCAGACGGGCCTGGCCGCGAGGGCTCGGACGATGACGCGGGAGGTGTGCAGGCGCTCCTTCATGCGTTGCACCCGTACAGCCGCTTGATGGCCGGTCATGTCCAGAGCGGAGGCGAGCTCGGCCCGGGCGAGCCGGCCGGCCGTCTCCAGCCACCACAGTGACAGCAGTTCCCGGTCGTCCTCGTCGAGCCAACGGGTCGCGCGCACGGACTCCTCGCGTTGCCCGGACAGCCGCAGGTTGAGGATGACCTCCTCGGCGAAGTCGGCGGCCGGGTCGGGCCGGTGCTCAGCCGCGTCGAACGCCGCTCCCGTCGTCTCCCTCCTGCCGCGCCTGCGGATGTGGTCGCGGACCTCGTTCACGGTGATGGTGATCACCCAGGACCGGAACGCCTCCGGGCGCTCCAGTCCCCCGACGCCGCGCAGGATGCGCATCATCGTCTCCTGGACGATGTCGTCGACGTCGTCGCGGTACGGGTGCGCACGCGCCGCGACGCTGTAGACCAGCGGAAGCGTCCGGGAGCTGAGCTCTTCCAGGGCGCCGCGATCGCCGGCCCGAGCCGCGGTTATCACGTCGGCCGCGGGCGCGGCATGCCTTGGCATCGGGTCTCCCTTCGACCTGACGCGGGTACGAGGCCCCGCTCGCGCCGACCGAGCCGGGTTGCGGAGGTCCTCGGGCACATCGCTCGGCCAGATCGCCGTCGGTATCACACACACCGTGGCAGCGAAGTCATCGTAAGGGGTGAGCGCCGACGGCCATGGGCGGGCCGGTGGAATCCGTGGCGGCCGGGGATCAGCGGGAGTGACGCGGGGACGTACGCGGACGCGAGCGGACGCGCACGAAGACGAAGACCGCGGCGACGCCTGCGAGAACGACGCCCGCCAGTCCTGTGACGCCCCACAGAGAGCCCAAGTTGTTGCCGGTATCTGCCATGGTGCCGGTGGAGGCGCCCAGGGGGGTGGCCGCTCGGCCGGTCCGGGCGGGGGAGGGTGCCGGTGCGCTCGCGGCGGAGGACGGGTGTGCGGTCTTGGTGGACGGGAGAGCGGTCAGCACGGTGTGGGCGCCGGCCCGGCTGACGGAGAAGCGCATCCCGCCGACGGCGAGACCCTTACCGGAGACTGTTGCGGTCGTCGAACCGACGGTCATCTCAGGGGAGTTCCGGGGAAGAAGGATCTTCGCGCCCGCGACGACCCGCAGCCTGCGCAGGGTCGTGTCGCGTGCCTTGCTGAGATCCAGGACGGCCGAGGAACTGGTCAGAGCGACCGCGCTGGATGTCCGCAGAGAGGTCCCGGAGACGATCAGGCTGCCTTTGGCCACGGTGGTGGCGCCGGTGTAGGCGGCGCTGGTGACGGTGGTGGCGGCGGCTCCGTTCTGCGTCACCGATCCGGCACCGGTCACCGCCGGGAGGGAGACGGGTGTCCTGGTGTTGCGGATCACGAGTGAACCGTTGTCGATCACTTTGTCGAGGGCTCCGCCGGTGTGGAGGCGCCCGTCGCCGCCCGTGGTCCCGGAGCCGAGACGGAGGGTCGCCTTCCTGTCGATGGTGGTGGATCCGTCGTAGTACTGCGCTGCTGCGAAGGTCACGTCGTTGCCGCTGGTGCCGGCGATGACGACGTCCCCGGCGCCGGGAGCGCCGAGGGTGTCGTGATACATGCCGCCGCCGATGGGCGCGCCCAGGGTCACCGGTCCGTTGTAGTCGAAGGTGAGCCGGGAGCGCTGCCGTCTGGCGTGCAGGTTGATGTAGACCGTCTGCGCCGTGCCGGGCATGAAGATCCGGTGCGTGGTCCCGTCGCCCCACTGGACGTCGGCGCCCTCGATGTTGGTGCCGCGCTTGTTCAGGTTGTGGGCCACGGGCCGCCAGTTCAGTCCGGGGTCGCTCAGCGACGGCGCCGCCCCGTCGCCGCTGTCACTCCAGCTGTAGACGCCGGTGAGGATCACCTTGCTGCCCGGGCGGGAGTGCACATTGACGTCGTTGCCGTACTCGTGGCTGTAGAAGTTCTGCCGCTCTACGACAGTGTGGTAGAGCGGGGTGTCGATGATCCATGAGCCGCGGTTGACGACGGAGCGGGCGTTGGGCAGGTCGGCGGCACAGGTGGTGCTCGCGAAGTTGACGCCCGTGCCGTTGTCGAAGATGCCCGAGAACGGGTTGGTGCCGCAGATCTGGAGCGTTCCCCACATGTTCCGGGGCTGGGTGACCAGGCCGGAGCCGCTGATGACACCCAGGTTGAACAGCCGGGTCAGCGACAGACGCAGTGTGCCGTCCACCCGGATGTTGTCCTGGTTCTGCTGGTAACCGGGCGTGTTGTACGGGAAGGACCCGATCAGACCGGTCGTACCGCCGGTGCCGTACTGGAGGGTCGCCCCAGCGTCCACGGTGACCGCGGGCTCGTCGGGACTGCCGACCACGACGTACGGGTGGTTGCCGCCCGGGATCTGGACCCTCTGATGCTGCCGGGAGTGCGGCAGGGTGAAGGTGCTGTCCTTGGCGAGGACCAGCGTGCCGGTGCCGGACACGCGAAGGGCTCCTTCACCGCTGATCACACCGGTGTACGTGTGGGTTCCCTGCGGGACGCGCACGACCGCGTCACCGGTCAGGACGACATCACGGTTCGCCAGGACGGCCGAGGTGATGTCGCCGTCCGCGGCGACCGCGCTGCCCACCGCAACCACCGGTGTGACGGCTCCCGCGAGGAGAGCCGACGCCAGGACAAGGTGCCAAGATCGATTCATCGAGTCAGGGTGCTTCCTGAAGTGCTGGTGATCCTTACGGACGTGTAGACCGGTGGCCGGCCACCGGGATCTCAGAAACCCGGAGAAGTTCCCCGATCCGGTGCCGTGCACCGGTCGCCGAGAAAACAGCGTCGGGGCGGCAACCTTCTCGTCCTCTGCGGCAACTGGAAGTCGGAAGCCGAGTCGAACTACCGGATGGACGGGCATGAGGGCAACGAAACACACCGCGCCGCGGCCGTGGCGCAGCCGCGGACTGGTCCGGCAGTGACCAGCCCGCCGGTCAGCCTTCACCGCCCCGCAACCGAGCACGACCGCCGTTCGAATCCCGGGCTGGGCCCTGTTAAGCTGCGCCCCCGTTGTTTGAATGAGCAACCAACGCACACCTCATTGCCAGGAGAGGGCGACCTGGGGATGGTCCTCGATGACGCGTCCGCGGAGTTCCACGAATTCTTCGAACGCCACTATGCCGAACTCGCCCGTCTGGCACACCTGCTGACGGGCGAGAGTGACGCGGCGGACGACCTCGCGGCGGATGCCCTGGTCGCCCTGTGGCAGCGCTGGGACCGGTTGCGGCAGGCCGACCACCCGCTCGCCTACGCCCGCGGTGTGGTGGCCAACCTGGCGCGTGGACGGATCCGCAGCGCGGTGCGCGAGCGACGCCGGATCGCGCTGTTCTGGTCCCGCAGCCCCGAGAAGGTGGAGGGGCCGGACATGGCGGCCGTGCTGGACGTCCGCGCGGCGCTCGCCCGGCTGCCGTTCCGCAAGCGGGCCTGCGTGGTGCTGCGGCACGCCTTCGACCTGTCGGAGAAGGACACGGCGGTGGCGCTGGGCATATCGGTCGGCACGGTGAAGAGCCAGACCTCGAAGGGAATGGCCGAGCTGGAAAGGATACTGGGCGCACGAGCGGCCGGGGACCTGGTAGCAGGGAGGAGGAACCGGTGAACGAGGAGATCGCCCGTCAGCTGCGCGAGGCCGCCGAGGCCCACCGGCCCGACCACGCGAGGATGCTGGCCCGGGTGCAACGCGGCATGGCCGGTCCCGCCGTCCGTCACCGCGCGCGGCCGTTCGCGAGGTCCGGGACCAGGGTCGCGCTCGCCGGACTCGCCGCCACCGGCATTCTGGCGACCGGCAGCCTCGCCGTGGCCGCCATCGTCGTGCACTCGTCGCCGTCGGCCACCGTGACCACGCCTGCCACCCCGTCCCCGACCGTCAGTTCCCCGCACCCGACATCGGCCCGCCCCACCCCCGTCGCGCCGGTCCCGGCCACCACCCCGGGCAGCTCGCGCCCGACTCCGCCGACCGCCAGTCCATCACCATCCGCCGGCGAGAGCCAGAACGGACCGTTGTGGTCGGCCGGCTCGGTGGATCCGCAGAGCACCGTCTACTGGACGCAGAGCAACCTCGTCCTCAAGACGACCCAGCCGCTCACCTCGCTCACGGTCGAGATCCGGATCGTGCAGACCGGCGGGGTGAAGAACACCGGCACCTGGCAGACCCTGCCGAGTGATGACTTCACCGTCACCACCCAGGAGGCCGGCGGCACGCTGGTCTACCGCTGGGTCCTCAAGCCGGGCCTGACGGTGCCGGCCGGGAGTCATGAGTTCGCCGCCCAGTTCAACAACGGCACCGGTGTGCGCAGTGCCGCGGGCGACGGCTACCGCGTCGACGCGCGGGGTTCTGGCGGCTCCGCGTCGGTCCGGGGAGGGTTCGTCCCGGCCCGGTGAACGCCGCTGTGCGGCAAGGCGACGAGCCTCCTTGCCGTACAGCTCGATGGTCGAGCAGACCTCGGTGAGGCGCTCCCGGTCGCCCCGGGTGCCCAGGCGCACCGGTGCACCGGTGCACCCGTGCGGACCGGCAGGTCGTTGGGGAAGGTGACGGCGGCCGTGAAAACTCTTCCCTCGATCGCGGCAACCTTTCTGTGATTGGCGGCGACTGCCAGGAAACAGGGGGCCGAGACCAAGGTCCACTTCGCCAGAAGGACAAGCCGTTGCCAGAGCAGAACCCCTCTCATCGCCGCCGTCCGGCAACCCGCCGCCTGATCGTCGCCGCCGTGGTGCTCGCCGCCGTGGGTGCTGCCGTACCGCTGGTCGCCCAGGCCGCATTGACGCCGAACGCCGGCACGCCGACCGTGCTCGCTGATGCGGCGGCCGGCAGCGGCCGCTACTTCGGCACGGCCGTGTCCTCGGGCAGGCTGGGTGACTCGACGTACTCCACGATTCTCGACCGGGAGTTCAACATGATCACCCCGGAGAACGAGATGAAGTGGGACACCACCGAACCCTCGCGCGGCAGCTTCAACTTCGGGCCCGCCGACCAGATCGTCGGCCACGCCACCGCCCACGGCCAGCGCATGCGCGGCCACACCCTGGTGTGGCACTCCCAACTGCCCGGCTGGGTCAAGTCCATCACCGACGCCAACACCCTGCGCAGTGTGATGGACAACCACATCACCCAGGAGATGACCCACTACAAGGGCAAGATCTACTCCTGGGACGTGGTCAACGAGGCGTTCTCCGACGACGGCAGCGGCCGGCACCGCAGCTCGGTCTTCCAGGACGTGCTGGGCAACGGCTTCATCGAGGAAGCCTTCCGCACGGCCCGGGCCGCCGACCCCGCGGCCAAGCTCTGCTACAACGACTACAACATCGAGAACTGGTCCGACGCCAAGACCCAGGGCGTCTACAACATGGTCAAGGACTTCAAGTCGCGCGGCGTGCCCATCGACTGCGTCGGCTTCCAGAGCCACTTCGGCACCGGCGGCCCACCGGCCAGCTTCCAGACCACCCTGTCCAACTTCGCCGCGCTCGGCGTGGACGTCCAGATCACCGAGCTCGACATCGCCCAGGCGTCCGCCACCGCGTACGCCAACACCGTCCAGGACTGCCTCAACGTCGCCCGCTGCACCGGCATCACCGTGTGGGGCATCCGCGACAGCGACTCCTGGCGCACCGGCGAGAACCCGCTGCTGTTCGACAACAACGGCAACAAGAAGCCCGCCTACGACGCGGTACTCACCACCCTGGGCGGCGCCGGCCGCACCACGTCGGGCGGCGACATCGCCTCCGGCACTGTCTACACGCTCTCCGACGTGGCTGCCGGACGTGTTCTCGACGAGCCCGCCGGCCAGATCGGCAACGGCACCCCGCTCCAGGTGTGGGACGCAAGCGGCGCCGCCAACCAGCAGTGGCGGGCCACCAAGAACGGCGACGGCTCCTACACGCTGACCAACGTCGCCAGCGGCCGGGTCCTGGACGAGCCGGGCCACCAGACCGCCAACGGCACGAAGCTGCTGGTCTGGGACTCCAACGGCGGCGCCAACCAGCACTGGAAGGCCGCCCGGAACAGCGACGGCTCCTACACCCTGACCAACGTCGCCAGCGGCCGAGTCCTGGAGACCCCCGGCGGCCAGACCGCCAACGGCACCACCGTCCAGATCTGGGACTCCAACGGCGGCGCCAACCAGCACTGGAACTTCAGGTCGTCCACGTCCGCGTCCACGTCCGCGTCCACGCCGACGCCGGTATCGACATCGACGGGCGGCACCTGCGCTCTTCCGTCGACCTACCGGTGGTCCTCGACGGGTGCGCTGGCGCAGCCGGCGAACGGGTGGACGTCGGTGAAGGACTTCACCGACGTGGTGTACAACGGCAAGCACCTGGTCTACGCGTCGAACGTGTCGGGATCGTCGTACGGCTCGATGATGTTCAAGCCCTTCACGAACTGGTCGGACATGGCGTCGGCCGGCCAGACCGGGATGAGCCAGGCCGCGGTGGCGCCCACACTGTTCTACTTCGCGCCCAAGAACATCTGGGTGCTGGCCTCCCAGTGGGGCGCGTCGCCCTTCGTCTACCGCACGTCGACCGACCCCACCAACCCCAATGGCTGGTCCGCGCCGCAGCCGCTGTTCACCGGCAGCATCCCCCGCACCGAATCCGCCACCGGCCCGATCGACCAGACCCTGATCGCCGACGACAAGAACATGTACCTGTTCTTCGCCGGCGACAACGGCAAGATCTACCGGGCGAGCATGCCGATCGGGAACTTCCCGGGCAGCTTCGGCTCGTCGTACACGACGGTCATGAGCGACACGGTCAAGAACCTGTTCGAGGCACCGCAGGTCTACAAGGTCCAGGGCCAGAACCAGTACCTCATGATCGTCGAGGCGCGGGGTGCGAACGAGCAGCGCTACTTCCGCTCCTTCACGGCCTCCAGCCTGAGCGGTTCCTGGAGCCCGCAGGCCGCCACCGAAAGCAACCCCTTCGCCGGCAAGGCCAACAGCGGCGCCACCTGGACCAACGACATCAGCCACGGTGACCTGGTCCGCAACAACCCCGACCAGACCATGACCATCGACCCCTGCAACCTGCAGTTCCTCTACCAGGGCAAGTCCCCCACCGCGACCGGCCCCTACGACCAGCTGCCGTGGCGGCCGGGCGTCCTCACCCTGCAGCGCTGACCGCTGCTCACCGCCTCGTCGAGGAACCCCAGCCGTGCGCCGGCTGGGGTTCCCGTCGTTCGGGGACCAGACGGAGGCTCGGCGAGGCTTGTCGGGCTGATGGGTGTGCTCCTGGTCCTGCGCGGCGTGGGCGCCGGCGTCCGGGCCGCATTCATTCACCTTCCGCCACAGCGACGCCTTCCTCGACCGGCACGGCCCGCACTCCCCCGGCCTCGCGGTCGACCTCGGCTTCCCCGCCGTCACCTGTCAGCACGATCATCCCCTTCGCCGAGCCCGACCAAGACGACGAAATGCGCCCCCATCGAAGAGATGGGGGCGCATTCGCCAGCTTCGCCTACTTAAGTGCTGTACCGCCCGAGTTGTGGTACGCGATCGTCTTGTTGATCAGGTTTCCGCCGTCGGACTCGACCGTGGTCTGTTCCTGCTGCCCTGGACCGAAGAACAGCCCGGCGACATGGGCGTTCGCCACCTGGTCCATGTGCCCGAAGAACCAGTCCACCTTGTCGTCCTTGTAATGGTTGAGGGTGTTGTTCTGCGCCATGTTGCCCACGGGGATCTGCCACAGGACCACCGGCTTGCCCACGGACTCGGCCATCGTCTTGTAGAACTGCAGCGCGGCGGCGGCCTTCTGGTCGTTCCAGAAGTGGTCACTGCCGCCGTGGGCCGGCTGTGCGTACCAGCCTGCGTCGCGGTCCGACACGTCGGTGACCAGGAAGTCGGCGTTCTGTGCCCCGAGGCTCGCGTAGTCCTTGACGCATTTCTGGGTGTCGTTCTGCCAGTCCCAGCAGGTGAGGTGGAGCCCCGCGGCGGTGTTCGGCGCGTACTTGTGGGCCATCGAGATCAGGCAGCGGGAGAGTCCGGCGGCGCTGTTCTCCTGTGATCCGCAATCCTTCGGATTCGCGGCCGAGACCTGCGCGGCAACCTTGTGCGGATCGCCGAGCGACCGGACGTAGCCCCAGAAGTCGGGCTCGATGTCGATCGCGTCGTGCGACGTGCCGATCTTCTGGAGGAAGAAACGGTAGTCGTTCAGGTACCGGGTGAGCAGGTCGACCCGGTTGATGGCCTTGACCTCACCCGGACCGTCGCCCTCGCCCGCCGCATCGCCGAGGTCGCGCAACGAGTACCAGGTCCAGAGCATCTTCTGCGGACGCGCGCTGCCCTTGTACGTCGCCTGGGCCGCCACGCTGTCCCGCCAGGTCACGTAAGTGCCGGGCGCCGTGGTGCTGCCGTTCCAGCAGCCCCACCAGTTCGACCACCCGTCCTTGCACTTCGCTGCCGTGTAGTAGTCCGACGAGGGCGCGGGCTGGCTGTGCACATAGGCGTAGCGCGCGTCGAACGGCGCGGCGTTCGCCGAGGCGTCGGTCATCGAGCCGCCGATGATCACCTTGTCACTGCCCAGGAAACGCTTCGCCGAGCTGCCGCCACCGGCCACGGGAGACGGCGTTGACGACGGCGTCGACGACGGCGTGGACGACGAGTGAGAGCTGCTCGGAGCCGGGCTGGTGGGAACGCTGCTGCTCGGCGCGGAGGGCGTACCGGAGCTGCCGACACTCCCGGCCGGGACGAGTTGCCACTGCTGATCGGCGCCGCCCCGGTCGCGGTTCTGGACGACGCCGCTCCCGTCGGCCTTGGCGGCGTTGTGGACATCGACGGCCATGCCACTGAAGCGATTGACCAGACGCACGTAGCCGTCCGGCGACTTGGCCAGTTTGAACTGCTGGTTGGTGCCGTTCAGGTCTTTCCACTGCACGATGGCGGAGCCGGCAGTCTTCGACCAGCCGAGGTCGTCCAGCACCTTGCCGGAGTTCCGGTTCTGCAGCCGGTAGTACCCGTCACCCGCGTCGATGAACCGCCACTGCTGGTTGGCCCCGCCGTGACGGCTCCACTGCACCACCGCCGCGCCGTCGTTCTTGGCGAAGGCGCGGTCGTCCAGCACCTTGCCGCTGTTGCGGTTGACCAGCACGTACCACTTCTTCAGATCCAGGGTCTTTGGCTGCGCCGAAGCCTGGCTGACCACGACAGCCGAGCCGGCCACGACCACCGTGGCGAGACCCGCCCACAGACCCCGACGCGCGAGCAACCGACGGCCACGGTGCTTCGGGCGATCACCGCGCGCGCCGCCGTCGGCACGGTGGCCGCCGGCGCGGGACGCCACCGATGACGTGGGTGGGCCGGGGACATGTCTGTGCTCTCGTTCCAGGGACACGCCTGAGCTCTCTTTCAACCGTTGCATCTGACCGGACCACTTGGCCGGACAACATTCAGTGGTCCGAGAGGCCGAAAAGGTTGCCGCGAAGAGCCACAGAATTTTTTTCGCGATCAATGCTGCGCAGCGGTGAGGGTCAGCTCGTCCCGGATCGTCTTGCCGGCCCGGGTGTGACGGCTGCCCCACCGCTGGGCGAACTGGGCGACGATGAGGAGTCCCGGGCCGCGTTCGTCGGAGAGGCGGGCGCGTCGCAGAGACCGATCGTTGCCGGCGAACCTGGTCATCGTCCACAACACCCTCGACATCGCCGACGCGGTGCGTCAGATACAGGCCGAGGGCCCTCACGTACGGCCAGGTTGCTTGCCGCCGACGGTGGCCCACGTCCAACACCGAAGTGCGGGGGCCTGGATTCTCAGCGGTGAGTGCGACGGTTCCATGACCGGTGGGCGTGGTTCGGTGTCAGAGGGTTCGGGCCGCAACGGCGTCGCGGAGGAGCCCGGCGAAGGTCAGGGCGGCAGGGATGCGTGGCCCCGGAGGAGGGCACGGCCGTGGTCCCGGGTACCTCGGCGCCGGGCGTGCCGGTCCTGCTCGGGTTTCAGGACCCGGCGGGCTCGACGACCGGCCGCGCTCTGCCGACCGGCCGGGCACTGGACGAGCTGACCGGCCCGGACGGCCTTGTCGAGGCGTCCCTGGTGGACGCCGGCGCGCCGGCCGCGTTGTTCGAGGCCAAGGCGTTCGGCCTGGACGGCACGGAATCCCTCACCGCGTTCGCCACCGCAGTGCCCGCGCTGACCCTGCCGCGCCGCCAGGCGGCGCTGGCCATGGGCCTGGCCCGCGAGGGCGATCCGGTCAGCCACACGATACCGAAAGCGGGCATCGTCGCCCGACCCGCGCTCTGTCGCACCACGCAGGGCATCCTCGTCAACCAGGACGAGTACGACCTGGCCGTGCGCATGGTCTCCATGCACGCCTCGCACCCGGCGATCGGCCTGACCTCCGCCGTGGCCCTGGCCACGGCCGCCACCACCCCTGGCACCCTCGCCCACCGCGTAGCCCGGCAGACCGCCGACGGCACGCTGCGCCTGGGCACCCCCGCCGGCGTGATCACACCCAAGCCGTCCCCGCCCCGGACGGCGCGTCCCCCACGGTGCTGCTGCACCGCGCCGCCCGGCGTGCGGGCTTCCTGGAAGGCCGGATCGTTCGCCTTGACGACCTACTGCCACGCCCTTTGCAGGGAGTCGACCGACTCCAGCACGGGCAAGAGGTCACCGTTGACATGAGGCAACGGCTCTACCTCAACCCATTGAAGATCCGGCATCCTGTTCACGTCGGCAACTTAGTCGGATCAACGGCTGAAGGGCGCCGTCGCGAGTGCACAGCCGCACGGCGGGGCCGCAGGCCGTTGTGGCTGCGGCCCCGCTCGGGCGCCTGGGTCAGGACGGGTCTCCGTACTGGAGGCCCCGTCCGTTGGTGCCGATGTAGACGCGGCCGAAGGTGTCGGGGTCGCCGGTGATGATGCCGAGGCTGCCGATGGCGCCCCACTGGTGGGCGCTGTCGTTGACGCGGAGCCAGGTGGCGCCCTTGTCGGTGGAGCGGAAGACTCCGGTGACGTCGTTGACGGTGCCGATCAGGTACAGGGCCTGGTAGTTGGCGCCGGGTGCGGCCTTGCCGAAGCCGAGGGCGGAGGCGGACTGCACCGTCTTGAGTGTGGTGAAGGTGCGGCCGCCGTCTGTGGAGTGCAGCAACCCGTTGCCGCCGCCGGCGATCCACAGGTCCCCGTTGATGCCGGGGACGGCGGTGAGCCTGCCGGAGGGCAGGCCGGTGGCGCGGGGGGTGAAGGTCGCGCCGCCGTCGGTGCTGGCGTGGAGCGTGCCGCCCGTGAGCGAGTAGAAGGTGTTGGCCGAGGAGCGGTCGGCGACGACCACGGCGTCGGTGCCCAGGCCGCTGACCTTCGACCAGCTCGCTCCCTTGTCGGTCGAGCGGTACGGGGCCTGGCCTGCTTCGGCCCAGACGATGGTGGAGCCGTCCGCGGCGAGGGCGACATGGCCGCTGTTCGCGCTGGGGACCGGTTCTGCGGTGAAGCCGTTCCAGGTGCTGCCGCCGTCGGTGGAATAGGCGCCGTCCTGCGCGCCGCCAGTGCCGACGCGGACCATCACCGCGGGGGCCGACTGGGCGAAATCGATGTCGGTGCTGCTGCTCATCAGCGGGTTCTTCAGCCGTCCGGCGGGCACCTCGGTCAGGGAGTCGTGGCGGAAGCCGCCTTGGTCGCCCATGGAGGTGATGACGGTGGCGCCGCCGGGAGGAGCGATCGCGTCCGCCAGCGAGGTCTCCTCCAGCCCGCGGGCCCCGGAGGTCCAGTGGCTGGTACCGCCGCTGTCGGAGGCGTTGGCGTCCTGGCTGCGCCAGATGCCGTTGCCGGTGCCGTACAGCACGTGCCCGGAGTCGAAGGGATCGATGGCCAGCGCGGTCATCCAGTGCCCGATGCCGGTACCGACGTACGGAGCGCCGGAGGCGTCCCGCTGCGACTTGTCGGCCAGGGCCTTCCAGGTCGTGCCGCCGTCGGTGGTCCGGTAGACCTCGTCCTGGGGCCACCAGCGGTCCAGGGTGGTGACCATCACCGTGGACGGCTTCTGCGGGTCGACGGCCAGACCGGAGAACCCGTAACCGCCCTGGGAGGGGGAGATGTTCTTCCACGCGCCGCCGGCCGGGGTGTACTTCCACACCGAGCCCGCCGTCGCGTCCATGGGGCCGATGCTGTTGCTGTACGTCAGGTACAGCGAACCGTCACCGGAGACGACACCGTGCTGCGGCATCTCGCCGGTGGGCCGCCCTGAGACGGCCTGCCAGCTGTTGCCGCCGTCGGTGGAGCGGTACAGGGAGGTGTCCTTGTCGTTGACGCCGACGTAGACCGTGTTGCTGCCGGCCGGGCCGTACGTCACGAAGGAGATGCCCGCGCCGCTGCTCGCCCCGTCCTTGACGGGGAACGAGGAGACCTGACTCCATGTCGCGCCGTAGTCGGTGCTGCGCCACAGGCCGTTCTTGCGGGTGCCCAGCAGCAGGGTGCCGTGGTCCGCGGGGTCGATCACGAGCCGCTCGCCCGCCCCCCGGCCGGGTTCGTTGCCGCCCACCTTGAACGGCAGATCGGTCCGCTGGAAGGTACGGCCCCGGTCGGTGGAACGCAGGATCGCGCCGTTGCCGGCCCACTCGTTGGTGTAGGTGCCCGTCGCGAGGTAGAGCCGGTCGGGGTCGACGGGGTCGGTGGCCAGCGCGTCGATGCCCAGCAGGTTCCAGTCCTTCTCGCCGAGCCAGTCGGTCAGCGGGATCCACTGCTCGGCCGCGGTGTCCCAGCGGTAGGCGCCGCCCATGTCGGTGCGCGCGTACAGCAGACCCTTCTCCTTCTGGTTGAACACCAGCCCGGTGACGTAACCGCCGCCCACCACCTGGGCGTTCTTCCACACATACGGTCCGGCCGCGGCCGTGGTCTGAGTACTGCCGGTCCCGGACGCCTGGGTCTCGGCCGTTTGCACCAGCTTCCACTGCTGGTTGGTGCCGCCGTGGCCCGGATACTGGATGATCGGCGCGCCCTCGGCCGTGGAGCCTCCGGAGACGTCCAGGACCTGGCCGCTCCTGCGGGAGGTGAAAGTGACGGCGTCGGAGCCGCTCACATCGTCGATCCGCCACTCCTGGGAAGTGGCGGAGCTGTCGGTCTGCTGCTCAGCGGCGGCCGCCTGGGCGGTCGAACCGCCCGCTATGCCCAGCACCTTGCCGCTGTTGCGGTTCACCAGCTCGTAGTAGCCGTCCCCGGTGGGTCTCAGCTTCCACTGCTGGTTGGCGGTGTTCTGGTCGGTCCACTGCTGGATGCGGGTGCCGTCGGCGGTGGAGAAGGCGTTGACGTCCATCACCTTGCCACTGCGTACGGAAACCAGCCGGTAGTAGGCATTGCCGTCGATCGTCGCGGCCTGCGAGTCCTCCTGCGCGAACAGGAGGTACGGCACGACGATGGCGGGCACGCCGAGCAGCAGAGCGGTGGCGGTCCAGCGACGGCGGTGGCGCCCGCGGCGTCCGCCGGTCGTGGGGTTGTTCATGGGGAGGTGTTCTCCTTGCATGCCGTTCACCAGAAGAGGAGTGAATCCAGGCACGGGCGATGACCGGATCCGACTCCTGGTGGTCACAGACCCCGCACAGGGTTGCCGCGAGCCGGGAACTTTTTCCGTTCACCTCGTGGTGCGGTAGGCGTTGATCAGCGTCCAGGGTGGAGTTGGTGCCCTTGGCGTCGATGGCCTTGGCCCGGAAGGACACCGAGCCTGGCGTCCCGGGCTGGTCCAGCGTCACGGACCGCCTGGCGTCCTCAGGATCCGGGTTCGTCTCGCCGAATGGCGTGAATCTTCCCGCGAAGGGGGCGCCCTTCCGGCGCAGCACCTTCGGCCGGAAGTGGCGGAAGGCCGGTGAGATCGTCGGCATGCCTGAGGGTTTCCGGTTCTACGACCACCTCCGCCACACCGGACACACCCTGGCCACCCGATCCGGTGCCACCGTCAAGGCACGATGGCCCGCGCCGGCCAGTCCTCCGAGAAAGCCGCGCCGATCTAGCAGCACCCCCAGGACGACGGAGAGTAGGAAGTCGCAGCCGGCCTCGACGCCACAGTACGGAAGGCATGCCAGGATGCTGCGGCCGTGCCAGAACAGCAGACGGTCGTCCCCGACGATCACCTTTCTGGCACGAATCCGGCACGCGGCAATAGATCACCGCGCACAGCAAAGAGGCCCGGGTCGATGACCTGGGCCTTCTCCATGGAGCGGGTGACGAGAATCGAACTCGCGCTCTCAGCTTGGGAAGCGACGGCGCTTGGGGAGCCGGGTGGCTTCTGACCTGCACATACATGCTCTGATGTGGCGCCCGGGAGCGCAGAATCGCACCGTTGTTGACCACGGTTTACCGGTCTTATGGGCACGCTATGGGCACGCCGTCGACCGCTGGCGGGAGAGAGCGCTTCTCGGCGCCGACGGACTGCCGGCCTCGGGAGACGAGCCAAGGCCGGAGATGCGCCGTTGCATGAGCACACGGGCCGACTGCTGACCTGCGTCGTGCAGTCGGTGGCTGAAGTCCAACCGCTCGTGCAGCGATCGGAGCGGGGAGCGCCGACCCCTGCGAAGCCTTCCGCATGCGTGTCTCAGCTCTACACCAGATTGAGGGCGTCCAAGAAGGCTGCAGCGGCTTTCTGGTCACCGTTCACGGTCACGTGTTCACGCCAGTGGAGCCTTGTCGTTGCCCAGGCTGTGAACAGGTGGGTTGTAGATTCCACCTCTGCGACCACTGAGACCGCGGCGGCATTGGGTAAGCCAGTGCCTCCGATGTCTCGGACGTTCAGACGTCCGTACGGTGTTTCGACCAATCTGCTCGCATACTCGTCATCAGGTGCGGACATACCGTCCTCTCCGGCTTTGAGTGCCATCCCCAGCCATCTGGCATTTTGGGTACTTGCCGTCGGTCCGCTGTTCCCAACGACTCGTCCTCGGCGCCCTCTAGGGCACGGACTTACTCGTGGTCGGTGGAGAGGGCGATGTGCCGGGCGGCGTCCATGTCCTTGCGGAAGGTGTCCAGCTTGGCGTCGAAGGCTTGCAGGGTGTCGGCTCCGAGGGGGAGGCGCAGGGGCGGCTCGGGGGTGCCGGCCATCTCGACGATGGCGCGGGCGGCCTTGGCGGGGTCGCCGGGCTGGGCGTGGTTCAGGCTCGCGGCGGCTGTGCGCATCGCGCCGACGGTGGGCGCGTAGTCGTCGATGGGGTCGGGGCCGGTGTGCAGGCTGGCCGGGTCGAGGAAGTCGGTGCGGAAGAAGCCGGGTTCCACGAGCGTGACGTGGATGCCGAGGGGGGCCAGTTCGGTGTGGAGGGTCTCGGTGAAGCCTTCGACGGCGAACTTCGTGGAGGCGTAGATGCCCCAGCCCGGCGCGGTGGCGAAGCCGACGATGGAGCTGATGTTGATGACGTGGCCGGAGCGCTGACGGCGCAGGACCGGCAGTACGGCGCGTTGGACGGCGAGCGGGCCGAACACGTTGGTCTCGTACACCGCGCGGACGGCGGTGTCGTCGGACTCTTCGACGGCGGCGAGCAGTCCGGTGCCGGCGTTGTTGACCAGGACGTCGATCCGTCCGAACCGTTCGATGGCCGCGTCGACGGCCGCCTGGATGCTCTGCGGGTCGGTCACGTCCAGCGCCACGGTGAGCAGTCTGTCGTCGGCGTCGGGGAACTGCTCACGGACGGTGTCGGGCTTCCTGGCGGTGGCGACCACCTGGTGGCCGGCCGCGAGGGCGGCACGGGTGATCTCCAGGCCGAAGCCCCGGGACGATCCAGTGACGAACCAAATACTCATTGTATTCTCCGGTGTTCAGATGGTGGTGGGCAGGTCGAAGGCCGCGCGGTTCTGGGCGATGAAGGTCTCGACGTCGAGGGGGTCGCTGCCGCCGATGGTCTTCACGAGGTCGTTGGTGCCGGCGAAGACGCCGTTGCGGTAGTCGACGGCCACGGCGAGCAGGTGCTGGATGAGGTGGTCCGGCGCGCCGCGCCCGCGCAGGATGGCGGCGAACTCGTCGAGTTCGATGGGCACGTAGGTGACCTTCCGGTCCAGCGCGTGCGACATCTTCTCGGCGATCTCGTAGTGGTCGAGCTCCTCGGCTCCGTAGAGCGGGTAGATCTGGCCGGCGTGCGGGGCGGGGTCCTCCAGGATGGCCGCGATCACTTTCGCCTGGTCGCTCTCGGCGATGGGGGCGTGGCGTCCGTCGGCGAACGGCAGGCGCAGTTCGCCGGTTCCGTCGGCCCAGGTGTCGATCAGCCACTGGGCGAAGAAGGTCGGGCGGATGTGGGTGACGGGGACCGGGGCGTGGTCCAGGACGCGTTCGGCGACCCAGTGCTGGCGGGCCGCGTTGCTGGCGGTGTTGCGGCGGGCGGAGACCTGGGACATGTTCACGATCGCCTGGACCCCGTTCTCCTCCGCGGCCTGGGCCACGTTGGCGGTGGCGTCCATCAGGCCGGGACGGATCGGATAGGTGAAGTACAGGGCGTCGATCCCCTCGGTCGCCCGGGCCAGGGAGTCCAGGTCGAGGGCGTCGCCTTGAACGACGTCCGCCCCGAGGGCGGCGAGCCGCTCGGCGCGCCCGTCGAGGCCGCGGACGAGGGCGCGGACGTGGTGGCCGTGCTGGAGGAGGAGTTCGGTGGTGTTGCGGCCGGTCTTGCCGGTGGCCCCGATCACGAGGAGGTGGCGTTCCATAAGGGTGATCTCCGTTTCTTGAGAGTGCGCTGGTGGGAGCTCCAGCGTCAGTCCTGCGCACGGGTGCCGCAGAAGATGAGTGAGGCGGTGCGATGCCCGCCCGGCAGAGGACGGTGGTTGCGCGGCCGACCCTGTGGTCAGGGGGTGTGGCGGGGCCGGAGGGCGAGCAGCGCGGCAGCCGCGGCGAGTCCGGCGCCGGCCTGGACCCACCAGGCGTGGTCGAAGCCGGTGGTCGTGGCCTGGGGGGTGAGGGCGACGAGCAGGGCCACGCCCACGGCGCTGCCGATCTGGCGGCTCATGTTGAGTACGGCGCTGCCGGTGGTGGCGCGTTCGGGGGCGAGGGTGCCTGCGGCGGCGAACAGCGGCGCCTGGGCCAGACCGCCGGCCAGGCCGACCAGGATCAGGCCCGGGAACATGCCGCCCCAGTAGTCGGGGGTGGTGTGCACGGCCGCCAGCCAGTACCCGGCGGCGAGTGCCATGGCCAGCGTGCCGGTCACGGCGGGGGCGGTACGTCCGAAGCGGCGCTGGAGAGGACCGGCGTTCATGGCGAAGGCGATCGAGGCCAGGGGGGCCGAGGCGATGGAGACGCCTGCGCGCAACGGGCTGAAGTGCCAGACCTCCTGCATGAACAGGGCGGTGCTGAGCAGGACGATGGCGAAGCCGGCGGAGAACAGGAAGAGGGCCAGGGCGGCGGCGGTGAACGGCCGACCGGCGAACAGCTGCTTCTCGATCACGGGCGCCTTGGCGCGCAGCGTGCGTTCGACGGTCGCGGCGCCGGCCAGGGCGGCTGCGACGAACAAGGCCAGGGTGCGGATGTCCGTCCAGCCCCACCCGGGTCCCTGGACGGTGGCGAGCACCAGCAGGCTCACGGCCAGCAGCAGGGCGAGGGCGGAGACCGGGTCCGGCAGGGCGGCGCCCCTGGGCTGGCGCACCTCGGGCAACAGCAGCGCGCCGGCGAGGAGGGTGGCGATGCCGACCGGAACGTTGATCAGGAAGATCCACCGCCAGTCGAGGGTGACGAGGAGACCGCCGACGGGCGGGCCCGCCGAGGCCGCGATCGCGCCCACGCCCGCCCACAGGCCGACCACCAGGGTGTGCTGGCGTTTGGGGAAGCTCGGGTAGAGCAGGCCGAGCGAGGTCGGCACGATCATCGCCGCGCCGACGGCCTGGAAGGCGCGGGCGGCGACCAGCACGCCGAGACTCGGTGCGGCGGCCGCGACGGCGGAGGTGAGGGTGAACAGCGCCACTCCGGACAGCAGCATCTTCTTGCGCCCCCACTGGTCCGCGATGCGGCCCGCGGGCACGAGCACGGCGGCGAAGACGATCGCGTAGGCCGACAGCACCCACGACACGCTCGCGACGCCCGCGCCCGGGAACGACCGGCCGATCCCGTCGAGGGCGACGTTGACGACGAAGAAGTCGAGCTGCGCCATGAAGGCGACGGCACCCAGCACCGCCATGATGCTCCAGCGGCGCGGGTGACCGGCGTCGGTGACGGCCGGAGCCGCACCGGCGGGCCTTGTCGATGCCGCGGCTGCCTGCGGTGAAGCCTGTGTGGACATGGCGTCCGCCCCTTACACGAAAATGGGCTTGCTAGCCCTTTTTTGGGCTCGACCTCATGGAACACCCAAAAAAAGGGGCTGTCAAGCCCACTTTCGTGCTAAGGTCATCCGCATGACCGCAAGCAGCGAAGTGCCGGCCCGGAAGCTGACCCCCAAGGGTCTGGCCACGCGCGAGCGCATCATCGAGGCAGCCGCGGAGCTGATCTACGAACACGGTGCGCAGAACACCAACAACGAGCAGATTCGCGAGGCCGCCGGCGTCAGCGGCTCGCAGCTCACGCGCCACTTCCCCACCAAAGAGGCCCTGGTGCGCGCGGTGCTCGCCTGGCAGGCCGACAACATCGTCGCCCGCCACCAGGCACCAGAGCTGGGCGAGCTGGACAGTTTCGCCGCCCTCCATCAGTGGGCCGACTCCTACATCGCCTCGCAGGACATGCTGCGCGGCGGATGCACGTTCGGCTCTCTGGCCGCCGAGGTCGTCAAGACCGAACCCTCCCACCGGGAGGCGGTGGCCGATGGCTTCGAGCGGTGGCAGGCGCTGTTCCGACGCGGCCTGAGCAAGATGCGCGAGCGCGGCGAGCTGCGGCCGGAAGCCGACCCGGCCGCGCTCGCACACCTGCTCACAGCCGCATTCCAGGGCGGAGCCCTCCTGGACCAGGCGGCCGAAGACAGCACCCCGTTGCGCGACGCGCTGTACGGCGTCCTGGCCTACATCGAGTCCTTCGCCGTAAAGGGCTGAACGGCCCGGCACTGGCGGACACCCGGCGGCAGCCGATGGGGGAGCACGCTGCCCGGTGGGGCCGCAGAGGGATCCGGACGGCACCCGCCCACTGCTCTGCGGAACTCCAAGGACCACCGGCTGGGCCGTCGGGCCCCGAAGGCGAGAGCGACCGCCGCGGGGTGACGGATCCCCTGACAATCAGCGAGTGATGGCCGTCGCCCCCCGCTCGTCGACGAAACGGAAGCGGATCACCGTGTCGTCTCCCGCGCGAAACAGACGGCGGCCTTCCAGAGGATCTCGTTGTCCTCCTTCAGCCGAGCGCTCTCCCGCCGCAGGCGCTTGAGCTCTTCTTTCTCATCAGCCGTCATGCCGGCGTCACCCTCGTCGTCACCGGCCTGGTGACCGAGTGGGAGGTGCGCGGCGCCGGGCAGCGGCTCGTGCGTGTGATCGTCCGGGAGGGCAAGGACGGCGACGGCCCCGAGGACGCGGCCTTCACCGTGGAGATCCAGCCCGACATGGACGCAGAGTGGCTGAAGCCTTCGCACCGCGGTCAGGCGCGCACGAAGGCTTCGAGGGCAAAAAACAGTCCCCGGTAGTGCTGCGCGTGTCCTGAAGCTTCAGTCGTCACTGTTGCCTCGGTATCGCGCCGGCTTGCCGGGGGCCTGAACCACATCCTGTCCGAGTCACTCCGCCGACTAGACGTCCTCACCGACTTTGTGGCCCTTCCGGTGTTGTGGTCTAGTAATCACTTTGCGCGACAAATGCCAAAAGTCAATACATTTTGCGTAACTTTTTTTGGCGTCCTCTGTGCGTCGTCGTGCGTCGTCGAACCCGCCGACGATCGTGCGCCCTCCGGCAGCCCCGGGGGGAGCAACGCTCGCGCCCTTCGTGTGCCCGGGCGCGGCCTGCTCAACGTGGCGGGAACCGTGCGCGTGCCGCCTCTGCGCAGGCCCTCGGTGACGACCGGCACCGGAGGCAGAGCGCGGTCGAGGACCTGCGGCGCTGGATGAGCCGGGTCGTGTCGTGATGCCGGAGATCACGGAGGACCACTTGGGGTGGGCGGGGCTGAGCGCGACCATGTCCTACGGATTCCCGGTACGGCGCGAGGGGACGTGGTGGCAGGGTTTCGACGCGCCCCTGCCGCGGAGCGTCGAACAGCTCACGGCGGCCGGTCACGTCTTCGCGATCAGCGAGACCGTGGTTCACCCGCACACGGACGACCAGGGCCTCGCCCGCCGCCTTCAGCAGCACCTGCTCGCCGACCACCACGCCTCGCTCGGGGCCACGCTGGTGGAACAAGCCGACTTGGCGGTCTGCGACGCCTTCCTGTCGTGGGGCTGGCAGGACATCGGAACGGTCCGTCGCCCGTCGGACCGTTCCGGTCTGCTGTCTCTCCGCCTGTCAGAGGCCGTGGTACTCCGGGCCCTCGTGCTTCCTCTCGGGCTCAGGCCGCGTACGGCTGCTCACCCGGACGGGCCGGCTCACGAAAACCGCACCCAACGCCCCGACTGAAACCGACGCCGATCACGTCCACCGCACGAGCCGCTGCCTCCGCTGCACCGGGGTGCCCGTCGTGGGAGCTGGGGCTGTGCGTCGTGCTCCGTCGGAGGATGCAAATTTCTCCGTCCACTCACACATGGCGCTATTACCCGATATTACGCAGTGGGTTGACCTCTATGACGGGCTCCAACATCCCCGAATGTGTGGCCCGAAGGGTGTGCGCCGACTCTCGACGAAGCGGTTACGACCTACGACTTCCGGCCATACGGATTTACGGTGTCACGCCCATAACTTTATGTGATATTCCGATTCGAGCCTGAGCGTATCCGTCAATACTCACCCAAATGGATCGCACATTAACGTTGTCTGCGGTTCCTCGCCAGCTAATCTGAATCAATACCTCTTTCCCGGGTCTCACCGCGCGGGCCATTGAAACCCGCGGCGCTTGCCAGTGGGAAGAGGTTCCGGCTCGCGGCAATTCGACAAGGACAGCAAACAAAACATTCACCATACCTCCCTAGAGGAGTATTCCCCTCAATGACGCAGAAAATCTCTGGCGCGTATCAATGGCGCGCAATGCCCGCCTGGGTCGCGTCGGTTATCGCGGTGTTGACCGCTGCTGCCGCAGTGGTAATGGTGCCGACACAGGCAAATGCCATTACAACGCCCGTCCCCCTTGGTACTGCCACCAGCTTCGCGGTGCTGGGCGGCGAGGCGGTCACCAATACCGGCTCTTCCCTGATCAGTGGAGACACCGGGGTGTCACCAGGGACTTCGGTTACTGGATTTTGTGCCCCGCCGCCGCCGGCGATCCCCGCATCTCCGCCGTGTGCCAATGTGATCAACGGGACCGTCCACGTGACAGACGGGCAGGCCAACGCTGCCCATGCCGCACTGCAGAATGCGTACACCGTCGCCGCAGCCCGGGGCCCCGTCGATGGCACCCTTAACTCGGAACTCAGTGGCGCAGGCGGCCCGACGGGGCTGGGTCCGGGCTTGTACGACTTCGTTCCTGGTGTGGTCACGAACTCGGGTGTTCTCACGCTGAACGGCGGCCCCGACGCCGTCTGGGTATTCCAGGTCCCCTCCGGACTGACGCTGGCACCCGGCAGCCGAATGGAATTCACAGGCGGCGCTACGGCATGCAATGTCTTCTGGCAGATCGGAAGTTCCGCGAGTTTCGGCAGCGACTCCTTCTCCGTGGGCACCTTCATGGCCCACACCTCGATCACCATGGAGAACAGGGCGACGGTCGAGGGCCGGGTGCTGGCCGGCGCCGTGGACGAGTCCGGGATCGTGTCGATGATCACCAACACGATCACTCGGCCGACTTGCGGGACCGGTACCTCCACCAGCACCACGAGTGGGGGGCTCCTCGGCGGCGGCCTCCTGGGCGGGCCCATCCTCTCGCCCGGCGCAACCTCGGGCAACACCGCCGGGAACACGGCGGGCAACACCGCCGGGAACAGCACCTCCGGGAACACCATGGGCAACACCGCGGGGAACACCGTCTCCGGGACCACCGTGGGCAACACGGCCGGGAACACCTCTGGCGGTATCGGCGGCGGGCCCGACCATGCGCCGGGCCAGCCGGACCATGCCGGCGGGCCTGGAAGGCCGGACCACGAGGTCAGGCCCGGACAGCCGGACCACGGCGGCAAGCCCGACCAAGGACAGTACGACCACGACAGCAAGCCCGACCAAGGACAGTACGACCACGGCGGCAAACCCGACCAAGGACAGTACGACCACGGCGGCAAACCCGACCAAGGACAGTACGACCACGGCGGCAAACCCGACCAAGGCAAGCCGGACGAGAACTTCGGCAAGCCCGACCAAGGCAAGCCGGACGAGAACTTCGGCAAGCCCGACCACGGCAAGCCGGACGAGAACTTCGGCTACGACGAGATGCCCCGGGGCTACGAGGGCGACGACCACTCCAAGGGCTCCGAGAGCTAGGCAGCGCACTGCGGTCAGTCAGCTCACCGGATGACGGCGCGCGGCGGAACTCTCATCGAGTCCGCAGCGCGCCGTCGGTGACAGTCAGCGAAAAATCCAGGCTCAAGCAGCTGGTAGAGAAAGACAGGTAGGCGGTGTCGAGCAGAATTGACTCAGCGGACGTGGAGGAAACCCAGCAGTCCGACTCGGGTCCGGCCACGCAGGAACGTCCTGACGCCACGACCGCGCCGCACACGTCACCGAGGGGCGCACGGGCGCTGGAATCCGGACTGCGCGCCGCCGTGGTCCTGTGCCTGGCGGCGAGTGTCGTCCACGTGATTCTCGTGTTCCTTCACGTGGCACCGGCCAACATCGTCTCCAAGCGATACAGCCCGCTGATCAATGCATGGGTGTATCCCTTCTTCGAACAGGACTGGCGGCTCTTCGCCCCGGACCCCGAATCCCTCAACCGGCAGATTCTGGCGAGAACCGCACACACCAGCTCCGACGGATCGGTTCAGGTGGGTCCCTGGTTCGACCTGACCGCCGTGGACATTTCCGCAGTCGAACATCAGCCGTTCCCGAGCCACACAGCGCAGAACATGCTGCGTCGTGCCTGGTCCGGCTACGTCGACACGCACGGAGGAGACGACAAGGCGCGCACGGAGCGCGCCCTGATGATGCAGAAGTACCTGGCCAACATCGCCGCGGACCGCGTCGCCGCCCACAACGGCGGCACCTTCGACTTCATTCAGCTCCGCGTCCTCGCACTGCCCGTCAACGACGCGCCCGGCCCCGCAGCCGACGAGCGCCCGCCGACGCCGGTCGAGAACCGGCTCCTGCCCTGGTGGAAGGTGACCCGCGATGGAAAATGAGGCGCAGAGGACCGCGTCCGCCGGCGCCGACCGGTGGATCGCCGCCCGGATCAACACCGTATGGGGCCTCCTGACCGGCCGCCCGGTGTCCCTGTACGCCGCATCGGTGCTGCGCATCGGCTACGGACTGCTCTACCTGCTCTTTCTGCTGCGCGAGTTCCCGCACCGTGCCGAGATCTGGGGTCCCGGCTCTGCATGGACGCCTGCCTTGGCACACCAGCTCTTCGAACAGACGGGCTGGTTCAGCGTTCTGCTCCTGTCCGACAGCCGCGCCTACTTCGAGCTTTGCTATGTGCTGGCCCTCGTCACGGCCGCACTGTTCATGCTGGGCTGGCGGACCCGCGTCCTGTCCGTCCTCTTCGCCGTCGTAGTGACCTCGTTCCATGCCAGGGCGATCTTCATGACGGACGGGGGCGACAACCTGATCCTGCTGATGGCCCTCTACCTCGTCCTCACGGCCTGCGGTCGGCGCTGGTCCCTGGACGCGCGCAGAAACCGACTGAAGACGGTTCACGCGGGCAACGCGCCCGAACGGCCGAGGAGTCTCTTCGCGCGGCAACTCCGCCAGGCCCGAATCACCTTGATCACGGTGGTGCACAACTGCGGCATGTTCGTCATCGCGGCACAGGTCTGCTTCCTCTATGGATCAGCCGGCCTGTACAAGGTCCAGGGAGCTTCCTGGCGCAGCGGCACCGCGCTCCACTACGTCCTGAACCTCGAACTCTTCAGACCCTGGCCCGCCATCTCCCATTTCGTGGACGAGCACACGCTCGTGCTCGCCGTCGCCGGCTACATGACCGTGCTCTTGCAGGTGGCATTCCCGTTCGTGCTCTTCGGCAGGCTCAAGTACCTCGTACTCACCATGCTGCTGGGCATGCACATCGGCATCGCCGCGCTCATGGGGCTGCCTCTCTTCTCCGGCGCGATGATCGTCGCGGACGCCGCGTTCCTTCCCGACCGCTTCTACACCTTCCTGCCCCACCTCTGCCGGCGCGCGATGCGGCGGACGGACAGCCGGCGTCCGGCCCCCGGACGGGCGGCAGGAGCCGGAACCGTACCTGCGCAAGGCGGCTCCGGCGTACTCGGCGCGAAGCATCGAGTGTCGCCCACGCAGGTCGAGCTGATTGGCAACGCCGCGGCGCTGGGCGATCGCTACACAAAGACGTTGAGGCCGCTGACGACTCCTGCGTACCGCCAGGCCGCGGAGGACGGGGGGACTTCCGGGCGCCGTTGAATTGGACGAGGTGATCGGCTACCCGCTGTCGATGCCGAGGATCTCGCGGTGGCCGCCGGCATTGACGCCGACCGCGATGAGGGCATGGGCGTTGATGACGCGCCCGCCCTCGCGGACCTTCTGCGTGAGCACGTCGACCCAGACGAACGCAGATCACCCGGCGTCCAGGGGCCGGTTGCGGAAGGCGGCGACCTGCTCGTCCAGGTGCCTGGCCATCACGCCGGCCTGGGACTTCGGCAGCCGGGTGACGCCGAGGCTCTCGGCGAGCTTCTCGACATGGCGGGTGGACCCACCCAGCAGCTAGTGCTGCGACCGGAAAGGTTCACCGGCTCGCGACGCCCGGCAAACCTTTCCGGTCACAGCACTAGGCGGTGGCGACCACGCTGATGAGGTCCTGCTCGGCCCGCCGCCGGCGTTCCAGGAGCCAGTGCGGGAAGTAGCTGCCGGACCGGAGCTCGCGGATGCTCACAGTCCGTAAGTACCGGCCTCCACACCCGCCCGCATGCTCACGATCCGTCAGCTGCCGCCGCCTGCCGCCCGATGGTGCTGGCTCGTGGAATCAGCCGGTGCGGCGCCCGGATCTCCCTGCCCGGCACGGGAGTTGAGCTGCCGATCCGCTTCAGCAGCCGTTCCACCGCCGTCTCCGCGATCACCTTCTTGTCCGGGGAGACCGTGGTGACGGGTGGATTGGAGTAGCGGCCGTCCTCGATGTCGTCGTAGCCGACGACGGCGATGTCCTCGGGGACGCGCAGTCCGCGGGAGGCCAGGGTGTGCAGGGCGCCCAGGGCCACCAGGTCGCTGTAGCAGAAGACCGCGTCGGGCGGTTCCTCCAGGTCGTCGAGCAGGTGGGCCATCGCGGTCGCGCCGTCGGAGCGGTTGAAGCGCGGGGTGGAGACGACGAGTTCCTCGCTGACGGGCAGGCCGGCTCGCTCGTGGGCCAACCGGTAGCCCCGGGTGCGCAGTTGGGCCGCCTCGCCGGTGCGGTAGGGCTGGTCGCCGATCGCGGCGACGCGGCGCCGGCCGAGGCCGAGCAGATGCTCGGTGGCCTCCAGGGAGGCGGCGACGTCGTCGATGCCGACATGGTCGAAACTGCCGTCGCTGACCCGCTCGCCGAGCACGACGAGCGGCAGGCTCGGGTCGCGTTCGGTCAGGTCGGACTGGGCGAGGCCGAGGGGGCTGAAGATGACGCCGTCGAAGAGCAGGTGCTGGGAGCCGCGGCTGAGGAACAGCTTCTCGTGCTCGGCGTCGCCGTCCGTCTGGTCGATCAGCACGTTGTAGCCCTGGACGCGGGCCGCGCGGATGATGCCCTGCAGCAGTTCGGCGAAGTAGGGCGTGTCCAGGTACGGCACCACCACCGCGATCTGGCCCGAACGCCCGGCGGCGAGGTTGCGGGCCAGCACGTTGGGCCGGTAGCCGAGCTTGTCCACGGCCTGCTGAACCCGGACCCGGGTGGCCTCGGCGACGGGCGCGTAGCCGTTGACCACATTGGACACGGTCCGGCTGGAGACGCCGGCGAGCTCCGCGACGTCGCGGAGTGTGACGCCCTTTGCCATATGCCACCTTCATCCCGTATGTCGGTTTCAGCGCTGAAAGTTTTCCCCCAAGAGAGTGCCTCTGCTCTTGCAGCGCGGCAACTTCTCGGTTAACACTTTTGCAGCGCTGCAGAGCGTAGCAGAAGGGCTTGATCCGGCGGATCGAGTTCCCAGGGACCGTGACGTCGCCGCGCCACGGACCGGATCCCCGAGAGCGATCACGGGGATGAACAGTAGGAGCCGCAGTGGGACCAGCAACCTCTCACGGGCCGGGAGCCGCACCCGTCCTGACTGGGCATCACCCTTTACTCACCGCGGTCTGAGCCGTTGCCCGGCGCGCCCGCCGCGCTGATCACCGAGCCGTCTCTCCTCCCTCACCGACGTCACACACGCCCACCCTCCCGCGTCGATCGACGTCCGCCCGCCGGCATCCGTAGGCGGGCAGCACACCCGAGCGCCTCGCGTCCGAAGCGCCCGCCCTTCACCCGAGCCGGCATGCCGCATGCCCTCACCCCGTTCACCGCCTTCACGCCGGTCCTCCGTGTGCCCGGCGCGCGTCCCCTCACCTCCCTTACTCCGTACTCCGTCCTGCCCTCGGGCACCACACCCAGGAGACCGCTCATGTCGTCCAGCAGAAAGCCCCAGCTCCGTTCCGTCCGCCGGACCACGGTCGCGGCGACCTCCGCCGCCCTCGCCGGCGTGCTCCTCGCGGCCTGCGGCGGCGGGGGCGGCAGCGCCGGCGGCGCGCAGAGCGGCCCCGTGCACATCAAGGTGTGGGCCTGGTACCCGCAGTTCAAGCAGGTCGTGGCCCAGTTCAACAAGACCCACAAGGACGTCCAGGTCGACTGGGTGCAGGCGGGCGTCGGCCAGGACGAGTACACCAAGCTGAAGACCACGCTGAAGGCCGGCCAGGGCGCACCCGACGTCGTCATGCTGGAGTTCCAGGAGCTGCCGACCATCCAGCTCACCAAGGGCCTGCTCGACATGGGCAAGTACGGGGCGACCGCCGACAAGGGCAACTACGTGTCCTGGGCCTGGAACCAGTCCTCCGACGGCGACCACGTCTACGCCATCCCGGTCGACGGCGGCCCGATGGCGATGATGTACCGGGCCGACCTCTTCAAGAAGTACCACCTCAAGGTGCCGACCACCTGGGCGGAGTACAAGGAGGAGGCGGCCAAGCTGCACAAGGCCGACCCCAGCGCCTACATGACCGACTTCGGCAGCGACGAGACGGCCGCCGGCTGGCGCCAGGGCCTGATGTGGCAGGCCGGTTCCCGCCCCTACACGTACTCGGCGAGCAAGCTGCCGGACATCGGCGTGAAGCTGAACGACGACAACGCCAAGAAGGTGTACGGGTACTGGGGCGACCTGGTCAAGAACAAGCTGGTCGACACCCAGTCGTACGCCACCACGGACTTCTACAGCGGCCTCAGCAGCGGCAAGTACGCCACCTACCTCGCGGCCGGTTGGGGCCCGGGCTACCTCTCCAGCGTCGCCGCGAAGACCTCCGGCAAGTGGCGCGTGGCCCCGCTGCCGCAGTGGACCGCGGGCGCCGGCGCCCAGGGCGACTGGGGCGGTTCGAGCTTCTCGGTGACCTCGCAGACCAAGCACCCCAAGGAGGCCACCGAGGTAGCCCGGGAGCTCTTCGGCACCTCCCAGGCCGCCTGGAAGATCGGCATCGACCAGGCGTACCTCTTCCCGCTGTCCAACCCGATTCTCAACGGGGCGTACTTCAAGTCCAAGAAGTACGACTTCTTCGGCGGCCAGCAGATCAACTCGGTGTTCGTGCCCGCCGCGAACGGCATCAGCTCCTTCGACTGGAGCCCGTTCCAGGACTACGCCTACAACACCGACACCAGTGAGGTGGGCAAGGCCCTCCAGGGCCAGACCGCCTGGTCGTCCGTCAACGACAACGTCCAGCAGCAGGTGACCTCCTACGCGGCCAAGCAGGGATTCAAGGTCAGCAAGTAACCGGCCCGGGTCCCCGACTCCCCACCGCCTCCGCCGGCGCGCCCGCGCCCGACAGCTCCGCCGCCGGCGGGGGCCCGCACCACGCGCAAGGAGAAGTGATGAGCCTGCTCCGACAGCAGGGTTCCACCGCGGTGGCACCGCCACGTGCCGTCCCCGCGAGGGGACTTCGCACTCCCGTGGCGGGCCGGCGCCCCGGCCGGCTGTCCGCCCGCACCCGGCACAAGGGCATGGGCCTGCTGCTGGTCAGCCCGTTCCTCCTGCTCTTCCTGGCCTTCCTGGTGGCCCCGCTGTGCTACGCCTTCTGGCTGAGCCTGCGCACCTCCACCCTGGTCGGCGGCGACCACTTCAGCTGGTTCGCCAACTACCAGCAGACCTTCACCGACCCGCAGTTCCTGTCCGGTGTGCGCAGAGTCGTCGTCTTCGGTGTGGTCCAGATCCCGGTGATGCTCGGCTTCGCCCTGCTCGGGGCGCTGATCATCGACGAGGTGACCAGCAGGCTCGCCAAGGTGTTCCGGATGACCCTGTTCATGCCGTACGCCGTACCCGCGGTGATCGGCGCGCTGATGTGGGGCTTCCTGTACAGCCCGACCTTCGGCCCGGTGAACTCGATCAGCAACTCGCTCGGCCTCGGCAAGGTCGACCTGCTGTCGCACGGTCTGATGCTGACCTCGCTCGGCAACATCGTGACCTGGCAGTGGACCGGCTACAACATGATCGTCCTGTACGCCGCCCTCCAGGGCCTGCCCCGCGAGGTCTACGAGGCGGCGAAGCTCGACGGCGCCGGCCAGCTCCAGACGGCCCTGCGCATCAAGGTCCCGATGATCTCCTCGGCGCTGGTGCTCACTCTGATGTTCACCCTCATCGGCACCCTGCAGTTCTTCACCGAGCCTCGGGTCCTGGAGAAGACCGCCTCCTCGGTGATCACCCCGGACTACACGCCCAACCTGTACGCCTACAACCTGGCGTTCCAGTACTCGGAGTTCAACTACTCCGCCGCCATCTCCTTCTCCCTCGGAGCGGTGGTCTTCATCGGCTCCTACATCTTCCTGTTCGCCACGCGCAAGAGGAGCGGACTGAAGTGACCACCGTCGCCGCACCCGCCGTCACCGCCGCCCCGGCCACCGGCCGTCGCCCGTCCGCCGCGCGCGGACGCGTCACCGTCAACGTGGTGATGGTGGCGATGATCCTGTACTTCCTGCTGCCGTTCTGGTGGCTGGTCGTCGCCGCCACCAAGGGCAACGACGCGCTGTTCTCCACCGCCGCCCTCTGGTTCCACTCGCCGGGCTCCTTCTTCACCAACCTCCAGCAGCTGTTCACGTACAACGACGGCGAGTACCTGCGCTGGATGGGCAACACCGCGATCTACGCCGGTGTCAGCGGAGTGGGCGCCACCGCCGTGGCGACTCTCGCGGGCTACGCCTTCGCCAAGTACCGCTTCCCCGGCCGGAACCTGCTCTTCTCCAGCCTCCTCGGCGCCATCATGGTGCCCGCCACCGCGCTGGCCATCCCCACCTATCTGCTGCTGAGCAAGGTGGCGCTGACCAACACCATGTGGGCGGTCATCCTGCCGCAGCTGCTCAACCCGTTCGGCGTCTACCTGGTGCGGGTCTACGTGCAGGAGTCCCTGCCGGACGAGCTGCTGGAGGCGGCCCGCATGGACGGAGCCGGCGAGCTGCGCGTGCTGTGGTCGGTGGCGCTGCCGACGCTGAAGCCGGCGCTTGTCACCGTGCTGCTGTTCTCCATGGTCGGCACCTGGAACAACTTCTTCCTGCCGTTGGTGATGCTCAACAACGACAAGCTGTTCCCGCTCACCGTCGGCCTGCAGTCCTGGTACGAGGGAGCGATGATCCAGTCCGGCGCCAACGCGCTGTTCACCCTGGTCATCGCGGGCTCCCTGGTGGCGATCCTGCCGCTGATCGTCACCTTCCTGCTCCTCCAGCGGTACTGGCGCGGCGGTCTGACCGTCGGAAGCCTCAAGTGACCTGACGGGCCCGCCCGTTCCTCCTCTTCTTCTTGCGCACCTCCCGGAGCGACCTTCATGCTGCACGCCTCCCTGACCGTCGACCCCGCCTTCCGCGTCGCCGACGTGAGTCCCCGTACCTTCGGTTCCTTCGTCGAGCACATGGGCCGCTGCGTCTACACCGGCATCTACGAGCCCGGCCACCCGCTCGCCGACGAGGACGGCCTGCGCCGCGACGTCCTGGACCTGGTGCGCGAGCTGGGCGTGACCGCCGTGCGCTACCCCGGCGGCAACTTCGTCTCCGGCTTCCGCTGGGAGGACAGCGTCGGCCCGGTCGCCGACCGCCCCACCCGCCTCGACCTCGCCTGGCACAGCACCGAGACCAACGCCTTCGGCCTGCACGAGTTCCACCGCTGGGCCGAAAAGGCCGGCGTCGAGCCGATGATGGCCCTCAACCTCGGCACCCGGGGCGTCGCCGAAGCCCTGGACCTGCTGGAGTACTGCAACCACCCGGGCGGCACCGCCTGGTCCGACCAGCGGATCAAGAACGGCGCCCCGGACCCGTTCGGCATCCGCATGTGGTGCCTGGGCAACGAGATGGACGGCCCCTGGCAGACCGGCCACAAGACCGCCCAGGAGTACGGCCGTATCGCCGCCGAGACCGCCCGCGCGATGCGCATGATCGACCCGAAGCTGGAACTGGTCGCCTGCGGCAGCTCCAGCTCCGCGATGCCGACCTTCGGCGCCTGGGAGGCCACCGTCCTGGAGGAGGCGTACGACCAGGTCGACTACATCTCCTGCCACGCCTACTACGAGGAACTCGACGGCGACCTCGGCAGCTTCCTGGCCTCCGGCGTCGACATGGACCACTTCGTCGACTCGGTGGTGGCCACCGCCGACCACATCCGGGCCAAGCTGCGCCGCAAGAAGCGGATCAACCTCTCCTTCGACGAGTGGAACGTCTGGTACAACACCCGTTTCGAGGCGCAGGAGAAGCCCACCGAGTGGGCCGTCGCCCCACGCGTGATCGAGGACGAGTACAACGTCGCCGACGCCGTCGTGGTCGGCGGACTGCTGATCAGCCTGCTGCGGCACAGCGACCGGGTCACCGCCGCCTGCCTCGCCCAGCTCGTCAATGTGATCGCCCCGATCCGCAGCGAGGCGGGCGGCCCGAGCTGGCGGCAGACCACCTTCCACCCCTTCGCCCAGGCGGCCCGCCATGCGCGCGGCACGGTCCTGCGCGTGGAGCCGCTGGCGCCGACCTATGAGACGGAACGTTTCGGCGAGGTCTCCGTCGTCGATGCCGTGGCCACGCACCTCGCGGAGGCGGACGGCGCCGACGAGCTCACCGTCTTCGCCGTCAACCGGCACCAGAGCGAGAACGTCGAACTCGCCCTCGACCTGCGAGCGTTCCCCGGCTACACGCCGGTCGAGCACTCGGTGCTGAGCGACCCCGACATCCGCGCCGCCAACACCCAGGACGACCCCGACCGGGTACGCCCGTACGTCGCCGACACCGGTCCCGTCGCCGACGGCCGCCTGACCGCGAGCCTGCCGCCGGTCTCCTGGAACGTCATCCGGCTGCGCCGCGCCGGCTGACCCACCCCCTCGGACACCCGCCGCTCCTTGTTCTCCCGGAGAGCGGCGGGCCCCGCACCACCCCCTCTTCCCGGACATTCCTTGGGAGCCGCCCATGTCCACCACCAGGGAAGGCGCCAGACACGGCGCCCTGCCCCGCACCCAGGCGATCACCCTGCTGCTGGCCCTGCTCGCAGCCGCCGTCGCCCTCGTCCTGCCCGCCGCCGGCCCGGCGCACGCGATCTCGCGCGCCTCGCAGACGATGTACACCCCGCCGTCGAACGCCCCGTCGCCCGGCTCGCTCTACCCGCGCGCCATCCGCCTGCAGAACAGCGGATCGTCCAACGGCACCCTGCTCGCCACGTTCGAGCAGTACAGCTCGGGCACCCCCGTCTTCCCGATCTACCGCAGCACGGACAACGGCAACAGCTGGAGCCAGATCTCCAGCATCAGCGACACCCACAACGGCTTCGGCATGCGCTACCAGCCGTTCCTGTACGAACTCCCCACCGCCGTAGGCAACTTCCCGGCAGGCACGATCCTCGCCGCCGGCAACTCCATCCCCAGCGACCTGTCCTCGACCGAGCTGCACCTGTACGCCAGCACCGACCACGGCGCCAGCTGGTCGTACGTCAGCACCATCGCCACCGGCGGCAAGGCCGACCCCACGAACGGCCAGACGCCGGTCTGGGAGCCGTTCCTGATGGTCTCCGGCTCCAAGCTGATCGTGTACTACTCCGACCAGCGTGACCCCAACAACGGCCAGAAGATCGTGCACCAGGTCAGCACGGACGGCCTGACCTGGGGTTCCGTGGTGAACGACGTCGCCACCTCGACCTACAGCGACCGTCCGGGCATGCCGGTGGTCGCGAAGCTCCCCAACGGCAACTACGTGATGACGTACGAGTTCTGGGGCGCCCCGGAGGGCGGCTTCGCCGTCTATTACAAGATCTCCTCCGACCCGGAGGCCTTCGGCTCGGCGACCGGCATCGCGCTCAAGGCCACCGACGGCACCCAGCCCAAGAGCTCCCCGTACATCACCTGGCTGCCCACCGGTGGCGCCAACGGCACCCTCGTGGTCAGCGCCAACAGCAGCGACGACCTGTTCCTCAACACGCAGAACGGCGCCGCGAACACCTGGACGCGCATCGCCTCCACCGTCCCCGGCGGCTACAGCCGCGGTCTGCTCCCGCTCGCCGACGGCCACAGCCTGCTGGTCCTCAGCGGCGGCCACCTGACCAGCACCGGCCTCAACCCGGTCAGCTACGGCACCATCGACCTGGGCGGCGGCATCTCCGACGGCGCCACCTACACCATGTCCAACGCCAACAGCCATCTGATGCTCACGATCGTCGGCGGGTCGACGACCAACGGCGTCAACGCCACCCAGCAGAACGCCGACAACGCCACCGACCAGCAGTGGAAGTTCGTCCAGCAGACCTCCGGCTACTTCAAGATCTTCAACGTGGCCAGCGGCAAGGTGCTGGGCGTGCAGAACCAGTCCACCGCCAACGGCGCCAAGGTCCTGCAGTGGGACGACAACGGCACCCTCGACCACGAGTGGGCCGTCGCCCCGAACCCGGCGGGCGGCTTCACCGCAACCAACCGGAACAGTGGCAAGTACCTGGAGATCCCCAGCGCCTCCACCACCGTCGGCACCGCCGCCGGGCAGTGGTCCGACACCGGCTGCGCCTGCCAGCGCTGGAACCTCACCCAGACCGCCCTGCCCACCCTGTCCACCGGCCAGTACCGGCTGGTCAACAAGAACAGCGGCAAGTTCCTGGAGATCCCCGGCGCCTCCACCACGGTGGGCAAGCAGGCGGGCCAGTGGGTGAACACCGCCAACAACTGCCAGCTGTGGACGTTCCAGTCGGTCAGCGGCGGGACGTGGACCGTGAAGAACGTCAACAGCGGTCTGTTCCTCGACAACAACGGCTCGACCTCGGCCGGCGCCGCCGTCGTCCAGAACTCGTCGTCGGGGGCGAGCTCCCAGAAGTGGACGCTCACCGACGCGGGAGGCGGCTACTTCAAGCTCGTCAACTCCGCGAGCGGCCTGGTCGCGGACGTCGCCTCGGCCTCCACCGCCAACGGCGCACTGATCGTCCAGTCGGCGGACAACGGCGCCGATGACGAACTGTGGCAGGTCGTGCGGGTCAACTGATCCGCCAGGGGGCCCGGTCGCCGCCGGGCCCCCGACCTTCTGCCCAGCATCCCGAACGATGACTGTCATACCGAACGAGAGAGGTGGATCGCCCCGTGTCTGAAGAACCCTGTGTCGTGGGCGTCGACTTCGGCACCCTGTCCGGCCGTGCCGTGGTGGTACGGGTCGGCGACGGCGCGGAACTGGCGTCGGCGGAGCACGTCTACGCCCACGCCGTCCTCGACCGGAGCCTGCCCGACGGCACCCGGCTGCCCCCCGACTGGGCCCTGCAGGTGCCATCGGACTACATCGACGTGCTCCGAAACGCCGTACCCGAGGCCCTCGCCCGCGCCGGAGTACAGCCGGAGCAAGTCATCGGCATCGGCACCGACTTCACCGCCTGCACGGTCCTGCCGGTCCTCGCCGACGGCACGCCGCTGTGCGAACTCCCCGGCCTGGAGAACCGCCCGCACGCCTACGTCAAGCTGTGGCGCCACCACGCAGCCCAGGGCCAAGCCGACCGGATCAACGCGCTGGCCGCCGAGATGAAGGAGCCGTGGCTTGAGCGGTACGGCGGGAAGATCTCCTCGGAGTGGGAGTTCGCCAAGGCGCTCCAGGTCCTGGAGGAGGACCCGGAGATCTACCGGCGCACCGAGCGGTGGCTGGAGGCGGCCGACTGGATCGTGTGGCGGCTCTGCGGCACATACGTCCGCAACGCCTGCACAGCCGGTTACAAGGGCCAGTACCAGGACGGCACTTACCCCTCCCGGGACTATCTCGCCGCCCTGAACACGGACTTCGCCGACTTCGTGACCGACAAGCTGGACCATCCCATCGGCCAACTCGGCGATCCGGCCGGGGTGTTGACCGCCGAGGCCGCCGCCTGGACCGGGCTGCGGGAGGGCATCACGGTCTGCGTCGGCAACGTCGACGCCCATGTCACCGCCCCGGCGGCGGTCGCCGTGGAACCCGGCCAGATGGTCGCCATCATGGGCACCTCCACCTGCCATGTGATGAGCTCCGACCAGCAGGGTGTCGTGCCCGGCATGTGCGGGGTCGTGGACGGCGGCATCCTCCCCGGGCTGTGGGGCTACGAGGCCGGGCAGAGCGGCGTAGGCGACATCTTCGGCTGGTTCGTGCGCACGGGCCTGCCCGCCGAGTACGCGGAGCGCGCCGCCGCGGCCGGCCAGACCCCGCACGAGTACCTGACCGCCCTCGCGGCCGGACAGAAGGTCGGCGAACACGGCCTCCTCGCCCTGGACTGGCACAGCGGCAACCGCTCCGTCCTGGTCGACCACGACCTCAGCGGCCTGCTGATCGGCCAGACGCTCTCCACCCGCCCCGAGGACATCTACCGCGCCCTGCTGGAGGCCACCGCCTTCGGCACCCGCACCATCATCGACGCCTTCGAGTCCGCCGCCGTACCGGTGACGGAACTGATCATCGCGGGCGGCCTGACGAAGAACGCCCTGCTCATGCAGATCTACGCCGACGTCACCCGCCGCCCCCTGAGCATCATCGGCTCCACCCAGGGCCCGGCCCTCGGCGCCGCGATGCACGCCGCCGTCGCCGCCGGGGCGTACCCCGACATCCGTGCCGCGGCCCACGCCATGGGCAAGGTCCACCGCCGGGTCTACCTGCCGGACCCGCAGCGCGTGGCGGCCTACGAGCGCCTCTACTCCGAGTACCGCGTGCTGCACGACTACTTCGGCCGCGGCACCAACGACGTCATGCACCGCCTGCGCCGCATCCGCGCGGAAGCCTCCGTCTGAGCCACTGTGAAAGGAACCCCCTCATGACCACTTCCGAAAGGCCCCACGACAGCCAGGAGATCTGGTTCCTCACCGGAAGCCAGGGCCTGTACGGCGACGACGTGCTGCGACAAGTGGCCGACCAGTCCAGGAGCATCTCCGAGACCCTCGGCCGCCCCGGGAAAATCCCGGTCAGGATCGTGTGGAAGCCGGTCCTCACCGACGCCGAGTCGATCCGCCGGATGTGCCAGGAGGCGAGCGCCTCCGACGCCTGCGTCGGCGTAATCGTGTGGATGCACACCTTCTCCCCGGCGAAGATGTGGATCGCCGGACTCAGCGCCCTGGACCGGCCGTTGCTGCACCTGCACACCCAGTACAACCTGTCGCTGCCCTGGCCGAGCATCGACATGGACTTCATGAACCTCAACCAGGCCGCCCACGGCGACCGGGAGTTCGGCCACATCGAGTCCCGCGTCGGCGTCGACCGGAAGATCGTCGCCGGGCACGCAACCGACCCGAGGGTCGTCAGACGCGTCGCCGCCTGGGCCCGCGCCGCCGTCGGCCGCCACGCCTCGCGGACCCTGCGGCTGGCCCGCTTCGGCGACAACATGCGCGACGTCGCCGTGACCGAGGGCGACAAGGTCGAGGCCCAGCTGCGGTTCGGCTTCTCCGTCAACACCTACGCCGTCAACGACCTGGTCGCCGTGGTCGACGACGTCGAGGACAAGGCGGCCGCCGAACTCGCCGACGAGTACGTGGAGTCGTACGACGTCGTCCCGGCCCTGCGCCCCGGCGGCATCCGCCACGACTCGCTGCTGTATGCCGCCCGTCTCGAACTCGGCCTGCGCGCCTTCCTCACCGAGGGCGGCTTCACCGCCTTCACCACCAACTTCGAGGACCTCGGCGGGCTGCGCCAGCTCCCCGGCATCGCCGTCCAGCGGCTGATGGCCGACGGCTACGGCTTCGGCGGCGAGGGCGACTGGAAGACCTCCGCGCTGCTGCGCACGATGAAGGTCATGGGCGCGGGGCTGCCCGGCGGCACCACGTTCATGGAGGACTACACCTACCACCTCGGCCCCGGCATCCCGCGCGTCCTCGGCGCCCACATGCTGGAGGTCTGCCCCACGGTCGCCGCCGCCCGCCCCCGCTGCGAGATCCACCCCCTGTCCATCGGCGGCCGCGAGGACCCGGTCCGCCTGGTCTTCAACGCCTCCGAGGGGCCCGCCGTGGTCGTCGGCCTCTCCGACCTCGGCGACCGCTTCCGCCTCACGGCCAACGCCGTCGACGTCATCGCCCCGAGCGAACCCCTGCGCCGCCTGCCGGTCGCCCGCGCCGTGTGGAAGCCGCGTCCGTCCCTGGCGGAATCGGCGGAGAGCTGGCTGCTCGCCGGCGCCCCGCACCACACCGTGCTCAGCTCGGCGGTCGACGTCGAGACCCTGACCGACTACGCCTCCATGACCGGCGTCGAACTGCTCACCATCGACGAGAACACCGCCACCGAGCAGTTCGCCAAGGAAATCCGCTGGAACGCCGCCTACCACCGCCTCGCCCAGGCCCTGTGACGAAGGAGACCACGATGACCGCAGTTGTCCGGGAGGGCCTGCGCCAAGAGGTACTGGAGGCGAACCTTGCCATCCCCCAGGTCGGCCTGGCGACCCTGACCTGGGGAAACGTCAGCGGGGTCGACCGCGAGGCGGGCGTGTTCGTCATCAAGCCTTCCGGGGTCCCCTACGAGGCCCTGACCATCGACGACCTGGTGACGGTCCGCCTGTCCGACGGAGCGGTGGTCGAGGGCGACCTGCGCCCCTCCACCGACACCGAGACCCACCGCTGCCTGTACCTGGCGTTCCCGTCCGTCGGCGGCGTGACCCACACCCACTCCACCCACGCGGTCGCCTTCGCCCAGGCCCGCCGGGACATCCCCGTCCTCGGCACCACCCACGCCGACACCTTCAACGGCCCCGTGCCGGTCACCCGCGACCTCACGAAGGAGGAGTGCGCGAAGGACTACGAGTACAACACCGGCCACGTCATCGTGGACCTCCTCGACGGCGACGACCAGCGGGCCGTCGAGGTCCCCGCCGCCCTCGTCGCGGGCCACGGCCCCTTCACCTGGGGGGCCACCGCCCGCAAGTCCCTGGAACACGCGATCATCTGCGAGGCGGTCGCCGACATCGCCCTCCACACCATGTCCCTCTCACCGACGACTCCGCCACCCCCTCACCTCCTGGAGCGCCACTACACCCGCAAGCACGGCCCCGACGCCTACTACGGCAATCCGACGACCCCGGCGGCCCCGGCGACCCGGTGACGGCGATGCACAGAAGCCGCGTATACGCCGTACTGATCGACACACCCGAAGCCGACGCCGCCCGGGCAGCGGACTTCTGGTCGGCAGCGCTCGGTGTGACTGCCCAACCGTTTCCACCGGCACCGCAGTTCACCACGCTCCACCAGGCCCTGCCAGGGCTGATCACCGCAGTCCAGGCGGTCGACGACGCACCCCGTATCCACCTCGACATCGAGACCGACAACGTCGAATCGGAAACCGCGCGCCTGATCGCTCTGGGCGCCGAGCAGATTTCACAGTGGCAGGAGTGCTGCGTGCTACGAGTGCCTGGCGGTCATCTGCTGTGCGTACTACCTGTGGAGAGCGACCCCGACACGTTCCGGGCACAGGCACACGTCTGGCCATGACGAATAGACGAATATTCGAGCGGTCCCGGGCGGCCGGCCCGTTACCCCCGGGTTGGCCGAGATCGTCGAGGGGATCGTGGTTCAGGGGGCGGGGACGAGGGGCGGCTCTCCCCAGTCGGCCGCAAGGGCCTGCTTGAGGGCGTCGAGCGCGTCGACGGTCGGGCGCCCCCTTCAGGCGCAGCACCTTCGGCCGGAAGTGGCGCAAGGCCCGTACCGTCGTCGGCGTCCCCGAGGGCTTCCGGTTCTACGACCTTCGCCACACCGGACACACGCTCTCGACCCGTTCCGGTGCCACCCTCAAGACACGATGGTCCGCGTCGGCCAGTCCTCCGAGAAGGCCGCGCTGATCTACCAGCACTCCGACGACGACCGACAGCAGGAAGGTGCAGCCGGCCTCGATGCGACCGTACGCAAGGCACGCCGGCAAGCTGCTGCGACCATGCCAGGACATGAGCCCACCGCCCCCGACGATCAACCATCTGGCACGAATCTGGCACGTGACAACTAATCACCACGGACAACAAAAGGGCCCAGGTCGCTGACCTGGGCCTTCTCCATGGAGCGGGTGACGAGAATCGAACTCGCGCTCTCAGCTTGGGAAGCTGATGTTCTACCATTAAACTACACCCGCGTAAGACGCCGACGGGGCCGGTGTCCGAACGCTCGCTCACTGTACCTCATGGTGGACCCCCGGTGCTGGGACCGTGGGGTTCGTCTGTGTTTCAGGGGTGTGATCCGGCTGCGGCGGGCCGGAGTTGGGGCGTACGGTGGGGATGTGGGAGAGGGTCCGGGTGGGCCGGAGTGCCGCCTGGAGAGCCGTCCCTTTGATCCCGTAATGTGGCTTTCCGTCGTCACGGCAGTAAGCCCAACGCGGCTCCTGGGGAAGGGACTCAAGGGACTTGATGGAACGCACCGTCGTCCGCTGTGCCGAAGGGCACGTGTTCAGCACCGCTTCGTTCCCGATGCAGCAGGCCGAGCGGCTCGGCCCCGGCCGGCTGGTCCGGTGTCCGAAGTGCGCCCGGCTGCGCAGTGTCGTGCCGGTCGCACTCGAGAAGCATGAGCCGGCATAGCCGCATAGCGGCAGAGGCACAGCAGAAGCAGTAGGAAACAGCAGTCACACAGGCGCGTGGACTCGTCACGATTGTCGTGGGTCCGCGCGCCTTGCGTATCCTCGGGGCGTGCTTCTCTCAGACAAGGACATCCGGGCCGAGATCGACGCCGGGCGGGTACGGATCGATCCCTACGACGAATCCATGGTGCAGCCGTCGAGCATCGACGTGCGGCTGGACCGGTTCTTCCGGGTGTTCGAGAACCACCGGTACCCGCACATCGACCCCTCCGTCGAGCAGCCGGACCTCACCCGGCTCGTGGAGCCGGAGGGCGACGAGCCCTTCATCCTCCACCCCGGTGAGTTCGTGCTCGCCTCGACGTACGAGGTCATCTCGCTTCCCGACGATCTCGCCTCGCGGCTGGAGGGGAAGTCCTCGCTCGGGCGGCTCGGGCTCGTCACCCACTCCACCGCCGGGTTCATCGACCCGGGGTTCAGCGGGCACGTGACCCTGGAGCTCTCCAATCTCGCGACCCTGCCCATCAAGCTGTGGCCGGGCATGAAGATCGGGCAGCTGTGCATGTTCCGGCTCTCCTCCCCCGCCGAGCACTCCTACGGCAGTGAGCGCTACGGCTCCCGCTACCAGGGGCAGCGCGGACCCACCGCCTCCCGCTCCTACCTCAATTTCCATCGGACGCAGGTGTGAGGGGCCGACCATGAGCGCTGACATACGGGAGAATCTGACGTACGAGCGGTTCGGGGTCGCTGTGCGCGAACTCGCGCAGGTCATCGCCGACGACGGGTACGAGCCGGACATAGTGCTCTCCATCGCGCGCGGCGGGGTGTTCGTCGCCGGTGGGCTCGCCTACGCCCTCGACTGCAAGAACCTGCACCTGGTGAACGTCGAGTTCTACACCGGGGTGGGGACGACCCTCGACATGCCGGTCATGCTCGCGCCCGTCCCCAATGTCATCGACTTCAGCGACAAGAAGGTCCTCATCACGGACGACGTCGCCGACACCGGCAAGACGCTCAAGCTCGTCCGCGACTTCTGTCTGGACACGGTCGCCGAGGTGCGGTCCGCGGTGATCTATGAGAAGTCCCACTCCCTCGTGAAGTGCGAGTACGTGTGGAAGCGGACCGACGACTGGATCAACTTCCCGTGGAGTGTCGAACCGCCCGTGGTGAAGAGGGCCGGGCAGGTCCTGGACGCGTGAGGTAGGTGCGCAGGCACCGAAGAAGGGCCCCCGGCGAGGCAGCCGGGGGCCCTTCTCATGTCGGCGGTGCCGCTCAGAACGTGCCGAGTTTCACGATCGACAGCAGCGCGATCAGCTGGATCGCCGACGCGCCCAGGGCCTTCGGCCAGGGGAGGTCGTGGGACTTGCCGACCATCAGCGTGAGCAGGGCGCCCGCGGCGATCCAGGTGACCCAGCCGAGGATCTGGACGAAGCCCGCGTCGCCGCCGAAGAACATGGCGAAGAGGAGACGGGGGGCGTCGGTGATCGACATGATCAGCATGGAGAGGCCGACCGTGGGCTGCCAGGCCCCGTCGCCGCCCAGCTGGCGGGCGAGGGTGTGGGTCACCACGCCGAGCACGAACGCGGAGATCACCATCGCGATCGCCGTCACCAGGACGATCGGGACCGCGTTGGTGAGGGTGGCGTTGATCGCGTCCGAGCGGGCGCCGTCGAAGCCGAAGACGGCGAGCAGGCCGTAGAGGAAGGTGACGATGAGGGCGGGGGCCCACATCGCGTAGTCCCGCATCTGGAGGAAGGTCTGGTTGGGGGCGAGCACGATCCCCCGCAGCAGGTCCTTCCAGTGCAGGCGCGGCCCGATCGGACCGGACGGCGCCGCCGAACCGGCGTGGTAGGTCGCACCCTGCGTGTACGCGCCGGCCTCGTCGACCGAGAAGGCCTGGGTGTGGCCCGGCTGGTTCGCCGCGTACGGGTCGGGGGCGCCGGGGCCCTGGCCGTCCTGTCTTCCGTAACCGCCGTAGCCGTTGTCGTCGCCGAAGTACTCCGGGCCGTCGCCGCCGGGCTGCGTCCGGCCCGGGTGCCCGCCACGCGCCTGCGGCCAGCCGGACCCGCCACCGTGGTGCGGGTACGGCTGCGGGGCCGCCGGGTGTCCGTACGACGGCCCCGGCTGCCCCCCGTAGTTCTGGGGCGGCGCCTGCTGCCCGTACGCGGGTTGTTGCGGTCGCGTGTGCGGGGCACGGTCGTCCCGGCCGCCGCGTCCGATCCTGAATCCAGCCACGTCCTCGAACGTACCTGGTCCCGCGGAGGCGTGTGCGGGCTCGGCCGCCCGAGCCCGCCATTGCGGCAGACCTGTGACATCCCCTAAGGGCGACCTAAGGGGAATCCAAGGGCAGACCCTGAAGTCCCCTGCCGGTCGCCGGTACTCACTGCCCGAACAGGGAACCCAGCCCCGCGGCCGACCCCGACACACCCACCGACGCCGCGTGGAAGGAGACCGCGCCGGTCGTCGTCAGGCCCGTGGCGGAGCCGGGCAGGGTCCATACCGCGCCCTGTCCACCGTTCTCGTGCCGGGCGCCGACCGCCAGATCGGCCCGGTGGTCGCCGTCGAGGTCGGCCAGGCGGACGGCGCTGCCCCAGAAGTCGTCGGTCTCGTTGAGGTCCGGGACACCGGGCGTGTTCTGGGTCCAGCGGGTCGCGCCCTCGCCGGTCAGGCCGGCGGCGGAGCCGCGCAGCAGCGTGACGGTGCCGGTCTGCGGGGCCGCGGTGACCCCTTCGTAGGGCGTACCGACCGCCACGTCCGCGTAGCCGTCGCCGTCGACGTCGCCGACGGAGAGCGCGGCGCCGAACGAGGAGGTGCCCGGCGCCCGGGTGGCGCCCGGAACGCCGGGGCTGTCCTGGGTGAGGGCCGCCTGCGGGGTGGGGCTCACGCCGTGGGCGCCGCCCAGGTAGGCGAGGACCTCGCCGGGCCCGGCCGTGTCGTTGTAGACGAGGACGTCGGAGGTGACGATGTCGTCGTAACCGTCCCCGTTGACGTCGCCGAGGACCGCCCGCTGCTTGCCGCCGTCCACCAGCATCCGCAGCGCCTTCGGCCGGGAGTCCGCGCCCAGGTACACCAGGTTGCCGTCGACGTATTCGCCGCTCCCGGTCCGGAACCTGCCGCTGATCACCAGGTCGTCGACGCCGTTGCCGTTGATGTCGCCTGCGGCCAGCGACCGGGAGCCGTAGCTGTCGCCGGTGGCCAGGGAGGGCACCACCCAGGTGCGGGACGCGGCTCCGTGGGTCTTGGTGAAGCCGCCCCGGAAGATCTGCACGTCGGCGCCGGTGCTGCCGACGGCCAGGTCGGCCCGGCCGTCGGCGGTGAAGTCGCCGACCGCCAGGGACATGCCGAAGCGGTGATGGGAGGAGGCGGCCGGGTCGGGGACGGTACGGCCTCCGGTGAGGCCCTTCGCGCTCCCCCAGAGGATCGTCACCGTCCCGGCGCCGCCGTTCTCGCCGTCTGCGCCGACGACCAGGTCCGCGTAGCCGTCGCGGTTCAGGTCCCCGGAGGCGAGCGCCGAGCCGAACGCGTCGCCCTTCTCGGCCGTGCCGGGGACGGCCGCCGAGTTCTGGGTGACGACCGTGCGGTGCGAGGCCCGGACGCCGGACGCGGAGCCGTAGGTGACGACCACGGCACCGGCCCGCGACCGGCCGCCGACCGTGGCGCCCGGGGCGGCGGTGGCGAGGTCGTGGTAGCCGTCGCCGTTGAAGTCGTCCGCGTAGGGGGCGAACACGGCGGGCGCGGGTGTGGCGGAGGCCGGTGTGGCGAGCGGGACGAGGCCCGCGGTGAGGAGTGCGGCGAGGGGCGCCGCCGTACGGACGCGCATGGTCAGCCCTCCAGTACGTCGCCGAAGTAGGCGGTGCCCGACGGGCCGCCCAGGGTGGTGCCGGTGAAGGTCTTGGAGCCGCTTGCCGTGACGCCGGCGGTGGTGGACTTGAAGAGCCAGACGGTGCCGGCGCCGCGGCTCTCGCCGTAGGCACCCGCGATCAGTTCGGCGCGGCCGTCGCGGTTGGCGTCGGTGAGACGGACCGAGGAGCCGAAGAAGTCCTGGGACTGGGCGGTGCCGGGCACGCCCGCGGTGTCCTGGGAGAAGAGCTTGGCGCCGCTGCCGGTCAGGCCGCTCGCCGAACCGCGCAGCACGGTGACCGTGCCCGCCTGCTTCTTCGTGCCGAGCGTCTCGGCGTAGGCGCCGACGGCGATGTCCGCGTACCCGTCGCCGTTGACGTCCCCGGCGGACAGGCTCCAGCCGAAGCCGTCGTTCTTCTCGCCCTTCTCCGGCACGCCCGCCGTGTCCTGGGTGATCCGGACCGGCGTACGGCCGCTGAGGCCGCCGGCCGCGCCGTACGTCACGGTGACCGCGCCGCCGAGGCCGCCGTTGGGCTCGGTGGCCGACTTCTCCATGAAGTTGCCGGTGACGATGTCGCCGTAGCCGTCCTTGTTGACGTCGGCGATGACCGCGTCGTAGCCGCCGGCGAGCTTCTTGCCGACCTTGAGGGTGCCGCCGGTGGCGCTGGTTCCGGTGTAGAGGACGCTGCGGGTGCGGTAGTCGCCGGAGGCGGTCTCCTCCTGGCCCATGACCAGCAGGTCGGTCTTCCCGTCGCCGTTGACGTCGCCCGCGATCAGCTTGTCGGAGTAGATCGTGGTCTGGTCGACCGTGTCGATGCCGACCAGGGCGGCCGCCTTGCCCTTGCGGGTGAAGGGGCCGCGGAAGATGTTCAGGGACGGCGTGGAGTTGTTGCCGACGGCCAGGTCGGTGTGGCCGTCGCCGTCGAAGTCGCCGGCCGCCAGCGCCCAGCCGAGTTCGTTTCGGTACCTCGGCAGCGGCGAGGTGAGGTTGCTGGCGCCCTTGAGGCCGCTCGCGCCGCCCCAGAGCACGGTCACGTTGCCGTAGGAGTCGGTGCTGCCGATCCGCTCGCTGTGCACGCCCACGACCAGGTCGGTGTAGCCGTCGCCGTCCAGGTCGCCGGAGGTGAGCCGGTCGCCGAAGTAGTCGCCGGAGGCCGGGGTGCCGGGGACGCCGGTGGTGGCCTGGCTGATGATCTGGCGCTTGGTGGTGTCGAGGCCGTTCTTGGTGCCGTAGACGACCGCCACGTAGCCGGCCCCGGACTTGCCGGAGACCTTGGCGATGGGCGCGGCGATCGCGAGGTCGCGGTAGCCGTCGCCGTTGAAGTCCCCGGACAGGCCCGAGGGGGCGGCGGAGGCGGTGGCGGCGGGCAGGGCGGTGAGCAGGCCGGTGGTGAGGGCCGTGGCGAGGAGCAGGGTGGTGCGCTTGTGCATGGATTCCCCCCGTGAGGTGGTGAGGCGACGCGGCTTCGGGTGAGCGCGCGTCAGCCAGTGAGCGCGCGTCAGCCGGTGAGGCCGGTGCCGAACGCGCCGTACGTGCGGGAGAGCCCGAAGGTGCCTGGGCCGAAGGACTTGGCGCCGGTGGCGGTGATGCCGGAGGCGCTGCCGCGCAGGGCGGTGACCGCGCCGACGCCCTCGTCCTCGAAGCCGGCCGCGACGGTCAGGTCCGCCTTGCCGTCCTTGTTGACGTCCGAGAGCACGAGGTCGGAGCCGAAGTAGTCCATGGACTCGTTGGTGCCGGGGACCCCGGTGGTGTTCTGGGATATCGTGCGGGCGCCGGTGCGGGAGACGCCGTCGGCCGAGCCGTTCATCAGCACGACGAGACCGGTGTCCTCGGCCGCGCCGATGTCCTTGAAGACGACGCCGATGGCGAGGTCGCCGTAGCCGTCGCCGTTGGTGTCCCCGATGGAGACGGAGCCGCCGAAGCCGTCGCCCTCCTTGTCGGTGCCGGGGACGCCGGTGGCGGACTGGGTGAGCTCGGCCATGGGGGCGTCGCCGTTGACCGGGCCGCCCTTGCTGCCGCGGATGACGGTGACCTGGCCGCCGAGGGTGCCCGTGTGGTCGTCCTCCTTCGCGAAGACGTTGCCGATGGCGATCTCGTCGTAGCCGTCGCCGTCGATGTCGCCCAGGGCGAGGGAGGTGCCGCCGTTCAACGGGCGCGGCTTGGTCGTGACCACGCCCGTGGACGCGCCGAGGTAGGCGGCGCCCTTGGACCAGCTGCCCGACGGGTCCGAGGCGAGCGCGGTGCGGTAGGTGAGGACGAGGTCGGCCTTCTTGTCGCCGTTGGTGTCGCCCGCGGCGAGCGCGTCGATGCCGAACTCCGCCTTCTCCGGGGTCGGGACCTTCTGGGTACCGCCGGTGGTGCCGGACTTGGTGAAGCCGCCCTTGACGATGTAGGCGTACGACCCGGCCGTGCCGGACGCCAGGTCCGCCTTGCCGTCGCCGTTGAAGTCGCCGGCGGCCAGGACCGAGCCCCAGGCCTCGTGCTTGGTCGCCGAGGGGTCCTTGACCGTCGTACCGTTCTTCAGGCCGCTCGCCGAACCCCACAGGATGGTGACCGAACCGCCGTCGGTGTCCGTGCCGTTGTCCTCGCCGGGCGCGCCGACGGCGAGGTCGGTGTAGCCGTCCTTGTTGAAGTCGGCCACGGCGAGCGCGTCGCCGAAGAAGTCCTCGGTCTCGGCGGTGCCGGGGACACCGGTGGTGTTCTGGCTGACGATCGTGCGCTTGGCGGGGTTGAGCCCGGAGGAGCTGCCGTAGACCACGGCGACGTACCCGGCCATGTTCTTGCCGCCGACCTTGGCGTAGGGGGCGGCGAAGGCGACGTCGCCGTAGCCGTCGTGGTTGAAGTCGGCCTTGTAGGCGCGGGCCGTGGCGGCGGACGCGGCGGGGGCCGAGAGGGTCAGCAGTCCGCCGGTCAGCGCGGCGGCGGTGACGGTCGCGAGGGCGAGGCGACGGCGGTGGTGTCCGTTCACGGGAGAGAACTCCTGTAGTCGGCGTGAAGGGTGACGGAGGTTCACGGGTCCGCGGGTGTGCGGGGGTGCCGGAAGACCCTCTCCGTACGGGGTACGGGGTACGGGGAGGGTCTTCCGGCCGGTGGATCGTGGATCAGTCGCCGAAGATGGCGCCGAACTGCGGGACGCCGGTCGTCGAGATGCCCACCTTGCCGGCCGCGAGGGCCCGCGAGCCGGTCGTGGTGATCTTCGAGCCGTTGGACGGCAGGTAGGTCACCGCGCCGTCGCCGCCGTTCTCGTACGAGCCGACGACCAGGTCGGCCCGGCCGTCGCCGGTGACGTCGTCGAGCTTGACGTCGGCGCCGAAGAGGTCGTTCTTCTCGTCGTCGCCGGGGACGCCGGCCGTGCTCTGGGCGAAGGACTGGGCGCCGGAGGCGAGGTTGATCCCGGTCTTCGCGCCGTACAGGACGGTGACCTGGCCGGTGTTGGTGTTGCTGCCGATGTCCTCGTTGGGCGTGGAGACGACCAGGTCGGCGTAGCCGTCGCCGTTGACGTCACCGAGGTCGAGGTCCCAGCCGAAGCCGTCGCCCTTCTCCGAGGTGCCGGGGACGCTGCCGCTGTTCTGGTTGAACATGGTGGCCTTGCCGGGGCCGGAGGCGCTGCCGTAGGTGATGGCCACCCGGCCGCCCTTGGCGGAGTCCGGGACGGCGGTGCCCTCGCTGGTGGTGGTGTCCCAGGAGGCGCCGCTGACGATGTCGCCGAAGCCGTCGCCGTTGATGTCGCCGATGCCGGTGACGATGCCGTTCTTCAGGGCCTTGGCGCCGGTGGCGGTCAGGCCGTTGGAGGTGCCCGGCAGCCAGTAGTTGGTGTTCCAGTGGTTGCTGGTCTTCGTCTCGTACCCGTCGACGATCAGGTCGGTACGGCCGTCGCCGTTGACGTCACCGGCGGTGAGGTGCATCGGGCCGTAGGGGTCGGAGTTGCTGCCGGGCTCGATCGGCGGCTTGACGGTGTAACGGCCGCCGGGGGTGCCGGTGCTGGAGAAGCCGCCCTTGAACACCCACAGGGTGGCGGCGGAGCTGCCGACGGCGAGGTCGGCCTTGCCGTCGCCGTCGAAGTCGCCGGCGGCGAGGTTCAGACCCCAGTAGTCGTGGCCGCTCGGCGACGGGTCCTTGATGTCGACGCCCTTGCCGGTGAGCCCGCTCTTGGAGCCCCACAGCAGGGTGACGGTGCCGCCGTTGGTGTCGGTGCCGACCTTCTCGGACGGCGCGCCGACGGCGAGGTCGTCGTAGCCGTCGCCGTTGAAGTCGGCGTACGCCAGGTCGTAGCCGAAGTCGTCGCCGGCCTCGGCGGTGCCGGGGACACCGGCGCTGTTCTGGCTGAGGGTGGTGCGCTTGGTGGTCGTGACGCCGGAGGCGGAGCCGTAGAGGGCGACGACCTGGCCGGCGTTCTTGTGGCCGCTGACGTAGGCGGTGGCCGCCGAGGTGGCGATGTCGCCGTAGCCGTCGCCGTTGAAGTCGGCGCGTGCGACCTTGACGGAGTCCGCGGCCGATGCCGAAGCGGCCGAGAACGTGAGCAGACCGCCTGTCAGCGCGGCCGCGGTGGCCGTCGCGAGGGCGAGTCGCGGGAACGTGTGCATGCGGGTTGTCTCCTGCGGCATGCGGGGGCCGTCCGCACCCGGCGGACGTCCGGACTCGAAGCTGTCCGGCGCTCAGGAGACCCCCTTGAAGGGGTAAGGGTTGTACGTGAGTTCGATGAATTCTTGGGACTGGCTGTGAGCTGTGGTGTCCGGTGTCCGGCACGGACCGGCACGGCGCCGGGCTCAGTCTCCGCTCAGCCGGGCGAGGGCCTCGCGCATCCCCTCGGTGAAGCGGCGGCCGGCCGGGAGGAGTTCGCCGCTGCCGAGGAGCGTGTCCACGGCACCGCAGGTGTACCCGTACCAGGTGGCGTGCTCGCGCTCGGCCCGGGGACACGGCGCGACGGCCCGCCGTTCGGTGTGCCAGAAGTCGCAGACGCCCAGGTGGGCGTAGGTCCCCTGGAGGAGCGCGTCCAGCGGCCGGGGGTCGGGGCGCCAGGGGGCGTGATAGCGGGCCGATGACGCCGGTCCGTGCAGGGGGACCAGGTCCAGCAGGGCCCCGAGCTGGATGTGCAGGAACTCGTGGACCAGGGTGAGGGCCAGGAGCACGGGATCGCCGGGCGGGGAGAGGGCGACGGCGCCGTGGGCCCGGCGGGCCGCGGAGCTGACCGATGTGCCGCCCGGCACCGGGCGGAGCGGCACCAGGGTGGACACGCAGGCGGCGACGGCCCGGGCGTGCCAGGGATGCCGGCGGACCAGGATCTGCCAGGCACCGTCCAGGGCCCGCTGCCACTGCTCGACCTCGTCGGAGCCCAGCGGCTCGGCGGGGGTGTAGCCGTGGACGTCGCGGAACGGGCCGCGGTCGGCCAGCCGCAGCCGCAGCACCACGCCGTCGCACTCGGTGGACAGCCGGTGCGGTCCGGACAGCGCGGCCGGTCCGCCGTCGACCAGCTCGCCGAACCAGGAGAGGTCGGGCCGACCGCCGTGCGCACACCCGGCCAGAACCCGGGCCAGGCCCTCGTCCAGATAGGGGTGGAGCATCGTCTCCCGCCAGCGGTCCGGATCGTCGCGGGACAGCGCGGCCAGCCGCCGGTACGCCTCGTCGAAGCCGGTGCCGGTGCCGGGCGGCAGCGACCGGCGGACGGCCACCAACAGCAGCTTGCGTTTGCTGAGCTGGCCGCGCCTCAGCTCGGCCACGGCCGCGGTGCCGCCGCGGGCGCGGGCGACGGCGTCGAACAGGTCCGGTGCGAAGTCGTGCATGACGAGGGTGCCGAGGGCGGAGGGTGGGACGGAAGGCGGTACGGGCACGGGGGCTTGCTCCTCGCGGGTGGACCGGGCGCCGGGCGCCGTCATGTCGCCGCCGGCTCCACCGCCGCGCGGAACGCCGTGACGCCCGGGCGCAGCCGGTCGGCGATGTGGTCGACGAGGACGGCGAGATCCCGGCAGTAGACGGACGGGGCGGCGAAGGGGGTCGGCGCTGACCCGGGATGGTAGCGGTGGGCGTACAGGCCGCCACCGCAGACCGTCGCGCGGGGGCAGGCGGTGCAGACGGGGCCGAGGCCGGCCAGCCCGCGCTGCCGGGCCCGGAAGGCCTCGTGGCGGGCGGCGTCGGCGAAGGTGTGGCGGAAGACGTCCAGACCGGTGTCCGGGGCCCCGGGATAGGTCACCTTGAGCGAGTCGGCCTGCTCGATCGTGCCGTCGGTCTCGACCACCACGAGGTCGACCGGGGTCAGTCCGACGGTCTCGCTGCGGGCGGCACCGCCGAGGAGCAGCACCAGGATCTCCTCGAAGAGCCGGATCCCGGTCTCCCGGCGCGGTGCGTCGTACCACCGGTCGAACACCGCGCACAGCCAGCGCGCGTACGGCACCGGTTCCTCGGGGACGGCGCCGGGCGCCGTGCGGGGCGGGCCGGTCCGGTCGGCCAGGCCGGGCGGCGGACTGTCCCAGGTGCCGTGCGGCAGGAGGAGGTTGAGCTGGGGCGGTGCGAACTCCAGCAGCGCCTCGTAGGTCTCGACGGGGTCGGCGGCCAGGTCGACGGTGCACAGCACCCCGGCGTAGAGGGCGCGGTAGGGCCCGTCGGCGAGGAGGCGCAGCGCCCGTGCCACGTCGGCGTGGCTGCCGCGGCCGTCGGGGCGCCGGCGGTGCCGGTCGTGCGTGGCGGCCGTGCCGTCGAGGCTGACCCCGACCCGGACTCCGTGGCGGGCCAGGACCGGCAGCAGTGCGGGGTCCTCCACCAGCCGCAGGCCGTTGGTCTGCAGGGTGAGCCGCAGTTCCGCCACCTCGTGCAGGGCGTCGGCGAGTTCGCGCAGCAGGGCGTCCAGCCGCACCGCCCCCACCAGCAGCGGCTCACCGCCGTGCAGGACGACGTGGACCTCGGTCAGGCCGTGCCGGCGGGCGTGCTCGGCGATCAGCGCGGCCGTCCGGCGCACGGTGCCCGGGGCCATGACACGGGGGCGGTCGCGCCAGCTCTGGTCCACCGACTCGTAGACGTAGCAGTAGTCGCACGCGAGATTGCAGCGACTGTGGATCTTCAACAGGAACTGCCGGAACGGGACCATGGGCCAGCCTCGCTGGGGCGCACCGGAGCCGCTCCCGCCGACGGCCGGGCCGACACGGGAACGGGTACTGGCGGGTGGCGGCATCCTACAGCCCGTCAGTTCCCGGACTCACCGGTTCCAGGACGGCCCGCACTTCTGCCGCGGCACCATGCGCCTCTCACGTGGTCGGCGGCTCGATGTCGGAATCCAGCCGCACCCCCTGGGCGACCGCCAGCGTCGTCGGATGCCGCTCCCCCAAGGTGCGCCTGGCGCGGGCCAGGGCGTCCGCGCGCAGGGCGTCCGCCTCCGCCGTACGGCCCAGGTCGCGCAGGGTCAGCGAGAGGTTGGAGCCGCTGCCGATGGAGTCGTAGTGGTCGGGCCCCAACGCGGCCAGCAGCCCCTGCCGCGCCGTGGTCTCCGTGTCGACGGCCTCCTGGATCCGGCCTGCCGCCACCAGGTCGTTGGCGTGGTTGAGCATGCAGCAGAAGGTGTGCGGGTGGGCCTCCCCGAGGACCTCGCGCAGGTGTTGGGCGGTGCTTCCCGAGAGCGCGAGGGCCTCCGCCGCGCGGCCCTGCAGTCGCAGATACACCGACATGTTGTTGGCGCAGACCAGGGTGACCGGATGCCTCTCGCCCAGGTAGTCCTTGTAGCGGCCGAGGGCCCGCTCCGTGAGCTCCAGCGCCCGCGTGATGTCGCCGAGCGCGGCCAGGTCGCCGGCCAGGCTGCAGGCGGCGCCCAGGGTGTCGTAGTGGTCGGGGCCATGGGCCTGCTGGTAGCGGTGGTAGATGTCCTCGTCGATGTCGCGGGCCTCGGCGTACCGGCCGTCCCGGCACAGGGCAACGGCCAGGTTCTTGCGCGCCCGCAGGGTGTCGCTGTGTCCGTCGCCGAGCAGCTGCTGGTAGAGGCGGGTGGTGGTCTCCAGCAGGGTCAGCGCCTGCCGGAGCTCCCCGGTCTCGCGCAGGTCTCGCGCGTAGTTGTTGGCGAGGTTCAGGGTGCGCGGTTTCATGCTGCCCTGGTTCTGCCGCTGCCGTTCGTAGGCCGAGCGGTGCAGTTCCAGGGCGGCCTGGCGGTCGCCCGCCAGGTATTCGGACATGCCCAGGTTGTTGGCGTACATGAGGGTGCGCTGGTGGTCCTCGCCGAACTCGGCGTACGCCGCCTGATAGGTGTTCCGGTCCAGCACGCGGGCCTCCTGGTAGCGGCCGAGGGCCCGCAGGTCGGCGCCGACGTTGCCGGCCGCGGCGAGGGTGGCCGGATACTCGGCGCCCTTGGTGCGGGTGAACCTGTCCAGCACGTCGATGTCGAGTTCGTACGATTCCTCCAGCCGCCCCTGCGAGCGCAGCACATTGCCCAGTTGGGTGCGCAGCAACAGGGTGTGCGTGTCGTCGGGGCCGCCTGGGAAGTCCGACCGCCCCCAGCGTTCCAGGGTGCGTTCGGCGAGGTCGTGGGCCGTGCTGTACAGGCTGCGCTTCCACAGGTAGCGCACCGAGTCGACGATCAGCTTGCGGACCTCGGGGTTGGGGTCGGCGGACGCGCGGGAGGGCTCCAGGTGGGGCAGGAGTTCGTCGTACTTGTCCCAGTCGGCGGTGGCCTCCGGGTTGTTGTCCCGGTTGGCGTCCGCCAGCGCCGCGTGCACCACCCTGCGCAGTTCCGTCCAGCGCTGCTCGCCGACCCCGTCCCGGATGACCGCCTGGACCAGTCGGTGCACGGTCAGGGTCTCGCTGCCCTGGTCGCTGCGGGCCAGTCCGTACCGGTTGAGGAGGCGCAGCAGTTGGGCGACGGCCATCTCGTCACGGGGTTCGTCCGTGTCCGCGGTCAGGGCCTGGGTGACGGCGCGCCCGTAGAGCAGCCGCATGGGGATGGGTTCGGGGCCGAAGAAGGAGCAGATCTCCAGCATCTCGGCGGCGGCCCGGTCGCGCCTGCGCAGGTCCTCCACCGCGATCTGCCAGGTCCGGGCGGCGGAGTTGGGGTACTCCCGGGGCGACAGCTGGGTGGTCTCGAGGATGTCGGCGGGGCGGTCGCGCAACTGGGCGAGGTAGCGGTCGACCGGCATGTTGCTCTCGCTCAGCCAGGTCGCCGTCTGCCCCACCGCGAGGGGCAGGTCGCCGAGTTCGTGGGCGATCTCCTCCGCGTCCTCGGTGGAGAGCAACGGGCTGAACCTGTGCAGCAGTTCGACGCTCTCCTCGCGGGTGAAGACCTCCACCTCGGCCCGCCCCGCGCTGTTGACCCAGGCCCGGTCCCGCGAGGTGACCAGCACATGTCCGCCGGGTGGTCCCGACGGCAGGAGTCCGTCGAGTTCCTTGGGGTTGCCGGCGTTGTCGTACACCAGGAGCCAGCGTTCGTAGGGCTGTCCCTGTCCGAGGGCGCGCAGCACGGCCTCGGCGGTGCTGCCCACGTCCTCGCCCTTCACCAGGCCGAGGTAGGGGGCGAGGTCGGCGAGGGCGGAGCGGATGAAGCCGGGCTGGGCGGCGTCCATCCACCAGACCACGTCGTACGACGACTTGTACCTGTGGGCGTACTCGAGCGCGGTCTGCGTCTTCCCCATGCCGCCGAGCCCGTACAGCGCCTGGCTGGGCACGGCGGCGGTGGGCCCGCCGGTGAAGTGGTCACGCAGCCGTTCCAGGAGCGGGCCGCGTCCGGTGAAGGAGATGTTGCGCGACGGCAGGCGCTGGGCCGCCGGCATCGAGCCGGGGAAGCCGGGCAGGTTCGCTGCGGCGGCCGCGGCGGACCCGTCCGGGAGACGCCGGCCCGAGGGCGGCCCGAGGACCGACAGGAGCTGGTCGACGGCCTCGGCCGGACCGCTCCGGCTGAGGTCGGCGAGCGTGTTGTCGAGGTACGGGCCCGCGGCGGCCGGGTCCAGGTCCTGGAGACGGACGGCGACCAGGCCGGGGCCGCCGAGCGTCTCGTGCCCGGCCAGCTGGAGGCGGATCGCGGCGGCCCGCGACTGGGTCGCGTATTCCGGCGACAACAGGGCGAGCACCCGGCCCTGGCCGCTCAGGGTGCCGGCCACCTCGGGCAGGACGCTGCCGTCCGGGGCGACCGTGCTGTGCAGCGAGACCTGGTAGCCGACCGCTTCCAGGGCCTCCGCCGTCCACTCCGCCCAGACCCGGCCGAGCGGCGCGTAGCTGAGGTAGATCTGCGTGGGCAGGGCGCGGGGAGCCCGCAGATAGGCGGCGCGCAGCTCGGCCCGCCGGTCCGGGGGCAGCGAGGTGAGCCGGCGTACCCGGCCGTCCGAGATCCATTCGGTGAGCCGCTCGAACGCGGTGAGCAGCGAGCGCTCCTGGCGGGGCCGGTCGGCGACGGTGGCGGGGATCTCCTCGTAGGCGTAGAACGCCTTGTACGGGATCTCGATCTCGCCCCAGTAGCGGCTGCGGTCCTCTTCCGGGAGCCAGGTCAGGAACGGGTCGAACTCGGAGCGGGAGAAGTCCCGTCCGGCCTCCAGCCGTTCGGTCTCCGCCTCCTCGACCCGCATGGGGACCGGCAGCACCTTGATGTCGCGGGGTGCGGAGCGTCGTACCGCGGCCGCCGCGTCCACACCGCCGCGGATGCTCTGGGCGCTCATCGTGAAGCAGTCGACGAGGACGTCGGGCAGGACGATGGTGCAGATACCGGAGGTGTCGCTGACGCCCGTCCGGCTGTCGATCAGCACATAGTCGTAGGTTGCGATCATCTCCTCGCGCAGTGCCTGGAGGAAGTACCCGCCGCCGTGCCGTTCGTAGAAGCTGTGCCAGTTGAAGCTGGTGACGGCGGCGGAGTAGGCGGCCGATTGCCGGCCGGCGGGCAGGAAGTCGAGCTGGCCGCCGTCGGGCAGTTCCAGCAGCAGACCGACGGTGTACGGACTCAGGTCCGCGGCGGCTCGCAGCCAGTCGTCGGCCTCGGCGGTGACGGTCGCGGCCCGCCGCTGCCCGGGGCCGCCCACCGTCTCACGGACCGTGGGCGGGTCGGGGTTCAGCACCGTGCGCACATAGGCCTGCATCATGTTGATCAGGCCGTCGGACGAGCGCAGTTCGGGGTCGATCAGCAGCGGGTGCAGATAGCGGTGCAGGCCCGGGGCTTCCAGGTCCCAGTCGACCAGCAGCACCCGGTGACCACCGCTGGCGAGGATCCAGCCGACGTTGGCGAGCGCCATGGTGCGTCCGGTGCCGCCCTTGTACGAGTAGAACGTGACGATCTTGCCCGGTCCGCTGGGACTACTGGTCATCGTCTGGGTCCTTCGGAACGAATGGTCCGCCGAGGGGCTCCTGCCCGGGCTCGGCGGCGTTCGGACGGGGTGTGGGTGCGCCGCCGCGGTACGGGAACCGCGGCGGCCTGTCGGCGGGAACGGCCGGGCCCGGGATGGTGAGTCCGGTCATCGGGGGCGGAGTCGGCCCCGTGGGGGACCGGAAGGACGTGGTGCTCTCCATCTCCATCAGCCGGTTCTGGGCGACCGCCAGCATCACGGCGAGCCGGTCGTCGAACTCGTCCCCGCCCACACGCACCCGGAACAGGGGGTCGTGCGGATCGTTCTGCCGGCGCCAGTTGCGCCAGAACACCCGGCTCAGGTCCTCCCAGATCGGCTCGTCACCGGACTCCTCGTCAGAGTCATGACAGGGCACGAGGACACCGGTGGCCGGACGGTTCTGACCGTCGTAGGCCGCGAGGACGTCCCGGTAGACCGGGGTGCGCACGGCCCACGGATCGACCAGCAGGATGCTCGTCTGGTTGTTGGCCATCGATTCGTCGAGACGGCTGCTCAGCTCGGCGTCGACGATCTCGACACTGCTGGTGTAGGGCCCCGACTCCATGATCACCCGCTGTGCCCGCCGGGCGACCGTGGGGTCCTTGGGCGGGTGGTACGGCGTCCACTCCCGCGGCGAGCGCCCGTAGTACTCCGACCGGTGCCGCCCTTCGGGCAGCTCGTCGGCGACACCGGCGGCCAGGAAGACCTCCACGTGCCCGGCGCCCGGTGCGGCGGCCCGCCGGCGCCCTGCCACCGGGAAGAGGCCACGCACCTCACCGAGGTCGAGACCGGACGTGAAGGGGAGCCGGAAGCGGTCCGCGGCGATCTTCACCCGGGCGGCGACCTTCTGGACGGCCTGGCTGTACCCCGGGCCCATCGGGTCGGCACGCAAAACCCGCATCAGGCCCTGCGTGACGTACTCCGGGCCCATGTCGGCCTCGTGGTACTGGAAGCGGGCGATCTCCTCCGGCAACTCCCCCTCCATGGGCGCCCACAGGACCGGCACCAGCGCGGGGACGTCGATCCCGGTCTCCCGGCGGTACTCCCGCAGCCTCGCCCGGAAGGCCGTCCACTCCTTGCCGCAGTACTCGCTGTTCAGGTACGCCGGGGAGTACAGCGCGACGAACGCGCGGCAGTGCCCGACCGCGGTGCCGAGCACCCGCGCCCAGTCGTCGCCCAGGCCCAGCCCCTCGACGTCCCGGAACGGCGGCTGCGCCGCCGGATCGGCGCCGATCCGGCGGAGTTCCTGCACGAGATCGTCGTAGAACCGCTTGACGAACTCGTCGGGACTGTCCTTCCGCGCATAACTGAGGAAGAAGTACGGCTCCTGAACCAAGGCGCCCCCCGAATGCTCTCCGGCCGACCTGACGGCGTGCCACCTGTGTGCCAGAGCGTGTCCGGGGTCATACCCCGAGGGGCGATGCCTCAAGCTGCCGGATTCTGATCACCTGTCAGAGGGGCGCGAGGGGAGGGAGAAAGCTGCGGGACGCTCAGATCATCGCGGAGTCGAAGGCGGCGTACGGCACGCCGACCGCGGTGACCGCCTCGTCGACCATACGTCGCAGCGCCGCGCCCAGCGCGTTGTCGGGCAGCTCCCCGAGGAGCCCGTCCAACGCTTCCATGCTCAGGTCTGCGACGTCCAGCAGACATGAGTCGATCCGAGCGCTAGCGTCCATCGGCATCCTTCACACATGAGCGTGCCGATGGTCCGGCACGCACGAGTTTGTTCACCCTACAGGCCCCAGGCCGCCTCAACTCAAGCAACGTCGCCCTCCTTGTCCCTTGTTGTGATGAGGCAATTGGGGACGAGGCCGACCGCGCCGCACGGCGCACAAGCACCGTTGCACCCGGGCCGGCCCCGTGCACTGCCCTCAACGCGCTTCCGCGTCCCGGGCGCATGCGGTGGCGGGCTCGGACTGGGCGTCTCCCGTTCGGTTGACTCGGGGCGCCTGTAAGCTCGCGCGGATGGAAGATCTGGGACCCGTGGCCTGGCCGCCTGAGCCGCTCAGGACCGAGCGGCTCGTGCTCCGTGAGTCCGAGGGCCGCGACCGTGCGGCGTTCATCGAACTGCTCGCGTCGCCGGATGTGCACACCTACCTCGGCGGCCCCCGCCCGCGTGACGAGCTCGAGCGGGAGCTGTCCGGGGTGCCCGCGCGGTGGCCCGGGAGCTTCGTCGTCGATCTCGACGGGTCGATGATCGGCCAGATCCTGCTCAGGAGGGCGACGGGGCACCGTCGCCCTGCTGCCGTGGGGAAGGCCGATCTCGGCTATCTGTTCCTGCCGCGGGCGTGGGGATGCGGGTACGCCACCGAGGCGTGCGCGGCGGCACTCGGCTGGTTCGCCGGTGCGCTTCCCGGCGAGCCGGTGGTGCTCACCACCCAGACCGCCAACGCAGGCTCGATGCGTCTCGCGGCGAAGCTGGGGTTCACCGAGGTGGAACGGTTCGAGGCCTGGGGCGCCGAGCAGTGGCTCGGCATGTGGTCCCCGGTCACGGCGTCCAGGTGAGTCTCAGCGGACTGTGCGCAAGAATCGTCCGGCTCCGCACCTGGCGGACGAAGTCCTCGTCGGTAGCGGCAGTTTCCAACGCACGACGGGCGGCCACGTCGTCTATGTACTTCCTCAAGATCCGACTCCCTGTAGTTGCGTCCGAGCCTTGCCTTCCCGCCGTCCGCAAGATCGCGAAGCTACGGAGGACCCCGACAGGTGACCGGAGGTGGATCAAAGGTCAACCGTTAGGTGACTCTGTGGACCAACAAAATCCCATGTCAACAGCGAAATAGGTGAAAGGAGAGACCAACATAACCCTCTACCGCTGTAGGGCAATCCGGGAACGGTGTCATCATCGTCATTCGTCACCGGCCGACACGATCCACAGGGCCACAATGCCGTAGGAACGCCCACGGCCCGCCGCCGGGGGGTACCGACAACGGGCCGTGAACGACGCTCAGGCGCCTACTTGGCTGGTGCCTCCGCCCAGTGCACGGCCACCCGTTCCGCCGTGTTCGCGTTCCGGCCTCTGCCCACGCTGCGTGCCACGGTTACACGGTCAACGAACAGCGCAAGGAACTCCCGTCGTTCGGAAAGGGACCAACCGGCCCACGTCGACTCTGGCCCCAGCGGGTCGCCCTCCGGGTCCGTCCACTCCGAGGGGATCGCCACCGTGCCAGCCTCGGCGGTCCCCAGTTCTTCCACGCGTCCGGCCGTTCGCGCCTCGTGCGCCGTCAACCGCTCCACGGACTCACGGAACATCTGGTCACCCACGGCACCCGCGTACAAGCCTGCCTGCCGGTCGACATACAGCGTGCGGAGCGCTTCCCGTACGTGCTCCAACTCGGCGCGTGCTGCTGCTAGTTCGGCCTGTCGCTCGCCCGTGTCCGCTTGCGCTGCAAACCGGCGTGCGGCCTCGGCGAGCCATTCGAGATCTTCCGGGTCTTCGGGGTCCAGCGCTGTCAGGCGGGACCACACGGTACGGGCCACCACGTCGTCACCGGCGTCCATGTTGATGGCCAGACCACCGTGTCCCGGTACGGCGCCGGACTGGGCCCGGTTGCACCGATAGAGTTGTTTGCCCTCCCTCCGGTCGGTCACCATGGACGACCCGCAGACGCCACAGAAGAGCATCCCGGCGCCACCCAGCAGAGACGGCACGGAGCGCCCACCCTGACGGCCCACCTGGGGCGCGCGGCCGTCGAGTACGTCTTGAAGGCGCCACCAGTCTTCCGGCGGAATGATCGGCTCATGTACAGCCAGCGGGGCCCCTGAGTCGTCGCGCAGGATGACGCGCTTCGTCCCCTGGCGTTCGGCGGCGTAGCCGGCAAGGCGCGGGTCACGGAGGATGCGGAGCACAGTGGACGACACCCACGTCGTACGCTCCAGCGGCTGGCTAATGCCTCGGGCCCGGCGGGCGGTCACACGCGCTGACATGTCCGCTGCCTTGGTCGGTACGCCCTCAGTGTTCAGCTTGCGAGCCATGGCCGATGCGGTCATGCCGCCCAGTGCCCAGGACACCATGTCGCGCACGTACGGGGCCTCAGCCGGATCAGGGACCAGCTTGACCACCACCAGTTCGCCGCGCGGCTCACGCGTCGGCTGGAAGCCGTACGGGGCCATGCCGGACACGTGGCTACCTGCTGCCCTCAGCGTCTCTTTCGTCGCCGTGATGTACGCCGACTTCATGTCGGACTCTTGCTGGGCCAGCGCAGCGATAAGGCCGAAGATCGCGACGCCCATGGGGGTGGACGTGTCCAGGTAGGGCTCTTCGACGCTGACGAGCAGCACGCCGTGTTTGGCCAACTCCTCATTGACCAGCATGGCCTCAAGGGCGCCCTGTCGAGTGAGACGGGACAGCGAGAACACGACCACTGCGTCTACGTGCCCGGCGCGAACGGCGGACATCATCTCCTCGAACTCCGGCCGGACGACCTTGGGGTCCCAGCCGGATTTACCGACGTCGGCGAAGTGGCCCGCGTTGTCCCAGCCCTTGGCTGTGATCAGCGCCTCGCACTTGGTCCGCTGTGCTTCGGGGGACGACGCGGAGTCGTCTTCACGCTTCCCTGACTGTCGGATGTAGGACACTGCGCGCACATGGTCCAGGTTAGGGGTCCAGTCGAGGCCCCGTTTGACGAGAGGTGTCATGTGCCTAGCGTAGTAAAAATCAATGTGCTGACCGTGCCCGCCGAGCAGCGGGAGGTGCTGGAGAAGCGGTTCGCTTCGCGGGCGCATGCGGTGGAGGGCTCGGACGGGTTCGAGTGGTTCGAACTTCTCCGGCCGGTCGAGGGGACCGAGCAGTACCTGGTGTACACGCGGTGGCGGGACGAGGAGGCGTTCCAGGCGTGGATGGAGGGGCCGATGAAGGACGCGCACCGGGGTGGCGGCGAGGGGGAGCGGCCGAAGCCGGCGGCGTCCGGGTCGATGCTGTGGTCGTTCGAGGTGGTGCAGTCGGCGGGGCCGAAGGGCTGAAGGGGGCGCGAGGGTCAGGGTTCTGACTGGCATTTGACCACCGCGTCGCCGGAGTCGGCGGTCTGGGTGTAGAAGGCTCGGAGTTCGTGGTGGGCCGCGGCGAACGCGCCCCACGTCTGAGGTTCTGCGGCTGTGCCGCCGTAGCGGGGCAGGAGTGTGTCGCGGGCGACGTCCCAGAGGGCGTCGAAGTCGGCGGTCGTCAGGAAGCCGGCCACGCGGCGGGCCTGGGCGGCCGTCAGGACCAGCAGCGGCGGCCGGTGCGGGTCGGTGCGGAAGACGGGACGGCCGCCGAGCACCACCTGGGTGTGCGGGTGGTGCTCGGAACGGTGCGCGGGGGTGCCGGCGTAGATGCGCTCCTGGTCCGGGTAGCGCTGGTCCAGCACCTCCTCGCGGTGGCGGCGGACCCGTTGCCGGACGGTCTCCGCGTCGCTCTCGAAGAGCCGTTCCAGCCAGGCCGGGCTGTTGCGCAGTGCCGGGGCCGGCACCGCTCGCAGACGGAGGTACTCGCTCATGCCCTATGGAGCGCACGAGGGCGCCCGGACATTACGCCGGGGCGTTGGCCGCCGGTGCGGTCTGCGGGACCGCTTGCGGTACGACGCGGCGGCGCCGGGCCGGGATGCCGAGCAACGGGTTGGCGACGCTCCAGGCCGCGCCCTTGCAGACCAGTTCCTTGTAGACGGCGGCGGTCCGGCCGGTCAGGGCGGCCCGTACGGCGCGGTCGTCGGCCGTGACGTACTGGATCAGCCCCTCCTTGCGGCCCAGGGAGATGCACTGGTTGAAGTAGCGCACCGGGGTGTTCGGGAGCTTGCCGCCGGTCAGCCGGGCCGCGATGGCGTCCGCGGCCTGCCAGGCCATGGGGACGCCCGAGGCGCAGGACATCCGCAGCGGCTTGCCGCCGGGACCGGTCGCCGTCGCCGCGTCGCCGATCGCGTACACGTCCGGGTGCGAAACGGAGCGCATGGTGCCGTCGACGACGATCCGGCCGGCGCCGGTGACCTCCAGGGCGGTGGCCCCGGAGATGGGGTGGACGGCGAAGCCGGTGGTCCACACGGTGACCGCGGCGGGGAGCGTGCCGCCGGCGGTGGTGGTGACGTGGTCTGCCGACACGGCGGTGACGGCGGTGTGTTCGTGCACCGTGACGCCCAGCTTGTCGACGACCTTCCGCAGGTGAGCGCGGCCCTTGGGCGAGAGCCAGTCGCCGAGACCGGCGCGGGCCGCGAGGGCCACGTCGAGGTCCGGGCGGGCCTCGGCGATCTCGGTCGCGGCCTCCAGGCCGGTCAGGCCGCCGCCGACCACGACCACCGGCTCGCCCGCGCCCAGTGCGGCGAGCCGCTCGCGCAGGCGGAGCGCTCCCGGGCGGCTCGCGATCTGGTCGGCGTGCTCGGCGGTGCCGGGGACGCCCTGGTCGTGCCAGGCGCTGCCGAGGGCGTACACGAGGGTGTCGTACTCCAGCAGGTCCTCGGTGCCGTCCGCGGCGGTGACGGTGACCGTCTTCCGGTCGACGTCGACGGCGGTGACCCGCGCGAGCCGCAGCTCGACTCCGGTGCCCGCGAACATCTCGGCGAGGGGCCGGGGCCGTAGCTCCTGGCCGGTCGCGAGCTGGTGCATGCGGACGCGCTCGACGAAGTCGGGCTCGGCGTTGACGAGGGTGAGGGCGACGTCCTCGCGGCGCAGCCGCCTGGCGAGGCGGCCGGCCGCGCTGGCTCCGGTGTATCCGGCTCCGAGGACGACGATGCGGTGCTGCATGTCCGTACTCCTGTCATCCGGTTCTTCGGGTTCTTCGGGTTCTTCGGGGAGTCGCCCCTTGAACCGGGCAGGCCGTCGATTCCTGACAGAAGTGCGGTGTGAAGCAGGTCACACAGGGGAGAAGGGCTGGTCGGGTGGTCAGAAGAGGCGGAGCAGCGGGGTGCCGTGGTCGGTGGCCGCCCACTGCCGGGTCGCGCGTTCCAGCTTGTCGGGGTTGACCTGGTTGCGGAACGCGGCGATGCCCTCGTCGGTGATCTCCAGGCACATGACGCCGAAGACCCGGCCGGCGACGACCGCCACCAGGGCGGGGCCGCCGTTCGCGGAGGTGACGTAGAGGTCGACCGGGCCGCCGGCCAGGGCCCGCTGGGCCGGGCCCGGTTTGAACAGGCCCCGCATGAATCTCGCGACCGCGACGGCGCCCTCGAACGCCCGGGCGCGGGCCGGGACCTTCCCGCCGCCGTCGCCGACCGCGACGGCGTCCTCGGTGAGCAGCCGGACGAGCGGCTCGGTCCGCCCGCTGGTGGCGGCCGCGAGGAACTCCTCGATGATCCGCCGGGCGGCGGCCTCGTCGACCTCGGCGCGGGCCCTGCCCTCCGCGACGTGCTTCTTGGCCCGGTGGAAGATCTGCTGGCTGGCGGCCTCGGTGAGGTCGAGGATCCCGGCGATCTCCCGGTGCGGGTAGTCGAAGGCCTCCCGCAGCACGTAGACCGCGCGTTCGCTGGGCGTCAGGCGCTCCAGCAGGGCGAGCACGGCGTACGACACCGACTCGCGGCGTTCGGCGCTGTCGGCGGGGCCGAGCATCGGGTCGCCCGCCAGCAGCGGCTCGGGGAGCCACTCACCCACGTAGGTCTCGCGGCGGGCGCGGGCCGAGGTGAGCTGGTTGAGGCAGAGGTTGGTGAGCACCTTCGCCAGCCAGGCCTCGGGGACCTCGATCCGGTCGACGTCGGCGTTCTGCCAGCGCAGATACGTCTCCTGCACGGCGTCCTCGGCCTCGCTCGCGGAACCGAGGAGGCGATAGGCGATGGCCTCCAGACGGGGCCTGGAGCTCTCGAACCGGTCCACGTCGGTCATGGTCAGGGCCATGGGGCGGATCCTAGTCCGCGCGGCTCCTGGCGGAGCGGGGGGAAGCGGGGCTCAGTGGTGGTGGCCGTAGGAGGTGGTGGTGGTTCCGGCGCGGGCGGCGGCCTCGGCGGCGCGGTTCCTGGCGTGGGCGGCCTCGGCGGCGCGTCCGGTGCCGTCCAGGACCCGGGCCAGGTTGTTCCAGGTCAGGCTGGTGGCGTACCAGTTGTCGTCGTCATGGCGGATCCGGAGGCACTCCCGCAGGGCGGCGACGGCCAGGTCGGTGCGGCCCGCCGTGTGCAGCACGCAGCCGAGGCTGTTGAGGGAGTCGCCGTGCAGGAAACGGTTGCCGGTGGCGTGGTGGAGCTCGCAGGCCCGGCGGAGCGCGGCGACCGCGTCGGCGTAGCGGCCCTGGGTGTCCAGCACCAGACCGAGGTTGTGCCAGGCCCGGCCCTCGTGGGAGAGGTCGCCGGTGTCGCGGAAGCGGTCGCGGGCCCGCCGGTGGGTGGCGGCGGACTCGTGCAGCAGTCCCGACCTGCGCTGCGCGAGACCGAGGTTGTTCCACGCCATGCCCTCGCCGGTCGCATCCCCGAGCGTACGGAAGAGGTCCGCCGCGTGGACGAGGGGTTCGAGGGCCTCCTCGGAACGGTCGGCCCGCAGCAGCGCGTTGCCGAGGTGGTTGCAGACGGCCGCCTCCGCGTGCCGGTCCGGTGACTTGCGCGCCCGCTCCCTGGCGGCGCGGCCCACGGCGACCCAGTCCTCGAAGAAGCGCCGCTCGCGCAGGAACTCGGCGAGGTGCAGCGCGAGCGCCACGGTGCAGTCGGTGTCGAGTTCGTCGGGCCACTGGGTGGCCGCCACCAGGTTGACGCGCTCGGCGTCGAGCCAGGCGACCGCCTCCGCCCGCTCCTTGAAGAGGCCGGGCAACGGGCCGGACGACGGGACCGGCGGCGGGACCGGCGGCGGGACCGGCAACGGGCCCGGCGGCAGTCCCGGCGACGGGCTGTCCGGGGGCGCCGCCCGCAGATGGCGGCAGGCCGCCTCGGTCTTGGCGCGGTAGTGGTCCCGTATCCGCCGGCGGGCCCGGCCGCCCTCCTCGACGAGCGTGGGGTCCTCGACGGCCAGCGCGCTCGCGTAGCCGCGGACCAGGTCATGGATGCGCCAGCGGCCGGGGAACCCGTCGCCCGGCTCCTCCCCGGTGATCAGGTGGGCGCCCACGAGGTCGTCGAGGAGTTCCAGCGCCTGGGACCGGGGGTGTCCGGTGGCCACCACCGCCGTCTCGGTGCTGAAGTCCGCGAACGGCACCTGGGCCAGCGCGCACAGCGCCCGGGCCCGGTCCCGGGGCAGCCGGCGGAAGGACATGTCGAAGACCGGGGCGAGCGCGAGGGCCCTGCCGTACTCGTCGACACCGCGGCTGGTCAGGACCCGGGTGGGGTCGACGGCCGCGCGCAACTCCCCGACCAGGGACGCGAGCGGGTCGCCGACCCGGCGCCGGTGCAGCAGGGCGGTGGCGATCCGCAGGGCGAGCGGCATACGGCCGCAGAGCCGGGTCAGTTCGCGTACGGCCTCGGTCTCCTCCGGCGTCCACCCGTCCGCGGCGGCGGTGCGCCGGCGGACCGCCGGGGCGATCAGCCGGACGGAGTCGTCGGGGCTGAGGGGGCCGAGGGGTAACTCGGCGGCCGTCAGCGACTCGTGGCACTCCCGGGTGGTGATCAGGACGCAGTGCAGACCGCTGGCGGGCAGCAGCGGCGAGATCTGGGCCGAGTCCGAGACGTTGTCGAGCACCAGCAGGACCCGCCGGCCGGCGTCGGCGAGAGCCGCGAGATGGCTCCGGTACGCGTCCAGCTGGTGGCCCTCCTCCCCGAAGTGGCCGACCAGTTCGGAGCCGAGCCGGACGTCGCCGTCGGCGAGGGCGTGCAGCAACGACGTCACCGCCCGGGTGGGGGTGACGGGGCGGTCGTCGTAGCCGGCGAGGTCGAGGAAGAGGGCACCGCCGGTGAACCAGCCCTCCGTGCGCGCCCGGTGCGCGGCCTTCAGGGCGAGCGCGGTCTTGCCCATCCCGCCGAGCCCGGTGACGACACAGACGACGGGGGTGTCCGGGGCGGGGTCGGCGGGCGGACACAGCCGCGCCTCCAGCGCCGCCAGCTCCGCGGCCCGCCCGGTGAAGCCGGGCTGGGCCATCGGCAACGTGCAGGGCGCGGGCCGCTCGGGACGCTCCGGCCGCTCGGGACGGTGCGGGCCCTCATTCACGATCATCTTCCCGACGACCTGCCCCCGGAAGACACCTCGCCGGAAGTCGACGTGATCGTCGCCACTGGGGGTGGGGTCATCGTCGCCGCCCGGGTCCCCGTCCCCGTCGCCGCCGGACTCCGGTGTCCGGTCGTCGCCCTCCTGTGCCCGCACCTGTGGCCCCCCTCGCCCCGTATCCGCCAGGCTCGCACCGCTTTGAGTGGCTTCACGGTAGGGCATGCCCGTGCGCCGCGGGACCGTTCCGCGTCCTTCGCTCCGCACTTCTTTTGCACATCGCGTTCCTACGCTCCCGGGGCACCGTCCACCCAGCCCAGGGAGTCGTCCATGGCACTGGTCATCGCCGCCGCAACGCCGTTCCACGGCCATGTCCAGCCCGTCCTCACCGTCGCCGCGGACCTGGTGCGCCGCGGGCACGAGGTCGTCGTACTGACGGGGAGCCGGTTCGCCGAGGACGTCCGGGCCGCCGGCCCTGGCCGTGGTTGCCACCCGGGCCGCAGCCCACCCCGACTTCCCGCTCGCCGCGATCGCGGACGAACTGCGCGCCGCGCACGGCAGCCTGGACGCGTTCACCGACGCGGACCCGGCCGGGGACGTACGGGCGGTGTTCTCCTGGTCGTACCGGGCGCTGAGCCCCGGCGCGGCCCGGCTGCTGCGGCTGCTGTCCCTGCACCCGGGCCCGGACGTCACCCCGGCCGCGGCGGCGGCCGTCGCGGGCGACGACCCGGCCGGGGTCCGCCCGCTGCTGGCCGAGCTGACCCGCTCCCATCTGCTCGCCGAGCGCGCGCCCGGCCGGTACGGCTGCCACGACCTGCTGCGCACCTACGCCGCCGAACGCGCCCTGGAGCACGAGGACGCGGACGCCCGGGAGGCCGCCGTCCGCCGGCTCCTCGACCACTACCTGCACACCGCGCACGCCGCCGGGCGCGTCTACTCCCCCTACTGGCGGCTGTGTCCGCCGCCCGCCGCCGCCCCGGACGCGCGGCCCGGGTCGTTCGCCGACGACGGGCAGGCGCTGCGCTGGTACACGGCCGAGAACCAGGTGCTGCGCGCGGTCACCAGGGCGGCGATCGCGCGCGGCGACCACGCCCATGTCTGGGGAATGGCCTGGTGTCTGGAGCGCTTCATGGACCGGCAGGGCCACTGGCACGACGGGGCACTGCTCCAGCGCGCCGGTCTCGACGCGGCCGTGCGCGACGGCCACCGCACGGCCGAGGCCCATCTGCACCGCGGCCTGGCCCGCGCCTCGGCCCGGCTGGGCCGGCACGACGACGCCCGCACCCACATCCGGCACTCCCTGCGCCTGTTCGCCGAGCTGGGGGACCGGCTCGGTCTCGCGCACGCCCACCGCAGTCACGGCTGGCTCCTGGACCGGCTCGGCGACCACGACGGAGCTCGACGCGGCCGGCCGCGCCCTCGCCCTCTACCGGGAGCTCGGCGACCGCCCCGCCGAGACCAGCGCCCTGCACGCCCTGGGCTGGACGCATGTGCTGCGGGGCGAACACCGGCGGGCCGCCGCCTACTTCGAGGAGGCCCTCGGCGGCCTCGCCGGACTGGACGGCACCCGGTACGCCGAGGCCGGTGCCTGGGACAGCCTCGGAGTCGCCCGGCACCACCTCGGCGAGCCCGCGCGGGCCGTCGCCGCGTACCAGGGCGCGCTGCGGCTCCACCGGGAGATCGGCGACACGTTCAGCGAGGCCGGCACCCTGCGCCACCTCGGCGACACCTACCTCGCCACCGCCGACCCCGGCGCGGCCCGGACCCTGTGGGAGCGGGCGCTGCGGCTGCCGGCCCCGCCCGACCCGACGGCGGCCGAGGAACTCCGCACGAAACTGCTGGCCCTCGGCGACGAGGTGCCCGCGCCCCGCATCACCGCGGTCTCCGCCACCCCGACGACGACCGCACCCGACGAGGACGACCTGACCTCCTGAAGGGATACTCACCCTCATGCCGACGCTCTTTTCCCGGATCCTCGCCGGAGAACTGCCCGCCCGGTTCGTCTGGCAGGACGCCGAGGTCGCCGCGTTCCTCAGCATCGCCCCGCTGACCCCCGGCCACACGCTGGTGGTGCCCCGGCGGGAGGTGGACCGGTGGACCGACGCGGACGGCGCGCTGCTCGCCCGCTGTGTCACCGTGGCGCAGGCGATCGGCCGCGGGGTGCAGCACGCCTGGGACGCGCCCCGGGCCGCCCTGGTCATCGCGGGCTTCGAGGTGCCGCATCTGCACATCCATGTCGCGCCCGCCTGGAGCATGGCCGACTTCGACTTCTCCCGGGCCCAGGTGGAGAAGGACGAGACCGCGATGGACGACGCGGCGGCCCGGCTGCGCACCGCGCTGCGCGAACTCGGCTTCGCCGAGCACGTGGCGTCCTAGAGGCCGGCGGCCAGTCTCCGCAGCACGGCGTCCGACACCGGCGCGGGCAGGGCCCGCAGGGTGCGCACCAGCGCCGCCGCGGGCCAGGGAAAGCACGCCTGCGCCGGTTCCCGCTCCAGGGCGCGTACGACGTGCCGGGCGGCCCGCTCCTGGCTGATCTGGAAGGGCTTGGGCAGGCCGTCGCCGCCGACCCGCTCGGTGGCGACGAAGCCCGGGTGGATCGAGGTGAACCGGACGCCGTGCGGGGCGAGTTCGACGCGCGCGGTGTCGAGGAGCGTGCGCACGGCCGCCTTCGCCGCCGAGTACGGCCCCTGCCGGGGGATGCCCATCAGCCCGGCCAGGGAGTTGGTGTGGGCGATCAGACCGCCGCCGGCCTGCCCGCGCAGCTGCGCGATCAGCGGGACGAGGTAGTTGACGACAACGTCGTAGTTGAGCGCCATGATCCGCGAGACGTCCGCGACGTCCACCCGGTCCATGGACATGTCCGGTCCCTGACCGGCGTTGAGGAGGGCGATGTCGACGGAGCCGTACTCCGTGACGGCGGCGGCCACCACCCCGGCGGCGGCCGTCGCGTCCAGGGCGTCCGCGGGCAGGTCCAGGCAGACGCTGCCCGCGGCCCGTATCTCCGCGGCCACGGCGGCGAGTTCGGCGGCGCGCCGGGCCGTGATGACGAACCGGTTGCCGCCGCCCGCGAGGTGACGTGCCACCTCGGCGCCGATGCCCGACGAGGCACCGACGATCAGAACCGTCCGCCCGGTGATGCGTGCCATGGTGTCCCTCCGTCCGGCGCGTGCGGCGCACGCGACGCCAGGGTAGGCCGGGCGAGTGGGCGAAGAGTGGCCGCGGTCAGGTGGCCTGCGCCGTCCTGACCAGCTGCTCGACTCTGCGGTGCAGGTGCTCGACGTGGTCCTCCGACTCCGGCTTCATGAGGACGCTGCGCAGGATCCGGGCGCCGTCCGCGTCCGCCGTGATCTTGGGGTGGCGGGCGGCGAAGGCGTCGCGGTCGGCCTTGAGGGTGCTGAGGAAGACCGGGTCGGGGCCGGTCATGCCGTCCGTCAGGACCCGGGCGGAGACGGCGTCGATCGCGGTGAGGGACGCGGGGTCGGTGGCCGGGAAGTAGGTGACGATGTCGAGCGAGGGGCGCTGGTAGAGCTCCAGGGAGTCGGACGCCTCGATCAGGTCCGCCCAGCGCAGGGCGGCCCGCCGCCCGGCCGCCAGCACCCGGCCGAGGCCGTCGGGGGTGGGCGGGAGCAGCCGGAAGGTGAGCCAGAGGGCGGCCGCGGCGGCGCCGGCGCGGGAGCACTCCAGGCTGATCTCGCCGAGGTGGAGCTCGCTGGAGGTGAAGTAGGTGTAGGGCGAGTCGTGCAGGTAGAAGCGGCCCACGTCGGGGTCGCGGAAGAGGACGGCCCCGCAGCCGTAGGGCTGGAGTCCGTGCTTGTGCGGGTCCACGACGATCGAGTCGGCCCGGGCGAGCGCCCGCCACGGCTCGGGCGGGAGTCCCTCGGGGCCGTCGGCGCCGGCGAGGAGCGTGAAGAAGCCGCCGTAGGCCGCGTCGACGTGGACGCGGACGCCGTACCGCTCGGCGAGCGGCAGGATCTCGTGGACGGGGTCGACGGCGCCCAGTCCGGTGGTGCCGGTGGTGAGGACGACGGTGCCGACATCTCCCGTCTCCAGCACGTCCGCCAGCGCGTCGAGGTCCATCCGGCCCTGGCCGTCGGTGCGGACGGGGTGGCTGGTCATGTCCAGGACGTGGCACATCCGGCCGTGGGTGTAGTGGGCGTCGGCGCTGTGCGCGATGCCCCGCCCGGGGTGGAGTTCGCGGGCGACGAAGAGGGCTTCGAGGTTGGCGATGGTGCCGCTGGTGGTGAGGTGGCCGAGCGGAGCGTAGTCGGAGCGAATGGGGGCACCGCCCGCGCCCGAAGGGCTGTGGGGGAGAGTGTCGTACCCGAACATCGCGGCGAGCTGGGCCACGGCCTCGCGTTCCATCGCCGCCGTCGCGGGGCCGCCGTCCAGGGCGTGGTTGTTGGGGTTGATCAGCATCGCGGTGAGGTGGCCGACCACCGCGGCGGGGTGCGGGGGCTTGAGCATCTGGCCCGCGTAGTGCGGGTGGAAGAAGGGGTAGTTGTCCTTCAGCCGGTCCGTGAACTCCTCGAAGACCGGTGCGAAGCGGTCGTCGGCCACGTCGAGGGACGGGTGCGGCCGGTACGGGCCGAAGGTGTCGGCCCACTCCTGTATCGCGTCGGTGGCTCGGCCGAGCCAGTGCTGCAGATCCACGGGTCCGCCTTCCTCTCGTTCGCGGGTGCTCCTCCCACCGTACGATTTCATTGACCAGTCAGCAATTGATTGCTCAGCGATTGAGATGGCAGTGGTTGTGACAGCAGTGATTGAGACGGCAGTAAGTGCGATCGCAGTAAAGTCGCCCGCGATGAACTCCACGCCGCAGCACGACGACGAAGCCGCCGCCCGCGCCGCCAACAGCCCGCTCGTCCGGGACTTCGGGCTGCTGATCAAGTCCGCCACCCGGCTGGAGCAGCGCATCGACAGCGCGCTGCGCCGCGAGTGCGGGATCAGCCACACCATGCTGGAGGTGCTGATACGGCTCTGCCGCCGACCCGGCGAGGAGATCCCCCAGCGGCAGCTGGCCGACGACCTGACGCTCACCAGCAGCGGCACCACCCGGCTGATCGACCGCATGGAGGAGGCCGGCCTGGTCCGGCGTGTGCCGTCCCCCGAGGACCGGCGGGTGGCGCTGGTGGAGCCGACCGGCAAGGGGCGCACGGTGTTCCTGGGAGCGGCGGCCGTGCACGCCCGGGTGGTCGAGGAGTTCTTCGTCCGGCCGCTGGCCGCCGACGACTACGCCCGGCTGACCGCCGCGCTGGGCACGATCGACCGCGTACTGCGGGAGGAGACCGGCTGACCGCTTGGCTGCCCTGACATCAGACCCCCGTAGAGGGTGATTTCCGGCAGAACCCCGCAAGGAACCGAAGATGGGTCTCGGTGTCGGCGTTCCGAAGCGCAGGTCCCTGTCCCGCGCGGCCGTCGCGGTCACGGTCGGCGCCGGACTGGCGCTGACCGGCGCCTGCGGCGGGAGTGGGAGTGGGCACGATGGCGGCCTCAGCGTCGGCGTGCTGCTGCCCGGCGGCGGGGCCTCGCGGTTCGGGCAGTTCGACCGGCCGCTGATCGAGCGGAAGCTGAAGGAGCTGTGCCCGCAGTGCCCGGCACCGGCCGTAGCCGCCACCCCCGAGCCGGACGTCCAGCAGCAGCTCGACGCCTTGATCACCCGGGGTGTGGACGTGCTGATCCTGTCCGCGATCGACCCCAAGGCGCTGCGCTCGTCCGTCGAGGCCGCCCACCGGGCCGGTATCCCGGTCGTCGCCTACGACCGGCTCGCGCAGGGCCCGGTCTCCGGTTACGTCACCTTCGACGGCGAGATGATCGGGCGGCTCCAGGGCGAGGTCCTGCTGAGGGGCATGGGCGCGAAGGCGGACGGCGGCCAGATCGTCATGATGAACGGCGCCGCGACCGACCCGAACGCCGGCTGGTTCGAACGGGGCGCGCTCTCCGTGCTCCAGGGCAAGGTGAAGATCGGCAAGACGTACGACACCGCCAACCGGCGGCCGGAGAACGCCTTCGCCGACATGACCGGCGCCATCGCCGCCCTGGGCCCCGGCCGCATCGACGGGGTGCTCGCCGCCGACGACACCCTCGCCGGTGCCGTGATCTCCGCGCTCGACGCCGCCGCGGTCCGGCCGCTGCCCCCGGTGACCGGCCAGGACGCCGACCTCTCGGCGGTGCAGCGGATCGTCGCGGGCCGGCAGTACATGACCGTCTACAAGTCCTACCGGGAGGCCTCTTCGGGGGCCGCGGCTCGACCTGGTCCGCGCTGCTGGGCGTCCTCATCATCCAGTCCATCGCCTCCGGCATGGCCCTGCTGGGCGTCCAGCCCGCCGTCCAGTTCATGATCACCGGCGGTGTGCTGCTGATCGCGGTGGTCTTCGACTCCCTGGCCCAGCGGGCGGTGGCCGCACGAGGCCGGGCCCAGCGCCGGGAGGTGTCCGGCGGACGGTGCCGCAGACTCGGGAGGGGCGGGGGAATCGGGTGGGGCTTCGGGGGGGCATCTAGTGTGACCCAGATCACGGGAAGTCGGTGTCGCGTGCCGGACAGCTCAGTGACGTGAGCACACATATGCGTACCCGGGTACGGGCCGGGGAGTCGAGCGCGTTCGCGGAGCTGTTCGACAGCTATGCCAACGCCGTCTACAACCATGCCTTCCGGCTCACCGCCGACCGGTCGGTCGCCGAGGACGTGATGGCCGCGACCTTCCTGGAGGCATGGCGGCTGCGCGAGCGGGTCGACCCCGAGGGCGGTTCGCTCCGTCCGTGGCTGCTGGGCATCGCCACCAACACCGCCCGCAACCAGTACCGGAGCAACCGCCGTTACCGGGCCGCCGCCCAGGCCGCCGCGGCGGCCGAACTCGCGGTGCCCGACCACGCGGACGAGGTGGCCGACCGGATCGACGGCCGGCGCCGCCTCGCCGCGGCCCTCACCGCCCTCGCCGGACTGCGCAGACCGGAGCGCGAGGTCGTCACGCTCTGCCTGGGCGAGGGCCTGGACTACGAGGCCGCGGCGGAGGCGCTCGGCATCCCCGTCGGCACGGTGGCCTCCCGGCTCTCCCGCGCCCGAAGAAAGCTGCGCGGCCTCACCGACGCGCCGATGCCGGACGTACCGCCCACCGGCGCACCGCCCGCCGGCGCACCGCCGAAAAAAGTTCGCGGAGATCGGGAAGGCGACCGCCCCTCCCGACAGACAAGAGGTGATCACACCCACGTGATCCGGCCCGCACAGGAAGGAAGACGATGACCGCGAACGCCTCCCGGAACCACCCGGCCGAGGGGGACGGCAGCGCCGAGCAGCTGCTGTCCGCCACGACGCGGCACCTGCCGCCGGGCCGCCACCAGTTCCACAAGGAGCGACTGATGGCCCAGATCCACGACCTGCAGCAGGCGGAGTCCGCGGCGACGGCGCCCGCGAAGGAGCGGCGCCGCCGGTTTCCGCGTCCGGCGATCGCGCTGCCCCTGACGGCGGCGGCGCTGGCGGCGGCGGTCGTCGCCGGAGTGACCATGTCCGGCAACGGCGGCGGCAACGGGGTGCGGGACTACGGCCCGGCCCTCACCACCAGCATCGGCGCGGTCAGCAGCAAGGGCGTGCCCCAGCTCCTCGACCAGATCTCCCTGGCGGCCGCCAGGACCTCTCACCCGGACGTCCGGCCCGGCCAGTACATCTACATCAGGTCCGAGTCGGCCGACACCTACGTCAGGCACGTCGGCGACACGACCTCCCTGGCGAGCCACCCGCTGCACACCCGGCAGATCTGGAAGTCCCCGGACGGCACCAAGGGCTGGCTGATCGACCCGGCCGTCAACGACAGCCCCGAGGGCGAGACCCTGTCCCTCCCGGACGAGCAGGGCAACACCCCGAAGCCGACCCTGAACGGTCCGTCGTACGACTACCTCACCCAGCTCACCACCGACCCCGACCAGCTGCTGGCCAAGATCTACAAGGAGACGAAGGGCCAGGGGAACTCCCCCGACCAGGAGGCGTTCACCACCATCGGCGACCTGCTCGGCGAGAGCTACCCGCCGGCGGAGCTGTATCCGGCGCTGTTCAAGGCCGCCGAGAAGATCCCCGGTGTCGTCGTGGTCGACGACTCGACCGACGCGGTGGGCCGGCACGGTGTGGCGGTGGCCCGGCTGGACGAGGCCACCGGGGAGCGCGAGGAGTGGATCTTCGACAAGAAGAGCCATGTCTTCCTCGGCGAGCGCACGGTCCAGGTCCGTAAGAACAGCGGCGCCGACGCGCTGATCACCCCCGGCACCGTCCTCTTCACCAGCGCCATCATGGAGCGCAGCGTCGTGGACGGCATCAGGCAGACTCCCTCCGCGAAGTCCTGACCGCCACCCGTCCGCGGTTGTCCCCCGGGCCGCCGGTTGAGCGGGACGGGGCGCGGCGGGATCCTGGGAAGCGGGTGCGGACACCCGGACACCCGGAGGCACCATGGAGCGACGCGTACCGGAGGACCTGGCGGTCGTCGTCGACGCCGGTGGGGCGGTGCTGGTGTGGAGTGCGGGTGCCCGGCGGCTGCTCGGCTACGAGCCCGCCGAGGTTGTCGGCCGGCCCGCGCGGAGCCTGCTCGCCGCCGACCTGCCCGCCTCCGCACGCCGTCACCTCGCCGGCGGGCACCACTGGTCCACCGAGGTGGCGCTGCGGCACCGCGACGGCGACCGGGTCGTCGTACGCCTCCAGGGGATCCCGCTCGCGGACACCGGTCCCAAGCCGCTCTGGCTGGTGACCGGTGCCGCGCAGACCACCGTCGCCGGGCGCGACCAGCCCGGTGCGGCGGTCCTGTGGGACCTCACGCTCGCCCAGCTGCCCATGCCGGTGGCGATCTACGACCGTGAGGCGCGGTTCGTCGCCGGCAACGACGTGATGAGCCGGATCATGGGCCGGCCCGCGGCGGAGATGCGCGGCCTGACCCTGCGGGAGATCGAGCCCAGCTTCCCCTTCGACGAGTACGACCGCCTCCAGCGGCAGGTGCTGCGCACCGGGCGGACGGTCTTCCACGAGCAGCACGGCCAGGCGCCCGGCGAGACCCGGGAGCACTCCTGGTCGATGTACTTCTCCCCGCTGAAGGACACGACCGGCGCGGTGCAGGGCCTGTCCGCGATCGTCTTCGACACCACGGAGCAGTACTGGGCCCGCCGCCACCTGGCCGTCCTCAACGACGCCAGCATGCGCATCGGCAGCACCCTGGACGTGACCCGGACCGCCGAGGAACTGGCCGAGGTGGCGGTGGGCGGGTTCGCGGACTTCGTCACCGTCGACCTGCTGGAGTCCGTCGCCCTCGGGGACGAACCGGAGCCGCTGCCGCCGGGCCGGGCGGTCACCGTACGCCGTACGGCACAGCGGTCGGTCCTGCCGGGCTGCCCGGAGTCGGTGGCCGACCCCGGCGACCCGATCCGCTACCCGGCCGGGACTCCGCCGCTGCGGGCCCTGCTCGCGGGCCGCGGCACCCGGCACACCCCGGGCGAACCCGGGATGCGGGAGTGGATCACGTCGTCCCAGGCCCGCGCCGACTCGGTCGCCCGGCACATGATCCACTCGGTGTTGATGGTCCCGCTGCGCGCCCGCGGGGTCACCCTCGGCCTGGCGCACTTCCTGCGCCACCGCACGCCCGAGTCGTTCACCGAGGACGACCAGCGGCTCGCCGAGGAGATCGTCGCCCGGGCCGCGGTGAGCGTGGACAACGCCCGCCGCTACACCCGCGAGCGCCGCACCGCCCTGGCCCTGCAGCGCAGTCTGCTGCCCGGCCGGCCGCCGGGGCTGGCGGCGACGGAGGTGGCCTACCGCTATCTGCCCACCGGGTCCGGCGAGGACGTCGGCGGCGACTGGTTCGACGTGATCCCGCTGTCCGGCGCCCGGGTCGCCCTGGTGGTCGGGGACGTGGTCGGGCACGGCATCCGCGCCTCCGCCACGATGGGCCGGCTGCGGACGGCGGTGCGCACCCTGGCGGACGTCGACCTGGCCCCCGACGAACTCCTCACCCAGCTCGACGACCTCGTGATCCGGCTCGACCGCGAGGAGGGCCCGGACGTGCCCGGCCGGGCCGAGGCGACGTCCGGCGAAGTCGGCGCGACCTGCCTGTACGCCGTCTACGACCCGGTGACCCGGCGCTGCACCATGGCCCGCGCCGGCCATCCGGCACCGGCCCTGGTCACCCCCGACGGCGAGGCCCGTCTGCTCGACCTCCCGGCCGGGCCGCCGCTGGGCCTGGGCGGTCTGCCCTTCGAGTCGGCGGAGGTGGAACTGGCGGAGGGCAGCGTGCTCGCCCTCTACACCGACGGCCTGGTGCGGACGGCCGGCCAGGACATGGAGGCGGGCGTGGGCCTGCTCTGCCGGGCGCTGGCCGATCCGGCCGCGCCCCTGGAGGAGACCTGCGACCACGTCCTGCGCACGGTCCTCACCGACCGCCCCGGCGACGACATCGTCCTGCTCCTCGCCCGCACCTCCGCCCTGGACACCGCACAGGTCCGCACCTGGCAGCTCCCGAGGCACCCGGCCGCCGTCGCCGGGGCCCGCAAGATGGCGTGCGAACAGCTGGAGACCTGGGGGCTGACGGACGCGTCCTTCGCCACGGAACTCATCGTCAGCGAGCTGGTCACCAACGCGGTCCGCTACGGCGACAGCCCGATCGCCCTGCGCCTGATCCGTGACACGTCCCTGATCTGCGAGGTCTCCGACGGCAGCAGCACGGCCCCGCATCTGCGCCGGGCCCGGATCTACGACGAGGGCGGCCGGGGTCTCCTCCTGGTCGCCCAGATCGCGGAGCGCTGGGGCAGCCGCCAGACCCCGACCGGCAAGACGATCTGGGCGGAACAGCCGCTGCCCGCCTGACTCAGCGGACGAGCGGCCGGTCCCGTCGCGGGGTGTCCAGCCCGGTCGACACGACGGCCGCCACGACGATCGAGCCGATGAAACTCCCCACCATGACCAGCGCCACGCCGACCATGAAGAGCCCGCTGGCGTCGTCCGACCAGTCGGCACCGGCGGCGAGGGTGAGCCCGGCGGTCGTCCCCACCACGGCAGCCGCGCTGTGCCCCCGCGCCGCCACCCAGCCCACCGCCACCAGCAGCGTCACCACCAGCCCCGCGACCTGCCACACCGCGTACGGCCCGCTCACCGACCCGTCGGCGGCCACGTCGTACTCCTGGTCCCACCCCAGCCAGACGGCCCAGGCCGCCACCGACACCCCGGCCGACACCGACGTCGGCACCAGCACCCGCAGAACGGATTTGTGAAGTCCCATGCCCCCAGCGTCATGGCCGGGGGCGGGACCGGACAGAGCACGGATACTCAGACGGGACCGAGTACCTCAGGGCGCGTAGGTGATGTTCGGGCGGGGCAGGGTGGACATGCCCGCGCCGAGGAAGCAGTCGGTGGCGTGGGACTGCATGTCCGCGATGGTCGCGCCGCTGCACGAGACGTCCTTCAGCGCGTAGTACGCGTGCGCGGCCTGCCACAGGGCCGGACAGTCGGGCGTGTTGCGTACTCCGAACCCGTCGCCGCCCGGGCGGGCGTGCTCGTCATCCCGGCCGTCCCGGCGAGGGCCGGCACCGCACCGGCGACGGCCGACATCAAGGTGCGCATGAGTACCTTTGATTTCCTTCTGGATCTTGGCGGTTGGATCCTGCTCACGCCTGTTGTTGGTCAATTGCCATTGCCTTGTCATCAATTGAGTGTCCGTCAGCCATCAGAGGCACTACCGTCGACGGTCCACCGACTCGCGCGGACAAGACCACGAGCGCAACCGCGCACGACCACGAAAAGCACCACGAACCGCGTGGAACAACACCCCGACAACGCGCAGGCAACGGACCATTGGTTGACTGCTTTGCCGAACCGTCACATGAAGCCCGTACCAGCCCTTCGCGCCCGGTACCGCCCAGGAGGGCCCGCCCCCGATGAACCACCGGCCCGGACAGGAGACGCGGTTCTGCCTGCTCGGGCCCGTCGAGGCGCTGAGGGACGGCGTCTCCCTCGACCTGGGGCCCCGGCAGCGCCGGCTGCTGCTCGTCCGGCTGCTCATCGAGGACGGCCGGCCCGTCTCCCAGGACACGATCCTGCGGGACCTGTGGCCCACGGACCGGCCGACGGGCGCCGCCTCCTCGGTGCGCGCCCACATCAGCCGGCTGCGCGCGGTCCTCGACCCGGCACGGCAGGGCCCGTCCACCATGCCGGCCAGCAGCCCCGCCGGGTACGCGCTGAAGGTGCCCCGCGAGGCACGGGACACGACCCTCTTCGAGGAGGGCGTGAGCCGGGCCCGCGAGGCCCTGCGCAACCACCGGCTCACCGTCGCCCGGCAGGAGATCGACACGGCGCTCGGGCTGTGGCGCGGCGAGGCCCTGGCCGAGGCCGGTGAGCACGCCTTCGCGATCCGCGAACGCACCCGGCTCGACGGCGCCCTCCACGACGCCAGGGAGCTGCGGGCGGCGGTCCTCGTCCGGCAGGGCGAGACGGAACAGGCGATCGGCGTCGCCCAGTCCCTCGTCCTGAAGGCCCCGCTCCGGGAGACCTCCTGGGCGCTGCTGATGCGCGCCCTGTACACGGCCGGCCGGCCCGTCGAGGCGCTGAAGCAGTACGAGCGGTTCCGCGACATGCTCGCCACCGAACTCGGCCTGGACCCGAGCCCCCGACTGCGCGACCTGCACACCGCGATCCTGCGGCACGACATCGGCGTCCTCGGCGCCACCGACACCCCGCCTCCCGTACTGGCACCCGCCGCCGCCTCCGCCTTCACCCTCGCCGCCACCCGCCTTCAACCGGCCGCCCCGGCAGCCCCCTTCGTGGGCCGCGTCGAGCAACTGGCCCAGCTGGCCGACCTGCTGTCGGACGCGACCGCGAACCGCCCCCGGTGGGCCGTGGTCGGCGGCGAACAGGGCTCGGGCAAGACCCGGCTGCTGGACGAACTCGCCGCCCGCGCCTCGGCGGCCGGGTTCACGGTCGCCCGCACCCGGGCCGGCCAGGCGCTCAGCGGCAACCGCGGGATCGTCCAGACCTGCCCCACCGTCCAGCTGCTGGACGCACTGCGCCAGGACGGCAAGGACTCCGCCGAGGACGAGACCGCGCAGAAGGACCCGCTCGCGGCCGTCGTCCGCGAACTCACCCAGGGGCCCACGCTCGTCCTCGCCGACGACCTCGACCGGGCACCGCAGGGCTTCCACCGTCTGCTGCGGCGCCTCGCCCAGGTCCTGCGGGAGGCCCCGGTCGTCTTCGTGTGCACCCTGCGCAACCCCGACGCCCCCGTCTCCAGCGCACTGCTCGCCGAACTGGCCCTGCTCGGCGCGGTCTGGCTGACTCTGGAACCGCTCACCGCCGCCGACGTGGCCGACCTGCTCACGGCGCACGGCGAGGACGCCCCGGCCGAGACGGCGGCAGCCCTGCACCGGCGGGCCGAGGGCCACCCGTTCGCCCTGGCCGAACTGCTCGGCCTGCCTCCCGCCCGGCGCACCGGCCCGGAGGCACAGGTACCGGCCGCCGTACGCAACATCGTGCACGCCCGCCTGGTCGGCCTCCCGGAGGAGGCCCGCGCCATGCTCGCCTACGCCGCCGCCGACGGCGACCCACTGGACCCCGGCCTGCTCGCCGACGTCCTGGGCGTCGCACCGGACCGGCTGCTGCACCTGATCGACGCCGCCGTGACCGCGCGGATCCTGGTCTGGGACGCCGAGCCCGGCGCGCCCGGCAACGGCCGCTACCGGCTGCCCGAACTCCCCCGCGACGTGGTGCTGAGCACCCAGACCCCGTCCGCCCGGCAGCTCCGGCACGCCGCACTCGCCCGCGCGCTCGCCGGCCGCGCCGACACCGACCCGGCCCGCCTGGACCGGCACCGCCACGCGGCGGGCCCGACGGCGTCGGCCAACCCATGACAAGGGCACTCGCCCTCCCGACCCATCCACTCAGGAGTCGTGATGAGCACCAAGACGGGACCCCAGCGTTACCCCGGCGCCAGCCGCGCCAACTGGTACCAGGACGACTTCGGCGGCGACCCGATGCAGGTCAACGTCGTCGTCCTGCACACCACCGAGGGCTACACACTGCCCGGCTACGACGGCGGGGCCACCGCGCCGAACCTGACGGCGGTCCCCGATCTCGCCGCGAAGAAGCTGAAGTGGTACCAGCACTTCGACATCGAGACCTCCTCCCGGGCACTGGTCAATCTGAAGGGCGGTGTGGAGACCAACACCCTGAACGTGTGCCAGGTCGAGCTGACCGGCACCTGCGACCCGAAGACCCACGCCAAGTGGCAGGCCGCCGGTCACGACCACATCTACTGGCCGGACGCGCCGGAATGGGCCCTGCAGGGCGTCGCCCGGTTCCTGGCCTGGATGCACGAGCAGCACGGCGTACCGCTGTCCGGCCCGACGTCCTGGCCCGCCTATCCCACGTCGTACGGCACGGCCGGCGGCCAGCGGATGACCGGCGCGCAGTGGAGCGACTTCAAGGGCGTCTGCGGGCACATGCACGTCCCCGAGAACGTCCACGGCGACCCCGGCGCGATCGACTTCGCCAGGATCCTCAAGGACGCGAAGGCCGACCTGGACGTGGACGACGACACCCCGGAGACGAAGACACCCACCAAGCCGAAGATCCCCGCCTTCCCGGGCCGCAAGTACTTCGTGGCCGGGGCCTCGAACGCCTATGTCCTCCAGCTCGGCAAGCAGCTGGTCAAGCGCGGTTTCGGCGACCACTACAAGGTGGGTCCGAGCAGATCCTGGGGCGAGGCCGACCGGCTGAACGTCCGCGACTTCCAGAAGTCCCGCAAGGAGCTCCGCGGCGACGCCGACGGCAGCCCCGGCCCGCTGACCTGGCGCCTCCTCTTCTCCTGACTCCCTTGGGCGAGGGCCCGGGCCGGCGACCCCCGCCCCGGGCCTTCGCGCTGTCCGCCGCGGCCGACTCGGGTATGAAGTAAGGCCGTTCCCAACAGTCCTGGAGGGAGATCACCATGCCCGAGAAGTTCCCGCCCATCGAGCCCTACGCCCACGGCCTGCTCGACGTCGGCGAAGGAGACAACGGCGACAACGGTCACAGCGGCGGCGGAGAGTGGATCTACTGGGAGACCAGTGGCAACCCGGAGGGGAAGGCCGCCCTGTGCGTGCACGGCGGCCCGGGCAGCGGGGGACGCCGCCACGCCCGCAGGCAGTTCGACCCCGAGGTCTACCGGATCGTGCTCTTCGACCAACGCGGCTGCGGCGAGAGCCGCCCGCACGCCTCCGACCCCGCCGTGAGTCTCGCCCGCAACACCACCGACCACCTCATCGCCGACATGGAACGGCTGCGCGAGCACCTCGGCATCGAACGCTGGCTCCTGTACGGCGGCTCCTGGGGCTCCACGCTGATCCTCGCCTACGCCGAACGCCACCCGGAGCGGGTCTCCGAGATCGTCATCGCCGGTGTCACCATGACCCGCCCGGAAGAGACCGACTGGCTCTACCACGGCGTCGGCCGTCTGCTGCCCGGCCCCTGGGAGGCCTTCCGCGACGCCCTGCCGGCCGCGGACCGCACCGGCAACCTCGTCACCGCCTACAACCGCCTGCTGAACAGCCCGGACGAGGCGGTCCGGGTCGCCGCGGCCCGCGCCTGGACCAGGTGGGAGGACGCCGTCATCGCCCATGAGGCACTGGGCAGTCCCGGCGCCTACAGCGACCGCCCCGACGACTCCCTGATGGCCTTCGTCCGCATCTGCGCGCACTACTTCGCCCATGACGCCTGGCTGGAGGACGGTCAACTGCTTCGCGACGCCCACCGGTTGGCCGGGATCCCCGGAGTGCTGATCCACGGCCGGCTCGACCTGGGCAGCCCGCTGAAGACCGCGTGGGAACTGGCCAAGGCCTGGCCGGACGCGGAACTGAAGGTGATCGACGACTCGGGCCACACCGGCAGTCCCGCGATGCGGCGGACGATCCTGGCGGCGATCGCACGGTTCGGTGAGGGAGGTGAGGGAGGAGAGAGACGAGAAGGAGCGGACCGTCGGGGCTAGGGGTCCTGCCCGCCGTGTCAGGCCGGCTTGGCAGGTCAGCGGCGGCGCAGGGTCGGGTCGAGCAGGGCGGGCGGGGTGTCGAACTTCTCGTGGGCGGCCAGGTCGGTGCCGGGGGCGACGATCGCGTCGATCGCGTCGAGGACGTCGGCGGAGAGCACGGTGTCGGCGGCGGCGAGCTGGGAGCGGAGGTGGTCGGGGGTACGGGGGCCGATGAGGGCGCTGGTGACACCGGGGTGGGCGGTGACGAAGCCGAGCGCGAGCTGGACCAGGGTCAGCCCGGCCTCGTCGGCGACCGCGGCCAGCCGCTCCACGGCGTCGAGCCGGGCCTGGTTGGCGGGCACGGTGAGGTCGAAGCGGTCGGGCAGGAACCGGGACCGGCTGGTGGCGATGTCACGGCCCCTGCGCACGGCGCCCGACAGCCAGCCCGAGGCCAGCGGGCTCCACACCAGCACGCCCATCCCGTACTCCTCGGTCACCGGCAGCACATGGGCCTCGACACCGCGCTGGAGTAGGGAGTAGCTGGGCTGTTCGGTGACGTACCGGCTCAGGTGGTGCTCGCGGGCGGCCCATTGACCCTGCACGATGCGGTAGGCCGGGAAGGTCGAGGAGCCGAAGTAGCGGATCTTCCCCGCGCGTTGCAGATCGGTGAGCGCCGACAGGGTCTCCTCGTCGCTCGTGGCCGGGTCCCAGCGGTGTATCTGATAGAGGTCCACGTGGTCGACGCCGAGCCGCCGCAGGCTGTTCTCCAGCTCGGTGACCAGCCAACGCCGTGATCCGCCCCGGTGGTTGCGCTCCTCGCCCATCGGCATGCCCGCCTTCGTGGCCAGCACGATGTCGTCACGGCGGCCGGCGATGGCCTTGCCCACCATCTCCTCCGACTCGCCCTCCCCGTACATGTCGGCGGTGTCGATCAGGTTGATCCCGGCGTCCAGAGCGGCGTCGACGATCGCGGTCGCCTCCTCCTGGCCGGTGCGCCCGATCGCACCGAAGTTCATCGCGCCGAGCGCGAGCGCGCTGACCTGCACTCCGGTGCGGCCCAAGGTGCGGTACTGCATGACCGGTCTCCTCACATGGCGTATCGCATGACGTACTCATAAACGGGACACCGTCCCGCGATAAACGGGACACTGTCCCGCTTCATGTCTTCGACGATACGGAACACTGTCCCGTTTAGCAACGCCCCGATAGGGTGACCGCGGAGGGAGCGCACGATGAAGAACGAGGACCAGTCGGCCCGGCCCCGGCGGGCGGACGCCCGGCGCAACGAGACGACCCTGCTGGAAGCGGCCGCGGCGGCCTTCGTCGCCTCGGGCGTGGAGGCGCCGGTCCGCGACATCGCGGCCCGGGCGGGCGTCGGCACGGCCACCATCTACCGGCACTTCCCGACCCGCGCCGACCTGATCATCGCCGTCTACCGGCACCAGGTGGAGGCCTGCGCCGAGGCCGGGCCGGCCCTGCTGACCACCGCGCCCAGCCCGTACGACGCCCTGCGCGGCTGGATCGACCTCTTCGTGGACTTCCTCGCCACCAAGCACGGCCTCGCCGCCGCCCTCCACTCCGACCAGGCGGGCTTCGACACCCTCCACACCTATTTCCTGGACCGTCTCGTCCCCGTCTGCACCCGGCTCCTCGACGCGGCGACCGAGTCCGGCGAGATCCGCTCCGACCTGACGGCGTACGAATTGATGCGCGGCGTCGGCAACCTCTGCATCGGCGCGGAGAACGACCCCCGTTACGACGCCCGCCGACTGGTCGCCCTCCTGATCGGCGGACTGCGCCGCGTGTGACGCGGCGGGCGGGAGAGGCCGTCGGGGAGTCGGTGCGGAATCGATCTCGGCGGCGGACCCGCCCGGCCGACCGCTACGGCGCCGGAGCCGGCGCCCCCCGGCCCGGCAGCACGGCTCGGCAGCACGGTGGCCCGGCATGACGGCCGGACAACGCAGCCCGGCGGAAGAACGACGGCACGGCACGACGGCCGAACGACCCAGCCCGGCGGCGCGGCCTGCCGTCCCGGCCGCGCGGGCCGGTGCCCACCGATAACCCCTGGCATCCCCGCCCCACCGGAGCGGAGACTCGTCCCATGGCGGACATGGGGGTGTTCCGGGAGGCGGTCGCCGAGTGGGCCGGCGGTGGGGCCGAGGGCCCTGCCCGCGAGCTGGCCGGCCGGCTGGGCGTGCGGGTCGCCGTGCTGCTCGAAGGGCCGAGCGATGTCGCCGCGGTCGACGCGCTGGCCGCGCGGCGCGGGCGGGACCTGGCGGCCGAGGGGGTCTGCGTGCTGCCGATGGGCGGTGCGATGAGCGTCGGGCGCTACGCCCGTCTCCTCGGACCGCCCGGCCTGGGCCTGCGCCTGACCGGACTGTGCGACGAGCGGGAGCGGCCCTACTACGTCCGCGGCCTGGAACGGGCCGGTGCCGACCGGCACGCCTTCTTCGTCTGCGCGGCCGACCTGGAGGACGAGCTCATCCGCGCGCTCGGCCCTGACCGGGTCGTCGACCTGGTCAGGGCCGAGGGCGACCAGCGCCCCCTGCGCACCTTCCTGAACCAGCCCGCCCAGCAGGGCCGCACGGCACAGCAGCAGCTGCGCCGCTTCTTCGGAACCACCTCCGGCCGCAAGATCCATTACGGCCGGGTCCTCGTCGAGGCCCTGCAGCCCGACCGCGTACCCGCTCCGCTCGACGGACTGCTCGCCGCGCTCTGAGCGGGCGCGGACGCGCGCCCGCCGGGCAGGCAGACGGGCAGACAGGTGGAGCGCCGGTTCGCCCGGCGGGGCCCACCTTCAGCGGGTCTGCCTTCAGCGCGTCCGCCTTCAGCAGCTCCGCCCCACCGCGTCCGCCTCCACCGCCGCCGCCCCCACCGCCTCCGCCCCCAGCAGCTCCGCCCTCAGCCGCCCCCCTTCAGCCGGCCAACCCCAGCGCCTCCGCCAGTGCCCGGTACCCGGGGAGCGGGTCGGTGTCGGCGTCGGTCAGCAGTTGCAGCGTCACATGGTCGGCGCCGGCGTCGAGATGGGCCCGCAGGCCCGCCGCCACCTCCGCCGTCCCGCCGTGCAGGATCAGGGCGTCGAAGAGCCGGTCGCTGCCGCCGTCCGCGAAGTCGGCGTCGTCGAAGCCGAGGCGGCGCAGGTTGCCGACGTAGTTGCTGAGGCCCAGGTAGGGGCCGAGCCTGCGGCCGCCGGTCGCGCGGGCCCGGGAGCGGTCCGTCTCCAGGACCACCTTCTGCTCGGGGGCCAGCAGGGTGCCGGGGCCGAGGATCTCGCGGGCCTGGCGGGTGTGCTCGGGAGTGACGAGGTACGGGTGCGCGGCCGCCGCCCGTTCGGCGGCCAGCCGCAGCACGCGGGGGCCGAGCGCGGCCAGCGCCCGGCGCGCCACCGGTACGCCGCCCGCGTCGAGGGCGTCCAGGTAGTCGTTGAGCGCCTGGTAGGGCCGTACGAACTCCTGGGTCATCTCGCGGTGGCCGGCGCCGATGCCGAGCAGGAAGCGGTCCGGGTGGCGTTCGGCGATGCGCCGGTAGGCGCGGACGACCTCCTCGGCCGGGTTGGCCCAGATGTTCACGATGCCGGTGGCGAGGACGAGGTGCCCGGTCGCGTCGAGCAGCCGCTCGATCTCGGCCAGGTCCGCGACGGACGCGTTGCCCAGCCAGAGAGTGCCGTAGCCCAGGTCCTCCAGCGCGACCGCCAGTTCGGGCTCGGTCCTGTCGTGGCGCCACACACCGACGGCACCTAGGTCGATCTTGCCTGTGGTCTCTGTCATACCAGGGGCAACGGAGGGTCCACGACACCTATTCCGATCGCCATCGAAATACCGCCTGGCGCCACACCCCGACGATCACATCCACGAACGCTCTTTACATACATGACTATTGACGCGCCCACGGCACCCTCTCTAGCTTCACGGAGAAAGCGCTTTCTGAACGTTCCGCATCTCGACACCCGCACCCGAACGGAGACGAACGATGCACGTGAGACCAGTCATCGCGGCCGTCGGCCTGCTCGCCGGCACGCTCGTCGCACTCTCCGGAACCCCCGCGCAGGCCGCGTCCAGCGTGCTGTACGTGGCGCCGGGCGGCACCGACAGCGCGGCCGGCACCCAGTCGGCACCGACCACGCTCACCTCGGCCATCAGCCGGATCGCCGCCGGCGGCACGATCTACCTGCGCGGCGGGACGTACGCCTACTCCTCCACGGTGACCATCCCGGCCGGCTCCAACGGCAGCTCCGGCGCGCTCACCACCCTGTCCGCCTACCCGGGCGAGACCCCGGTCCTCAACTTCTCCGCGCAGAGCGAGAGTTCGTCGAACCGGGGCATCCAGCTCTTCGCCAACTACTGGCACCTGTACGGGCTCACGGTCGAGCACGCGGGCGACAACGGCATCTACGTCGGCGGCAGCAACAACGTCGTCGAGCGGACCGTGACCGCGTACAACCGCGACACCGGACTGCAGCTCGGCCGGATCTCCTCCAGCACGTCAAGCAGTGCCTGGCCGGCGAACAACCTGGTCGTCAGCTCCGAGTCGCACGACAACGCCGACAGCGACGGCGAGGACGCGGACGGCTTCGCCGCCAAGCTGACCACCGGCACCGGGAACGTGTTCCGGTACGACGTCTCGCACAACAACATCGACGACGGCTGGGACCTGTACACCAAGACCGACACAGGCGCCATCGGCCCGGTCACCATCGAGTACTCGCTCTCCTACGGCAACGGCACGCTCAGCGACGGCAGTCAGAGCGGGGACGGCGACCGCAACGGCTACAAGCTCGGCGGCGACGACATCGCCGTCAACCACGTGGTCCAGCACAACATCGCCTACGGCAACGGCCACCACGGGTTCACCTACAACAGCAACCCGGGCACGATGACCGTCTCGAACAACGTGGGCATCGACAACGCCGAACGCAACTTCTCCTTCGACAAGGGCACTTCGGTGTTCCGGACCAACACCTCCTGCCGGTTCGCCGTCAGCGGCTCGAACGACAAGACCGTGGGCGACGCCGACAGCTCCAACCAGTTCTGGACCGGCACGAACGGCTCCCGGTGCTCCTCCTACTCGGGCAGCCTCGGCTGGTCCTTCGCCTCCAGCGGCAAGCTGAACGTCACCTTCGGCGGGACGGTCGTCAACCCGTAACCGCGCACGCGTTTCGGCCCGGGCGTCCACAGGGTGTGGACGCCCGGGCCGAACTGCCGGGGAGCTACCGCAGCAGACCGGTGAACCGGGCGAAGGTGTGGCTGAAGTACCAGGTGTCCTGGGCGATTCCGGAGCAGGAGTCGGAGCCGCCGGTGCCGACGCAGGTGCCGTTGTCGCGCTGGAGGGCCCAGAAGGAGAGGGTGTCGATGCCCTGGGCGGCGGCCCAGCGGGCGACGGTGGCGGCGTTCTGGGTGGTGAAGGTCTCGGCGGGGCCGTAGTCGTCGATGCCGGGCATCTCGGTGACGCCGACCATGCCCCACAGCTGCCGGGAGCTCTTGTGCGGGTAGAGGGCGTGGAGTTGGTCGTGGAGGCCGGTCGCGGCGGTCTTCGTGTCGGTGGCCATGTCGTGGGTGGCGCCGTCGTAGTAGTCGAAGGTCATGATGTTGACGACGTCGACGCGCGCGTGGTTGGCGACGGCGTTCTGGAGGACGGCGAGTCCGTCGGCCTCCAGGCCCTTGGTGGTGGTCGGCAGGGTGTAGGAGAACTGCAGGGACCGGCCGGTGCGTTCGGCCCAGTGCTCGGCCTTGGCGATCGCCTTGTTGCGGCGGTCGATGCCCGCCGTGTTCGCGAGGGAGTCCGCCTCGACGTCGAGGTCGATGCGGCTGATGCCGTACGTCGTGACGAGCTTCTCGTAGACCCCGGCGATGGCGTCCACGTCGGTGCAGCTGTCGGCGAGTTCGGTGCCGGTGGTGTCGGCGCTGTAGCCGCCGAAGGAGGGGATGGCGTCGCCGCCGCGGGCCTGCAGGGCGGCGATGTCGGCGCCGAACACCGAGGAGGAGACGGGCTGGGTGGCGTCGCCGTTCCAGTCGGCGGTGCAGGAGCCCGCGGCGGGCGTCTGGAGGAAGGCCAGGGTCAGGTACTTGTTGCCGGACTGGGCGGCGAGCGTGGCCGGGCTCTGTCCGGTCCAGGCCTCGAAGTAGGGCGCCGCGACATGCGCGGGCAGCGGCTTCCCGGCGTGCGGGCGGGCCTGCGGGGAGGCGTGCGCGGCGCCGGCCCCGAAGGCAACGAGCGTGGCGGACAGAGCGGTTGCGGTCAGGGCGTGCAGGGCACGGGTGCGTCTCATGAGCGCCCATATTTGGACTAGACCAATTAACTGTCAAGGTTCTTAACAGTCGACGCCCGGCCGTCCCGCCACCCGGTCGGCACAGAAGGCCTGTTGACGGCCGGTGGCTGATTTTTTTCCATGCGGAGATTTGAACTGATCGTAAGAGAGTCATTAATGTCTACTACTCGTACCTCTAGTTGACCCAATGCTCGACTCTTTCGTTCGGAAGGAGGCCGCCTCCGTGGCGTCCCACCGTCGTCCCAAGCAGCCGAGCCGCGCTCGCGTCACCGTGCTCACCACCGCCGCCGCTGCCGCCGTGGTCCTCTCCTCGCAGGCGGCCGAGGCCGCGCCCGCCGCCAAGCCGAAGAAGGACGAGGTCAAGTCCCGGGTCGACAAGCTGTACGAGGAGGCCGAGCAGGCCACCGAGAAGCTCAACGGGGCCAAGGAGAAGCAGGAGAAGCTCCAGAAGCAGATATCCGCGCTGCAGGACTCGGTCGCGCGCGGCCAGGACGAGCTGAACGACCTGCGGGACGGCATCGGCAGCATGGCCACCGCCCAGTACCGCAGCGGCGGCATCGACCCGTCCCTGCAGCTGTTCCTCTCCTCCGACCCGGACAGCTACCTGGACAAGGCCTCCACCCTCGACCAGTTGAGCAGCCAGCAGGTCGAGACGCTGAAGAAGATCCAGGCCAAGCAGCGCGAACTGGCGCAGGAACGGGCCGAGGCCACCGGCAAGCTCAAGGACCTGGCCGCCACCCGGACCGAACTCGCGGAGAAGAAGAAGGAGGTCCAGGGCAAGCTCGCCGAGGCGCAGAAGCTGCTCAACAGCCTCACCGCCGCCGAGAAGGCCGCCCTCGCCGCCGACCAGGAGCGCGCCAGCCGCTCCTCCAGCGAGCGGGTGGACCTCGGCAACGACACCTCCGCCACCGGCCGGGCCGCCGCCGCCTTCGCCGCCGCCAAGACGAAGATCGGCACCCCGTACGTCTACGGCGCCACCGGCCCGTCCTCCTTCGACTGCTCGGGCCTGACCTCCTGGGCCTACGCGCAGGCCGGGGTCTCCATCCCGCGCACCTCCGAGTCCCAGGCGACGATCGGCACCAAGATCTACTCGACCTCGGACCTTCAGGTCGGCGACCTGGTCTTCTTCTTCAACGACCTGCACCATGTGGGCCTGTACGCGGGCAACGGGCAGATCCTGCACGCCCCGCGCACCGGCACGGTCGTCCGCTACGAGTCGATGAGCACCATCGGCGGACCGTTCATGTTCGGCGTCCGCGTCTGACCGCCGCCTCGGGTCGGCGGGCGCGGGTCCGGGCGTCCTCCAGGTAGTGCAGGACCGCCGCCACCCGGCGGTCCACCCTGTCCGCCGGGGACAGGTCGAGTTTGGCGAAGATGGACCGGATGTGCTTGTGAACGGCGCCGTCGGTGACGACGAGCCGGCGTGTCCCGTACGGCGGACAGCGGCAGGTAGGCGCCGGTCAGCCCCAGCGCCGGCCCGGCGGTGGCGTGCCGGAGCAGCCAGCGCACTTCGCGCCGGGTGGTGGGGTCGGCGAGCGCCGGCCGCAGCCGGGCGGCCGGCGGATCCGGGGCGATCACCTCGGGGCCGCGGCGCCCGAGCCGCTCCCGCTCCCGGCCGGCCAGGGCGTGCAGGGCGCGCAGCGCGAGGGGGGGCGAGCAGCAGGCCCAGTCCCAGCGGCGCGGTCACCGCCGTCACCGCGATTCAGGAGCAGCAGGCCGAACGCCGGGACGGCCGTACCAAGCCCGCCGACGAGCTCGCCGAGCGCCCCGCCCGCGGCCCGCAGCGTCCCTGCGGCGAGGGCCCGGACACCCTCCGTCCGCGCACCGGTGACGGCCATCGGCACCCCTTCCGTCGACGTCGACGACCTTAGGGCGTACGGGAGTTCGGCGGGCCGGCCGGAGCCGGAGGGTACAGCCTGCTGTACCTCGGACCGGGCGGCCCACGGGATCGGCCGAGGGGGGTCACGGTCCGTAGCGTCGGTGCCCTGATCCCAGGAAGCAGCGCCAGGAGGACCGTGTGACCGGCACCGACCCCTACCGTTTCACCAGCCCGCCGCCCCCGGCGGCGGATCCGGGCCGCGGTGTGGACCTCACCCGCACCCTGCTCTGGTCCCTGCTGGTGCTCAGCGCGGCCGCCAACATGGCCACCTCGTACGGCGGTGTCACCCCCTGGGTGAACGTGGCCTGCGGAGTGGTGACCCTGCTCAGCGCGGGCGCTCTGGTGGTACGACGGCTGCGGGGCCGTCGATGAACACGACCGCGCACCCGGCCACGACGGACACCGCCCGGCAGGCGCCGGCCATCGCGCTCGCGGGCGTCGGCAAGGCGTACGCGGGCGGGGTTCGGGCCCTGGACAACGTGTCGCTCACCGTGGAACACGGCACCTTCCTCGCCGTGATGGGCCCCTCCGGCTCCGGCAAGAGCACGCTGATGCACTGCGCGGCCGGGCTGGACACGCCGACCTCGGGCAGCGTCCGCATCGACGGCCGGGAGATCGCCGGACTGAACGAGACCAGACGCACCGAACTCCGCCGGGAGCGCGTCGGTTTCGTCTTCCAGGCCTACAACCTGATCCCGTCCCTCTCGATCGAGGACAACATCACGCTGCCGCTGCGACTGGCCGGCCGCCGCCCCGACCGGGACTGGATCGGCACCCTGGTCGAACGGGTCGGACTGGCCGACCGCCTCCACCACCGCCCCGCCGAACTCTCCGGCGGCCAGCAGCAACGAGCTGCCCTGGTACGGGCGTTGGCCACCCGCCCGGCCGTGGTCTTCGCCGACGAGCCGACCGGCGCGCTCGACCTGCGCAGCGCCCACCAGGTCCTCGACCTGCTCCGGACGCTCGTCGACGACCTCGGCCAGACCGTCGTCATGGTCACCCACGACCCGGCCGCCGCGGCTCGCGCGCACACCGCGCTGGTGATGGCCGACGGCCGGGTGGTCGAGGCCGTGGACCGCCCGGTGGCCGCGGAACTGGCGGCCCGGCTGGCCGCGTTGGGGGAGCACTGATCACCATGCTGCACTTCGCCCTGCGGATGGCCGCCCACCGGATCGCCTCGCTGCTCGCCGTGGCCTGCGCGGTCCTCGGCGGCGCGGCCCTGATCACCGCCACGGGGGTGCTGGCCGAGTCCGGTCTGCGCTCCCAGCTGCCGCCCGGGCGGCTCGGCGGCGCGGCCGTCGTGGTCGCCGCCGACCAGGAGTACCACCCGTCCGGCGACCTGCCGATCGCGCTGCCCGAGCGGGCCACGGTCCCGGCCGCCCTCACCGCCCGGCTGGCGACACTCCCCGGCGTCACGGCGGCGGTCGGCGACCTCGGCCTCCCGGCCGCGCTGACCGACCCGCACGGCCGCGTCCTCCCGGTCGCCGACGAGGACCCGGCAGCGGCGGGCCACGGCTGGTCCTCGACGAAGCTGCTCGGCGCCCCGCGCGTCGAGGGCCGGGCTCCGGCGAACGCGACCGAGGTGGCGGTGGACGCCTCGACCGGCCTCGCCGTCGGCGACCGGGTGCGCGTCGCCGCGAACGGCCGCACGGCCACGTCCTACCGGGTGACGGCCCTGGTCCACGCCCCGGACGCGGGCATCTACTTCACGGACGCGACGGCGGCACGCCTCCACGAGGACACCGCCGCCGTCGACCTCATAGGCCTGCGCACCGCCCCCGGAGCCGAGGCGCGGGTCGCCTCCGAGGTCCGGGAGGCGGTCGCCGGTACCGGGCTGAAGGTCCTCACCGGAGCCGACCGGGGCGTGGCCGTCGCCCCGGGCGTCGGTTCGGCGCGCTCCCTGCTCGTGCTGCTCTCCGGTTCGCTCGCCGGGATCGTGCTGCTGATCACCGGGTTCGTCACGGCCGGCGCGCTGGGCGTGGCGATCGCGGGCCAGCGCCGGGACCTGGCGCTGATGCGGGCGGTCGGGGCGACACCCCGGCAGATCCGCCGGCTGGCGGCGGCCCAGTCCACCGCGGTGACGGCCGCCGCCCTGGTCCCCGGCGTCGCCCTCGGCTATCTCCTCGCCGCCCGCTTCCGCGCCCTCCTCGTCCACCGGGACGTGCTGCCGCCCCGACTCCCCCTCACCCTCAGCCCGTTGCCCGCCCTGGCCGCGATCCTGCTGCTCGTCGCGACCGTCCGGTTCGCGGCCCGCTGCGCCGCCTGGCGCACCTCGAAGATGCCGGCCACCGAGGCGGTCGCCGAGTCCCGCAGCGAACCCCGCACCCCGTCCCGGGCCCGCACGGCCACGGGCCTGCTCCTGATGGCCGTCTCCCTCGTGCTGTCCGTCCCCCCGCTGCTGCAACGCACCCCGATCGGCGCCTCCGCCACCTCCGTCGCGGGCATCGTCGCCGCGATCGGCCTGGCCCTGGCGGGCCCCGCACTGGTCCGTTCGGCGGGCGAGACGGTCGTACGACGGCTGCGCCCCGGGGTGTCCGCGCCGACCTGGCTGGCGATGTCCAACGTACGGGCGTACGCGCAGCGCGTGACCGGGGTGATCAGCCCGCTCGCCATGGCCGTCGTGTTCGTGCTGACGTACACGCTCGCGCAGACCACGGTGCTGGCCGCGACCTCGGACGACACCCGCACCGGCACGCTCGCCGGGTACCGGCTGAGCGCGCCCGCGCTGGGCGGGCTGCCGACGGACACGCTGTCCGAGGTACGGCGGCTGCCCGGGGTGCGGGCGGCGGCGCCGGTCAATACGACCACCGTGGTGTGGCCGTACCGCATGTTCGACGACACCGAGACCGAGTCGGCCGCCGCGCTGATCCTCACCCCGGCCGCGCAGGACGTCCTCGACCTGGGGGTGAAGGAGGGCAGCGTGACCGACCTGACCGGCCCGACGGTGGCCGTCAGCAGCGAGGTGGCGGGGCAGCGCGACGCCGGACTCGGCGCCCGTATCAAGCTGTTCCTCGGCGACGGCGCGCCCGTCGAGGCGAAGGTGGTGGCCGTGTACAGCCGCGGGCTGGGCTTCGGACCGGTCGTCCTCTCCCACGACCTCGCCGCCGCGCACACCACGTCCGGCCTCGACCAGAGCGTCCTGGTCCGCACCGACGGCACGGCCACCGCCGGGCGCGGGCTCACCGCCCTGGCCGCCGACCGCCCCGGCCTCGCCCTCTCGGACACGGCCCCCGACGCGGGCGCGGACACCCCGCCCGAGGTGTGGGTGAACCTCGCCGTCATCGTCGTCCTGCTCGGCTATCTGCTGCTCGGCATCGCCAACCGGCTGGTCGCGGCGACGGCCCAGCGCCGCACGGAGATCGCCGCGTTGCGCCTGGTCGGCACCACGCCGCGGCAGATCCTCGCGATGATGCGCCGGGAGGCCGGGGTGATCGCGGTGGCGGCGCTGGTGTCGGGGGCCGCGCTGTCCGCGGTGCCGCTGGCGCTGCTGGGCCAGGGCTTCCTGGACCGGCCCTGGCCGGCGGGGCCGGGGTGGCTGGCGCCGGCGGCCGCGGTGACGGTGATCGTCACGTCGTACGTCACGATCGAGCTGCCGACGAGAAGGGCGTTGCGGGTGCCTCCGGCGGAAGCCGTGAGAGCCCCGTGAGGAGAGCCCCGTAAGGGGCGCGGGGCTGTATTCCATATGCGGCTACCGCCGCGTGGGCGCGACAAGCCACGACGGCGCCGCGGACGGCTGAGCACCGTTCGACCCGTGACGGTCCGTCGTGGCTGATCGCGCAGTTCCCCGCGCCCCTGTCGGGGCGCCTGATCAGCCCTCGGTTTCCGGACGGCCCTCTGTTGCCCAGTGCGTGTGGAAGGCACCCTCGCGGTCCGTGCGGCCGTAGGTGTGGGCGCCGAAGTAGTCGCGCTGGCCCTGCAGAAGGGCCGCGGGCAACCGGGCGGCGCGCAGGGTGTCGTAGTGGGACAGGGCGGCCGAGAACGCCGGGACGGGGATGCCGCGGCGGGCGGCGGAGGCGACCGTCTCGCGCCAGGGCACCTGTGCGTCGGTGATCTCCCGGGCGAACTCCTCCTGGGCGAGCAGGCTGACGAGGTCGGGGTCGGCGCGGTAGGCCGCGCGGATGCGGTCGAGGAAGGAGGCCCGGATGATGCAGCCGCCGCGCCAGATCCGGGCGACCGCGCCGAGGTCGATCTTCCAGCCGTATTCGGCGGCGGCGTCCTGGATCATCGTCCAGCCCTGGTCGTAGGCGATGACCTTGGAGGCGTAGAGGGCGTGTTCGACGCGGGAGGCGAAGCGGTCGGCCTCGGTGGCGCTGAGCGGAGGCGTGGTGCCGCCGGGCAGTCCGGCGTAGGCGGCGCGCAGCGCACCGCGGCCGGAGGCAGCGCGGGCGAAGGTGGCCTGGGCGATCGCGGTGACCGGCGAGGCGAGGTCCAGGGCGGTCTGGACGGTCCAGCGCCCGGTGCCCTTCTGACCGGCCGCGTCGGCGACGATGTCGACGAAGGGCGCGCCGGTGGCGGCGTCGACGTGGGCGAGGACGTCCGCGGTGATCTCGATGAGGTAGGAGCCGAGGCGGCCGGCGTTCCACTCCCGGAAGATGTCCGCGATCTCGGCGGGGGCGTAGCCGCCGACCTGGCGGAGCAGGTCGTAGGCCTCGGCGATGAGCTGCATGTCGGCGTACTCGATGCCGTTGTGGACCATCTTCACGAAGTGCCCGGCGCCGTCGGCGCCGACGTGGGTGGCGCAGGGCTCGCCGCCCACCTTCGCGCTGATGTCCTCGAACATAGGCCCGAGCACGGCGTACGACTCGGCGGAGCCGCCCGGCATGACGGACGGCCCGTTGAGGGCGCCCTCCTCGCCGCCGGAGACGCCGACACCCACGAAGTGCAGCCCCTTCTCGCGCAGCGCGGCCTCGCGGCGGCGGGTGTCGGCGAAGTGCGCGTTGCCGCCGTCGATGACGATGTCACCGGGTTCGAGGAGGGGCACGAACTCGTCGATGACGGCGTCGGTGGCGGCACCCGCCTGCACCATGATCATGATGCGGCGGGGGCGTTCCAGGGCGGCGACGAACTCGGCGGCCGTCTCGGCGCCGACGAAGCTGCCCTCGTCCCCGTACTCCTCGACCAGCGCGCGGGTGCGGGCGGGGGTGCGGTTGTGGACGGCGACCGGGTAGCCGTGCCGGGCGAAGTTCCGGGCCAGGTTGCGGCCCATCACCCCCAGGCCGGTCACGCCGATGGCTGCGGATGCGTTCACGGGGGACTCCGATCTGCGGACGAACGCTGACGTGCCCGGTGGTACGGGCGGACGGTGGGCGTCCGTTCAGCCCGCCGGGGCACCGGTGCCGATCCCGGATCCGAACGGGCGAAAGTCGCGGCTCCGGGCGTGTGCGTGCGGCCCGGGACCGTCCGATCGTCCGAGGATCCGACAATGCGAACGGATGATCCACGACTGCTCACGGCCGCGCTCGTCCTCCTGCTGACCGGCGCGTTCCTCACCACGCCCGCCAAGGCCGACCCCGAGGCCACCGAGCGCTGCGCCTTCGGAGCCCCCGGGGCCGCGGATCCCGACCCGCCGGTCGGCCTCGACGGCTGGACGGCGCCGACGGTCCGCTACCGGCTCTCCGCCGGCTACGCCGCCAAGGGCCGCCTGTGGAAACACCGGCACACCGGCCAGGACTTCGCGGTCGACGCCGGTACACCCGTGTACGCCGTCGGCCCCGGCCAGGTGGCGACCACGTCCTGCGGCGACGGCTACGGCAACCAGATCGTCTTACGTCACCCGGACGGGTACTGGACGCAGTACGCCCATCTGTCCGTGATCCAGGTCCGCCCCGGACAGCAGGTCGCGGCGGGCGAGCGGATCGGCTCGGCCGGCGCGACCGGCAACGCGGACGGCCCCCACCTCCACTTCGAGGTCCGCACCAGCCCGTACGCGGGCTCCGCGGTGGCGCCGCTGCCCTGGCTGCGCGGGCACGGGGTACAGGTCTCCGGCGATCCCGCGGGCCTCGCACAAAGTTCGAACATGCCCGCACCGCGCCCACCGGCTCCCGACAACGACCAGACTTCCCCCCATGGCTCGTCCGAGGTTCGTCCTCCTCATCACGATGGCCGTCCTCCTGCTGCTGCCGGTCTCCCGGCCGGAGACCCCACGGCCCGCCGCCCCCGGACCCTTCGGCGCGTACGTCGGCTACGGCGCCGAAGGGGTACGGCGGGTGAGTGCGCTCGGTGACTGGCTGGGACACGACGAGCCCCGGGTCGGCCACACCTATCTCCCGGGTGACGTGTGGCGGAACATCGAGGGCGCCCCGGACTTCGTACGGCTGTGGGCGCACTGGCGGCGGGCCGCGCCGGACCGCCTGCTCGTCCTCAACGTGCCGATGCTGGAACGGACCGAGGACCACCTGCCCGACGCCGAGGTACGGCGGCGGCTACGGCTCGGGGCGGGCGGGGCCTACGACGGCCACTTCCGCACGCTGGCCCGGCGGCTGGTCTCGGTCGGCGCGCCGGACACCGTCGTCGTCCTCGGCTGGGAGATGAACGGGGACACGTACACCCACCGCTGCGGGCCGGACCCGGCCGCCTGGAAGGCGTACTGGGTGCGGATCGTCACCGCGATGCGGTCGGTGCCGGGCGCGCGGTTCCGGTTCGACTTCACGCCGAACCGGGGGCGCGACGCCGTGCCCTGGACCCGCTGCTATCCCGGGGACCTCTTCGTGGACATCGTCGGGATGGACGCCTACGACTCCCCGCGCGGGCTCTCCTTCGAGGAACAGGTCGCGGAGCCGTACGGGCTGCAGGCCCAGGTCGACTTCGCCCGGGCCCACGGCAAACCCGTCTCGTATCCCGAGTGGGGGCTGTACGAGAACGGGGACGATCCGGCGTATCTGCGGGGCATGCTGGAGTGGTTCGCGGCCAACCGGCCGCTGTACCAGACCATCACCGACTACTGCCCGCACGGGGTGTGGGGCTGCCGGGGCAATCCCCGGTCGACGGCGGTCTACCGGTCGCTGATGCGGGGCTAGACCTGGCCCTGCCCCTGGCCCTGTGGGTTCGCCCCGCGCCGCCACCTCCGGATCCGGGCGAAGAGCCAGAGGCAGAGGGCGGCGACCAGCAGGCGCCCGACCAGGTCCAGGACGGCTTCCGCCAGCCGCCCGGCGGAGAAGCCGCCGGAACCGAAGGCGAGGGAGAACAGGGCGCCGAGGAACTTCACCACCACGTTGCCGACGAGGAGGAAGGCGATCGGGGTCAGCGGCACGTCGCGCCGGCTTCTGCGCGCGGTGCGCCGCTTCCCCGTGTCGTCCCCGGTCATGGCCGGATCCTCGCACCACTCCCTGTGCGGCGGACCGCCGGGTCAGGTGGGTGCGGCCGTCAGGAGGAGCCCGCGCTCGACGGGCCGAACAACTCGATCTCGGCGATGGCGACCTGGGTCTTCGCCGAGGCCTGGTAGGAGGACTCGATCGTGAAGCGGACGGAGACGACGTCCGCCGCGCGCAGGTTGCGGGTCTGGCCGCCGACCATCTGGTCGAGGGTCAGCTCGCGGTCCTCGGTCCTGCCGTCGGCCGTCTTGATCGTCACCTTCATGCGGTGCGGCAGCGCCGACTTCTTGAGCTGGTCGAAGTGGTTCGACTCGCCCGAGGAGACGATGACGTTCAGGAGGCGGGTCGGCTCGTCGAAACGGGCCTCGATCCACTCGCCCTCGCCGCCCTGGATCACGCCGGGACCCCACCAGGTGTTGCTCAGCTTGTCGAAGGCCAGGTCCGGCTTGTGCCCCGCGTACGAACGGGACGCGGTGATCCGGTCCGGGGAGACCTGGGCCCGCTTGGCGAAGTGGTCGCGGGTGGCGCTCACCGCGTTCGGGATGTTGAACGCCAGGACGGTGACGAGGGCGAGGACGACGGCCGCGACGATCCAGGTCAGCACGCGGTCGAAGGTGCGGCGGAGGCGGGGGCGGTCGCCGGCCCAGGGGGTCTCGCGGTTACGGAAGTCGAGGATGCGGCGCCACCAGGGGCGAGGGGCCGAGGAGGAGGCACTGCCGTGGCCGGCCATAGGCATGGCGCAGCGGGTGCAGAAGTGGCGGTCGGGGCGGTTGGGGGTGGCGCACCAGGGGCAGGGGGTGCCCCCGTGGGCGCCGAGGTCCTCGCCGGGGGCGCGGACGGAGGCGGGGCGCTGGGGGGTGGGGCGGCCGGGGAGGACGGGGGCGACGGAGGGGGCCGGGGGTGGGGTGGCGTCGGGGTCCTGTACGGGGACGAGGAGGCGGCGGGCGCGGTCGTGGGCGTCGTCGCCTTCGGCGGGCGGCCCTTGTGGGGGCTGGGCTGCGTCGGCGGCTTGCGGTGTGGGGACGGTGGGGGCGTCGGGGGTGGTGGGTTCGGTGACGGCCGGTGGGGGCTGGTCGCGCTCACGCGGCGGTAGCCGCACATCGGATTCAGCCCCGCGCCCCTGACGGGGCACGTCCTCCTGCTCGTCACGGGGCGCTGTCGTGGTCGTGGCCCGGAGCTCTCGTTGAGGGAGGCCCGAGCCGCCGTCGCGGCGGGTGAAGGCATCCCAGGCAGGGGCTGCTGTGGCCGGGGTCGGTTCGGGAGTCGGGGTGTCGCGGTTGCCGGTCCAGCTCAGGACGGCTCCGCAGGCGTCGCAGAAGGACTGGCCCGGTTCGGCGACCGTGCCGCACTCCGTGCAGTTCTGGGTGGTCGTCATGGCTGCGGGGTCCTTTCGGCGGACGCGGTCACCTGGACCGTGTAGGGCATGTGAGCGGGCCGGGCGGCGGCGACGAGGTGTTCCAGGCGGACCTCGTCGGCGGGGGTGGGGGCGGGGAGCGTGAGGTGGACGTGGAGGCGGGGGCGCGGGGTGCCGGGGAAGGCGCCGAGGGGGCGGGCGCTCCAGGTCGCGCCGCCGCTCTCGGTGATCTCCGGGGCGACGCCGAAGGCCAGCCGGACCGCCTCCGCGAGGCCCCGGCGGGTGCCGCGGATGCGGTGCAGGTAGGCGGCCGCGGCGACGGCGGCACGCAGCAGCGGTTCCGGTTCGGTGCCGTCGGTCTCCGCGCCGACCCAGGTGCCCAGCCACTCGGTGAAGTCCAGGGGGGCGAGGGCCGGGTCGAAGTAGGTCGGGAGGCAGTCGAGGACGTTGGGGATGGGGGCGATCACGTCGTCCAGGCCGGCCACGAACCGCAGGGCGAGGTCGTCGTCGGCGAAGACCGCCGGGAGCATCCGGCCGATGGGGACGGAGGAGCCCAGGCCGTCGATCGAGCCCCTCATTCGCCGATCACCCGGACCCGGTGGTCGTAGGAGAAGACGAGGGAGGGGGCTTCGAGGTCGATGCGGTCGGTCGGGTCGCCGCGTTTGCCGGTGAGGGGGTCGGCGGGGTGGAGGACCACCTCGTCGACGAGTTCGACGCCGGGGACGCGCTGCAGGACCGCGAAGACCTCGCCGGACTGCACCGGGCGCCCGAACGGCCAGCCCTTGCCGTCCGCGCCGCCGGTCAGCGGGTCGAGGTGGCGGTACAGGGCGTCGTGGGCCTGGCGGCGGACCCGGTCGACGTCCACCCCGCGGAAGGCATGGACGGTGGCGACCACGGTGACGCCCTGGTAGAAGGGCGGGCCGACCGCCAACCGGGTGCCGATCAGGCGGCGTTCGTCCAGGTGGCGGGTGATGCGGTCCAGGAGGGCGTCCCCGGGGACGAGTTGCTCGAAGCGGAGGCGGCCGCCGGGGTCGGGGACCGCCTGGGGCACCACCAGCACCCGTACCGCGTAGGACCCGTACTCGGTCTCCTCGCCCTCCAGGCAGGTGATCCGGGCCGTCTCGGGGGCGGCGCGGCGGGCCAGCTCCTCGTAGTCGCGCAGGGTCACCGCCCGCTCCTGGGCGCGCAGGGTGATGGGGGCGCGGACCTTGGCCTCGGCGACCGTCTCGCCGTCCACTCCCCCGCGCGCGGCCTCGCGGTTGACGACCTCCGAGACGTACGGGATGGAGGAGCGGAGGATCTGTACGGCGCCCCGGGCCACGTTGCCGTCCCGGCCGCCGCCCGTGCGGTAGCGGCGGGCCCGGACGACCGCGCCCTTGGGGGCCACCGCGCCGTACTGGCGCAGGGAGCCGTCCGGTTCGCGGACCGCCGGGCCGAAGGCGATCTCGCCGGTGGTCGCGTCGAGGGTGAGGTGGCGGTCGTACGGGCCGGAGGCCGCGAAGTGCGGGACGACCTGCCAGTCCAGCCAGCCGTCCTCGCCGTCGTGCTCGGCGGTCTGCAGGAGGAGCGGCGGGGTGTCGCCGACGACGGGGGCGTGGGCGAGCCGCAGCCGCTGGCCGGGCAGGCCGGTGGACTCGCCGAGCGCCTCGTCCTCGACGGTCTCCGCGTGGACGGCGCCGGTGGTGCCGCCGACCGTGCAGGCCTCGGCGAACCGGACCGTCGGGGAGGTGGTGTAGAAGGGCTGGTCGGAGTGGGGTTCGGTGACCCGGCAGCGCAGCCAGCCCGCCTCCCGGCCGCCGTTGCGGGAGAGCACGTGGCCGCCGGGGACGTGCAGCACGACCTCGCCGGGGCGGTTGAGTCCGCCGGTGCCGTCCCGGTCGACCTCGCACTCCCGCCAGCCGTCCTCCGTCCACGCCTCCCACACCAGCGGCGGCTGCCGCGGGTCCACGCCGACACCGTCGACCCGGCTGTCCAGGTCGAGGGCGACCGCGCAGTGCGGGACGGCCGCGGTCAGGCCGAGCAGCATGCAGTCACCGGGGTTCGGGGCCTCGGTGAAGCACAACAGGTCCTTGCCCTCGGCGAGTTCATGGGTGAGGTCGACGACCGCCGAGCCGCGCTCCTGCTTCATCAGGTGCCGCAGCTCGCTCGGTACGACGGTCAGGGCGCGCTCGGTCGCGAAGACCACCGCCTCCTGGGTCTCGGTACGGCGGGTCGCCACCTCCGTGCCGACCGGCACCGGCACCGGGTCCTCCTGGGCCGCCGACAGCCAGAACGTCACCTCGGTGCGGGCGGCGGAGGGCGGGAAGAGGGTGATGCCGACCAGGTCCAGGAAGGCCAGGTGGTTCTTCTCCGGGACCCGGTTGAGCCGGTAGACGATCTGGTCGGCCATGTGCGCGACCGTCTCCACCAGGGTGATGCCGGGGTCGGAGACGTTGTGGTCGGTCCACTCCGGGGCGCGCTGCTGGATGTAACGCTTGGCGTCGTCGACGAACTGCTGGAAGCGGCGGTCGTCGAGGTTCGGGGAGGGCAGGGCCATCGGGGATCAGCGGTCGCTTTCCGAGGAGTCCGAGGAGGCGGGCGGCAGGTCCGGCTCGTCGTGGGAGGGGATGACGTAGAAGGGGAAGACGAGGCTGCGCGGGTTGTTGGTGCCGCGGACCGAGTAGCGGACGTCGATCATCAGCACGCTCGGGTCGGCTCCGGTGGTGACCTCGACGTCCTCGACCTCGATCCGCGGCTCCCAGCGGTCGAGGCTGGCGTACACCTCGTGCTGGATCCGGCCGGCGGTCTGCTCGTTGACAGGCGCGAAGACCAGGTCGTGGATGGCGCAGCCGAACTCCGGCCGCATGGGGCGTTCGCCGGGGGCCGTGGAGAGCACGAGCCGGATCGCCTCCTCGACCTCCTTCTCGCCGCTGACCAGGGCGATACCGCCGGTGGGGCCGATCCGGAGCGGGAAGGACCACCCCGAGCCCACGAACTGCTCCGCCATCAGCTCCGCACCCGCCTCTCCGGGAGGACCTGGCGCCCGCTCATGCCGGGATCACCATCACGGTCAGTCCGGCCATGGTCAGGTTGCCGAGGACCGGCACCTGCGGGGCCGTGATCGCCACGGTGGCGAGGGAGCCGAGCGCCAGGGCACCGTTGCCGCGCAGCGAGGCGGCACCGGTCGCCATCAGGTTCAGCGCGGCGGCGTTCACCGAGACCGCCCCCGTCGGCGCCTTGATGTCGACGAGTTCGGCGCTCTGCAGGGACAACGGTCCCCCGCTCCTGATGCTGAGCGCGCCCTTCGCACGCAGCGACAGACTGGTGCCCGCCTCGACCGACACCGCCCGGTTCCCCTTGATGGAGACGTCACCCTTGCTGTCCACGGTGATCTCGGTCTTGGTCCGGTCGAGGAACACGGTCAGCCTGCCGTCGCCGCTGGCCAGCCGGACGCCCTCCTTGCGGCCCTTCTGGTCGAGCAGGTCCACGTGGTTGCCGGACCGGTCGGAGACGGTGTGCCGGGTGGCACGGCCGCGCATGCCGTCGTGCAGCGGGACGTCCTTGACCCGGGTCGGCTTGTCCTTGCCGTTGTAGAGGCCGCCGATGACGTACGCGTGGTCGAGGGTGCCCCGGTCGAAGGCGACCAGCACCTCGTCGCCGACGTCCATCGGGAACACCCCGCCGCCGCGCACCCCGCCCAGCTGCACGGACCGGGTCCAGTCGCTGACGTAGGTGTCGTCCAGCCAGGGGAACTTGACCTTCACCCGGCCCTGCTGGAGCGGATCCTGTACGTCGGTGACGAGCGCCGGGGCCACGCTGAGCTGCCGGTCGAGGCCGCCGTCCGCACCACCGCCGCCGGAGGCGACGCCGTACAGGGACCGCCACTGCCGGCCGCTGACCGTCACCCAGGTCTCGTAGTGCTTGGCGTCGCCGAAGACATGCCGTACCGAGGTGACCGTGTACTTGCCCGCGAAGGGCGTGCCGACGTCCTTGAGCGCCACCGGCACCCCGGGCCGCAGCTGCGGATTGCCCCGCACCACGACCTCGACCTCGGCGAACCCGGACGTCACGTCGTCGGCGAGGGCGGCGGCCGCGAACTTCACCTCGGACTGCTTGTCGTAGGGGGTCCGGGTCTCCACCAGCTTGGCCGCCGGGAACTTGGCGTACGCGTCACCGGGGGTGGCGCCGATGCTGTACCCCTGGTTGCCGTTGGCCTTGGAGGTCGCGGTGAGCGTCTTCTTCGTCGTCACGTCCCAGCCGCGGGACTCGACCGTGGCGACCTGGTCGGCGGCGGTGACGGCGGAGCGCAGCCGCAGGATGTCGTGGCCGGCCTCCAGGACGAAGGGGCTCTTGTCGCCGTCCGTGCTCGTCGAGGGCGCCCCCGAGGCGTCCTTCGGCTTCACGAACTGGAACTTCCCCTTCGCGTCGACCGACATGACCATCTCGTTCTCGTCGGCGAGCCGCGCGAGGAACTCCCAGTCGGTGACGTTGCTCTGGCTGATGAACTCGTAGACGGTCTTCGTCGCGTCGATTCGGCCGATCGGCACCCCGTCCTGCCCGGCCAGCTTGCGGGCGATGTCGGAGGCGGTCTGGTTGCGGTACGCGACCACCCGGCGCTGCCGCATCAGCCGGAAACCCTTGTCGTAGCCGCGGATCACGGCATAGCTGCCGGTGCCGTCGTACTCCGCCTCCATCGCGGTGACCTCGCCGGTCAGCAGCGGGCCCGCCGTGTCCAGGCCGTCGGACATCGGGGTGAGCACCACCTCGCTGCCGAACTTCACGCCCAGGTCGCCGAGGAGCTTGCGGTCCTTGTCCCGGAAGGTCAGCTGGAAGGCGGCCGGCACCCCCACGCCCTGGTCGACATGGGCGTCCATCAGCGCGGACCCCCACACCGGGTCGGACTTCAGGTCCTTCCCGTTGATGGTCACCTTGATGATGTTCGAGTAGGCGTACTTCACCATCAGTGCCGCACCTCCTCGGCGGCAGGCAGCACGAGTTCCGTCCCGGCGGGCAGCCGGTTCGGGTCGTCGATCCCGTTCGCGTCGGCGATCGCCCGCCAGGCGGACGCGTCGCCGTACTCCCGCCAGGCCAGCGCCTGCAGCGAGTCCCCGGCGACCACCCGGTGCACGCGCTGCGCGGTGAGCGCGCCGGAGGTGGGGTTCTGCCCGGGGGTCTTGGTCGGGATCTCCTGGAGTTGCAGACGGCAGGTGGCCCGGATGGGCATCCCGCTCGTCCCGAACAGCGTGTAGGAGGCGTCGACCGAGGCGACGTACGCCGTGAACCGGGCCGTCGAGAACGACCCCCACTCGAACACCACCCACGGCGGCGACGGCCGCTTGTTCGCGATGCTCTGCGCGGTGACCTCGCAGCACGTCAGCAGCGACTCGACCTTCTTCAGCACCGAGTTCGCGGTCGGCTCGTCCGAGGAGTCCAGGAAGATCTCCACGCTCATCTGGCGCGGGTGCGCGCCGAGGAACTCCGGGAGCGGGCCGTCGCGTTCGATCGGCGCGTAGGAGGACTTCCAGTCGGCGCGGCGGCCGATGGTGAGCTGCGCCGGGTTGAAGTCGAAGTTGAAGGACTTCATGAGAGCGCCCGGGGTACGGCTGCCGCTCGGCGGGGGCTGGTGGATCTCCAGGGTGGCGCGCACGAGGCTCTTGCCGGCGCCCCGACTGCTGCTGGCCATTGTCTTTCCCTGCCCTCTCGTCTCTCTCGTCTCTCTCGTCCCGCTCAGTCCGTGAATCCGTGGTGGGTGATCTCCAGGACCTCGGTGGCCACGGCGGGACTGGCCGGGTCGAGGGAGGGGCCCTGCCAGCTCACGGGCAGCACGTCGAGAAGGCCCCACCGGGCGACCTCCGAACCGTCGGCGCGCAGCGCCGTGATCTGGGCGGTGGGCCGCTTGATGCCCGTCTGCACGGAGGAGATCCACTTCGCGACCTTCGAGGTGTCCGGGGTCAGCGGTCGCGTCAGCCGGATGGTGGAGAAGGTGACCCGGGTCGGCAGCTGCCACACGAAGCCGTTGTTGCCGCCCTCCTGCCGCCGCTCGATCTCCACCTGCGACGACAGCCCCTCGCACCCGTTGAAGTAACCGAGGCTCTCACCGTCGATGGAGAGGCTGAACCAGATCGTGGTTCCCGGGTCCTGGCGAGCCATCGGGGGCCTTTCTGTGGGGCGGGGATGTTGCGGGGATGTTCAGGGACGGAAGTCGCGGAGCTTGCCGACGCGTTCGCGGTCGCGGCGGAGTTCGGTGCGGACGTGCCGGGTGATGCGGTCGATGATCCGGTGCACGAGCGCGTCGACCTGGTACTCCGTCAGAGCGCCGGGATCGAAGCCGCCCTCTTCGACCGCCCGGTACTCCGGGGGGAGGTCGTCGTTCTCCGCGGTGACGACGTGGCCCCCGGGTGGGGGTGGCGGCGGGCCGTCGGGGGGCAGCTGTCGAGGTGCCTTGGTGACGGGGGCGGGGGGAGGAGGGGTCGTGGTGGTGACCGGCTCCTTCTTCAGGGAGGTTTTGGTTCCCGTGATCGCCGCCGGTGGGAGGGCTGTGGTGAGGGCGTCGCGCTGGATGGTGGGGAGGTTGAGGGGGGCTACGGGGAGAGGGGCGGCGGTGGAGAGCGGGGTGGTGGGGCGGAGGGGGACGGGGTGAGGGGTGGTTGCGGTGGTGGTTCTGGCGTCGGCCTGCGGGGGTTGAGCGCGCTCACGCGGCGGTAGCCGCACATCAGACACCGCCCCGCGCCCCTGACGGGGCGCTGCGGGCGGGGTGGGGGGAGAGGGGGACGGACGTCGCTGTACGAAAGGCGGTTGACCGTCGGCGGGAGCGGGGACGGGGCCGGAGGCTCCGGTCAGGAACGGGGGTACGGCGAGAGGGGCGGGAGCGGGGGTGGTGCTCGGCGGGACGGGTATCTGACGAGGCGCTTCGGGCGTCGGGGGCGGGACGGAAACGGTCGGCCGCTCTCCCGGACCGCTCGTCGCCCTCCGCCGCTGGACGGACGGGACGGGAGTGGCCGGGACCGTCAGGGGGGCGCCGAGACCGAGGCGGGGAGTGGGGGCGGGCGAGGCCGTGGTCGGAAGGTCGGTCGGGGCGGGCTGCGGGCGCGCGCTCGGACGGGTCGGCGCCTGATCCGTCGTCCGACGCTGTACGGGCGCCCCGAGGGCTCCGGCCCCCGCCGGACGGGCGAGCGGGGCGCCGAGGCCCGGGCGAAGCGAGCCGGGCGGCGTCGCGGTACGCGGCACCGGAGCGGAGGCCGAAGTACCGGTCGACGGAGCCGGGTTGGGACGACGCGAGGGTATCGGCGCCGATGCCGACGGGGCTTCCCGCCCTGCGGCGGCGGGGGCCGCGGGCGAAGGACCGGTCACGGGGGCCTGGACGGGCTCACGCAGGGGCCTCGGCTCAGCCGACGCGGCTGCGCGTGCTTCCGGTACGACATCAGCAAGGGTCGCCGCGCTCTCCGCCACCCGACGCTGGACGGAAGGGGAAGCGGGCACGGCCACCGGCGAAGGACCGGTCACGGGGACCTGGTCGGGCTCGCGTCGGGGCTTCGGCTGAACCGATGCAGTTGCGCGTGCTTCCGGTACGGCGCCGGGGGCGACCACGCGCCGCTGCACCGCCGAAGGGTTGGTCGCGGAGGGCCGGACGGGCTCGCGCGGGCGCTTCGGGTCGGCCGACGCGGCATCAGCAGGGGTCGCCGCCCTCTCCGTCACCCGGCGCTGCACGGAAGGGGAAGCGGGCACGGCCACCGGCGAAGGACCGGTCACGGGGACCTGGTCGGGCTCACGCCGGGACTTCGGCTCAGCCGATGCAGTTGCGCGTGCTTCCGGTACGGCATCGGCGGCGACCACGCGCCGCTGCACCGCCGAAGAGCTGGTCGCGGAGGGTAGACCGGGCTCCCGCGGACGCTCCGGTTCAGCCGACGCGGCTGCGCGTGCTTCCGGTACGGCGTCGGGGGCGGCCACGCGCTCCGCCACCCGTCGCTGCACCGCCGAAGCGCTGGTCGCGGAGGGCCGGACGGGCTCGCGAGCCGTCGCGGCATCAGCAGGGGGCGCCGCGTTCTCCGTCACCCGGCGCTGTACAGCCGCCTCGCGGCCGACGCTCTCGGTCGGGGTCGACGGCGGGCGTACGTGTGGGGAGGAGGGTGTGGTTGCGCTGGTGGTCCTGGTGTCGGCCGGTGGGGGCTGAGCGCGCTCACGCGGCGGTAGCCGCACATCAGACACCGCCCCTCGCCCCTGACGGGGCGCTGCAGGCGGGGTGGGGGAGGAGGGGGACGGACGGCGCTGTACGAAAGGCGGTTGGGCCCCGGCGCTCGTGGGTGACTGTGCCGGGGCCTCCGCCGGCGGGGTGCCGGGTGCAGTCGGAGAAGTCGGCGTGTGGCTGCCGCCCGGTGCAGTACCGCTCGCCGTCCGCCGCTGTACCGGAGGCACGGCGGCGGGCGTCGCGGAGCGCGCGGGAGGTGTCGTCGTAGGTGACATGGGTGCCGTAGCCCTGGAGGACGTGCGGTCGGCAATGGCCGGACCCGTCACCGCTCGCCGTACGGCCCCGTCCTCGGCTCGGTCGCCCTCCCCCGGCGCCGGCACCGCACCGCCCTCGCTCGCCAGCGCCCTCGGCGCCGACGGCAGTGTCCGGCGCTGCACGGCCGTGACCGATGTGTTCGCCGGCGCATGCGTGAGCGCGCCGCGCCGAGGCGCGACGGGAGGGGCCGGTGTGACGCGCGGCCCCGTGGCCGGAGCCGGGGCGACCGGAGCCGGCTGCGGCGCCCACGCCACGGGCACAGCCCCGGAAACCGAAGCCGGAGTCGAGGTCGTGGCCGGACCGGCCGTCGCCGGGGTGACCGCCCGCTGGGCAGCAGGCGCCACCGGCCTCTGCGGCTTGCCCTTGCCCACGGCAGTCGGCAAAGGCCCCGACAACGGCACCCGCTGCACCACCGGCGCCGCCCCAGAGGCCCCGGCGGTGACCGACCCGGCCGACCCGGCCGAAGAACCGGCCGCTCCCCTCGTAGGACCACCCCTGACCGCCCGCAACGGCACCACCGGCAGCGGTGGACCGGCAGGTCTCGTCGGGCCTGCCAACGGCATGGACTGCATGGGCCGTTCGAGGCCGGACACGGCCCCCGCTCCGGTCCGTCCCGTCAGGCCGCCGCTCGCCAGGGACGCGCTGGACTCGCCGTCCAGGACCGCGTGTGAGCGCATGCCGAGGAAGGACGGGTTCTGCCAGGTCGGCAGCCGGCCGCCGAAGCCGGGGTCGGCGACCGGCCCGCCCGTCCCCAGCGCACGCTGGATCGGCGGCAGTCCCGGCCAGGCCGCCGCCACCACGGCACGCGGCGCCTCGGCGGAAACCCCGGGCTCCACCTGCGTTTCCGGAGCGCGTTCACGCCCCCGTACCCGATCCCACAGCCCCACCGCTCAGCCCTCCGCCCCTGCGGAGGCAGCCCGGGTCACCAGGGACGCGATCTCCGCGGTGTAGCGGCGGCGGTCGGCGTGCTCCAGGTCCAGGATGTCCTCCAGGTTCCAGTGGAAGTGGTAGGCGACGTACGCGATCTCCTCGTGCAGCCGGTCGGTCGCGTACGTCACGATTCCCCCAGGCGGCTCCCGCCGAGTTCCACCTCGAAGGGCTCCGAGCAGTGCGGGCAGTTGACCGCGGCCCGGGTGTGGCCCTCCGCGTTGATCTGGCGGTAGAAGTCCTGCAGGAACGCCAGGTCGGAGGCGAACATGTTCTCCACGATGCCGTCGTGCATGAGCGGCAGCGTGCCGAGGCGGGTGATCACCCGGCCCAGCAGCACCACCGACAGAAACGCCGGGTTCTCCTGGACGCGGATGTCCCGCAGCGGGATCAGCTCGTCGCGCGCCGTGGACAGCCGCATCACGCCGTCCCGGTGGACGGTGCCCTGCTCGTCGACGTAGCCGCGCGGGAGCTGGAACGGGAACTCCGTGCGCAGCACCTCGCGGGGCGCCTCCTGCTGCGGGGGCGCCGCCGTGGTCGTCACCTCCGGGGCCGGGGGCGCTGCCACGCTCCCGGCCCTGCCGGCCGAACGCCTCATTACTCGATGACCAGTTCTTCGAACGTGATGGTCACCGACTCGGTCAGCGCGGACGCCTCGCCCGCCTTGACCGTGGAGGTGTCGATCTTGCTGCACCAGGCGTTGCGCAGGTTGTAGCGCTTCACCGGGGTGTTCTGGAAGTCCATCATGATGATGGTGGCGTTCTTGCGGGCCGTGGCCATCTGGCCGTTGATCGACTCGTTGATCCACTGGGTGAACGACGAGGACTGGGTCATACCGCGGACGACCGTGCAGGTGCCGTTCTTCTTCACGCCCGGCAGGTTGCGGACGTGGTTCTTCCCGTCCGGCGTGTTCTGCTGGTAGGTGATGACGTCCTGCTCCATCGACAGGCCGCTGACCTCGGCGAGGTACTCGACCATCACGCCGTCGATCTGCAGACCGAAATTGTGCGATGTGAGGGCGTCACCCGGCTGGAGACTCATCTCTGTTACTGCCCGTTCTTCTCAAAGTGCCTGGAAAACAAGGGGGTTCGGCGCAGCCCGGCTGTCTGCCGGCTACTCCTGGAGCTCGCCGCTGCCGCTGGAGAACTGGGCCAGCCGGAAGATCACGAACTCGGCGGGCTTGACCGGCGCGATGCCGATCTCGCAGATCACGCGGCCGACGTCGACCGACTCCGGCGGGTTGGTCTCCTCGTCGCACTTGACGTAGTACGCCTCCTCGGGCCGCTGCCCGAACAGGGCGCCGCTGCGCCACTCGTTGACCAGGAAGGCGGAGATGTTGCGCCGGATGCGGGCCCAGAGGTTGTGGTCGTTGGGCTCGAAGACCACCCACTGGGTGCCGATCAGGATCGACTCCTCCAGGTAGTTGAAGTACCGGCGGATGTTCAGGTAGCGCCAGGCCGGGTCGGAGGACAGGGTGCGGGCGCCCCAGATGCGGATGCCGCGGCCCGGGAAGGCGCGGATGCAGTTCACGCCGATCGGGTTCAGGAGGTCCTGCTCACCGCGGGTGATCTGGAGCTCCAGGTCGACCGCGCCGCGGATCACCTCGTTCGCGGGGGCCTTGTGGACACCGCGCTCGGCGTCGTTGCGGGCCCAGACACCGGCCACGTGGCCGGACGGCGGGACCAGCCGGGAGGTGCCGGAGGCCGGGTCGAAGGTCTTGATCCAGGGGTAGTAGAGGGCCGCGTACTTGGAGTCGTAGCCGGCCGTCTCCTGGCGCCAGACGCGGATCTGGCGGGCGTTGAGGCCGGGCGGCGGGTCGATGACGGCGACCCGGTCGCCCATCAGCTCGCAGTGCGCGATCAGGCCGAGCTGGACGGCCTTGACGGCCTCCAGGTCGATCGCGCCGCGCTGGTAGGCGGCCATCAGGTCGGGCACGGCCACCATGGACACCTCGTCGACGGCCTCCAGGCCGCCGAAGCCGGTGCGGTCGGCCGAGTCGCCGAGGTAGGTGGCGGGGCCGGGGTGGGAACCGGCGTCCGCGACGGGGGACGCGGACGCCGGCGTCGGGGTCGGGGCCACCAGGGCCACCGTCTGGTTCTCCGGACGGGCCAGCTGCGCGGCGGGCGCGGCCTCGGTCACGGCGATGAGCTTGGAGCGCTCCTTGACCTGGGTGACGACGTAGTTGCGGCCGCCCTTCTTCGCGGTCACGTCGAAGGTCTCGACGGGCTTGCCGCCGTCCTTGACGACCAGCTTGAAGCGCTCGGCGGGGCCCTCGCCCTCCGGGTCGGCGACCTCGACGCTCAGGTCGCCGGAGGCCACCGCGCTGACGGTGAAGGTGCCGAGCTGCCTGGCCTCGCCGGGCGGCAGCGCGGCCGGGGCGGCCGAAGTCCCCACGGCCGCCGGGGTGCCGGAGGCCGCCGCGCCCTCGGGCGAGCCGCCGACCCGGACGACGTAGGCCGCCGTGCCGCCGTTGTTGAAGAAGCCGTAGACGGAGTGCGCGAGGTAGTACCCGTCGGTGAACTCACCGAAGGCCGCCACGTACTGCGTCCAGTTGGTCACCAGCGTCGGCTCGTTCAGCGGACCGGTCGGGGCCAGGCCCACGAAGGCCGCCACCGACGTGCCCACCCCCTCGATGGGACGCGAGCCGCTGGCCACCTCCTCGACGTAGACGCCGGGCGACAGGTAGGACGGCATGCTCTGCTCTCCTCGGGGTACGAGACAGGAACAATCCCCACCCTCACGCGCGAAGCGCGCACGCCGAAACGGCCTCCGGTGCCTGTCGGCGGGCAATCTCCTTGCCCTCAAGGGCAGTTCACCGGACCTCGCTGCCCCACCGCACGATCGCGTTGCCCCTTGGGCTGCCCCTGCGGTCCTCCCGGTCCCGGGATCGGGGCGGTAAGGCTGGACCGGCCCGACGTGAGGGGAAGCAGCGTGCGCGAACAGCAGTCCGAGGAACGGCAGGACCGCGGCCGGCGGCAGAGCCCGAGTGTCCCGCCGCCCGTCGGCACCACCGCACAGCGGATGCTGGCCCTCCAGCGCCGGGCGGGCAACGCGGCCGTGGCCCGTGCCGTCGAGGAGGAGCGGCACGAGCACGACGCCGGCTGCGGGCACGCCCCGCAGGACACCCCGGTCCAGCGCAGGGCGGTGCTGGGGGTGCTGGGCACGCCGGGACGTCCGGTCGACCCGGCGATCCGGTCCAAGGCCGAGCAGGGCATGGGCACCGACTTCAGCGACGTCGTCATGCACACCGGTCCCGAGGCGGAACGTTCGGCGGCCGAGTTCGGGGCCCGCGCGTACACCTCAGGCCGGCACATCGTGGTCGGGGCGGGCGGCGCGGACGAGCACACCATGCTGCACGAGCTGGCGCATGCCTGGCAGCAGCAGAAGGGCCCGGTGGAGGGCACCGACACCGGCGCCGGGGTGCGGCTCTCCGACCCGAGCGACCGGCACGAGCAGGAGGCCGACTCCATCGCCCACCGGATCCGGAGCGGCGGCTCGGTGGCCGCGCCCACGGCCGCGCAGAGCCCGGCGGCGGCACCGGCCTCGGGGGCCGTCCCGGTGGCCCGGATGCCGCGGGGCGGCAACGGCAGCAGTGGGGGCGGGGGTGGCGGCAGCGGCGGGAGCCGGATGCACCCGGCCGACGCGGGCCAGCTCTTCGAGATTCTCGTCAACGGCCGTCAGGAGGTCGGCCGGTACGTCCGGGTCCGGTCCAACGGCCGGGAGGTCTTCGACACCGAGCGCTTCGGCCGGGTGGAGATCCGGCCCTCCAACGTCCTCGGGCCGCGTGCCCGGGTGGGCGGTATCCATCCGCCGGGCCACCGGCGTCCGGCCGAGGAGAACCTCGCCGACCGCAGCCAGGTCTACCTGTCCGAGGCCGACGGGTCGGCGGCCCGCGCGCGGCTGCGCAGGGACCCCCGCGCGGCGGACGACATCGCCATCACGACGTTCGAGCCCGAACCCGAGCAGGACTACGAGACCTACGACCGCAACCGGGAGGACCTGCGCCGGCTCGGCGTGCCGGTCCTCAACGACATGGACCTGAGCCGGGAGGAGTCGGCGCAGCGGCTGCGGCACGTCGGCCCGGAAGCCAACCTGCACTTCCAGATGCCGCGCGTGCCCCGCGGCACCCGCGGCTACTCCACCCAGCAGCTGGTCCGCGACACCAACCGGCTGCCCGAGCGCATGGGCCGCGACGACGTGTCGGTGAGCATCACGACACCGCGTCCGGACCAGTACGCGCGCCCGGGCGTGCACAACAGCTTCTACGGCCTGGAGAACCGCAACGCCGTCCCGCCCGGCATGCGGGTCGTCCGGGCGGGCCGCGACCCCGACGAGAACCTGGAGGAGTACGGCTACCAGCACCGGATCTCCGGGAAGAACAAGAGCGCCGACGTGGCCGGGCGCCGCAAGACGTACTACATGGAGTCCGACCGGCGCAGCAACAGCCCCGAGGACCGCGAGGACCCGAGGGACTACCGGGAGCGCGAGGAGGCGGAGCAGCGGCGCGCCCGCAGCCGCAGCCGCAGGCGCCGGACCAGCGAGTACGACGACTCCCGGGGCCGTAGCCGCAGCCGGGCGACCCGCGCCGACACCGAGGTGTACGACGACGAGGAGCGGTACGCGGCGCCGACCCCCCGCGAGCGCAGCCGCAGTCGCAGCCGCAGCGTGCGGCGGGCCGAGCGCGGGCGGAGCCGGCCTCCCGTCGCCCTGAGCCAGGCCGACCTCGACGCCTACGTCGAGTACGGCGGCGGGGACTACGAGGAGGAGCAGGCGTCCCGCTCGCGCAGGGCCCGCAGCCAGAGCCGCGCGGCACGCCACCGCAGTCGCAGCCGGTACGCGGCGGAGCGCAACTACGCGGCGCCGTCCTCCCAGTTCGACGAGCCGGTGACCAGTCAGCAGGTGTACGACGAGGACTACGACACGGACTACACCCGGGTCCGGCCGCGGGCCTCCCGCCGGCGCCGGACCGTGATCCTCGACTCCGACGACGAACGCTGAACCCGGGGGCAACACGGGCGCGGGTCGGGGCAACCCGGCCTGCCCCGTGGGCTCCTGACCGCTCGCCGCGGGTCCCCTAGCGTCGTGCCGTGAGCCTGTGGACTTCCCTGGAACCCGCCTCCGCGACCGTCGACCCGGGCGCTTCGACACGCGTACGCCTGCGGCTGCGCAACACCGGAGACGTCGTCGACGAATACCGCTTCGAACCGGTGGGCGCCCTCGCTCCCTGGACGACGATCGAGCCCCAGACGCTCCGGCTCTACCCGGGGACCACCGGCACGGTGGAGCTGACCTTCGCCCCGCCCCGCACCCCCGACGCGACGGCCGGACCCAACCCCTACGCCGTCCGCATCACCCCCACCGAGCACCCCGAGGCCGTCACGGTCCCCGAGGGCAACCTCACCATCACCCCCTTCACGGAGATGCGCGCGGAACTGGTTCCGCCCACCGTCAAGGGCCGGTTCCGGGGCCGCCCCAAGCTGGCGATCGACAACCTCGGCAACACCAAGCTCACGGCGTCGGTGAGCGGCAGCGACAACGGCGACCAGCTCGCCTACGACCTGCACCCCAGCAACGTCCAGATCGAACCGGGCCGGGCCGCCTTCGTCGACGCCACCCTGAAGCCCCGGAAGATCATCTGGTTCGGGCCGAAGGAACAGCGGCCGTACCAGCTCACCGTCCAGCGCGCGGGCGTCAATCCACAGCCTGTGGACGGCACCTACGTCCAGCGCGGGTTCCTGCCCCGCTGGCTGGCCACCCTCTTCGGCACCCTGATGGCCCTCGCCATCACCTTCGCGCTGATCTGGATCGCCTACAAACCGCAGGTCAAGAGCCAGGCGACGGAGGTCCAGGAGGCCGGGGTGAGCAGCCTCGCGCCCAGCCCGACCGCGACCCCGCCCCCGCCGCCGGCCCCCAGCGAGACGCCCTCGACCGCGCCCGCCGACACCGGGAACAGCGGTGGCGACGGCGGCGGGGGCGGGGGAGGCGGCGGGGGCGCGACGGCCACCGTGACCGCGAAGCCCAAGCAGGACACGGCCGCGACCGCCGTGAACCGGCTCGCCGCCGACGACCCGGCCGGGCGGCACATCTGCTACCGCTCCTACGTCCAGGGCACCGGCTGGCAGAAGCCCGTCTGCGACGGCACCATGTCCGGCACCGTCGGCAAGAACCTGCCGATCAAGGCCGTCAACCTCGCGGTGTACGGCGTCCAGGGCTCCGCCGGGAACTGGTTCCACTACGACCCGAATTCGACCAACGGCCAGGGCGCGTGGAACCCGAACTGGACGGCGATCATCGCCGACGGCAAGGACAACTACATCGGCAGCACCAAGGCGTCCGACCCCTACATCGAGGGTTTCGCCTTCAACGTCGGCAGCGGCCACGGCTGCAACTACGCGAAGGTCCGCGACCACGACTGGGGCGACCAGTGGTGCAGGGGTTCCCGCAGTGACAACAACGACCTCGACTTCGTCGGCACCCTCGACAACACGCTCTGGCTGGAGGCCTTCAAGCTGACGGTGACGCCGTGACCCTGTGGACCTCGCTCGAACCCGCCTCCGCGACCGTCGACCCGGGGTCCTCGACCCGGGTACGGCTGCGGCTGCGCAACACCGGGGACGTCGTCGACGAGTACCGCTTCGAACCGGTGGGCGCCCTCGCTCCCTGGACGACGATCGAGCCCCAGGCCCTGCGCCTCTACCCAGGGACGACGGGGACGGTCGAGCTGACCTTCGCCCCGCCCCGCACCCCCGACGCGACGGCCGGACCCAACCCCTACGCCGTCCGCATCACCCCCACCGAGCACCCCGAGGCCGTCACCGTCCCCGAGGGCAACCTCACCATCACGCCCTTCACGGAGGTCCGGGCCGAGCTGGTCCCGCCGACGGTCAAGGGCCGGTTCCGGGGCCGCCCGCAGCTGGCGATCGACAACCTGGGCAACACCAAGCTGACCGCCTCCGTCAGCGGCAGCGACAACGGCGACCAGCTCGCCTACGACCTGCATCCCAGCAACGTCCAGATCGAGCCCGGCCGCGCCGCCTTCGTCATGGCCACGCTCAAGCCCCGGAAGATCATCTGGTTCGGGCCGAAGGAACAGCGGCCGTACCAGCTCACCGTCCAGCGCGCGGGCGTCAATCCACAGCCTGTGGACGGCACCTACGTCCAGCGCGGATTCCTGCCCCGCTGGCTGGCCACCCTCTTCGGCACCCTGATGGCCCTCGCCATCACCTTCGCCCTGATCTGGTTCGCCTACAAACCACCGGTCAAGAGCCAGGCCCAGGAGGTCCAGGCGGCGGGCGTGAGCTCGCTCGCCCCCAGCCCCACGGCCAGCGCACCGCTGGCGGCGGCGCCGGCCCCCTCGCAGTCGCCGGTGCAGCAGCAGCCGGAGAACGACGGCGACGCGACACCGGACACGCAGTCGGGCGGGGGCGGCGGCCAGGCCCAGCCGTCCCCCGAGGCGACCAGGAAGAAGACCCCGAAACCGGTGGTGCCGGCGTACGGCGTGCTGCTGCGCAACGCGACCACCAAGAAGTGCGCGGACATCCCCGGCTACGACAAGGGGAGCAGCAACGGCCCGGTGCGGGAGTACACCTGCGACGAGACCAGCGCCGACAACCAGCTGTGGAACCTGGAGGTGCGGTACGCGAAGGGCGGTCCCGGTTCGGCCGCGCTCTTCCAGATCCGCAACGTCAAGGACCAGTTGTGCATGGACCTGCCCGACTACGGCTCGGCCAGGCTGTCCGCGCCGATCACCGAGTACAAGTGCGACGGCACCAAGGCCGACAACCAGCTGTGGTGGATCGACAAGCAGCCCAGCGGCGACTACTGGATCCGCAACTTCGCCAGCAACAACCTCTGCCTGGACGTCGCCGGGTTCAGCACCGGCGGCAACGACACGAACCTGACCCTGTACTACTGCTCGAACGACGACGACCAGGAGTGGAAGATCGTGAAGCCGTCGGGCGACTGATCACCAGACGCCCGGCACCAGGCGCCCGGCCTTGCGGTACTCGCGCCGGGCGCCTTCCAGCAGGTCCGCCGCGGTGACCGGCCCGCCGCGCCCGGCGGCGAGATAGGCGGCCGTCACCACCGCGCTCCGGATCGAACCGCCCGCGAGCTCGAACTCGGCGGCCAGCGCCCCCAGTTCGACGCCCTCCTCGCTCGGCACGTGCGCCAGCCCGTGCCGCCACAGCGCCAGCCGCTGCTCCTGGTCCGGGAACGGGAAGTCGATCACCAGGTCGAGACGGCGGGTGAAGGCCTCGTCGATGTTGGCGCGCAGGTTGGTGGTGAGCAGCGCGATGCCGTCGAAGGCCTCCAGGCGCTGCAGGAGGTAGGCCGACTCCAGGTTGGCGTACCGGTCGTGGGCGTCCTTGACCTCGGACCGCTTGCCGAAGACGGCGTCGGCCTCGTCGAAGAGCAGCACGGCGTCGGTGCGGTCGGCCTCGGTGAAGATGCGTTCCAGGTTCTTCTCGGTCTCGCCGACGTACTTGTCGACGACGGAGGACAACTGGACCACGTACAGGTCCAGTCCCAGCTCGGCGGCGACCACCTCCGCCGACAGGGTCTTGCCGGTGCCCGACTCGCCGGCGAACAGGCCCAGCACCCCGCGGCCCCGGCCGCCGCCCGCGCTCAGCCGCCAGTCGCCGAGGACGCGGTCGCGGTGGCGGGCGCGCAGCGCGAGTTCCCGGAGCTCGGTGAGCGGGCGTTCGGGCAGCACCAGGTCGCGCCAGTCGACAGCGGGCCGGATCCGGCGGGCGTGCTGTTCGAGCCCGGAGGCCGACTGCTGGCGGGCGGCCAGCCGCAGATGCGCGGCGGCCAGCGGGGTCCCGTCGAATGCGGCGAGGTCCCGCGCGGCCCGGACGGCGCGCACCAGCCGGTCGCCGCCGAGGTGGTACGGGGCGACGGTCGCCGCGAGGTCGAAACCGGGGTCGCCGGGCAGTGCGGCGGCCCAGGCGTCCACGGCGGCGGCGCGCCGGGCGGGCACCTCCAGGACGAGCGGGTCACGGTGGTCGCACCACTGGGGGTCGTACGGGTGCGGGGTCGTGACCAGCACGGTGACATCCCCGGCGGCCGCGTCCAGCGCCCGTACGAGGTCGCCCGGTTTCGGCCGGTCGACGAGCACGGCCCGACCGCTCAGCCGGGCCTCCCGCAGCAGCTCCGGGATCTGCTCCTCGGGACCGGTGTAGTGCCAGGCCGCCAGGCCCGCGCGCCGCAGCGCGGCCGTCGCGGAGCCGAGCCCGGCCCCCTCCCGCCGCTCCCGCAGATAGCCGAAGAGCGGGCCCCGGCCGAGCCGCGCGCCCAGCCGCGCCACGAACTCCTCGTCGACGGCCTCCCCGTCGTACGACGCCGCCCGCAGCCGGCCCGTGAGCGCCGGATCCGGGGTGTCGTCGCCCAGGAGGTGGGCCAGGACCCGGTCGGGGACGCGCAACGAGCGGCTGAGGAAGGGGCGTTCGGGTTCCTCGACGGTGAGCAGGCCGAGCGCGGTGAGCGGGGCGGTGGGGTGGAAGCGGGCGCGGGCCTCGGCGAGGTGGGCGGGGAGGCCGTACAGGTCGAGGGCGAGGCCGACGGTGGCGCGGCGGCGGCCGACGTCGTCGTTGAGGTAGCCGTACAGCGGCTCGAAGGAGCGGTCGAGGTCGGGGGCGAGCGCGATCAGCAGGACGGCGGTGTCGAGGGGGGTGAGCCGGAGGCGGACGGCGAGGTCGGCGAGCCGATCGGGAAAGTCCCCTTCCAGAGCGGGGAGTTCGGCCGGGACCGCCGGGCGCAGCAGATGCTGTACCGCTTCCGCCGACAGATAGAGGCCGCGCAGCGGATCGGTGGCGGTCGGGTCGTCGGCGGAGCGGTGGGCGACCAGGGCCGCGGTCCGCTCGCGCAGTTCGGAGAGCCGGGCAAGCAGCGGTGCGGCCGTCTCCACGGAGACGTCGAGGGTCACGCCCGGGTCCCCCGGACCGCCTTGGCCTCCTCGATCTGCCCGGCCCGGTGGGCCCGCTCCTCCAGCACCGGTGCGGTCTCCTCCAGTCCGGCGCGGACGCGGACGGCGGCGCCCTCGGTGACGGGCGGTCCGGCGTCGTACTCCGGGTAGGCCGGGAAGGGCGCCGTGATGACCACGTCCAGGGAGGGCTTGAGCTCACCGCCGAGCGCCGACCAGATCTCGGCGAGGGAGCGGGCCTCGGACTGGATCCCGGCGCAGGAGAGGGGGATCGTCAGCCCCAACGCGCCCAGCGAACCCGGCAGTTCGGAGGGATGGATCAGCTCTCTCGGGATCAGGGTCGCCAGCACGGCGCTGATCAGCCGGTGTTCGTCCTCCGGCCGCTTCGTCCAGGCCGTCACCAGGTACGACAGCCGGAACCAGCGGGGCGGCTGGCGGCGCTTGACGACGACGTCCCGCTCGTCCCGGACGTCGATGTGGCCGCGCTGCCGCCGGGCCACGTCCTCGCGGATGTCGTACAGATAGCTGTTGATCACCGGGCCGTTGCGGCGGGCCGCCCAGTCCCGGGTCGGGGCGTCGAAGGAGACCTCGATGCCGGCGCCGGCCAGCGCACCGCCGGTCAGCAGGTTCCGCAGCACCTGGTCCACCTCGTGGATCACGCCGAACTCACCGCTCCCCGCTCACCTGTCGCCCAGCCTCCATCCTGCCGCCCACCGCGGGCGCCCCGCAGGCACCACCGGGCAGACCCCGCTGCCCCCGAACCGGTGTCCGGTGCCCGTTCGGTCAGATGTAGCCTTCCCGGAGGGCATGGGCCACGGCGTGGGCCCGGTTGCGCAGATGCAGCCGGGTCGTCAGCCCGTGCATGACGTTCTTGACGGTGCGCTCGGAGTAGGACAGCTTGCTGGCGATCTCACCGGTGTCGAGCCCCTCGGCGACCAGCCGCAGTACGTCCACCTCACGGGCGGACAGCCCGGAGGCCGGCGCGCCCGGGCGGCCCGCCGCGTTACGGTGCAGGGTGCCGACCTGGTTGATGAGCCGGCCGAGCAGGTCGGCGGGCAGGTCCCCGTCACCCCGCGCGGCCGCGAGCACGGCCTGCACGATGCGGTGCTCGGTGGCCTCCTGGCGCCATACGATGGCACCGACCCCGCACTCGATCACATCGAGCAACTCGGTCTCGCGCAACGCCCCGACCACGAGCACGGCGCGCGCACCCTCACTGCGCACGACCCTGCGCAGCCGGGTCAGCTCCGGCTCGTCGAGGCTGTCGCTGATCAGCAGCGCGACGGTGCCGGGCCCGGTCTCGGACTCCTCCCGCAACTCGACCTCCGGGTGGCGCCGCAGCTGGCTCAGCGCGCCTTCGCGGGAGATCGGGTCGGGTGCGTACACGGTGACGGGCGTGCGCCCGCCCGATACGACTGAGCTGTGGCTGAGCAACCGCTTCCCCTATGTCCACGTGCCGGCCACCCCTGAGGGAACGGTGACAGGCGGGAGTACCTCAGCCTGCTGTGCCCGATGGGGCAGCGACAATCGTGGAGCACCACGAGAACGACCACGAGATGTTGGGGCGCCGGGTGGGGGTGGCGGGGGTTGTGGGGCCGGTGCGGCCGCGTCGTGGCTGGTCGCGCAGTTCCCCGCGCCCCTTTCGGGGCACGGCGAGTGGACCCACCTTCTTGGGGGCGCGGGGAACTGCGCGAACGGCCCCCACCGGCCCGCGGCCGCCCCACAACCTCAGGCACCCCTCCCACATCCACATCCCGTACCAAATATGACGCCCCGGCAACAAACCACACCCCCGCCCCCACCACCCCACAACCTCTCCCGCCCTCACCACCTCTAACCCCCCGAACCCACACGCGCACCGCGAGGAGCCAGGAATGACCCATCCGTCCCCTGAACTCGCCGACGCCATGCACCTGTTGGCGGCGGAAGCCGACCGCACGCGGACCGGCGGCGGCCGGCTCGTGCTGCTGCGGGGCGCCACCGGAACCGGCCGCACCACGGTCCTGGAGGCCGCCGCCGAGCACGCGGCCGCCCTCGGGCTGAGAGCCCTGCGTGCCCGCTGCTCCCCCGCCGACACCGCCATCTCCTTCGCCACGGTGCTGCAACTCCTCGGACGGGTACCGGAGTTCGCCGACCTCGCCGTGGACGGCGACGAGCGGGCCACCGCCGCCGGACTCTGGCGGGTGCTGCGCTCCTACGCCGAGGACTCCCCGCTGCTCGTCGCCGTCGACGACGTCCACCTCGCCGACGCCCCCTCGCACCGCTGGCTCGTGGAGTCCGCCCGGCACATCGACCGCTTACCGATCCTGCTCCTGGTCAGCGAGCGCAGCCAGTACGACCTGGCCCCGCCCACCCCCGGCTTCGCCCACTCCCTCCCCCCGGCCCTGGTCCGCACCCACACCCTCGCCCCCCTCACCCCCGAGGCCGCGGCGGGCCGGGTGCGCGAGGCCTTCCCCCGTGCGGACCGGGCCTGGGTCGGCGCCTGTGTCAGCGCCGCCGCCGGCAGCCCGTTGCTGCTGCGCGCCCTCCTCGACGACCTCGACGACACCCGGCACCCGCAGGTCCCCACCGCCACGGCCGCCCTCTACCCCGGCGCGTACCCGGCCGCCGTCCAGTGGTGGCTGGACAGCGCCGGCCCGGCCACCACCGAGGTGGCCCGCGCGCTCGCCGTCCTGGAGGAGGACACCGCCGGCGGTCTGCCGGAGCAGGACATCACCCCGCTCCTCGCCGAACTGGCCGACGCCGACCCCACCCGGGTGGCCGGCTGGCTCACCGCCATGACCAACCTCGGCCTGCTCACCCCGGGTCCCGACGGCCGCCCGCACTACTCGCACCCGCTGCTGCGCGACGCGATCCTCTCCGGCGTCCCCGGCTCCCGCCGCCGCGCCGCGCACCGGGCGATCGCCGAGGCGCTGCTGCACCAGGACGCCCCCGCCGAGACCGTGGCCCGCCAACTGCTCTCCACCGGACCGGTGGAGGCCCCCTGGGCCCCGCCCCTGCTGAAGGACGCGGCCACCCTCGCCCTCTACGAGGGCCGCCAGGAGGACGCCGTCGCCTATCTGCGCCGCGCCCTGGAGGAACCCCTCCCCGACGAGCGCCGGCAGCAGCTGCTGACCGAGCTGGGTTCGCTGGAGTACGCGGCGCCCCGCTCCACCGCCGCGATCCCCCGGCTCGCCGAGGCGGTCCGGCTGCCCGCCGCCCCGCAGGACCGGGTGCGCGCGGCCGTCGCCCTCGGCACCGCGCTGACCGGCCGGGGCCGCACCCGCAAGGCCGTCGAGGTGCTGCGCTGGGTGGACGGCGAACTGGACGGCCACCCCGACCTGGTGCGCACCCTGCACACCGCCTCGGTCCTCCTCTCCGACCAGGACCAGGAGATACGGCAGGAGCTCTATCAGCGGCTGTCCGAGACCGCCGACCGCTCCCCGGAGCTGGTCGGCACGGCCGGCCAGGCCCTGCTCGTGCGGCACGCGGCCGGCGCGGGCCTCACCTCCGCCCGGGACGCCATGCGGCGGCTGCGCACCCTGCTCGCCGAGCCCTCCGACCCGCTCACCGAGCCGTTCCTGGTCGGTACCGCGGCCACGGTCGCCCAGTGGGCCGACGAACTCGACGAGGCCGACCTGCTGGTGGACCGCGGCCTGGCCGGGCAGCGCCCCGACCTGCTGCACCCCATGCACCAGGCCCTGATCAACAACCGTACGGACATCGCGGCGGCCCGCGCCGACTACGCGCACCTGGCGGACGCGCCCGAGGCGGTCGCGCCGACCAACGTCCACGCGCACACCCTGATCGCGCTGGTGGAGACGGGCCGTACCGCGCAGGCCGAGCGGCTGGTCGCCGGGATCGACCTGGGGGAGGCGCCGGACTCCTGGGAGCTGAACCGGTTCCTGTACGCGCGGGGCGTGGTGCGGGCCGCCGCCGGTGATCCGGCCGCGGCGCTGCACGACTTCCTGGAGTGCGGCCGCCGGCAGTCGGCCCGGGAAGTGGTCAGCCCGGTGGTCACCCCGTGGCGTACGGCCGCCGCCGAGTGCCGGCTGGCCCTCGGCCGTCCGCTGGAGGCCATCGCCCTGGCCGAGGAGGAGCTGCGGCTGGCCCGGGTCTGGGGCACCCCGCGCACGGTGGGCCGGGCGCTGCGGGTGCTCGGCGCGGCGACCGTCGGCCGCCGCGGCCTGGAACTCGCCGAGCAGGCGGTGGCGTTGCTGCGGGACGCCCCCGCCGCCGGTGCCGAGCCCACGGAGGCCCTGATCGCGCTCGGCCGCCGGCTGATCGCCGCCGGCGAGGCCGCCCGGGCCCGGGACTGTCTGCGCGAGGCCGCCGAGCAGGCCGAACGGCTGGGCGCCGTACGGCTGGTGGAGCTGGCCGAGCGGACGCTGCGCAAGGGCGGCGCCCGCTCCCCCCGGCGCCGTACCGGTGCCGCCTCCCTCACCGGCAGCGAGCGGCGGATCGCCGAACTCGCCGCCGAGGGCCGCACGAACGGGGAGATCGCCGCCCTGCTCCATCTGGCCCGGCGCACCGTGGAGACCCATCTCACCCACACCTACAAGAAGCTGGGCATACGGCGGCGGGCGGATCTGCGCCCGGCCCTGGAGCAGGGCGCCTAGCTCCCGTACGGGCCGCCGGGGTCAGGGGGCCAGCCAGCGGCCGGCGGCGGCCAGCAGGGCCCGTACGCCCGTCTCGATCGTCGGCTCCGGGACGGGGGCGAAGTGCGGGGAGTGGTTGGAGGGGATCTGCGGCGGGATGCCGTCGCGGATCAGGGCCTCCAGGTCGACGCCCTCGTAGAGCTTGTGGTCGGCGCCGCCGACGAACCAGAAGACCGAGGGCGCCCCCAGGGCCGTACCGAAGGCGCCGAAGTCCTCGCTGTTGGGGACCGGTGAGGTCAGCTCGAAGGTGAGGCCCGGGAACTCGCCGTCCAGGGCGGCCTGGACGGAGCCGGTCGCGCCGGGGTCGTTGTGGGTGACCGGGAAGGAGTCGATGACGGCGATCTCCGGTTCCCTCGGCGCGGCGGAGGCGGCGGCCTCGGCCCGGACGATCCGCTCGATCGCGGCAAGGACCCGCTCCCGTACGACCACGGTGGTGGACCGCACGTTGAGCTTCAGCTCGACGGTGTCCGGGATGATGTTCTCCTTGGTCCCGCCGTGGATCGAACCGACCGTGACGACGGCCTGCTGGTTCGCGCCCACCTCGCGGGAGACGATCGTCTGCAGCCGCAGCACCACGGCCGCCGCCAGCACCACCGGGTCGACGGTCGCCTCCGGCGTGGAGCCGTGTCCGCCCCGCCCGAACAGCGTGACCCGCAGGCTGTCCGCGCCCGCCATCAGCGCCCCCGCCCGGGTCCCGACCAGCCCCGCCGGAGCGGCCGCCACATGCTGGGCCAGGCACACGTCCGGCCGCGGGAACCGCTCGGCGAACCCGTCCGCGACCATCTTCGGCGCCCCGCCGACCTCCTCGGCCGGCTGGAACACCGCCACCACCGTCCCCCGCCAGCCGTCCCGCACGGCGGCCAGCTGCCCGGTCGCCCCGAGCAGCCACGCCACATGCATGTCGTGCCCGCACGCGTGCATCACCCCGTCGTTCTTCGACGCGTACGGCAGCCCGGTCTCCTCGGTGACCGGCAGCGCGTCCATGTCGGCCCGCAGCAGGACGACCGGCCCGTCCCCGTTGGCCAGCACCCCGACCACCCCGGTGCCGCCGACACCCTCGGTGACCTCCCAGCCCTGCTCCCGCAGCCGCCCCGCGACGACGGACGCGGTCCGCTCCTCCTGGAAGGACAGCTCCGGATGCGCGTGCAGATCCTCGTAGAGCGCCCGCAGTTCGGGAAGCTTCCCGCTCAGGCCGGTCAGGAGGGGGCTGCTGCTCATGGCGTGTCTCCAGGGGTGGGTGGCTTGCCTGCCCGTCGAGTCTCCACCCTCGCCCACCGCGGGAAACGCCCGGGCGCTCCTTTCACGCCCCGCCCGGTACCCCGGACGCCGTCTTGTCACGACCCGCCCGCCCTGGGGACGATTCCGGCATGTTCGATGGAATGGACGAGCTGAAGAACCTGGCGGACAAGGCCAAGGACCTCGCCGAGGAACACGGTGACGTCATCGAGACCGGTCTGGAGAAGGCCGGCGAGCTGGCCGACGAGCGGACCGACGGCAAGTACACCGAGCAGATCGACACGGGGGTGACCAAGGCGCAGCAGCTCGTGGAGCGCCTTGGCCGGCAGGCGGAGCCGCCGAAGGAGACGTGACCCTCGCAGCTGTCACTTCTCGTCCGTCTCGGGGCGGGTGCGCCCGGGCTCCGGCAACTCGCCCCGCTGGAGCCGGGCGTGCAGGATGTCGCCGATGAACAGGTCGTAGATCAGCACGCCGATGACACCGCCGATCAGCGGGCCGACGATGGGGATCCACCAGTAGCCGCTGAACCACGCCCCGTCGCCGGGGAACGCGTAGCTCTTCCACCCGGCGAACCAGGTGAGCAGCCGCGGTCCGAAGTCGCGGGCGGGGTTGATGGCGTAGCCGGCGTTCGCGCCGTAGGACATGCCGATCGCGGCGACGACGAAGCCGACGACGACCGGTCCCAGGTTGGCCTGCACGGCCGTGTTGCGCAGGTCGACGACGGCCACGATGAACATGACCAGGAAGGCCGTGCCGACGATCTGGTCGATCAGCGGCCCCCAGGTCCCGCCGTGGAAGTAGGGCGCCGGGAAGGTGGCGAAGATGGAGAAGGTGGCCTCCGTGTGCCCGCCGACCTTGGGTGGCTTGGAGGCGGCGTCGAACGCGTTGATCGCGTCGTGGTAGACGAGGTAGACCAGGGCGGCCCCGGCCAGGGCGCCGAGCACCTGGGACACCCAGAAGGGCACCACCTTCACCCAGGGGAACTTGCGGCGGACGGCGAACGCCAGCGTCACCGCCGGGTTCAGATGGGCGCCGCTGACCCCTCCGGCCACATAGACGCCGAAGGTCACGGCCATGGCCCAGCCCCAGGTGATCAGGAGCCAGTCGCCGGCGGCGAGGAAGATCGTCGTGGGCGTCTCCGCGCGCCCGGACCCGGGCAGCGCCGCGACGGCCATCGCCACGACACCACACCCGAACGAAATGAGGACGAACGTCCCCAGGAACTCTGCCAGGCACTCCCCGAGGAGCCCTCCACGGCTTCTGAGCTTGGAGGGCTTGAGGAGAGGAGAAATTTCCACAGCCATCTCTGGCCCCCTTAGCCATCCCTGGCTCCCAGTGAGGAGCAATCAGGCCGAACACCATATTGACCTAAAAATGATGTTCGCGCAGATCGACAGGAAATAGGAAGTCAGGAGGCCTTTGTGGCGTTCGGTCACCCCTCCAGGTCGTCGGCGTAATGCCGGAACCCGTGCCGGTCCCGGTGCATCTCCCAGAGCGTGTCGGCGAGCACGGCGGGGTCCTTGCGGGCGTGCCCGGCCACGATCGCACCCGGGATCACCAGCTGCGCCACATGGATCCCCTCCCCGGCGAGCCGGTCGTGCAGCAGATGCCCGTAGGCGCTCTCGGCGGCGAAGGCGATGGAGGTCCCGGCCCGGTCGGGATGGGGGATGACGGCGGTGCCGCCGTTCACGAACAGCACGGTCCCGCGGCCCAGCTCGCGCATCCCGGGCAGCACCTGCTGCACCGCGGCGACCGGCCCGTACACGGAGAACTCGACCGGCCCGAGCAGATCCGCGTGGGTGGTCTCCAGCACGGGAAGCATGAAATCCCGCTGCGGCACCGGGCTGTACTGCAGGATCTCGACGGTCCCGAGCTCCTCGGCGGCCCGCGCCAGCGCCCCCGCGAGGGCCAGCGGGTCCCGTACGTCGGCGGCGAACCCGCGCGCGGAGACGCCGAGGCCGGACAGCTCACGGGCGAGGGCGTCCAGCCGCTGCCCGTCCCGGGCGACGAGCGCGACCTCGTACCCCTCCCGCCCGAACCGCCGGGCGACGGCGGCCCCCAGCCCGGGTCCGGCCCCCACGATGGCGATACTGCTCACGGTGTGACTCCTGACGGCTGAGGCGGCGGGGTGCGCACCTGGATGCGTCCGGGTGCATCTGTGCGCATCCGGGTGCACCTAGGTCCGTACCGCGCCGCCCCGGACTTCACACGTGGAGCGCCGCCCGCTCCGTCTGGACCTGGGTGAGAGCCCGCACCACGGCCGCACCCGCGACGGCGGCCCCGACCAGCGCGAGGTCGCACAGCACCAGCGGCCAGACGTTGTCGTAGGCCCGCGCGATGAGTTCGTCGGTGGAGTCGCTGTAGAGGAGTCCCGCCCCGCTCACCAGCCCCACGAGCCAGAGCCCCCACCACACGTCGACGACCCGGGGCAGCCGCCGCCCCGGCGCGCTGTCCCGGTACACCTCGGCGACGACCCCCCGGGGAATCCACAGATTCACGACCGGCACGACCCACCCGATCAGCACCCACACCCCCCGGTACCGCGGCTCCCGGCCTGACAGCACCCGCGCGTTGCCGCGCACCCGCCCCAGCCACACCAGGAAGGCGACCACGCACACGGCCGTCAGCACCCCGCCGGCGGAACTGACGAGGTGATACCCGTCCTCCAGCGAGGTCAGCGCCCGGTGCCGCCCGTCCCCCTGGTCCGGAGGCCCGCCCGCGGGCTCCCCGGCCGCGGCCAGCCGCACCTCCCACCCGGCCCGCACGGCCCACCCGGCACCGGCCAGCAACAACGCGGAGGAGGCGACGGCCCCGGCCGCCCGGACGGGGTTCAAGCCGACTATGTCTTCACTCACGGAGCGATCTTGACGCACGGACACCGAGGGAGGCCACGGCTGTTACGGGCCTGGGACAGGCACCTTTCCGGTCTCAGTCCTCCGGCGGCTGAGCCTCGATCAGGCGTTCCGCGATGTCGTCCGCCCATGCCTGGGCCCACTGCCTGAGCTCGGTGATCGCCTGGTCGTCGAGACCGTAGGCCGCGAACTCCCGGTCGTCGATCCAGTCGGCGCCGGTCAGCCGGGACTGGAGGTCGGTGAGGTCGAAGGTGTCGCGGGCGTGGCGGCGGCCGAGGTCCTCCAGGTCGGGGAGGGTCCAGCGGGCCGCGGCGGCGTGCACGACCAGGAGGTCCCGGGGCAGGCCGCGGTCGGTCAGCGTCCACACCCTCATGCCGACCACGTCCTCCAGGGACAGGACCGGGCCGAGTTCCGTGCGGACCGGCGGGTGCCAGAGGACCTCCTTGAGGAGGACGACCTCGCCGTCCTCCTCCGAGACGGCGTCCGTGACGACGAGTTGCGCGGAGAGCGGGTCCGACTCGCGGATCCGCACCCGCCAGCCGCGTTCACGCAGACCCGCCTCGACCGTCGTGGCGATCGTCCGCATCGGCGCCGGATGCTGCGTCGCCACCTCCACGGTCCGTCCGGCACGGTCGAACAGGCCGTGGGCCTGGGCCGCGTGGTCCCCGGCCAGCACCAGGGGGTACGCGGCGCCGACCGACAGCAGGTCGGGCAGCAGACGGCTGTGCAGGTGGGTGACGTTCACGTGGCGGCCGCCGTCCCACGGGGGAGCGCGGAGGCCGAGGGGGGTGCCATGGGGCGATTATCGCCGGGGGCGGGTGCGGGTGCGGGGCGCACAGACACCTGCGGCACACTCCGCACATGGAGTCCACCCGTCCGCCGTCCGCCTGCTGCGCGCCCTCCGCCCGCGCGGAAGAGCTCCCCGTCCCCGTGGAACTGTCGCTCCCCGTCCCCGTGCAGCCGTCCTCCCGGCCCCTTCCCGCTCCCGCCGGCGCGCCGCGGGACGACGGCATGGTCGCCCTGCCCGGCGGGGAGTTCCTGATGGGGGCCGAGGACTCCGACGGGTTTCCGGCGGACGGTGAGGGGCCGGTGCGGGCGGTGCGGGTGGCGCCGTTCCTGGTGGACGCGTGCGCGGTGAGCAATGACGCGTACGCCGAGTTCGTCGCCGACACCGGGCATGTCACCGACGCCGAACGGCTGGGCTGGTCGTACGTCTTCGCCGGGTTCCTGCCCGGCGCGCTGCGCCGGGACGCGCCCCGGCCGCCGGAGACGCCCTGGTGGTGTGCGGTCGCGGGGGCCGCCTGGAACCGGCCGGCCGGACCGGGCAGCGGCCTCGACGGCCTCGGCGACCATCCCGTCGTCCATGTCTCCTGGTACGACGCCGCCGCCTACGCCTCCTGGGCCGGCAAGCGGCTGCCCACCGAGGCGGAGTGGGAGTACGCGGCCCGCGGCGGTCTGGAGCAGGCCCGCTACCCGTGGGGGGACGAACTGGACCCGGACGGGGAGTACCGGTGCAACATATGGCGCGGCACCTTCCCGACCCGGAACACCGCCGCCGACGGGTATCGCGGGACCGCGCCCGTCGACGCCTTCGCGCCCAACGGCTACGGCCTGTACAACACGTCCGGCAACGTGTGGGAGTGGTGCGCCGACTGGTGGACGACCGAGCACGGCGGCCACGCCGCACCGGTCCACGGGGGCGCCCGCGTCATCCGCGGCGGCTCCCACCTCTGCCACGCCTCCTACTGCAACCGCTACCGGGTCGCCGCCCGCACCGCCAACACCCCCGACAGCTCCACCGGCCACACCGGCTTCCGCTGCGTCCGCGACGCGGGGTGAACGACGGGCGCGGCTACGGACGTCCCACCGTGTCCGGCGTGTCCGGGAGGTAGAGCGCCAGCGCCCAGATCACGAAGAAGTCGATGCCGATCATGATGAGCGCCCAGAGCGGGGCGTACGGCAGGAACATGAACTGGGCGATCATGCTCAGCGCGGCGAGGAAGATGCCGAGCCCGCGGGCCCAGCCGGGGGCGCCCTTGAGAAGGGCGGCGCCCGCGACGACGCCGAGGGCGCCCAGGACCACCAGGATCCAGCCCCAGCCGGTGAGGCTGATCTTGTAGATGTAGTCGTGGACGCGTGCGTACACGTCGTCGGTGGCGAGCGCGGAGATGCCCTGCAGGATGGCGAAGACGCCGTTCATCAGCAGGAGGACTCCCGCGAAGACGATCCCGCCGGAGGCCCAGCCGCCGCTCGTGCCCGGCGCCGGTGCCGGATGTGTCTGCTGGCTCATGGCTACGACGATCCGGCCGCCCCCGGGCCCCGACCACGGGGGTTGCTCCGAACGGGTGAACCACCGGATCCCGGGAACCCTGGCGGCTCCCGAGACCCCGGTCGTCACTCGCCGACCGGGTCGACGTAGGTCCCCGGGTGGGTCGCGCCGTCCTGGAGGACCACGGGACCGCCGTGCCACGGCAGGTCGTACGAGGTGCGCTGGTTCGGCGCGGTGATGACCACCGTGGTCGGCGTGAACGCGGTGGAGTCGTCCTGCTCCGACGCCAGGTAGGTGATGGTGAAGTTGGCGGAGTCGCCGCTCGCCAGGGTGACCCGGTGCGGGGTGACGCCGGCCCGCTGCAGGGACCACTGCCGACCGCTGTTGACCAGGTCGACGCCCGGGAAGCCGTAGAGCGTGCAGGTGTGGCCGCTCTTGTTGGTGAGCGCCACGACGGCGTGCCGCTGGTCGTCGCCGCCGCTGCCGGTGTCCAGCCAGGAGTAGCCGAGCCCGGAGGCCTGGCAGGAGGCGACCGAGCCGCCGGAGGAGGAACCACCGGAGGTGGTGGAGCCGCCGCTCGCAGCGGACGGAGCCGTCGTGCTCCCGCCCGCGCCGCTGCCGCCGCTCCCCGAGGCGGTGTTCCCGGCCGGCGTGGCCGCGGAGCCGGTGGACCCGCCCGTGCCGGCGGAGTCGCCGGCCGCCGGCGCCGCCGTCCCCCCGTCCGAGTTGACGGAGCCCGTCGCGGTGCCGTTGCACGCGGTGAGCAGGGCCATCAGCGCGGCGGCACCGGTCAGCGCGGCGGCGGTCTTGCGGAGGTGCGGGCGGCGGTTGCGAAGGTGCGACATGGGGTCCCCCAGCGGTGGCGATCTCCCCGGCTCTCTGCCGGACACCCCTTTCGATGCGGCTCCCGGAGGGGAAGTTCGGAGATCGCCGTCACGGGCCCGTCGTGTTCCTGTCACGCCCGCTGTTACAGAACCCGGGACATGGTCCGTCCGCTCACGCCATCCAGAAGAAGACCGCCGTCATCCGCTTCTCCTCCAGCGTCCTGCCCGCGTAACCGGTCGCGCTGTGCACGAGGTTGGCGTTGTAGAGGAGCAGCCGGTTGTACTTGTGCGGGACGCGGACGTCCTCCTCGAAGTGGTCGCCCGGGACGAACCGCGTCCCGAGGGCCTCGACGAGGTTGTTGTGCGGGGCCTGCACGATGTTCCCGCCGAGCCGGCCGCCGGGCAGCGACTGGCGGTAGAACGCGGTGCCGCAGTCCTTGGCCACCCCGGGGTTGAGATACAGCACCGCCGCGTATCGGCACAGCGCCCGCGAGTCGGTGTGCGGGCGGGGCTCGCTCTCGCCCTCGCCGACGACCTGGACGCAGTTGTGGTTGAGGGTGCCGCCGCCGGGCGCCTGCTGCACCCACAGCTTCCCGGCGCCGGTCGCCTCGGTCACCAGCCCTTCGACGACCGCGAGTTCGGCGGGCTCCAGGCCGGGCATGGTGCGCAGTCCGGGCCAGGTCTCCGAGGTGTACGGGTACCCCTGGACCCAGTCGTCCTTGGCCAGGCACCGCTCGCGTACGGCGTCCACGTCCGGGAGGACGTCGTCGAACACCCAGTAGTCACGGCCCTTGGTGGGCTTGCGGTAGGGCAGCACGGGCAGGGCGGGGGGCGCGGCGGGACCCCGGGGAGCCGCTCCGTTGGGCAGACGCGGGACTCGGGGGGATGGCTGTGGGGGCATGCGGCGAAGCTAGTCCGCGTCTTTGTCATGACCACTCTTAGCAGGGGAAATCATCACCGTCCCCTGGCCAAGTCATGGCAGGACAGCGCGTCCGGCAGGGCAGAGCCTCACAAGTTCTTTGCCAAACCAAAAGGTTCTCGGTGGCATGCCCATCCGTATTCATCGGCGTCCGACCCCGCCCCTGCGCGGGAACCCCGAACGGCAGGAGGCACCGGTGCGCTTTTCGCGGAACGCGACGGGAACGCTGTTTGTTGGCGGAGCCCTGAGCATGACCCTCGTGGCACTCGCCTACCCGAGCATGCTGGGCCTGAACACCGTGTCCAGCGACACGAACCGGATCATCGCCAACACCCAGTGGGGCCCACTGACCGAAGGCGACCGGGACTTCGTGGTGAAGGTACGGGCAGCCGGCCTCTGGGAGTACCCCGTGGGGCAGCTCGGCCTGAAGAAGGGCCAGTCCCAGGCGGTCATCACCGCGAGCAAGCACCTGATCGACGGCCACGCGGCGCTGGACGCCAGCTGCCGCAAGATCGCGCCGATGCTCAACATCACCATCCCCGACCTGCCCTCTCCGCAGCAGCAGGGGTTCGTCAACACCCTGAGCGCGGACTCCGGGAAGAAGTTCGACACGGACTTCGCCAACATCCTGCGGGTGACGCACGGTTCGATCTTCAACACGATCGCGAAGATCCGCTCGACCACCCGGAACACCCTGGTACGGATCCTGGCCGACCAGGCCAACGCCACGGTCCTCGACCACATCACGGTGATGGAGCAGACCGGCCTGGTCGACTTCCCGTCGGTGCTCTTCCAGGAGACGACCCCGCCGAAGCTGCCCGCCACCGACCTGACCCCGCCGCCCCCGGCCGCGGGCCAGCCGCAGGTCGTCCTCACCCCGCCGGTCAACAGCACGACCAGCCCGCCGGCCCTTCCGGGCGAGAGCGGCTTCACGGGCAGCGGTGCCGGTGTCGGCACCGGTGCCGGGACCGGGGCGACCCCGGCACCCAGCCCCACCGCCTGATTCAGGCGCCCAGCCACACCGTGGTGTCGGGCGGCAGCGTGCCGTCCAGCGGCAACGGCACGCTCGCCAGCAGCACTTCGCCCGGCGGCAGCGGCACCGGCGCGTGCGACACGTTCGTGACGCACCGCCAGCCCTCCGACCGGGCGAAGTGCAGTACCCCCTCGGGCGCCTCGCCCCAGGTCAGCGTCTCGCCGTCGAGCAGCTTGCGGCGCAGCCGCAGCGCGCTTCGGTAGAGCTCCAGCGTGGAACCCTCCCGGCCGGCCTGCGCCTCCACCGCGTACGACGCGAACCACTCCGGCTGCGGCAGCCAGGCACCGCCGGCCCCGAAGCCGTACGACGGACCGGCCGCCGTCCACGGCAGCGGCACCCGGCAGCCGTCGCGGCCCTTGCGGAGGTGGCCCGTCTGCTCCCAGATCGGGTCCCGCAGGACCGGCGCGGGCAGGTCGGCGGCCTCGGGCAGCCCGAGCTCCTCGCCCTGGTAGACGTACGACGAACCGGGCAGCGCCAGCATCAGCAGCGTGGCCGCGCGGGCGCGCCGCAGCCCCTGGGCGGCATCGGTCCCCGGCACCCGTCCGCCGGACAGCAGCCAGGCGTTCTCGTCGGTGCCCGGCGGGAGCACCAGCCGGGAGGCGTGCCGGACGACGTCGTGGTTGGAGAGCACCCAGGTGGCGGAGGCGCCGGCCGCGCGGGCGGTGGCGAGGGAGCCGGTGATGACCTCGCGCAGCGCGCGGGCGTCCCAAGGGGTCTGCAGGTACTCGAAGTTGAAGGCCTGGCCCAGTTCGTCCGGGCGGGCGTACAGGGCGCGGCGGTCGTCCGGCACCCAGGCCTCGGCGACGGCCGTGCGGGGCGGGCTGTAGGCGTCGAAGATCGTGCGCCAGTCCCGGTAGATCTCGTGCACCTCGTCCCGGTCCCAGTAGGGGTGGGCGCCGGGCGGCACGCGCTCCAGCGCCTCCTCGCCGGTGGCACCGAACTCCGCCACGTCCCGCAGCGGTGCGGCGAGGTCCTTCACCAGGGCGTGGGCCACGTCCACCCGGAAGCCGTCCACGCCCCGGTCGGACCAGAAGCGCAGGGTGGTGCGGAAGTCGGCGCGGACCTCGTCGTGTGCCCAGTTCAGGTCGGGCTGCTCGGGGGCGAAGAGATGCAGGTACCACTCGCCGTCCGGGACCCGGCGCCAGGCGCTGCCGCCGAACACCGACTGCCAGTCGGAGGGCGGCAGTTCACCGTGCTCGCCGCGCCCCGGCCGGAAGACGTAGCGCTCCCGGGCCGCCGAGCCGGGGCCCGCCAGCAGTGCCTCCCGGAACCAGGGGTGCAGATGCGAGGTGTGGTTCGGGACGATGTCGACGATCACCTTCAGGCCCAGCCGGTGCGCCTCCGCGACCATCGCGTCGAAGTCGTCCAGGGTGCCGAGCCGCGGGTCGACGTCCCGGTGGTCCGCGACGTCGTAGCCGCCGTCGGCCAGCTCGGACGGGTAGAACGGGCTGAGCCACAGGGCGTCCACCCCGAGCGCGCCCAGATGGGAGAGCCGCTCGGTGACGCCCCTGAGGTCGCCGAGCCCGTCGCCGTCCGCGTCGGCGAAGCTGCGCGGATACACCTGGTAGATCACGGCCTGACGCCACCAGTCGGGGTTCCTGGAGGAGAGGTCGACCACGCGTGTTCCTTTCGGGCGGAGTGACACCGGTCGGGCGGAGAAGCGGAGAGACAGCAACCAGAAGCCTGTCCACGATGCCGCGAAAGGGAACCTTCACACCGCCCGGAGGGGATCGTTCCCTGTGTGAGGGAGTTGTGCGGAACTCTCAACGCCCCTTGCTTCACCGCAGGTTGACAGGGCTCGGCGCGCCCGACGACCATGGGCGCACGCTGTGGCGCATGTGACCAATGGGCCCAGTGTTTCTTCGCATTCCGCGAGCATTCACGATGGGATATCCATGTCCATAGCCAGACATGTCACCGCGCGCCGCCTGCTGGGGACGGGCGCCGCGTCGTTCGCCCTGTGTGCCGTCTCCGTCGCCGGGGCGTCCGGCGCCTGGGCGCATGGCACGCCCGGCGGTGACGGCTGGAAGTCCGGCGGCCACTACAGCCCCGGCACCGGAGCCGGCACGGAGACCGGCACGGACAAGTGCCAGTTCTCGATCGACGGCTCGAACTTCTACGACTCGGTGAAGGTCGACGACCAGAACCTGAAGGTCACCGACGACGGCAAGGTCCACCTCAAGGTCCGCGCCGCCGGTGACGCCACGAGCTGCACCGCCTCGCTCGCCTCCTACATCGCCCACGGCCCCACCTTCGCCACCTCGGGGCAGCAGATCTTCGTCGACTTCGACTCGGTGACGGTCAAGCAGGGCCAGACCGACTCCCTCGACATCGCGGTGCCGGACGCCGGCTGCTTCGCGCAGATCGACCTCTACCGGGGCGCGACGAAGTTCGACGGCAACAAGGACGCCAACGACGGCTTCGAGCACGGTGACCTGCCGGCCGGCCCGGACCACGCGGTCATCAAGGACAAGCTGATCGCCTCCTGGAACGGCGGCACGAAGGACTGCTCGACGACCGAGTCGTCCTCGCCGTCCCCGTCCCCGTCGGCCTCCGAGTCGGAGTCCAGCCCGGCCCAGCCGTCCACCCCGGCCGAGGAGACCACGACCCCGGCGCCCTCCGAGTCCTCGGAGACCGGGACGGCCGGCGCGTCCCCCTCCCCGTCCGACTCGACGACCGGTCCGGCGGCGGCCCCGAGCACCAACTCGGGCGGCGGCGGCGACCTCGCCCACACCGGCGCCAGCTCCAGCACCGGCTACCTCGCCGGCGGCGCGGCCGTGCTGCTGGTCGGCGGCGGCGCGATCGTCGTCGCGACGCGGCGTCGTAAGGCGACCCGCGCCTAGTCCCTCCTGGATGCGATGCGCGTACGCGTGCGCCCCAGCCGTCCGTGACGGCTGGGGCGCACGCGTATGAAAGGGAGCCCGGCCCACTCGCCGCGCTCTCCCCTCCCCCTACGCCCGCACGCCCCCGACGGTCTCCAGATACAGCTTCACGTACCGCTCGACGTCCACGTCCAACGCCACGTCCACCATGGCCCGTTCACGGCCGCCGCCGTGGATCTCGGCCTCGCCGGGGCGGGGCCGCCGGTCGACGATCGTCTGGCCCCGGGTCGGCCCCGGGGCCAGCGAGACCTCCACCGGCAGGCGGCGGGTGGTGAGACCGTCCGGATCGGCGACGGCGCACACCGCGCCCGCGTCCCCGAGGCCGCCGGCCGCGTCGTCGCTCTCCGGGGAGTCCGGGTCGGGGGCGGCGGGCCGGTGGGCGAGCAGCTCACCGGCGAGCCGGGCGCCCGGTTCCGTGCTCGCGCGCAGCCGCCGTACCTCCGCGCCCGGCACCACGACCCGCTGGAAGACGTCCAGGCCGTACATGGTGATCGGCACCCCGGCGGTGAGGAGTATCGCGGCGGCCTCGGGGTCGTGCCAGACGTTGAACTCGGCGACCGGGGTGGCGTTCCCGGTGGCGACCGCGCCGCCCATGAACACGATCCGCTCGATGTTGCGCGTCACCTCCGGGTGGGTGCGCAGCAGCAGGGCGATGTTGGTGAGCGGCGCGGTCGGGACGAGGGTGACCGGGCGGGGCGAGGCGAGGATCTCGCGCCGCAGCAGGCCGACGGCGTCGATGTCGGCGGGGCGCCGGGCCGGCGCGGGCAGTCCGAGGTCCCCCATCCCGTCCGCCCCGTGCACATGGCGGGCCGACCGCGCCGCCTCCAGGAGCGGTCGCTCGGCCCCGCGCGCGACGGGAACGTCCCCGGCCCCCGCCCGCTCCAGCACGGTCAGGGTGTTCCGCACCACCCCGTCCACGTCGGTGTTCCCGGCGACACAGGTCACCGCCCGCAGTTCCAGCCCCGGGTGGCGCACGGCGAGCAGCAGGGCGAGGGCGTCGTCGACACCGGTGTCACAGTCGATGATCACGGGGACGGGCTGACCGGACATGGGGGCTCCTTCGCGACAGGCGGCAAGGCAGCCAACCTAAGGGGGCGCGGGGCTGTACCAATATGCGGCCACCGCGGCGTGGGCGCGACCACCGACGGCGAACCCGCCACCGCGCCCGCCCCGCGCCCCCGCTCCCCGATCACCGATCACCGCTCCGCGAAGTAGTGCCCCTCCTCGAGATCGGCCAGCAGCCCCGGCTCCGCCGGCTCCCACCCCAGCAGCTCCCGCGTCCGCCCGCTGCGCACCGGCGCGTCCAGCGTCATGAACGCCCCGAAGAACCCGAAGTGCTCCGCGACCCGTTCGTCCGGGATCCGCTCCACCGGCACCCCCAGTCGCCGCCCGATCGCCTCGGCGATCTCCCTTACCTCGACCCCCTCCTCGGCCGCCGCGTGCAGCCCCGCGCCCGCCGGTGCCTTCTCCAACGCCAGCCGGTACAGCCGGGCGAGGTCCAGCGTGTGCACGGCGGACCACTGGTTCGTACCATCCCCGACATAGCCGGAGACGCCCTTGGCCCGCGCGATCCGGATCAGGATCGGCAGGAACCCGCTCCGGTCCCGGGTGCTGTGCACGACCGGCGGGATCCCGACGAGCACGGTACGCACGCCCTGTCCGGCGAGCTCGCCGAGCAGGCGCCCCGTGGCGATCCGCGGATTGGCCGCGTACGCCTTGCCGAGGCGCTCGTTGCCGTCTGTGTGCCTCATGCCGATCCCCATGAGGGCCTTGCCGGTCCCGGCGAGCACCTCCCCGAACGCCCGCACCACGGCCAGGTCGGTGGCCGCGGCACCGGCCATGTCCCCGGCGGCCATGGCCGCGTGGTCGAAGGCGAGATGGACGACGGCGTCGGCGTCGCCGGCGGCCGCCCGCAACCCGTCCGGATCGTTCAGGTCCCCGCGGCACACCTCGGCCCCCAACCCCTTGACCACCGCGGCGGAGCCGTCGGACCGGGCGAGGCCGACGACCTCGTGCCCGGCCCGCAGCAGTTCGGGTACGACGGCGGAGGCGATATGACCGCCCGCGCCGGTGACGAAAACACGCATGACGACTCTCCCGAGAGCGAGACGAAAGTGATGTGACTCGGTACCGTCACCGTAGCATCGTGACGGTACCGAGTCACATCACTTAGAGTGTCCCCATGGCCCGATGGGAACCGAACGCGCGACTGCGCCTCGTACAAGCCGCGATCGACCTGTTCGGCGAGCAGGGATTCGACAGCACCACCGTCGCCCAGATCGCCGAGCGGGCCGGGCTGACGAAGACGACCTTCTTCCGGCACTTCCCCGACAAGCGCGAGGTGCTGTTCACGGGCCAGCAGGAGCACGGCCGCCTCCTCACGGAGGGCATCGAGGGCGCCCCCGCGTCCGCGACCCCCCTGGAGGCGGTCGCCGCGGGCCTGGACGCCCTGACCGCCTCCTTCACCCCCGAGCAACACGAGTTCGCCCCCCGCCTCAGCGCGGTCATCGCCGGCCACCCCGAACTGCGGGAACGCCTCGCCTTCAAGGAACTCACCCTCGCGGCCACCGCCGCCGACGCCCTCCGCCGCCGCGGCGTCCCCGACCCCACCGCCACCCTCGCCGCCGACCTGGGCATCCGCGCCTTCGCCACCGCCTTCGCCCACTGGGCCACCCCGACGAACGACCAGCCCTTCCCCACCCTGGCCCGCCACTCCCTCGAAGAACTCCGCAGAGCGGCGGCGGCCCTCACCTGACCACCGCCGGCATCAGCCGCCCCAGAGGGCAACCCCCCGCCCCGCCACCCGCTCCCCGATCCGCCGCACCAGCTCCGCCGCCGACAACTCACCCACCCGCCGCCCGTCCCGCAGCCGTACGGCCACGGCCCCCGCCGCGGCCTCCCGCGCACCGATCACCGCCTGATACGGCACGAGCCGCCCGGCACGCACCCGCGCCCCCAGACTCCCTTCCCCGGGCCCCGCGACCTCCGCCCGCAGCCCACCCGCGACCGCCGCCGCGACCAACGCCTCCGCCTGGCCCACCTGCTCCTCACCCACCGGCAGAACACGCAGCTGCACCGGTGCCAGCCAGGCCGGAAAGGCCCCGCCGTGCACCTCGACGAGATGCGCGACGGCCCGCTCCACACTCCCGATCACGCTCCGGTGCACCATCACCGGCCGGTGCTTACGGCCGTCCGCCCCGACGTACCGGAGCCCGAACCGCTCCGGCTGGTGGAAATCGATCTGCACGGTGGACAGGGTCGACTCCCGCCCCGCCGGGTCCGCGATCTGCACATCGATCTTCGGCCCGTAGAACGCGGCCTCCCCCTCGGCCTCCTCATACGCCACCCCGACCCCGTCCAGCACCTCCCTCAACAGCACGGTGGCCCGCCGCCACAACTCAGGGTCGGCAACGTGCTTCCCGCCCGCCCCGGGCAGCGAGAGCCGATGCCGTAGGGCGCTGATCCCGAGGTCGGCGTAGGCGCGACCGATCAGCTCCAGCGCCGCACGGGCCTCCTCGACCGCCTGCTCCAGGGTGCAGAAGATGTGCGCGTCGTTGAGCTGGATGGCCCGCACACGGGTGAGACCGCCCAGCACACCGGACAGCTCGGACCGGTACATGGCCCCCAGCTCGGCGATCCGCAACGGCAGTTCCCGATAACTCCGCGCCCGGGACCGGTAGATCAGCGCGTGATGCGGACACAGACTCGGCCGCAGCACGACCTCCTCCGCCCCTACTCGCATCGCCGGATACATGTCCTCGCTGTAGTGAGCCCAGTGCCCGGACAGCTCGTACAGCTCACGTTTCCCCAGCACAGGCGAGTACACATGCCGGTACCCGGCCCGGCGTTCCGCGTCCCGGACGTACTCCTCCAAGGTGTGCCGTACGACCGCCCCGTCGGGCAGCCAGTAGGGCAGACCCGCCCCCATCAACGGGTCGGTGTCGAACAGACCGAGCTCACGCCCGAGTCGGCGATGGTCATGCATGGCAGCTCTCCTCCCTCAAAAGGCGAACCACCCACGACACGACAGAGCCCCGGGGCGTTCACCCCGGGGCTTCGGACTGGTCAGGTGTCAGCGCGCCGGGACGATCTCCGGCGTCGTCGTACAGGACGGACACAGCTCGGCGCGCTTCATACCGCCGACGGTAGCGACAGCCGGCCCGGAACACGAACGGTTTTCACCGCCACTCCCTATCTGTACTGGCTACAGGCACTCGCCGATCCGCAGATCCTGCGTCGCACTTCGCGCCCGACTCACCCGACCTGGCGGCGGTGGTCGACGCGATCGGCGAGATCGGTCGGCTGTCCCTTCCTCGAATCGCCGAGGGCTGGAGCGAGACGCGGTGGGACCGGTTCGCCTCGGACAGCTCGGAGGCCGAGCTGTTCCGGGGTGGCTCACTTCTCGCGTGTGTGGGCCGTGGACCGGGCGTGGCCGACCCGGGGCGCGGGATTCATCGAGCCCGCTCTCCTGGTGCTCCAGCTCATAGCGGCCGGCCACACCCCGGACGGTGCCGAGAGGTGGGCACAGCAGGTGCCCGCGTGGCGTCAGGCAGCCCCGCGGGAGGTCGATGCTTTCGCCGCTGCCAACCTGCGGATGTACCGGGCGGCTGTCCGCCGGAAGTCCGACGCGGACTGGCTGAAGGCCATGGTCGACACGTGCCAGGCGTGGACCGGACACAGAGGGATCACCATGGAGAAGCGATCGACGTGACGGCGCGCGGGGCTCACCCGGACGGACCGGAGCGGTGGTGGGTGGGGCGGAGGGGTGGTGGCGTGGGAGCACGCGTTCCGCTGTTTCGCTCCCGGGGAGGCCCCGTCATGAGAGTCACCGCCTCCGGCCTGGTCGTCGCCGGTCTCCTCGCCGCCGTCTCCGCGTGCACGGCCGCCCGGCCGCCGGAGGCCGACGCTCCCGGCTCCGCCCCGGCCGCGAACGCGACCGCCGCCGAGCGGCCCGCCCCGACCGGCCCCGCCGCCGCGACCGGCACCCCGGTGCTCACCGTCGAGCAGGCGCAGGCCGCGCTGATCGGCGAGGCCGATCTGGGGGTGCCGTGGACGGCCACCGACGGCACCGCCACCTGGCGGGACGGCCTGCTGAAGGCGGCCACCGGACAGCCCGAGTGCCAGCGCCTGCTCGAGTCGCTGTACACCGACGAACTCCTCGGCGCCCCGGCCGGCCCGCAGGCCGTCGCCGTCCTCGACGACGGCGACGACGAGGCCCAGCTCCGCTACCAGGTCGACGCGAGCCGCGCCGCCGACGTGGACCGGACCCTCGCCTGGCTGCGGACCCTGCCCGGCGTCTGCGGGCAGTTCGCCGCGCAGACGACCGGGTCCGGCACCACGGCCGTCCGGGTCGCCGACGCCGGACTGCCCCAAGCCGGCGACGCCCGCCAGGGACTGCGGGTCACCGTCACCGCGCAGGCCTCGCCGAACGACGATCCCACCACCCTCACCGTCGACGTCGCCGTCGTCCGGGTCGGCGACGACGCGATCGTCCTCACCGCCGGCGCCCTCGGCACCCTCCCGGACGACACCACCGCCCAGGCCCTCGACATCGGCGCCCAGCGCCTCGCCCAGGTACGCGAACAGGGCCGGGCGCAGGCCTAGTTCACAGGCCTGGTTCACCGCGTCTCGTACGGGTCCGAGGGCTGCCGCACGGTCTTCAGCGAGCCCGCGTCCAGCACCGGCGGCCACGCCGCGTCGGAGCCGAGCGTCCCCTTCGGGTGCCAGGTGCCGGTCACCGTGGTCCAGGTGTCCGTGGGCGGCGCGTCCTCGCCCCTGATCTCGACCTTGCTGGTGGCACCCACCGCCACGTCCGGTTCTGCGCGGCCGCCACCGGCCCCGCCGACCTGGTCGTGGCCGTCGCCGCGGCGGACCTCGACGCCCTCTGCGCCTTCCTCACCGGCACCGTCGGTCCGCTGGAGGGCATCACGGCCATCGACACCACCCCGCTGCTGGCGACCGTCACACGCACCGGCCTGATCCGCCACTCCGGCCAGGTGTAGGGCCGGTCGGGGGGCGGGTCAGGGCCCATCAGGGTCGGTCAGGGCACGTCACAGCGGCGGCTGGGCCGGGGCGGGTCCGAGGGTCGTGGTGCCCGGGGCCGTACGGTGGCCGAGTCCCGTGCGGTACGCGTCCAGGGCCGCCTCCACCCGGCCGGTGCGGCGCAGCAGGTCACCCAGCAGGCGGCACAGGTCGGCCAGGTCGCCCGCCGCGCCCGCCCGTTCCAGCAGGCTGAGGGCCCGGACGTAGTGCTCCTCGGCCGCCTCGGTGTCCCGGGCGTCCTCGGCGATGATGCCGAGCAGGCGGTGGGCGGCTGCCGAATGGACGGCGCCGCGCTCGGAGTTGAAGTCGCCGAGCACGTCGTGGAGGAGTGCGGCGGCCTCGTCGGACTTGCCCCGGCGGTGCAGGACGTCGGCCAGTTCGACGGCCGCCTGGCTGCGGTACAGGGCGGCCCGGGTCTCCGAGAGCATCGCCAGGGCCTCGCGCAACTCGCTCTCCGCGCGCTCCAGTTCGCCGTTCTGGGCGCAGACGTAGCCGCGCATCCAGTGGCAGTTGGCGAGTTCGGTGCGGAGCTGGAGCTGGCGGTAGAGCTCGGCCGCCTTGGCGAGGGAGGCGTCGGCCTCGGCGACCCGGCCCTCGGCGAGCAGGGTGCGGGCGACGGAGCGGTGCATCCGGGCGATCAGGGCGGGGTCGCCGGCCTGCGGGGCGAGGGCGAGGGCGAGTTCGGCGGCCTGGGCGGCGCGGGCGTGGGCGCCCATGTCCATGTACGGGCCGATGGCGGAGGCGTAGAGGAGCAGCAGGGCGTCGGGGTCGTGCAGGCCGCCGCGGTTCAGCTCGTCGAGGGTGGTCTCCAGGAGGTAGACGGCGTACCGGAGTTCGCCCGCGAGGTAGTGGCTGACGGCCCGGCCGCGGATCGCCGGGACGCGCACCGGAAGCGGTTCGTCGGCCGTCCACAGCTCGGCTCGCTCGAAGAACTCCCTGGCCTGCCCCAACTCGCCGGTGTCCAGGGCGCATTCACCCATCCCCAGCAGCGCGGTGGCCTGCTCGACCGCCAGCCCGTGCGCCTCCGCCTCCTCGAACAGAACGGCGTACTGGGCGGCGGCCTCCTCGGCGGCGCCGGTGGCCAGGGTGCGCTGGGCCTCGGTGAGCCGCAGCCTGAGGCCGGTGGCGAGATGAGCGGGGCGTCCGCTGGCCAGCTCCTCGAAGCCGACGCCGAGCCGCCCGGCGATGTGCCGCAGCGCCTCGTCGGAGGCCCGTACCCGGCCCGCCTCCAGCGTGGAGATGTAGGCGGGTGTGTAGGCCGGTTCGGCCAGCTGCCGCTGGGTCAGTCCCCGTTCGGTGCGCAGCTGCTGCACGCGCCGCCCTATGGTCTCCGGGTCGTCCCTTTCCTGCATTTCGCCACTCCCCCCAACTCCCCCTGCACCTCTTGCCGTTGAGCTCTGACTACCTCTAGGTTAAACCGCGAATTAAACGTGCTTAACCCGCCCCTGTCGTTGCGAGGTCGCCGTGCTCGGACGCACATCCGCACGCCCCACCGCACGTTACTTCCGGAGCGTCGCCGCAGCCGTCGCCGCGGTCGCCGCACTCATCATCGCCGCCAACGCCGGTCCGGCCAGAGCGACCGACGCCCCGGCCGGCTTCCCGGCCCCGTCCACGGCCCAGCACACCGCCACCCGCTAGCGGGCCCCTACGACGGCAAGCGCTCTCCGGCGGGAGCGCCGTTTCTGTGAACGCCCGCTGATCAGTTCGGCGAAATGCCGCCCTCCGTTTCACGGAAAGCCCTTCCATCGCACGCCTCGGAGCGCCAGTCTCTCTCCGACCCGGATGTCATGTCCGGGGCGAAAAGACCGTACCAACCGCCCCGGACCGTCGACTGGAGCCCCCGATGTCCCGCACCAGGACCCACCGCCTCGGCCGAGCCGCCGCCGTCGTGGGCAGCGCCGCCGCGCTCACCCTCGCCCTCCCCTCCAGCGCCTTCGCGGGCGTGCTGCAGAACCTCCCGGAGAACGCGACCGCGTACGAGAAGAACTTCGAGCCGCTGTACGACTACGACACGGACAGCTGCTACCCGGCCGCCGCCATCGACCCGAACGGCAACCTCAACGGCGGCCTCAAGCCGACCGGTTCGGTCACCGGCAGCTGCCGCTCCGGCCATCTCGACCACGCCAACACCTACTCGCGGACCAAGTGCAACAACGGCTGGTGCGGCACCATCTACGCCAGCTACTTCGAGAAGGACGAGGCCTCCCCCGGCATCGGCCACCGCCACGACTGGGAGTGCATCGTCGTCTGGGTCAAGCAGGGCGACTCCACCCCGTCGTACCTGTCCGCCTCCCAGCACGGCGACTTCGAGACCGAGGCGGTCGCCGACGTCCCGATGAGCAGCCAGCGCGTCGAGGTCGTCTACCACAAGGACGGCCTGAGCACCCATGACTTCCGGTTCGCCAAGTGGGGCGAGACCCCGGAGAACGACGACGGCGCCTGGCACCAGGAGAACCTGCTCACCTGGGAGAACATGGCGTCCAACCTGCGGGACATCCTGAACGCCTCCGACTGGGGCGACGCCAACTTCCCACTGCAGGAAGCGAAGTTCGACGACCACCTCAACAAGGCCAAGCCGAGCGCCATCACCTTCGACCCGTACGCCTGACCAACTCCCTTCCCCCGCCGGTGAATCCCGGATGCCGATTGTCAGTGGCATGACCTAGTCTTCGTTGCATCCGCCACACGCGGCCCACAGAGAACTCACACAAGAGGACTCGCACACTCGTGGGCCGCGTTCCGTGGCGCCCACTCACATTCGATCCGGGGGGTTCGAATCAGCGTGCGTATGCGCACCGTCACGGCCGCCACCACCCTGGCCGTCCTCTTCAGCTCCGCCGCCCTGGCCGCCACTCCGGCCTACGCCGACACCAGCGGGCCGCTGCCGGTCAAGTCGCTCGGTGACATCGTCGTCGACGGCGCCCACCAGCAGGTCTTCATCAGCGACCCGAGCAACGGCAAGATCGTCGTCACCGACTACTCGGGCAACGTGCTCAAGCAGCTCACCACCAACCTGTCCGGCGTCGACGGCCTCGAACTGTCCGCCGACTCCGGCACGCTCTACGCGGCCGTGCAGGACATGGACGCCATCGCCGTCATCGACACCGCGACGGACACCGAGACCACCCGCTACCCGGTCGGCGACAAGCCGCTGAGCGTCGCGCTCGCCGGCGGCAAGCTGTGGTTCGGCTACGGCGCGGCCGGGGCCGGCGGTATCGGCTCGGTCGACCTGACGAGCGACCAGCACGAGGTCACCCTCGGCCAGGCCGGCTTCTACTCGGCACCGGCCCTGGACGCGGCGCCGGGCTCCGACACCCTGGTCGCGGGCCAGCTCGGCATGAGCCCGGCCCAGATCGCCTCCTACGACGTCTCCTCGGGCACCGCCACCAGGCTGGCGGGCACCGACGCCGGCAGCAACCTCCGCGACCTCCAGGTGACCCCCGACGGCAAGGACGTCGTCGTGGCCAGCGGGGCGCCCTACTACCACCAGGTGTTCAAGACCGCCGACCTGAGCGAGGACGGCAAGTACACCAGCACCGCCTACCCGAACGCGGTCGCCATCGCGCCCGACGGCACCGTCGCGGGCGGCAGCGACGCCTCGTACGACCCGGACGTCTACATCTTCCGGCCGGGCACCGCAGAGGCCGTCCGCACGTACGACTTCCCGAACACGGGCAGCACCAGCGGCTCCGACGAACTCGCCGACTCCGCCCTCGCCTGGACGCCCGACGCCTCCCGCCTGTTCGCGGTGTCGTACAACAGCAACGGCGTCTACTCCCTGCGCGAGTACGACCACCCGGCCAGGGCGGCCACCACCGTCACGGTGAACGCCCCGTCGACGGCGACGCGTGCCAAGAAGCTCACGGTCACCGGCACGGTCTCCTCGACGGTCGCGCTCCCGGCCGGTGCGCAGCTCACGGTCGTCCGAACCGACCTGGAGTCCCCGAACGGCAAGGCGCTGCCCGCGGTCACCGTCAAGGCGGACGGCACCTACTCCTTCACCGACACCCCGCCGGCCGGCGGCAAGGTGACGTACAAGGTCTCCTACGCGGGCGACACCGAGCACGCGGCCGCCTCCGCCAAGGACACCGTCGACGTCTCCCGCGCCAAGCCGACGCTGACGCTGAACAACAACGGCAAGGTGTACACGTACGGGAAGGACGTGAAGTTCACGGCCCATCTCGGCACGACGTACAAGAACCGCACGGTGGAGATCTGGGCCGACCCGTTCGGCTCGGACAAGCCGAACAAGCTGGTGAAGTCCGGGAAGGTCGACTCGCACGGCAACCTGTCCGTGGTCCTCGACCTCAAGCGGGACACCAAGGTCACCGCGAAGTTCACCGGCGACGCCCGCTGGCAGCCGCGCTCGGTGTCCAGCTCGGTGGGCGCGAAGGTCAGCATCTCCATGTCGGTCAGCCGCCAGTACAAGACCAAGTCGGCGTGGGGCCAGAAGTACTACGTCTTCCACAAGACCAAGAACCCGCTGTTCACGACCAAGATGCCGTACTACACCGGCCGTGCGCAGCGCTTCGACTTCCAGGTCTACTACCAGGGCAAGTGGTACTCGGACACCTCGCAGTACTTCGGGCTGGCGAGCAGCGGCCTCTCCCAGGTCGAGTTCACCGGCAGCCACAAGGACGACGTCGGCTGGCGCTTCCGGGTCCGCTCCGACTACATCAACGGCTCCTCCGGCGACACCGTCAACTCCACGACGTACGGCGCCTGGAAGTACTTCACCTTCACCAGCTGACGGCTGCTCAGCTGGTCTGGAGCTGCCGCAGGTGCTGCTGGACATGGTCCAGGGCACCCTCCCGGCGGCCCGGCACCCGCAGTCTCAACTCCGCGAGCGCGGGCCCGAGTTCACGGGCCCGCGCCGCGTCCTTGATGGCCCCCCACTGGTGGTGGGCCCGGTCCACGGCGGCCTCCACCTGCGGTGCGTCGGCGGGCTGCCCCGCGCCCAGCCGGACCCGGGCCACGCTCAGCCAGGCCCGGCAGCTGCGCACCGGGTCCCCGGCGAACATCGCGAGATCGGCCCGCACCTCGGACCAGTGCAGCGCGTCCTCGGAGGCGGGCCCGTGCGCCCGCGCGGCCGCCTCCTCCCACCGGGCGGCGAGCCCGTCCGCCTCCGCGTGCCGCCCGCCCCGCACGGCCGTGCTGATCGCGTCGTGCGGATCCCCGCCGTCGCCGGTGTGCGTGCTGAGCAGCATGCTGCTCGCGAGCTCCGCGCCGGCCCGGGCCAGCACCTGCTGGTGCAACTGCGCCAGCGGCGGCCGGTGCCCGCTGCGCAGCACGGTCGCCACGGCTTTCATGTACGACGGCGCGGCCACCTCCCGCCGGGCGGGCGGCGGGGCGATCCGCCCGTGCACGGCGTTGTTGCGCCCGGAGTCGAGCGGGGCGGTCCGCAGCAGCTCCCAGGTCTCGTGATCCGCGTGCAGATCGAGGACGAGGGTGGTGGCACCGGCCGGCCGCAGCCGCAGCTCCTCCCGGATCCAGTGCCAGGGCAGCGCGGTGTACCGGACGGTGGCGGGCGTGGTCCGGGCCAGCGCGAGATGCGGCAGCCGCTGCTTGCGGTCCAGGTGCAGCTGCCCGGTGACGAAGAGCGTGAGCGGGCCGGGGGCGGCTGCGGCGGCCCGCAGCCTGGTGAGCACGGCCTGCGGCTCCAGCGGGTCGGCGAGTTCGACCACGTTGGCGGTGTCGGTGCCGGAGAGTATCGCCGGGGGCACGGCCGCGAGCACGGGGAGCACGGAGGCCGCGTCCACCAGCCGCCCCTTCCCGTTCGGCGAGGCCGCGAGCAGCAGCACGGTTCCGGGCATCGTGCCCTCCCCCTTTGTTCACCGGCTTCACTTACGTCAGCACGGTAACCGCTGCGCTTGCAAAGCGGGGGCCGCGGGAGGGGTTTGGCCCGGGATGGGGGTGTTACGGGCTACGCCCGGCCCGAAGAGGGCGCACTGCCCTGCCCACGAGCCTCTGGACACGCGCCTTCCTTGTCCGCCACGAGGGAGCTCGGCCACGGCGGCGACATTCGGCGGTGCCGGGACGACGATGCCGGAACGGCGGTGGCGGAACCGCGGTGGCGGACGGCAGTGGCGGACGGCGAGCTCGGAACGGGCGGTGCCGGAACCGCGGTGGCGGACGGCGAGATCGGAACGGGCAGTGCCGGACGGCGGTGCCAGGACAGGCGGTGCCGGAACCGCGGTGGCGGACGACGGTGCCGGAACAGGCGGTGGCGGGACGGCGGTGGCGGGACAGGCCGCGCCGGAACGGCGGTGGCGGGACGGCGGTGGCGGGACGGCGGTGGCGGGACGGGGGGTGCTCGCCGTCGGCACGGCGGGCACCGTCGGCACGGCGGGCACCGTCGGCACGGCGGGCACCGTCGGCACGGCGGGCACCGTCGGCGCGGCGGGCGTCCGCGGGGTGCGGGGGCGGGGGCGTCGTGGCTGGTCGTGTCCGTGCGGTGGAGCCGGGTGCCGATACGGCCCCGTGCCCCTAGCGGGGCGTTGCGGCTCGGCGGACCGCGAAGATCGTGGTGTCGTCGGAGAGGTGGCCGTGGGTGTGGCGGAGTACGCCGTCGCGGATCCGGGCGACCAGGCGGGAGGGGTCGGGTGGGGGCGCAGGGGAGACCGCCTGGAGGAGGTCGTAGAACTCGCCGTCGCTGTTTCTGGATTCGGTCACGCCGTCGGTGGTGATGAGGAGGGTCTCGCCGGGGGCGAGGGTGACCGTGAGGGTGGGCGGTGGGCCGGATGTCGGCTTCAACTCGCACATGCCGAGGGGGAGTCCGCCGCCCGGCGGCAGCGACCGTACGCCGCCGGAGCTCACCGCCAGCGGCGGCTCGTGGCCGAAGTTGACCACCTCGACGACATCGGGGGCGCCCGGCGGGAAGCCCAGGAGGACCGCGGTGGCGAAGCGGTCGCCGTCGTCGCGGCCCAGGGCCACCGTATGGCTCCGGTGCCGGACCATACGGGTCTCCAGCCGGTCGGCCACCGTCGCGAGGTCCCGCTCGTGGTAGCCCGCCTCCCGGAACGTGCCCAGCAGCGCCGCCGCCGTCTCCACCGCGCCCAGCCCCTTGCCCTGCACGTCCCCGACGAGCACCCGGGTGCCGTACCGGCCCGGCTGGATGTCGTAGAAGTCGCCGCCCACCCGGGCCTCCGTGTCGGCGGCGAGATACACCGCCGCGTGCTCCAGCCCCGCCCACCCCGGCGGCAGCGGGCGCAGCACGGTACGGCGGGTCGTCTCGGCGATGTCCCGCATGTGCAGCATCCGCCGTTCGCCGTTCTTGCGGACCGCGCAGGCCAGGATGGCCAGCAGACCGGCGAGGGCGACCAGGATGAAGTCGGGCAGCCCGGCCTGGTACTGGTGCGGCCAGGTGTGGTCCACGGCGATGTAGTCGAGGACCGCCAGCACCGCGAGGACCGCCGTCGCCCAGACCCCGCAGATCGCCGCCGCTATACCGGGCACCAGCACGATCCAGGAGATGATCCGGAACCGCTCCGTGGTGTTGAGGTCGACCGCCGTGATCCCGGCCAGCAGCAGGAGCGGCGCCACCCAGGCGAAGCTCCTGCCCTGGGCCCGCAGCAGCTCCTTCCGCCGCCGCAGGGCCTGGTGGTCGATCACGTGGTCAGGGAAACACGGGCGGGGACCCCGCGCACGTCGTGCGGGACGGCGGCGGGGAAGTCCGGGGAGGTCCCTGGGAAGTCGCGCGGAAAAGTCGTATGGCCGACTTGCCACGGGGTACCCGCAGGTGTGCTCTGGAGGGTGGGGGCGAGGAGAGAGGAGCACGCTCATGGCTCAAGCGGCACCCACGTCCGGCGGCATGCCCCGGAGCAGCCGTACGCCCGACGTGTTCAGCGCGCAGGCGCACGCCAGGTCCCGGGTGGCCATCCCCGTCGTGACCGGCCTGATCTACGGCTACTGGGCCGCGGCCAACCGGCGCAGCGGCGGGCCCATCACCGGCTGGAACCTGCTGTTCGGCTTCCTGACGGCGCTCGTCTTCGCGGTGGTGCTGTTCGCCGTGCTGACCTGGGCCCCACGGCTGCGGCGGGAGCTGCACGCGGTGGTGTGGACGGCCTTCGTCGGGATCGCGTTCGGCTTCCTGTTCAGCCAGAGCGGGGACTCGATCCTCACGTCCATCGCCATCTCGCTCGCGGTGGCGGCGGTGGCCTTCATCCTGATGTTCTACCGGTTCTACACGCACGAGGACGCGGCCGGGAACCGGATCCGTTAGCGGCTCCGGAGCCGACCCCGGAGCGGTACGCATGGGCCCCGGCCACCGCGGCCGGGGCCCACACATTCCCCTTGTCCCTCCACCCGTCGCCGAGGCCGCTCGCGGGCCCTCGGCGACGTCTGTGCGCGGCCTCTCGGGCCGCCGCGCCGGGCGGGGACTTCTCCCAGAGACCAGGAAACACCCGTTCGGGTCAGCCCTCCACCGGAGCGCGGCGCCCCAAGGGTTTCCGGGGGGGGAGCCGGGGGTTCCCAGCGGCCCGGGGACCGCCGTACCACCGTTCGGCTCGACTTGTGCCCGGCGAGACCCCCGAATGCAGGCGTACCGCTCGCCTGACCGGCGCTCAGGGGCTTGCCTGGAAACGTGCCCCCAGTGCCCACCGGGCCCGCGCGGCCCGTACGGCCGCCCCGGCCCGTACGTCTCCGGCGCGCCCTGTCGGCCCTGCTGATCGCGCTGTCCTGCCTGCTGCTGCCGTTCGGCGCGCTGGCGGCCTGGGCCGCGTACGGGCTGGCGGACACCGGACAGTACGTCAGCACGATGGCGCCGCTCGCCGACGACCCGGACGTCCGGGACGCCGTCGCGGACACGGTCGGCGACGGCATCATGCGCGAGGTGGACATCGGCCCGCCGATGCAGGGCACGGTGGCGCCCTTCGTGCGCGAGGCGGTCCGCTCCTTCACCCAGACCCGGGCGTTCCGGCTGGCCTGGGACGCGGGCAACCGGGCCACCCACGACGCGATCCTGCGCGCGCTCCAGGACGAGCGCGAGGAGGCCGTGACCGTGGACCTGGCCCCGGTCACCGCCCAGGTCAAGGACCAGCTCACCCAGGACCATGTGCCGCTCGCGGCCCGTATCCCGGTCCAGCACACGGCCGTCGCGGTGCTCCCGGCGGCCGAACTGGACCGGCTCCGGAAGGGGTTCCACGTGCTCGAAGTCGCCGGCTTCTGGCTTCCCGTCTCGGCCGTCGTCTTCGCGGCCGGCGGCATCGCGCTGGCCGTCCGGCGCCGCCGCGCCGTCACCGCGACCGCGCTGGGCACGGCCCTGGGCGGCGCCCTGCTCGGCCTCGCCCTCACCGTCGGCCGCGCGCTGACCCTGGCCGACCTGCCGTCCGACGTCTCGCACCCGGCCGCGGCGGCCGTCTACGACGCCCTGACGTCCACCCTGCGCACGGTCTCCTGGCTGCTGCTCGCCCTGGGCCTCGCGGTGGCCGCGCTGACCTGGCTGAGCGGGTACGTCCGCCGGCGTCGGCCCGCGGGGCACGAACCGGACCCCGACACGCCCGATTCCCCGTCTCTCCCGGCGGATTCACAGGCTTCTGGCCAGAACATGACAGTCCTGTAACCGTGTGCTCCGCCGGCGGTCACGCGGCGGGCGCCCCGGCCGAGCACCGTGGCGGAACGACGGCCACCGGTACGGAACACCGGTGGCCGACGTGAGCTGAGGAGCCCCCACCCGATGAACCGTCTCACCGCGCGCCGCGCCGCCGTTGCCGTGACGGCCGGCCTCGCCCTGTCGTTCGCCGCCGCCCTGCCCGCGCAGGCCGCCGACTCGACCGTCACCGAGGCCCAGTGGCTGTCCGACGTCGCCGCCGTCACCGGCCCCGCGCAGACCTACATCGACGGCCGTGTCGCCGCCAACACCTCCGGTGCCAAGCTCGCGATCGTCCTCGACATCGACAACACCTCGCTGGAGACCTATTTCGAGGGCGCCGGCACCAGCACCCCCGCCACCCCGCCGGTGCTCGCCCTGGCCCAGGACGCGCACGCCAAGGGCGTCAGCGTGTTCTTCGTCAGCGCCCGCAGCAACCTGTTCAACCTGGTGACGAAGTCCAACCTGACGTCGGTCGGCTACACGGTCGACGGCCTCTACGCGCGGACGGTCGCGCAGCTGCTGACCGAGTCCGTCGCGGACTTCAAGACGTCCTCGCGCAAGGCGATCGAGGCGAACGGCTACGACATCGTCGCCAACATCGGCAACAACACGACCGACCTGACCGGCGGTTACGCCGACACCACCTACAAGCTGCCGGACTACGACGGTCTGCTGGACTGACCGTCCGGGCGGGGCCGTTCCGGACCGCGCGCCGCGAGGGCGGCCAGCGTCCGCAGCGCCCCCGCCAGTTCCGGCTCGCCCGCCGACGCGAGGGCGAGCCGCACCGCGTCCGGCGTCCGCTTGGGATCGACGCGGAAGGCGGTGCCCGGGGTGATGGCGATCCCGAGCTCCGCCGCGGCCGCCGTGAAGCTGTCCGCCCGCCACGGCGCGGGCAGCCGCCACCAGGCGAAGTACCCGCGCGGATCGGCCCGTACGTCGAACCCGCCGAGCGCTTCCCGGACGAGCCCCTGCCGCCGTACGGCCTGCTCCCGCTTGGCCGCGACGAGCCGTGCCACGGTCCCGTCCCCGATCCACCGCACGGCCGCCTCCAGCGCGAACGCCCCCGGCCCCCACCCCCCGGACCGCACAGCGGCGGCCACCGCGCCAACCGGGTCCACAGCCCCCGCCGACCCTGCTGATACCGCCGACCCTGCTGATACCGCCGATTTCCCCGGCCCTCCCGCGCCTCCCGGCCCTCCGAGTCTTCCCAGCCCCTCCGACCCCTCCGCCCCCTCCGGTACGACGACGAATCCGACGGTGAGCCCGGGTGCGACTCGCTTGGAGAGGGAGTCGACGACATGGACGAGGTGCGGGGCGAGGGCGGCGAGGGGCGGTTCGGGGCCGGTGTGGAGGAAGGACCAGACCCGGTCCTCGACGACCGGGAGCCCCAGGTCGCTCACCGCCCGGGCCAGTTCGAGGCGCCGCCCGGTGGTGATCGTCGCGGAGGTCGGATTGTGCAGGGCCGGCTGGAGGTAGAGGGCGGAGAGCGGGGCGGACCGGTGGGCGGCCAGGAGGGACTCGACGACGGGGCCCTCCTCGTCCGTCTCGACCGGGACGAGGGTGACGGCCAGTCGCCCCGCGACCTCCTTGACCAGCGGATACGTCAGCGGCTCCACCCCGACCCGGCCGCCCGGCCGGACCAGGGAACCCAGGGCGGCGGCGATCGCCTGCCGGGCGTTGCCGGTGAACAGGATCCGGTCGGGGTCGGGCCGCCAGTCGCCGGTGGCGAGCAGTCCGGCCACCGCCTCCCGGGCATCCGGGGTGCCGTCGGCGGCGCCGGGCCGCAGGGCGTCGGTGAGCACGTCGGGCCGGAGCAGGGGAGCGAGGGCGGGGGCCAGCAGCTCCGACTGGCCGGGCACCGAGGGGTAGTTGAGCTCCAGGTTCACCCGGGCGCCGGCGTCCTCGACCAGCGACCGCCCCGGGCCCGTGACCTCGGTGGCCCGTACGAAGGTGCCCCGCCCGACCTCGCCCACCACCAGCCCGCGCCGCACGAGTTCGGCGTACACCCGCCCGGCGGTCGAGGCGGCGATCCCGTGCCGCCGCGCGAACGCCCGCTGCGGTGGCAGCCGTTGCCCGATCCGCAGCCGCCCCCGCGCGATGTCCAGCGCGATCCGGTCGGCGATCCCCCGGAAGTCGTCCACGGCCCCCACCCTCATCACCCTCGTCGCCCTCATTGCACCGAGAGCAAAGATCTTATTGCACCGACGAGTTGGGGCCGTCTAGGGTCGACCACATGCCCCCCTTCCTCGCATATGACGACAAAGACCCGCATTCCTCCCGCACTCCCCTCCTCCTCGTCCACGGCCACCCCTTCGACCGCACCATGTGGCACCCCCAGCTGACGGCCTTCGCCGCCACCCGCCGCGTCATCGCCCCCGACCTGCGCGGCTACGGCGCCTCCCCGGTCACCCCCGGCACCACCCCGCTCGCCCGCTTCGCGGCGGACCTGGCGGACCTCCTGGACGCGCTGGACGTGCGGACCTGTGTCGTCGCCGGCCTCTCCATGGGCGGCCAGATCGCGATGGAGTGCTACGGCCGCCTCGGCGCCGGGCGGGTCCGGGGCCTGGTCCTGGCCGACACCTTCGCCGCCCCGGAGACACCGGAGGGGAGACGGGCCCGGAACGCCATGGCCGACCGGCTCCTGCGCGAGGGCATGCGCGGCTACGCCGACGAGGTCCTGGAGAAGATGGTCGCCCCCTACGCCCACCCGGACGTCAAGGCGCACGTCCACCGCATGATGACGGCCACCGACCCCGAGGGCGCGGCGGCGGCCCTGCGCGGCCGTGCCGAACGCCCCGACTACCGCCCCCTGCTGGCGAAGGCCACCGTCCCCGCCCTGGTCGTGGTCGGCACGGACGACGAGTACACCCCCGTCTCCGACGCCGAGGCGCTGCACGCCCTCCTCCCCGACGCCACCCTGCGGATCATCGACGCGGCGGCCCACATGCCCAACCTGGAACGGCCGGAGGAGTTCAACCGGGTGCTGGGGGAGTTCCTGGCGCGGGTGGACGAAGGACCGTAATCTCGGGCACGTGACGACGGCGCCCGGCCACCGCTCCCGGCCCATGGTCTGGGCGGCCGCCCTGCTCCTCCTCGGCGTCACCGCGGTCGTCGCCTGCCGGATCGCCGACCTCGACGCCGTCACCCCCGTCCCGCAGCTCCTCGCCTTCCTCCCCTGGCTGCTGGCCCCCGCCCTCCTCGGCGTGTTCCTCACCCTCCTCGCCCGCTGGTGGCCCGGCCTGTTCTGGGGCGTGGTCGTGCTCGGCGCGCTCGCCTGGTCCGTCGGCCCGTACGGCAGCGGCGGCGAACCGACCGGCACCCCGCTGGCCCACCTCCGTGTCCTCACCTCGAACGTCGAGTTCGGCGGCGCGGCCCCCGCCCTCGTCCCCCGGATCCGCCAGTGGAAGCCGGACGTCGTGTTCGTGGAGGAGTGCGAGTACACCTGCCAGGCCACGCTGAAGAAGGTGCCCGGCTACCCCTACCGCGCGGCCGTCGTCGCCGGCGGCTCCGCCGGCTCGCTGCTGCTGTCCCGCTTCCCGCTCCGCGCCACCGACGGCGTCCCCGGCACGATGGGCATGCCCGGGGCCGTCGCGGACGTCGACGGGCACACCGTACGGCTGCAGCTCGCCCACCCCATGCCCCCGCTGCCCGGCCAGGTCTCCCTGTGGCGCCGCGAGCTGGGCAGGATCCGTGACTTCGCCGCCGCCGACACCGCCACCCCCACCGTCCTCGCCGGCGACTTCAACGCCTCCCAGGACCACGCGGCCTTCCGCCGCATCCTCACCGCGGGCCGGCTCCGTGACAGCGCCAGGCTCAGCGGCGCCGCCCGCACCGCGAGCTGGCCCGCCCCCACCGCCGCGGTCTTCGGCGCCCAGATCGACCACGTCCTGGTCTCCCGGGACTTCTCGGCGACCGGCGCCCGCTTCCTGCGGCTGGCCGACACCGACCACCGGGCCCTGGTCGTGGATCTCACGCTCCACCGGCACGGCAGCCGATAATGGGCGCATGTCCCGCGAGTTCCCCATCGGCCTCACTCCTCCCGACTGGCTGGTAAGGAACCTCCGGCCCCAGCAGGCGGCCCCCCTCAACTGGGCCGCCCTCGCCCGCGCCGCCCTCGGCATGGCCCTCCCGCTCGCCGTCGGACTCGCGGTGGGACAGCCCGCGTACGGGGCGCTCGCGTCGATGGGCGCCCTCTCCGGCGTGATCGGCGACACCGCCGACGCCTACCGCATGCGGATCCTCAACATCGCGGTCCCCCAGCTCTTCGGCGCCGTCGGCGTCACCGTCGGCTCCCTGGTCTACGGCCAGGGCTGGCTGACGGTCGCCGTCATCACCGGCATCGCGCTGCTCTCCGGGATGATCTCGACGATCGGCGCGGTGTCCTCCGTCTCCGGCCTGCTCCTGCTGCTCAACTCCGTGATCGGCGCGGGCCTGCCGCTGCCCGGCGCCTGGTGGCTCACCCCGGTGCTGATGACCGGCGGCGGCCTGCTGGTCCTGCTCCTCGCCCTGCTGGCCTGGCCGTTGCGCTCGGGCGTCCCGGAACGCGCGGCGGTCGCCGCCGGCTACCGCACGGTCGCCGACCTGCTCGCCGTGAGCGACTCGGGCGACGGCGAGGAGTACGACCGCGCCCGGCACACCGTCACCCAGTCGCTGAACCAGTCGTACGACCTGATCCTGGCCCGGCGCGCCCGCTACCGGGGACAGAGCCGCGAACTCACCCGCATGCTCGCCCAGTTGAACGCGATCACCCCGGTGGTGGAGGCCGCCCCCGCCGTCCGGCTCGCCGGAAAGCCGATGCCGCCCGAGATCCCGGCGGCGGTGCGGCACATCGCCGACGCCATCGAGACCGGCTACACCGGCCCGACAGGACTCGACCTGCCCGAGCCGCACAGCGAGACCGGGCGGGCCGTGGACCACGCCCTGCGGCACGTCGCCGAGGTCGCCACCTCCCCGGACGTCGACCCGCGCGGCATCGACGACCGCCTCGGCCGCCCCGCCGCCCTCGGCATCCGCACCGCCCGCGCCGCCCGCAGCGTCGTCCTGTCCACCAACTCCTGGCGCTACGGCATCCGCCTCGCCCTGTGCATCGGCATCGCGCAGGCCCTGGTCTCCCTCGTCCCCGTCCCCCGCTCCTACTGGGTCGCCCTCACCGTCACCTTCGTCCTCAAGCCCGACTTCGGCTCGGTCTTCTCCCGCGCCCTGCTGCGCGCGCTGGGCACGGTGGCCGGGCTGGTGCTGGCGGCGACGGTCCTCACCGTGGTCCCGCGCGGCTGGTGGGACGTCCCGGTGATGATGGTCCTGGCCCCGCTGATCCCGGCCCTGACCCCGCGCGGCTACGGCTTCCAGACCGCCGCCATCACCCCGGTGATCCTGCTGCTCTCCGACCTCCTCAACCACCAGGGCACGGCGCTGCTCCTCCCCCGCCTCCTCGACTCGCTCATGGGCTGCGCGATCGCGCTGGTCGCCGGGTACCTGCTGTGGCCGGAGAGCTGGCGCACCCGCGTCGGCGACCGGCTCGCCGACGCGGTGGCGGACACGGCCGCCTATGTCGAGCTGGCCTTCAAGGACGGCGCGGACGGCGCGGACGGCGCGGACCCCGCCGCCCGCGCCCGGATGCGCCGCCGCCTCTACCGCGACCTGTCCACCATCCGTACGGAGTTCCAGCGCGCCCTGTCCGAACCCCCGCCCACCGGCCGCCGGGCCGCCGCCTGGTGGCCGCTGGTCGTCGCCGTGGAACGCATCGTCGACGCCACGACCGCGGCCCGGGTCCGGGTACGGCACGGAGCGCCGCCCCCGGCCCGGGCCGAGGTGGACCAGGTCGCCCTGCAACTGCGTGAGCTCGCGGAGGGCGTCCGCGAGGCGGAGACCCTGGTCGCGGTCCGCACCGACCTCACGGGCCCGCCGGACAGCGTCCTGGAACCCCTGCGCCAGGAGGTGGCGGCGGCCCGGGCGATCGCGTCCCCCCACTGACCGCCCCGCCCGCCTCTGTCCGTCTCAGACCCCGATGTCGCAGCCGTCCTTGCGCCACACCGCGACGACGGCCGGCCGCACGATCCTCCCCGGCCCGTCGGGCCAGCTGCTCGCGGGGCTCTCCACACTCGCGCCGGTGATCTCGCCGGGGTGCTGCACGGCCACCAGCACCCGCCGGTCCTGCACCAGCGGACCGCAGGTCTCGGCACCGGTCGGCACGGTCAGGAACTGCTTGAGCTCACCGCGCCGGGCGCCCTTGGTGGCCACGCCGAACAGGCCGTCGTGCGAGCCGAGCTGGTTGCCGTCGGTGGAGATCCACAGGTTGCCGTGCGGGTCGAAGGCCACGTTGTCCGGGCAGGAGATCGGGCTGACCTCGTCCTTCGGGAAACCGGCGAAGTAGGTCGCCGGGTCGTCCGGGTCACCGGCGACGAGGAACAGCGTCCAGGCGAACGACGTGCTCTCGGCCCGGTTCCAGCGCTCGGTCAGCTCCAGGATGTGCCCGTGCTTGTTGGCGTTGCGCGGGTTGGCCTCGTCGGCGGCGGCGTTCGAACCGACACCCCGGTTGGTGTTGTTGGTGAGCGCGACGTACACCTTGCCGGTGGCGGGGCTGGGCTCGATGTCCTCGGGCCGGTCCATCTTCGTCGCGCCGACCTTGTCACCGGCGAGCCGGGTGAAGACGTAGACCTCCTCGGCGGTCATCCCCTCGACATGCGAGACGGCGCCCTTCGCGGTGGCGGTGGCCAGCGGGATCCACTCCCCGCTGCCGTCGAACTCGCCGTCGGCCGGGAGCCTGCCCGTGCCGTCGATCTCCGTCGTCGGGGAGTCGCCGGTGAGCCGGGCGACGTACAGCGTCCCCTCGTCGAGCAGCGTGGCGTTGTGCTCCCGCGCGGCCCGCCCGCCACCCCGCTTCATGCGCTTGCCGCCGACGAACTTGTAGAAGTAGTCGAACCGCTCGTCGTCCCCGGAGTACACGACCGGCCGCCCGTCGTCCGTCAGCCGGACGGTCGCCCCTTCGTGCTTGAACCGCCCGAGCGCGGTCCGCTTGCGCGGGGTCGACCCGGGGTCGTACGGGTCCAGCTCCACCACGTACCCGAACCGGTGCGACTCATTGGGCTCCTGAGCGACGTCGAACCGCGGGTCGAACCGCTCCCACTTCCGCTCCGTGGCCCCGGTCCCCAGCCCGTACCGCTTGTCGGTCGTCCGGGTCCCGTTCGCGAAGTACTGGTTGAAGTTCTCCTCGCCGTGCAGCGTGGTACCCCACGGGGTGGTGCCGCCGGAGCAGTTGTTGAGCGTGCCGAGGACCTTGCGCCCGGTCGGGTCGGCGGAGGTGCGGAGCAGGGCGGACCCGGCGGCGGGGCCGGTCAGCCGGAACTCGGTCGTGGCGGTGACCCGACGGTTGAGCGGATGCCGCGGTACGGCGGTCAGCGCCCCCGTCCGCCGGTCCTCCTCGACCACGACGACACCGAGCCCGTGCGCGGCCCAGGCCACCTCCACCTGCTGCCGGGTGGGGTTGGCGGCGTCGTAGCCGCGGAACATCAGCACCTCGTCGGTGTACTCGTGGTTGGCGACGAGGATCTGCCGGCGGTGCTCGCCGGGCAGCGCCAGCAGCGCGAGGAAGTCGTTGTTGTAGCCGAACTGCCCGGCCTGCGCGGCGGCGGTCTGGTTCTCCGGGTCGAAGGCCGGCGCACCCCGCAGGATGGGCTCGCCCCACCGGACCACGACGTTCTGGCCGTAGCCGTCGGGGACGGTCACGGTGTCGGCGGTGTTCGGGGCGACGGAGGCGAACCGGAGCCCACGGGCACCGCCGACGGGTTTCGCCGCCCCCGCTGCCGTCCCCGTGGCCGGTGCGGCGTCCGCGGGCCGCGCCGCACCGACGCTCACCCCACCCGCGACCACGGCCACCACGGCGGCGGCCCGCACCACGCTACGACGGCTCACGGCATCGGCGATGACATCACCGACGTAGGCGTTGGAGCTGGTGTTGGGTACCTCGTGAAAGCAGGCGTCACCGCATCGGAACCGACAGGTGAGGGAGGACCGCCCACCCGGATGCGAGTGGGCGGGCGTCCCGACGATCGGCAGCACTTTGCGCACTTTACTCTCCCCTTGCGATCTCTTGGTGTGAGCGTGACGTTAGGGGCGTGGTTGTGCACAGGAGGGGCCGCCGAATGAACGAATGATGAACTGAAGGGGGCCGAGGGGGAGTTGAGAGCGGGCCGGAACTCGACCGCCGTACGCCCGACAGGAGTCATCGACCCTCCCCAAGATCGCAACCTGGGGCCGCTAACCTTACGTGTCCGTCCTGGCCAGCGATTGACGGGTATCAACTCACGCGAAGGGTTGCGCACATGGGCATTCTCACTCTCCTGCGGAACGCATTCGGCAGGTCGCGAAAGCCGCGCCCCGCCGAGGCAGAGGGTGCAGACCAGCTCCCCTCGCAACCGCAGCAGGAAGCGCCGGCACCGACCCCGGAGACGCCGACCGTCGTCCCGGAACCCCGCCCGGCAACGAACGAAGAGAACGACGAGAACGAGCACGAACTGGTCTCGGCCGCCTTCGACAACGTCACCGTCCCGAAGCAGGCAACACGCACGATCGAACCCGACCTCGAGGTCCGGCCCGAGCCGACAGCTGCGCCGACTGAGGCTGAGCCGGTGGCTGAGGCCGACGCTGAGGCCGAGGTCGAGGTCGAGCCGGTGGCCGAGGCCGAGGTCCAGGCTGACGTCGAGCCGGTGGCCGAGGCCGAGGTGACGGCTGAAGCCGAGGCTGAGGCTGAGGTCGTGGCCGAGGCGGAAGCTGAGGCTGAGGCGGTTGTCGAGCCGGAGGCCGAGACGATGGAAGCCGAGGCTGAGGCTGAGGTCGTGGCCGAGGTCGCGCCGGAAGCCGAAGCGGTGGCCGAGCCGGAAGCCGAGGTCGTGGCTGAGGCCGAGGCCGAGGCGGTTGTCGAGCCGGAGGCCGAGACGACGGCGGAAGCCGAGGCTGAGGCTGAGGTCGTGGCCGAGGCCGCGCCGGAAGCCGAAGCGGTGGCCGAGCCGGAAGCCGAGGTCGTGGCTGAGGCCGAGGCTGAGGCGGTTGTCGAGCCGGACGCCGAGGGCGAGGCGGCTGCGGAGCCCGAGGCCGAGCCGGCCGCGGAGGCGGTTGCGGAGCCGACCGTCGAAACCGGAACCGAAACCGAACCGGAGCCGGAGCCGGAGGCCGCCCCCGAGCCGGTCGCGGCCGCGGAGCCCGCCGCCATTGTCGAGCCGGAGGCCGACACCGCACCGCAAGCCGAACCGGAACCGGCGGCCGAAACCGAGGCCGAGCCGGCGCCCGAAACCACTCCCGAGCCGGTCGAGGCGGCAGCCGAGACCGACGCCCCGGAGCTGGAGCCTGTTGCCGCAGCCGCCGACGGCGAATCCGCCCCACAGGGGCCACCCGCACCCGACAACGAAACCGTCACGGGTGGTGCGGGTGGGAACGACCCGGCCGAAGGCGAGGCCGAGGCCGAGGCCGAGGCCGTGGTCGGCAACGACGCCGCCGCCACCGCCCTCGCCAAGGCCGGCCTAGCCTCCGCCCGCGCCGCCACCTACCTGGTCCTCGACCGCTCCGCGAGCATGCGCCCGTACTACAAGGACGGCTCCGCAGCGGCCCTCGCCGACCAGACCCTCGCCCTCGCCACCCACCTCACCCCGGCCGGCGAGACCCCCACCGTGCACGTCGTCTTCTTCTCCACCGAGGTCGACGGCACCACCGACCTCACCCCTGCCTCCCCCGAGAACGCGATCGACGAGGCGCACGCCGGCCTCGGCCGCATGGGCCGTACCAGCTACCACGCCGCCGTCGAAGCCGTACTCGCCCACTACGACAAGCACCACGACAAGGACGCGACCCCGGCCACCCCCGCCCTGGTCGTCTTCCAGACCGACGGCGCCCCGGACGCGAAGACCCCCGCCACCCAGTCCCTCACGGACGCCGCGAAGTCCCACCCCTCCCTCTTCTTCTCCTTCGTCGCGTTCGGCGAGCACGAGAACAAGGCCTTCGACTACCTCCGCAAGCTGAAGACCGACAACACGGCCTTCTTCCACGCGGGCCCGACCCCCCTGGAGCTCACCGACGCGGAGCTCTACGACGGCCTCCTGATCGACTGGCGCCCGTAACCCCACACCGCACCACCCCGCACGGCCCCATGCCGCCCGCTTCTCACCCGATAAAACGAGAAGCGGGCGGCATACACATGTCGGCTACGATTTCAAGGTTCACCAAACCAGCAGCAGTACCGACCTGGGAGCAGCCCCCGATGGCTCGACACCTCATCACCAGCGCCCTTCCGTACATCAACGGGATCAAGCACCTGGGCAACATGGTGGGGTCCATGCTCCCGGCGGACGTGTACTCCCGGTACCTCCGCCAGCGCGGCCACGACGTCCTCTACATCTGCGCGACGGACGAGCACGGCACCCCCGCCGAGCTCGCGGCGAAGGAGCAGGGCATCCCCGTAGCGGACTTCTGCGCGCAGGCGCACGACGCCCAGAAGGCGGTCTACGACGGCTTCGCACTCGCGTTCGACTACTTCGGCCGCAGCTCCAGCGCGGAGAACCGCGAGATCACCCAGCACTTCGCCCGCCGCCTGAACGAGAACGGCTTCATCGAGGAGCGGGCGATCCGCCAGGTGTACAGCCCGGTCGACGGCCGCTTCCTCCCGGACCGCTACGTGGAGGGCACCTGCCCCCACTGCGGCTACGACAAGGCCCGCGGCGACCAGTGCGAGAACTGCACCCGCGTCCTGGACCCGACCGACCTGATCAACCCCCGTTCCGCGATCTCCGGCTCCACCGACCTGGAGATCCGCGAGACCAAGCACCTCTTCCTCCTCCAGTCCAAGCTGGAGAACGAGGTCCGCGAGTGGGTCGCCCAGCACGACAAGGACTGGCCGCAGCTGGCCTCCTCCATCGCCCACAAGTGGCTGACGGAGGGCCTGCACGACCGCGCCATCACCCGTGACCTCGACTGGGGCGTCCCGGTCCCGGCCGACACCTGGCCGGAGCTGGCGGCGGAGGGCAAGGTCTTCTACGTCTGGTTCGACGCCCCGATCGAGTACATCGGCGCGACGAAGGAGTGGGCGGACCAGCACCCGTCGACCCGCGACTGGAAGTCGTGGTGGTACGACGTCGACACCGACGTCCGCTACACGGAGTTCATGGCGAAGGACAACGTCCCCTTCCACACCGTCATGTTCCCGGCCACCGAGCTCGGCGTCCGCGAGCCGTGGAAGAAGGTCGACTACGTCAAGGCCTTCAACTGGCTGACGTACTACGGCGGCAAGTTCTCCACGTCCCAGAAGCGCGGCGTCTTCACCGACCAGGCCCTGGACATCCTGCCCGCCGACTACTGGCGCTACTTCCTGATCGCCAACGCCCCGGAGTCGGACGACTCGTCGTTCACCTGGGAGCACTTCACGGCGACGGTGAACAAGGACCTGGCCGACACCCTCGGCAACTTCGTCAACCGCGTCCTGTCCTTCTCCCGTAAGCGCTTCGGCGACGACGTCCCGGCCGGCGGCGAGCCCGGCGAGGCGGAGACGAAGCTGGGCGAGCAGATCGCGGGCCTCCTCGCCGAGTACGAGGCGCAGATGGAGGCCCTGCAGTTCCGCAAGGCCGCCGCCGCCCTGCGCGCCCTGTGGTCGGCCGGCAACTCCTACCTGGAGGAGAAGGCCCCCTGGCTGGAGATCAAGACCGACAAGGACGGCGCGGCTCTCACCCTGCGCACGGCGATGAACCTGATCCACCTTTACTCGGTGGTGTCGGAGCCCTTCATCCCGGCGACGGCGAAGACCATGCGCGAGGCGTTCGCCCTGGCCGACGACACCGCCCCCTGGGTCACCGCCGACGAGGCCCGCGCGCTCACCTCCGTCCCGGCCGGCACCCCCTTCACGGTCCCCCCGGTCCTGTTCGCCAAGCTGACGGACGAGGACCTGGAGACGTACAAGGAGCGCTTCGGCGGCACGGACGCCTGACGCCCCGGCTGCGGCCGCGACCGCCCAGCCGCCCCGCACACACACCGCCGAAGGCCCGGCGGGAGGGAGACCTCCCGCCGGGCCTTCGGCTCGGCGTGGGGTAAATCTCAGGCAAGAGACCAAACCATTCTCTTACCTCTCCTTCACCTTGCATTTACCTGCGGGATAGTGTGCCGTTCGTGAAACGCATCCTGATCCGTTCCGGAAAGAGCCCGCTCCGTGTCGCCACGCCGGCGGAGTTCATTCACCAGGACCTGATCGGGACGAACACGGGCAATCTCCTCTTCAGCGACTCGGCGCACAAGATGCTGACCACCCCGGACACCGAGGTGACGTCCAACGGCATCCGCACCGACCCCTCGGCCCGCCGTGCCGCGGAGATCAACGAGCAGTACGACGTCTTCGTCCTCCCGCTCGCCAACGCCTTCCGCCCCACCTTCCAGGCCTCCCTGGACCGGCTCTCGACGCTCGTCGAGCAACTCACCATCCCGGTCGTGGTCTTCGGCGTGGGCGCCCAGGCCCCCGCGGACTACGACACCACGTGGCTGAACCCCATGGCGGACTCGGTCCGCCGCTTCGCCCGCGCGGTCCTGGACCGCTCCGCCTCCATCGGCGTACGCGGCGAGCTGACGTCCGACTACCTCAAGGGCCTCGGCTTCAAGGACATCGACATCATCGGCTGCCCGTCGATGTTCCTGTACGGCGACACCTTCCCGGAGATCCGGGCCACGGAGCTGGGCGCCGACTCCCGCATCGCCCTCAACCTCTCGCCGGACGCGATCCCCGTCGGTGAGATATCGGGCATCGCCCGGCACGCGTGGGAGCGCTACCCCCACCTCACCTACTACGCGCAGAACACCGCCGACGCGGAACTGCTGATGTGGGGCGACACCACCCCCGAGTCCGGCCACCAGGACCCCTTCCCGCTCCAGCTCAGCCACGCCCTGCTCCAGGAGAACAAGGTCCGCATGCCGCTGGACCCGGCCACCTGGATCGACGAGCTGCGCGGCTACGACTTCGCGTACGGCACCCGGATCCACGGCAACGTCGCCGCCCTGCTGGCCGGCACCCCGAGCGTGGTCCTCACCCACGACTCGCGCACCCTGGAACTGTGCCGCTACTTCGACATCCCGCACCGCTCGCTCCCCGAGCTGAGCGCCGACACCGACCCGCGGGACCTGTACGAGGACGCCGACTTCTCCGCGATGATCAAGGGCCACGGTGAGCGCTTCGAGCGGATCACCGCCTTCCTCGACCGCAACGACCTCCGGAACACCTACACCCACGGCGACGGCGGCGCCGCCTTCGACGCCCGGCTGGCCGCCCTCGACCTGCCCGCGTCGATGCCGGTCTGGGACGGCGGGGACGACGGCCAGATGCGCTACCGGTTCAGCCGGCTGCGCGAGCAGATCACCGCGGCCGACGACCGGGCCGCCCGGCACGCCAAGGAGAACAAGGAACTGCGCGGCCGGCTGGCCACCGCCGAGAAGAACGCGACCGAGACGACCCGGCAGCTCAAGGCCCTCCGCAAGGAGCTGACCGCCGTCACCAAGCAGCTGTCCGCGGTGGAACGCCAGCTCACCGGTATCGACAAGCGCGTCCTGGTCCGCATCGGCCCGGCCCTGCGCCGCCGCCTGCGCAGCTCGAAGGCCAAGTCCCGCAAGGGCTGACCCGGACCGGCCCCCGGCCCCCGTTCAGCTCATCAGCCCCAGCACCAGGGCCCCGGCGACCTCATGGGCGATACGCATGGAGAGGCTCCGGATGTGTGACAGCCCCGCAGCCGCCGCCGAACGCGAAGCACTCCTCCGGCGTCGAAGGAACGGACTCCGTCCTCGTCCACATGCGTCCCGGGGGACCGCCATGAACACCCGAAAAACCCAAACCATCCAAACCGTCCAAACGACCCACACCACCCGATCGAAGCGCCTCGCCGGTCTGCTCCTCGCGCCCCTCCTGGGCGCCTGTCTCCTCGCCGGTTGCGACAGCGGCTCGCCGACCGACGACGGCCCTGCCCAGTCGTCGCCCGAGCAGGAACAGCGGGCCCGCCAGGTGGCCGACGCCTGGCGGGGATCGGCGGCGGCCACGGCATGGAGCCGGGGATACCACCCGACGGCCGACGCGGTACAGATCCCGGAGTCCGGCTGGCACGACAAGACGGACGAACAGGCCTACAGGGCCAAGAACTTCCTCCTGCGGGCCGACCTGCCCACCGCCGCCCCGGCCGAGGGGAAGGTGGAGTGGGCGAAGGGCAGCGCACTGCCCCGCCCCCTGTGGGGAGCGCGGAAGGCGTACCGCTCGTTCGCCGTCAACGACATGGCGGGCCCCCGGCTGACCGTGACGGGAGCGAAGCTCGGCAGCACGACGATCGCCACCAGCCGGGGACCGGCCACCGTGCCCGCGTGGCTGTTCACGCTGGAGGGCTACGACACCCCGCTCAAGCGAGTCGCCGTAGCCCCGTCAACGCTGCCCCGCTCCCCCGTCTCGGAGGCCCCGCAGGGATCCGCCGACGGCCTCAACAGCATCCCCGGCCTCATCGCCACGGCGAAGGACGGCCGTTCCGTCACGGTCAGGGCCACCCACGGCGCCTGCGACGACGGCCCCGTCGTCCGGGCACTGGAGACGGCCGGGAGCGTCGTGCTCTACGCCTCGGCCGCGGGGGCTCGCAGCGGCCCCTGCACCGCCGATATGCTCGCCCAGAACGTCACGGTGAAGCTGCGGAAACCCCTCGGCCACCGCATCCTCCTCGACGCCCTCACCGGCCGCCCCGTGCCGTACGGGACCTAGGGGCTCGTCCGCCTCAGGAGAGCACCCCCGCCCCCGCCGTCTTCGCCAGCTCCGCCGGCAGGTTCTTCGCGCTGCTCTCCAGGCCCGCCGTCAGGGTCGGGGTCCAGTTCACCGTCGTCTTGATCTTCTTGGAGTTCGCGGCGTTGTAGGCGGCGACCAGGTTGGTCGTCGTGCCGTTGACGAGGTTGCCGCTGCCCGCGATCGAGCCGGTGCCGTCGCCGCTGAGCAGCTTGGAGACCTTGATGGAGCTGGGCACGGTCCAGAAGTTGTTCTGGGCCACGACCTGCGCCTTGGCGCGCGAGTTGATGCTGTACTGCAGCGCGTAGCCGTTGAGGGCCTTGACGTCGTAGACGTTGTTGTAGAGGTGCACCTGGCCGACGCGGGTCAGCGGGGCACGCTGGACGACGCCCTTCCAGACGTTGTGGTGGAGGGTGACGCGGAGCTTGCCGCCCGGCTCGCTGTCGCTGCTGCCGATCAGCATCGTCTTGTCGTGGCTGGTGAACTGGTTGTGCTCGACGGTCACCAGGTCCGAGCTCTTGGTGATGTCGAGTTCGCCGTCGTGGACCTGGTACTCACGGCCGTAGTACTTCGGGTTGGTGCGGTCGAAGTGCCCGGCGTCGGTGAACGTGTTGTGGTCGGCCCAGACATGCGTGGCCCCGCGCAGCGTCACCGAGTCGTACTCGGAGTTCCAGTTGCCGCTGTCGCCGTCGGTCGGGTCCCACTGCGGGAAGCAGTCCTCGGTGTCGGAGAACGTCAGGTTGCGGACGATGACGTTGTCGACCTTCTGGATCTGCAGCATGCCGCCGGTGATCCCGGCCTTGGTGCCGGGGACACCGACGATGGTGGTGTTGGCCGGCACCTTGAAGACGATGTTCGCCGCCTGCTTCTTCTGCGCGGCGGCCCGGGCGCTCTCCTGCCTACCGGAGGGCAGCTTGGAACGGCCGTACGTCGACGGGCCGAAGGCCTTCAGATACGACGTCAGCGAGTAGCCCGTACCCGCCGCGTAGTCCGCGCAGGTCAGCTTCTTGCCCGCGTCGTCCGTGTTGGCGTCGATGGTGCCGTTGACCTTGATGATGCGCGCGGTGGTGTCGCTCGCCGACCCCAGCGCCTTCACCAGCTGGGCGCGGGTGGTCACCGTGAAGGTGTGCGCGGCGCCGGCCTTCGCACCCCCGGTCGTACCGGTACCCGACGACGCCCAGCCGTCCTTCGCGGCCAGCGTCTGGTGATACAGGTCGGCACCGGACGCGTTCGCGCTCAGCACAACCGCACCGGCCCCGACCCCCGCCGCCACCACGGCGGCGGAGACGACGAGAGTACGACGCTTGCGAAGGGACCGACGATGAGAGGCAGAGGCCACGGGGGAGTCCTTACGTTATGTCCGAAGTACTTGACGCAAGCCCGCTCCAGCGGGCTTCACTCCTCTGTGGTCACGCAGATCCAAAAGGTTGCCGTCACCTTCTCGGCCGTGGACGGTCGAGTTCGAGTTCTCGGTCGTCCACACCTCGTCGCGCTCCCGACTGCCCCCTACGACGGGACGGTCACGGGTCGCATCCACCCAACCCCGGCAGAAGTCAGGGGGGAGGGTGCGGGTGCGGTGACGAACACCCACGCCGAGCGTGCCCGGTTGCGCACGTTGACCCCGGCGACGACATCGGCCGGGCCGGTTGGCCCGCTCCGGGTGAGCGCAACGCGGACAGCGCTGCGGGGTGTAGGCCGCATCCACCTCAAGGAACGGCACCCCGGCCCGCATGGCCTTGTAGGCGAGGTACTGCCCGAGCTGACGGAAGGGCCAGGAGGAGAGGGTGCCCCGCCGGTCGCGACGAAGCCGTACCCGCTCGCGGATCCCGCCGAGTTCCTCGACAGCGATGCCCCGACCGGTGCTCCCCCAGCCTTCGGCCGGGGGTACCCCCACGCGCAAAAACCGGACACGATCTCCTTGCCGATCCTGTGGTTCACCAGCGCGGTATGACGCTTCTGCCTGCCTGCGCGCCGGGCAAGACGGCGGGTGGCCGAACGGGTCCGCCTCCGCTGGAGTTCGGCCCGCTTACGGGCCTGCAAACGCCGGAAGCGGCCCAGCCGCCGGCCTTGGTAATTGCTGCCGTCGGACGTTCCCCTTCAGCCATCCCTCCACCGTCCAGATCGATACCGTGCGCGCGTCATACCGCCACGACAGACGACGATCGTCGAACGGCTGCGCCGCATCCGGACGAAAAACGACCGGGGAACCGCCACCCCTGCGGCACCGCCGAGACCGGCCCCTCACCGACGCGTAGGCGTCGACCACCTTCTTCACCACCCGGACCGCCGGCTGCGCCGACAACCCGACCCCGGCCTTCAGCTCCGCATACACCTCCCGCTGCAGGCCATTGCGGTCCTTCAACTTCTTGGCGAAGGCGATCCGCGAGGCGTAGGCGGCAGCCCGGTCGCAGGCGCTCAGCGTCGCCTCCAGCGCCGACGCCTGCACGGACGTCGGCAACAGCTTCACCTGCACCACCAGCTTCATGACACCGGACCGTAGGGCGAGAACCGCACACACAACCGCAAAGCATCCGGCGTTCGCCTGACCAAGTGACGAGCTGGTCAGCTGTTCGCGTTCCCCGACTTCGCACGGCAGATGCCCCGCCGAGTAAGCGGCGTGGCAGCTTCGGCATAATCGGGTGAACATTTCGGCAGGGCACCACCCGCGTCCCTGCATGCCCACGACACATCCGTATGGTTTCGCCATGGCACCCCCTGAGCTCATCCCGATCGCCTACGAGCCCCACGGCCGTACCGAGGCCATCGGTCACTACACCGGCGGCCAGTTCCTGGCGTCGGTCACCTACGCGTTCCCCGAGGGGTTCCGGCTCGACGAGGGCTGGGAGGAGCAGAAACGGCTCTACGCGGTGCTCCATCTCTTCGACGCCGAGGGCCACTACCGCGACTCGCAGATCTGGTGCGCGGGCAGCTGGGCCGAGCAGCAACTCGACCCGGACGGTGCCGACTCGGTGCTGTCCCGGGCGCGGGCGCGCCTCGCGACGATGCTGCGCAGCCTGCCCCGGCGGACGTACACGGACATAGCGATCCGCCCGTTCCAGCTCACCGTGGACGGCGTCTTCTTCGGCCTGGTCGCGAAGGAGGACGACGACGGCCCGTGGGCCGAGCTCTACCCGGACCACCTGGGCTTCGGCGAGCCCTGGGACGGCCGGTACGACACCTGACCGGCATGTTCACGCCCAACTGCTGGTAATGTCCGTCCACTTGTGCGAGGGCAGGGGACCCTCGCGGGGAAGGACTCTCACGTGGGCAGTTACGCCCTGCCGCGCCGCCGGCTGGCGGTCGCGATCTCTTCGGTGGCGCTCGTCCTGACCGGTGGCGCCGTGCTTCCTACGACGGCCGTGGCGGCCCCGGCCGTGCCATGGACCTCGGCCACGGCTCTCACCGGCACCGACGTCTCCACCTCGGTGATGGACCTCGTCACCACCCCGGACGGGTCCGCCGTCGCGATCTGGAACCAGTTCGCGGCCGCGGGGTCCGCCGAACGCAAGCTGTACGCCGCCGTCAGGCCGTCCGGCAGCGACACCTGGGGCACCCCGGCGCTGCTCGCCACCACCCCGGACGAAGCGGGCAGGGCCAAGCTGTACGCCTCCGCCGACGGCTCGGTCACCGCGCTGTGGCGGGAGTACCCGGACGAGACCGCGCCGGGGTCCGGGCCCTTCGACAGCCGGGTCGTCAGCTCCGTGCTCGCGGCCGGCCACTCCGGCTGGTCCGCGCCCGTCGAGGTCGTCGGCACCGACGCCTCCTGGGGCGACGGCGGCCTCGACCTCGCCGAGGCCCCCGACGGCACGCTCACCGCCGTATGGAGCTCCAGGTCGCCGCATTCCAGCGCCCCGTGGGAGGTGTACGGGGCCACCCGGGGGACCGACGGCACCTGGTCGGCGCCCGCGCGGCTCAGCGACACGGTCGCGGACGGTGCCGACGGGGCGACCTCACCGAGCGTCGCGGTCACCTCCGACGGCACCACGGTGGTCGTCTACAAGCAGACCGACGGCCCGTCGGCCTCGGTGCGGACCGTCTTTCGCGCGGCCGGCGCGGCCGGCTGGACCGCCCCGGCCGCCGCGAGCCCCACCTACCAGTCCGTCAGCGCCCCCGAGGTCGGCGTCGCGGACGACGGCACCGCGACGGTCGCCTTCGAGGCCACCGACGAGTCCGAGGCCCAGACCATCCGCACCGCCACCCGCGGCGGCGACGGCACCTGGTCGGCGCCCGACGCGGTGACCGCCACCGAGGACCTGGCCGGGACCCCCGAACCGCTCATCGCGCCGGACGGCGACGTCACCCTGGTCTGGGTCGACTACACCGCGACGTTCAGCACCCGCACCGCCACCCGCGACGCCGCCACCGGCGCCTGGTCGGCCGTGCGGACGCTCTCCACGTCGTACGTGCCGGAGGCCTGGGACGCCGTCATCGCCGACGACGGCACCGTGCACGCCCTGTGGCCGCAGGACGTCGGCAGCAAGCGGAACCTGGTGGAGTCCGTGGGCAGCGACGGCGCATGGAGCGCCCCGACGCCGCTGCCGGGCTCGTCGGCCGCCTATGTCCTCGGCCGGGTCAGCGTCGGTGCGGACGGCAGCGCCACCGCCGTCTGGTCCGGCGCCCCGACCGGCAGCTCCAACGCGCAGCTGTGGGGCAGCCGTACCGCCTGGCCCGCGCTCGCCGTGAGCGGCTCCAGCGTGCCGGCGGCCGCCGCCCTCAAGGGCACCACCGCCGCGAGCAAGGCCTGGGCGCCCACCTGGACGCTCAGCCGTCCCACCTCGTCCTGGACGGTGACGCTCACCGACGCGGCCGGGAAGACCGTCCGTACGCTCACCGGGTCGGCCGACGGGCTGACCGTCGCCCCGAGCTGGAACGGCCGTACGGCGTCCGGGGGTTACGCCCCCAACGGTCCCCTGACCTGGACGCTGAGCGCCACCCAGGAGGGTGCGGCGACGGCCGTGAAGCTGGCCTCCGGCAAGGTCACCGTGACCGGCGGCGCGGCCGTCGCCCGGGACTTCGGCGGCGCCTCGGGCACCCCGGACGGGGCCGGCGACCTGCTCACGCTCAACTCCTCGGGCGGGCTGACCTACCAGCTGGGCACCCGCACGGGCACGTTCTCCGGCAAGGTCACCGGCACCGGCTGGGCCACGTCCACCAGGTTCGTGCCGTTCGGCGACCTCAGCGGCGACCGCTGCGACGACGTCCTCGTACGGACGGGCAGCGGGGCCCTGCGCCTGTACAAGCCGGCCTGCGGCAAGGCGCTCACGCCGTCGACGTCGTACACGACCCTCGGCACGAGCGGCTGGAACCAGTACGACGTGCTGACCTCGCCGGGTGACGTCACCAAGGACGGGCGGCCCGACCTGCTCGCCCGCAACGCCTCGACCGGCGCGGTCTACCTGTACAAGGGCACCAGCACGGGCAAGCTCTCCGCGCGCGTGAAACTGTACGACGACTGGAAGACGTACAAGAAGATCGTCGGCGTCGGCGATCTCGACGGGGACGGCGTCGGCGACCTGGTCGCCCAGGACAAGGCCGACAACCTGTACCGCTACAGCGGGACCGGCAAGGGCACCTTCAAGGCGCGGGTGAAGCTGTTCGGCGCGTGGGGCGGGTCGTACAACGCCGTGGTCGGGGCGGGGGACATCACCGGGGACGGGAAGGCCGACCTGGTCGCCCGCGACACCTCCGGCACCGTCTACCGCTACAGCGGGACCGGCAAGGGGTCCTTCGGGGCGCGGGTGAAGATCGCCTCCGGCTGGGGCTCGTACAAGTCCCTGTCCTGACCGGCACGTCGGATACCAGCAGGGGGCAGCTCATGCGCAGACGGGGGGCGGCCGCGTCGACAAGGACGGCAGGCCGGAGCTGTTCGTCGGTGATCTGAACCGGACGCCCGGGACTTCGCCGTCCCGGGCGTCCGTGTCGTGGCACGAGGAGCTGCGAAGGGTCAGGAGGAGGCCGACTCCGACGCCGAGCCGAAGTTCATCGACGACATGGTGTCGTCGTCGTTCGTCTCGCCGGGGTCGACGCCCACCGTGATCGAGCCGATCAGGCCCTTGGCGAGCTGTCCCTTGTGTACGTAGCGGATGTCCAGGAGGCCGCCCGTCGTGCCGGTCCCGTCGTAGATGATGTCCTCGGAGAGCTTGGTCATCACCCGAACAGGTCCCCACGGCGTCGCAGTGCCAGATGCCGACGGCCGCGTCCCGCAGCGGCTTGCAGGTAGTACGGGCCTTCGGTGGTCTCCGAGGTCAGCGTGTAACACGCGTCGGCCGTGCTCGTCTGTGTTGCGGCTCTACGGCCGACCTGCTTGTCCGTCATGGGCCGGAAAACTAGGAGACCCGGCTGGTAAAAGCGGGGGAGAATGCTGTCGATTTCATGTCGCCGCAAAAGCCGGGCCGCAATTGACGAGAGATTCGCGCCAGTTTTGTGAAGAGCTACTTGAAAAGCTTGCCTTACTTGGGGGGAGAAAGCGCCGGAAAAATGAATGCGGGCCCCGAACGATCACCGTTCGGGGCCCGCGTCTGGATATGTCAGCCGTTGTTCGTCTCGTCCGGCTCGACGCCCAGCGTCAGATGGCCGCGGACGCCCCGGCCGATGTGGCGGGGGTCGTACTTCAGGTAGAGCAGGCCGCCCGCGTGCCCGTTGTCCGGGTAGATCGTGTCCTCGTCGAGGGTGGTGCGGGTGGTGGTGTTGCTCGCGTAGGGCTCCCCCCCGGCCGACAGCAGCACCGACTTCTCGTCGAAGAACAGCTGGCCCGTGTGGCAGGTGTGGCCGCCCTCGTAGCCGGCGTCCGTCCACTCGCCGTCCACGTGCACCTTGACGTGGATGTGGACGCAACGGCCCTGGTACCAGCCGGGGAAGACGGTCCTGAAGGTGACGTGCCCGTGCCGGTCCGTGTGCCAGGTGCCGCGCAGGTAGCGGGTGTCGTCGGTGGGTTCCTGGTGCCCGCCGCCACCGCCGGGCGGCGGACCGGTGGGGGTGTCGGTCGGCGGGGTGCCGCCGCCTCCGCCACCGCCGCTGCCCATCTCCTCGTACCCCGAGTAGATGCCCGACGCGTTGCAGTGCCAGATGTCCACGGCCGCGTTCCTGAGCGGCTCGCAGGTCTCCGCGTCGATGACCTTGAGGGTGAGGAGCAGGGGGATGCCCTCCTGGGCCTCCGTGACGTCCTGGCGGAGCTTGTCGGCGTCGATGTAGTACGGGCCCTCGACCAGTTCGGAGGTCAGCGTGTAGCAGGCGTCCCCCGCGGCGCCCTCCTTGTCGGAGGCCTGGGCACTGGCCGCGAAGGCACCGCCCACCCCCACCGCGGTCACGGCCACACCACCGGCCGCCAGGACCGTACGGCGGGCCAACTCCCGTCTTTCTTCTGCTGCCTGAGTGGCTGTCATGTCAGCGGACCGTAGGCGTGGCTCACCCGGCAGGAACATCGGAAAGACCTGTGAATCAGGAGGCACAAGCGAAAGGGCTCGAAACCGACGCCGGTTTCGAGCCCTTCACGACCGCTTGCGGTTACTTCGGCTGCGGCTTGCGCACCGACAGGTGCAGTTCCTTCAGCCGGGTCTCCTCCAGCTCGGTCGGCGCGCCCATCATCAGGTCCTGGGCGTTGCCGTTGAGCGGGAAGGCGATGGTCTCGCGGATGTTCGGCTCGTCGGCGAGGAGCATCACGATGCGGTCCACGCCGGGGGCGATACCGCCGTGCGGCGGGGCGCCGAAGCGGAACGCGCGGAGCATGCCGGCGAACTTGTCCTCGACGGTCTCCCGGTCGTAGCCGGCGATCTCGAAGGCCTTGAGCATGATCTCGGGCTCGTGGTTCCGGATCGCGCCGGAGGACAGCTCGACGCCGTTGCAGACGATGTCGTACTGCCAGCCGAGGATGTCCAGCGGGTCCTGGGTCTCCAGGGCCTCCAGACCGCCCTGCGGCATGGAGAACGGGTTGTGCGAGAAGTCGATCGCGCCGGTGTCCTCGTCCTTCTCGTACATCGGGAAGTCGACGATCCAGCAGAACCGGAACACGCCCTCCTCGAAGTGCCCGGCACGCTTGGCGGCCTCGACCCGCACCGCGCCCATGATCTTCGAGACCTCGTCGAACTCGCCCGCGCCGAAGAACACGGCGTGACCGGCGGCCAGCTGGAGCCGCTTGGTGAGCTCGGCGACGTTGTCCTCGGTGAGGAACTTGGCGATCGGGCCGGACAGCGAGCCGTCCTCGGCGACCCGGACCCAGGCGAGGCCCTTGGCGCCCTGCGAGACCGCGAAGTCGCCGAGCTGGTCGAAGAACTTGCGGGGCTGCGCGGAGACGTCCGGCACCGGAAGCGCGCGCACGTGCTTGCCGGCGAAGGCCTTGAACTCCGAGCCCTCGAAGATGTCGGTGATGTCGACGAGCTCCAGCTGGGCGCGGAGGTCCGGCTTGTCGGAGCCGTACTTCAGCATCGCCTCGCGGAACGGGATCCGCGGGAAGGGGGACGTCACATGGCGGCCGCCCCCGAACTCCTCGAAGAGCTCCGTCATCAGCTGCTCGATGGGCTGGAAGACGTCCTCCTGCTCGACGAAGCTCATCTCGACGTCGAGCTGGTAGAACTCGCCGGGCGAGCGGTCGGCGCGGGCGTCCTCGTCGCGGAAGCAGGGCGCGATCTGGAAGTAGCGGTCGAAACCGGAGATCATCAGCAGCTGCTTGAACTGCTGCGGGGCCTGCGGCAGGGCGTAGAACTTGCCCGGGTTCAGACGGGAGGGCACCACGAAGTCACGGGCGCCCTCGGGGGAGGTCGCCGACAGGATCGGGGTCGCCATCTCGTTGAAGCCCAGCGCCGTCATCTTGTGGCGGATGGCCGAGATCACGGCCGTACGCAGCATGATGTTGCGGTGCATGCGCTCGCGGCGCAGGTCCAGGAAGCGGTACTCCAGGCGCCGCTCCTCGTTGACCCCGTCCTCGGTGTTGATCGTGAACGGCAGCGGGGCGGCCGCGCCGAGCAGCTCGACCTCGCTCACCTCGACCTCGACCTCGCCGGTGGGCAGGTCGGCGTTGATGTTCTCGGTTCCACGTGAAACAACGCGGCCGTCGATCCGGACCGTGGACTCCTTGGAGAGCTTGTCCAGGGCCTCGTACGCCGGGGTGCCGGGGCGGGCGACGAGCTGCGTGATGCCGTAGTGGTCGCGCAGATCGATGAAGAGGATGCCGCCCAGGTCGCGCCGATTGTGCAGCCAGCCGCTCAGCCGGACGTCGGCGCCGACGTCAGAGGCGCGGAGCTGGCCGCAGGTGTGGGACCTGTACCGATGCATCGTCGGGTGTTCCTCTTCTTCGTGGTCTACCGAGGTGCTCTCCTCGGCGGTGACGGGTCGTGGTGCCCGGACCCGTCAAGGGTACCGGGCACCCCAGGATCGCCTCCCCACCATTAACCCCCGCCGGAGGCGATGGTCCCGGTCCCACTAATCTCCTCACGAAACAGTGGCACTCTTCGATCTCGTCTTCTTAAAGTGGGGCAATGCGAACTGGCGAGCCCCTGCCCGCCGTGGAGGACGTCCTCGCCGCCCTCGCGACCGGGCTGTGGCACTGGGACACCGCCACCGGGCTGGTCACCGCGGACGCGGAGGCGGCCCGGCTCATCGGGCTGCCGGCCGAGCCGGGCATCCTCTCGGAGGCCCTGGTCAGGTCCCGTTTCCACCCCGTCGACTGGAACGAGAACACCAGCATCACCCGGCTGGCCGCCCTCGAGGGCACACTCGGCGAGGTACGGCTGCGGGTCATGGACGAGCGGGGCCGGCTGATCCGTACCGTACGCAGCCGTTTCCGACCGGTGTACGACTCCGAGGAGCGCGTGTACCGGGTGACGGGCACCATCCAGGAGGTCTCCGAGCCGCCCCCCGGCACCGCCGCCCAGCATCCGGTCACCGGTGACTGGCGGCGCTCCCGGGAGGCGTTCCTGCTGGACGCCGGACGGGCGCTGGCGGAGGCGCGGTCCACGGAGGAGGTGCTGCGGGTCGCGGCGGGCCTGTCGATGCCCGGGTTCTCCCCGGACGGGCTGGTCCTCTACGGCGCCAAGGGCGACCGGCTGCAGATACTCGGCCACCACGGCCAGCAGATCGACGAGGACAGCCCCTTCACCAGCATGCCGCTGGAGACGGACTACCCGGCTGCGGAAGTGGTGCGGACCGGCCGAGCCGTCTATCTCTCCTCCCCCGAGCAGTACCGGTCCCGCTACCCGGTGACCTGGCCGCTGGCCGAGCGGTTCGGCCGCCGGTCCTGGGCCTTTCTGCCGCTGACCGTGGCCGGGCGGACCATGGGCGCCTGGATGGCGGGCTTCACCTACCCGGTGTCGTTCACCCCCGACGAGCGGTCCGTGCTCACCACGGTGGCCCGGATGCTGGCGCAGGCCCTGTCCCGGGCCGGAATCGCCGACTCGGAGCGGGAGCTGACCGACGGCCTGCAGCGCTCCATGCTGCCGACGCTGGGCCCGGAGATCCCCGGCATGGACGCGGCCGCCCGCTACATACCGACCGGCGGCGGCCTCCAGGTGGGCGGCGACTGGTACGACATGATCCCGCTGCCCTCCGGCCGCTACGCCCTCGTCATCGGCGACGTCCAGGGGCATGACGTCCGCGCGGCGGGCCTGATGGGCCAGCTCCGGATCGCGCTGCGCGCCTACGCCTCCGAGGGCCACCGCCCGGACGCGGTCCTCTCCCGGGCCTCCCGCTTCCTGCACGGCATCACCTATGACATCGCCTACGACGAAGAGGGCGCCGATCTGCGCTTCGCGACCTGTCTGTACGTCGAGGCGGATCCGGTGAGCGGAGTCCTGGAGATCGCCCGCGCGGGACATCTGGACCCGGCCATCCGGATGGCCGACGGCACGGTGCTGCGGCGGCCGACGGCGGGCGGGCTGCCGCTCGGCATCGACCCCGACGCCGACTACCCGACGACACGGTTCGCCCTGGAACCCGGCGAGACGATGATGCTCTGCACCGACGGGCTGATCGAGACCGGCGGCCATGACATCGAGAGCGGCTGGCAGCGGGTCCGGGCGATCATGGAGGAGCACGACGGCGACCTGGAGAAACTGGCCGACGCGCTGGTCCAGGCCGTGCACGGGCCCTTCTCCCACCACACCACCGGGCCGCTGGCCGACCGCCGTGAGGACGACATAGCGGTCCTGCTGCTCTCCCGGCCGGGCACCGGCCGCGGCGACGAGCCGCTCGCCGTACGGCCCCGGGTGCGCCGCACCCTCCTGTCGGTGGCCCAGGACGAGCCCGAACGGGTCGCCGAGGCCCGCCAGCACCTGCGCGAGCTGCTGCACGACTGGGGCTCGCCCGACCAGCTCGACTCGGCGGTGCTGCTGGTCTCCGAGATGCTCACGAACGTCCTGGTCCACACCGACACGGACGCCCTGCTGCTCGCCGAGGTCTCCGGCCAGGCGGCCGAGCGCCGGCTCCGCGTCGAGGTCACGGACGCGGGCGACGACCTCCCGCACAAACGCCGCCCCGGCGAGCTGGCCTCCTCCGGCCGCGGCCTGGTCCTCATCGAGCTCCTGGCGGACGCCTGGGGCGTCGACCCGCGCGGCCAGGGCAAGAGCATCTGGTTCGAGCTGTACGAGAGCGAGAGCGAGAACGGGAGCGAGAACTAGGGCCGGGTCGTGTACCGGGCCCGTAGCTCGTGTACGACCCCGAAGGCGGCCGCGGTGAGCGGTACGGCCAGGAGCATGCCCAGGATCCCCGCGACCGAGGCGCCGGCCGTGATGGTCAGCATCACCGCCGCAGGGTGCATCTGCACGGTCCGGCTCTGGATCATGGGCTGCAGCACATGCCCCTCCAGCACCTGCACGGCGAGCACCACGCCGAGCGCCCACAGGGCGATGACGAAGCCGCGGTCGGCGAGGGCGACCAGCACGGCGACGGCACCGGAGATGAAGGCGCCGAGGTAGGGGATGTAGGCGCCGACGAAGACGAGCGCGGCGAGCCCGACGGCCCCCGGCACCCGGAGGATCAGCAGGCCGACGGCGATACAGGTGGCGTCGATGAGGGCGATGACGGTGGTGCCGCGCATGAACCCCTCGATGCCCTCGAAGGCACGGCGGGCCATGGCCTCGACCATGTCGGCGCTGGCCCCGGGGGCGACGGCCCGGAGGGTGTCGACGACGTGGTCCGAGTCGCGCAGGAAGAAGAAGACGAGCAGCAGCGCCAGCACGGCCATGGCGAGGAACTCACCGGCCACGCTCACCCCGCTGATGACGTTGGAGGCCGCGGTCCCGCCGAACTTGCCGAGCAGTTCCTTCGCGTTCCCGGCCAGGTCGCCGACCGAGGTGCCGGCCGCCCCGAAGTGAGCGGCGAGCGACTTCGCGGCGTGCTTGAGCGAGGCGACGATCTCGTCGCCGGTGTCGATGAGCGCGGCGACGACGATGTAGACGGCACCGCCGACGACGGCCACCACCGCGACGCACGTGAGCCCGGCGGCGATCGACCGCTGCACACCGACCCGCACGAGGCGCCGGTACAGGGGCCCGAGCAGCGCGGTCCCGAGTAGCGCCAGCAGCACCGAGGTGACAGCCGTCCGGAACTCCACACACAGCCGGATCCCGACGTACCCCACCGCGGACGCCAGCAGAATCACCGCACACCAGGCGGCGAACCGACGCACGGGCTCGGGCAGCAGGGACACGCGTCCAGCGGATCACGCCGACCCTTCCGTCGCCCTGGGCTGCACCCCCTACCGGGTGAACCGAGCCCCCGTCCCCCCGAGGCCCTCGCCCACCCACCACCCGACTCGGGCGACCGAGAAGCGCGGCCGGCAGCCGGAGGATGCTCGGGACGCCGGAAGGCTGCGGGAAAACGGGACGAGGCCCGACGTAGCGGTTACGTCAGGCCTCGCCTCGTGTGCGGTTCGTCCCTGTTACGCCTGCGGGCCGCTCTCCGTCATGCCGTGCACGGCGGGGATCGTGCCCAGGCGGCCCTTCTGGAAGTCCTCGAAGGCCTGCATGAGCTCGTCCTTGGTGTTCATGACGAACGGGCCGTAGTGGGCCATGGGCTCACGGATCGGCTGTCCGCCGAGGAGGACGACCTCGAGGTCCGGCGTGTGCGAGTCCTGCTTCTCGTCCGCGCGGACGGTCAGCGAGGAGCCGGCGCCGAAGACGGCGGTCTGGCCGAGGTGGACCGGGCGGTGCTCGGCGCCCACCGAGCCCTTGCCGGCCAGCACGTAGGCGAGGCCGTTGAAGTCCTCGCGCCAGGGCAGGGTGACCTCGGCGCCGGGGGCGAGGGTCGCGTGGATCATCGTGATCGGGGTGTGGGTGATGCCGGGACCGGCGTGGCCGTCCAGCTCGCCCGCGATGACCCGCAGCAGCGCGCCGCCGTCCGGGGACGTCAGCAGCTGCACCTGCCCGCCGCGGATGTCCTGGTACCTCGGCGCCATCATCTTGTCCTTGGCCGGGAGGTTCACCCACAGCTGGAGGCCGTGGAAGAGACCGCCGGACATGACCAGGGACTCCGGCGGGGCCTCGATGTGGAGGAGACCGGAACCGGCCGTCATCCACTGGGTGTCGCCGTTGGTGATGGTGCCGCCGCCGCCCTGGCTGTCCTGGTGGTCGAAGATGCCGTCGATGATGTAGGTGACGGTCTCGAAGCCGCGGTGCGGGTGCCAGGGGGTGCCCTTGGGCTCGCCCGGCGCGTACTCCACCTCACCCATCTGGTCCATCATGATGAACGGGTCGAGATGGCGGTAGTTGATCCCCGCGAAGGCCCGGCGCACCGGGAAGCCCTCGCCCTCGAAACCGCTGGGGGCGGTCGTGACGGCGAGCACGGGACGGGCCACGGCGTCGGCCGGTGCGGCCACTCGGGGCAGGGTCAGCGGGTTCTCGACGGTCACTGCAGGCATGTTGGCTCCTCCTTGTGCGCCCACTTTAGTTGAGCGTTGAACTTTCTGCCACCCCTAACGGAGAAAGCCCGGAGGACATTCCCTCCGGGCCCCGGTCGTCTCCGAACGGTGGATCAGTTGCTGAAGTACAGGTACTTCCAGGTGCCGTACGTCGTGGAGTTCACGGTGTCGCCGGACGAGCCGTTGACGTACACCGACCGCACCCGCGCCCGGACACCGGACTCACCCGGCGCCCCGAGCCGGATGGCCGTCTTGCCGTTCGTGCCGAGCGCGAAGTACTCGGAGTCCGTCGTGTACCACGAGCCCTGGTAGTAGACCTGCAGGTCGAAGCGGAGCTTGCGGCCCTTGTAGTAGGTCATGGACGTGGTGAGCACCGGGTCGGTGTTCTTGTGGAACCAGTAGTACGACGTCGAGCCGATCTTCGCGGTCTTGTAGTGCTTGGAGACCGCGGTGGAGACCTTGACCCGCGCGTACGCCGTGGCCTTCACGGTCTTCGGCGTGTAGCGGGCGTCCCCGTCGAAGACCGCGGTGACGGCCGTGTCGCGGGTCATGTCCACCCAGGCGGCGATGTTCCCGTGGGAGTCCACCCGGCCGGTCTTGATCAGCTTCTTCGGCTTGTCGGCGCCGAAGGGGTCCGAGTAGATCTTGACCGAGCGGTTCTTGTAGGTCGTCCCCAGGTGCGCGGTGAACTTCACGTCGGCGCCGTAGTTGTACAGCTTGCCGTTGTTGTTCAGGCTCAGGCTCGTCGCAGCCCGGGAGACCGCGACCTTGTCGGAGGCGGTGGCCGCGGTGTGCCCGGCGTCGCCCGCGTAGGCGACCTTGTAGGTGACCGTGCCACCGGCCGGCGGGGTGTCGGCGAAGGAGTACGTGCCGTCCGCCTTGACCGTGACCGCGGCGAGCGCCTTGCCGTTCGGGCTCTCGACGTCGGTGCGGGTGACGGAGAGCTTGACCCCGGCGGGCAGCGCGACCGTCGCCGAGAGCTTGCCGGTGACGGTGAGCTTCTTGGCGCGGGGCGCCGAGCTCGGGGCGTTGACCGTGAGCGTCGGGACGTTGAGCGTCGGCTGGGTGAGCGCCTTGAGCGTGTAGCCGCCGCTGCCCGGCACCAGCGCGAAGATCCGCGAGGAGTCCGGCGCCCAGCGCACGTTGTTGACGACGTAGTCGGTCGAGGTGCCGACGGTGTAGGTGCGCACCGGCTTCGTGGCGTCCGGCCGGTAGACCGTGACCTTGCCGGCGCCGACCTGGGCGACCAGGCCGTCCGCCGAGACGTCGGCGCCCCACCCGGACGGGTAGGCACCGGCCTTGCTGAACCTGCCGTCCGCCCACGCGTCCCGGTCGGTGCCGTTGACCAGCACCTGGTCGGCGCCCGGGACCAGGTCGATGTCACCGATGCCGCTGTTCAGGGTGTAGTCGCCGTCGTACCAGGCGGTGACCTTGGCGGTGCCGTCGGAGACGTCGAGGACCGCCATGGAGTCGGTGGAGATACCGGTCTCCCCGACGGCCAGCAGGCCGGGCCGGGTCGGGTCGGTGTCCAGCAGCCCCTGGCCCCAGATGCCGGACGAGGTGCCCTCGGTGGGGAACTGCGCCATCGCCACCGGGTCGGTCCCGCCCGCGGGGTCCACCGCCGGGTCGACGGAGCCGATGTCGCCGTCCCACTGGTCGCCGTAGGAGAACCACGCCTTGCCGCCGGCGAAGGCCACGTGGCGGGGGCCGGTGTCGGTCGGGATGCTGTACGTCGTCCTCACGTCCAGCGTGGCCGCGTCCAGCGCCAGGATCTGGTGGGTGTTGGGCAGGGCCGCGTACAGGGTGCTGCCGTCGTCGGACAGGGCCAGGTCGCTGACGCTGCCGAGGCCGGTGTGCGTGTCGACGAGGCTGCCGCTGTAGTCGGCGGCGAGGATCCGGCCGTTCGCCGCGTCGCCGACGAACACCCGCTGGAGCGTGCCGTCCACGACGAGACCGCCGGTGGTGGTGACGGCGGTGGCGGCGGCCGAGGCGGTCCCCGCCGCCACGACGCTCAGCGCCGCCGAGCTGAAGAGGACCGCGAGCGCCGTCGCGACCGAAGTGCTGCGCATGCGCACAGTGATGAACCCCCACTGAGAACCCGGGGTCGCCGGGTGGATGAGAGCGCCGCGCGGCACCCGGACACGACCGCGGAAGAGCGGTTGCGCGCGGGGCGCGGCTGCCTGAGGGCACCCTATGGCATGGCTGTGACAACCCGAGAGCGGGTTTCCCGGGGAACGGCGACCTCTAGCCGTACATCCGGCGCATCGCGAAGTCGACCATCTGCTCGACCGCCTTCGCGTCGAAGACCATCCGGTGCTCGCCCTCCATGTCCAGGACGAAGCCGTACCCGGTCGGGAGCAGGTCGATGACCTCCGAGCCCGTGATCACGAAGTACTTGGACTCCTTGCCCGCGTACCGGCGCAGTTCCTTCAGCGAGGTGAACATCGGGATCACCGGCTGCTGGGTGTTGTGCAGCGCGAGGAAGCCGGGGTTGTCACCGCGCGGGCAGTAGACCTTCGACGTGGCGAAGACCTGCTGGAAGTCCTCGGCGGTCACCTGCCCCGTGGTGAACGCGCGCACCGCGTCCGCCAGCGACGGCGGGGACGGCTCGGGGTAGAGCGGGGGCTGCTGGCCGTATCCGCCCAGGCCGCCGCCCATGGGCTGCTGCGGCGAGGCGTACTGCTGCTGAGCAGCGCCCCCGTCCATGGGCTGGCCGTATCCATACATGCGCGCAAGCCTACCGAGACACGCGGCCGCTGCGAGAAGGTAGACCCTTCTCACACTTCAGCCGATCGGGGTTGCATCTTATTACCGACGGGTAGCATCATCGGAGCTACTCGTTGGTATGTGAACGCTTGCGCGAGGATTCAGTGCCTCGCCGATCCGGATACGGAGCCGTCACCATGGGGCACTACAAGTCCAACCTCCGCGACATCGAATTCAACCTGTTCGAAGTGCTCGGTCGCGACAAGCTGTACGGCACCGGTCCGTTCGGCGAGATGGACACCGACACCGCGAAGAGCGTCCTGGAGGAGCTGACCCGGCTCGCCGAGAACGAGCTCGCGGAGTCCTTCGCCGACGCCGACCGCAACCCGCCGGTCTTCGACCCGGAGACCAACACCGCGCCGGTCCCGGCGTCCTTCAAGAAGAGCTACAAGGCCTTCATGGACTCCGAGTACTGGCGCCTGGGCCTGCCCGAGGAGATCGGCGGCACCACCGCCCCGCCGTCGCTGATCTGGGCATACGCGGAGCTGGTGCTCGGCGCCAACCCGGCCGTGTGGATGTACTCCTCCGGCCCGGCGTTCGCCCGGATCCTCTTCGAGGAGGGCACCGAGGAGCAGAAGAAGTGGGCGCAGATCGCCGTGGACCGGACCTGGGGTTCGACCATGGTGCTCACCGAGCCCGACGCGGGTTCGGACGTCGGCGCCGGCCGCACCAAGGCGGTCCAGCAGGAGGACGGCTCCTGGCACATCGAGGGCGTGAAGCGCTTCATCACCTCCGGTGAGCACGACATGGAGGAGAACATCCTCCACTACGTGCTGGCGCGTCCCGAGGGTGCCGGTCCCGGCACCAAGGGCCTCTCCCTCTTCCTGGTCCCCAAGTACCTCTTCGACTTCGAGACCGGCGAGCTGGGCGAGCGCAACGGCGTCTACGCCACCAACGTCGAGCACAAGATGGGCCTGAAGGCCTCCAACACCTGCGAGATGACCTTCGGCGACCGCCACCCGGCCAAGGGCTGGCTGATCGGCGACAAGCACGAGGGCATCCGCCAGATGTTCCGGATCATCGAGTTCGCCCGGATGATGGTCGGCACGAAGGCCATCTCCACGCTGTCCACCGGCTACCTCAACGCCCTTGAGTACGCCAAGGAGCGCGTCCAGGGTCCGGACCTGGCGAACTTCATGGACAAGTCCGCGCCCAAGGTCACCATCACCCACCACCCCGACGTGCGCCGCTCGCTGATCACGCAGAAGGCGTACGCCGAGGGCATGCGCGCCCTCGTCCTCTACACCGCCTCCGTCCAGGACGCGATCGCGGTCAAGGAGGCGACCGGCGAGGACGCCTCCGCCGAGCACGCGCTGAACGACCTGCTCCTGCCGATCGTCAAGGGCTACGGCTCCGAGAAGGGCTACGAGCAGCTCGCCCAGTCGCTGCAGACCTTCGGCGGCTCCGGCTTCCTGCAGGAGTACCCGATCGAGCAGTACATCCGCGACGCCAAGATCGACACCCTCTACGAGGGCACCACCGCGATCCAGGGCCAGGACTTCTTCTTCCGGAAGATCGTCCGCAACCAGGGCGCGGCCCTCAACTCCCTCGCCGAGGACATCAAGAAGTTCCTGGCGCTCGGCACCGGCGGCGAGGACCTGGCGGGCGCCCGCGAGCACCTCGCGAAGGCGGCCGTCGAGCTGGAGGCGATCGTCGGCCTGATGCTGACCGACCTCGCGGCCACCGAGCAGGACGTCAAGAACATCTACAAGGTCGGCCTCAACACCAGCCGCCTGCTGCTCGCCTCCGGCGACGTGATCGTCGGCTACCTGCTGCTCAAGGGCGCCGCGATCGCCGCCGAGAAGCTGGAGACGGCGTCGAGCAAGGACAAGCCGTTCTACACCGGCAAGATCGCGGCGGCGAAGTTCTTCGCGGCCAACGTGCTGCCGGGCGTCACCCTGGCCCGCAAGGTCGCGGCCGATGTCGACCTCGACCTGATGGAGCTGGACGAAGCCGCTTTCTGATCGTCCCGATCGTTCGGCTCGTCCCCGATCGCTCCGATCGACCGAGTGTCCGTGGAGGCCCGCTCCCCGCTGGGGGGAGCGGGCCTCCGTACGTCGTTAAGGTGAACAACATGAGCGAATCCCCCCGCTTCGACCGCGGCCACACCGACGACCTGATGACCTTCCTCGCGGCGAGCCCGACGCCGTACCACGCCGTCGCCAACAGCGCCGAGCGGCTGGAGAAGGCCGGGTTCCGGCAGGTCGCCGAGACGGACGCCTGGGACGGGACGGCGGGCGGCCGGTATGTGCTGCGCGGCGGCGCGATCATCGCCTGGTACGCCCCGGAGGGCGCCGCGCCCCACACGCCGTTCCGGATCGTCGGCGCGCACACCGACTCCCCGAACCTGCGGGTCAAGCCGCGCCCGGACACCGGGGCGCACGGTTTTCGCCAGGTCGCCGTGGAGATCTACGGCGGACCGCTCATGAACTCCTGGCTCGACCGGGACCTGGGCCTGGCCGGCCGGCTCACCCTGCGGGACGGCTCCACCCGCCTGGTCGACGTGCACCGGCCGCTGCTGCGCGTCCCCCAGCTCGCCATCCACCTGGACCGTTCGGTCAGCAGCGACGGCCTCAAGCTCGACAAGCAGCGCCATCTGCAGCCGATCTGGGGCCTCGGCGACGACGTCCGCGACGGCGACCTCATCGCCTTCCTGGAGCAGGACGCGGGCCTGCCGGCCGACTCGGTCACCGGCTGGGACCTGATGACCTACGCCGTCGAACCACCGGCCTACCTGGGCCGCGACCAGGAGCTGCTGGCCGGGCCCCGGATGGACAACCTCCTCTCCGTGCACGCCGGTACGGCGGCCCTCGCGGCCGTGGCGGCGGGCGGCGCGGAGCCGGCGTACGTCCCGGTGCTGGCCGCGTTCGACCACGAGGAGACCGGCTCCCAGTCGGACACCGGCGCGGACGGGCCGCTGCTCGGCAACGTGCTGGAGCGTTCGGTGCTGGCGCGCGGCGGGTCGTACGAGGACCGGGCGAGAGCCTTCGCGGGCACCGTCTGTCTCTCCTCCGACACCGGCCACGCCGTCCACCCCAACTACGCGGAGCGGCACGACCCGACGCACCACCCGCGCGTCAACGGCGGGCCGATCCTCAAGGTCAACGTCAACAACCGGTACGCGACGGACGGTTCGGGCCGCGCGCTCTTCGCCGCCGCCTGCGAGCGGGCCGGGGTGCCCTTCCAGACCTTCGTCTCCAACAACTCCATGCCCTGCGGCACCACGATCGGCCCGATCACCGCGGCCCGGCACGGCATCCGGACCGTCGACATCGGCGCGGCCATCCTCTCGATGCACAGCGCCCGCGAACTGTGCGGCGCCGACGACCCGTTCCTCCTCGCGAACGCGCTGGTGGCCTTCCTGGAGGGCTAGTCGTACGAGACCCGCACATGCCCCGCCCGCCCTTGGGTACCCGGCGCGGACCGGAACCACCGGACCTGAAGGGGAGGCAACGCCATGGGGCTCGGCGGGTGCATCATTCTCATCGCCGTGGGGGCCATCCTCACGTTCGCGACCGACTGGCACATGAAGGGCGTCAACCTCGATGTCGTCGGCCTGATCCTGATGGCCGTCGGAATCATCGGGGTCACCACGTTCAGCAGCATCGCCCGGCGCCGGCGGGTCGTCGTACCGCCGACGGCCGTCGTCGAGGACGAACGGCACCATCACCGCCGTGACGGATACGGCGGCGGGTACGACGCGTAACGGACACAGCCACACCCACAGGGTCATCACAGGCAACCGTGAGCAATCCGTTACAGGATTCAACTACCGCACTTGTAGGGGTTTCGTGAAGACTGTCGACTACCGACGGGTCCGGAATATCGCCTTCCGGGCCCACCGCGGCTTTCACGAAGGCCTTTCACGAACGGGGGGTACGAGCCGTGCGCCGTCACGCCGCGCGCCGCGCGCACGCCGCCCCGGAAGAGCCCGGTGACAGACACAGGCTCGCCGTCCTGATCCCGGCCCACAACGAGCAGGAACGTATCGCCGACGCCATCGACGGCCTCTGGGAGCAGACCCGGCGCCCCGACCTGATCATCGTCGTCGCCGACAACTGCACCGACGACACCGCGGCCGTCGCCACCGCGCACGGCGCCCAGGTCTTCCACACCCAGGGCAACACCCACAAGAAGGCCGGCGCCCTCAACCAGGCCATCGCCTGGGTGCTGCCGCACATGGACGACCGCGACCTGCTGCTCGTGCAGGACGCCGACACCGTCCTCAACCCCTGGTTCGTCGAGACCGCGCTCGGCACCTTCAACCGCAAGGTCGGCGCGGTCGGCGGCGTCTTCTACGGCGAGGACGGCGGCGGCCTCCTCGGCCTGCTGCAGCGCATGGAGTTCCACCGCTACGCCTGGGAGCTGGAGCGCACCGGCGGCAAGGCCCAGGTCCTCACCGGCACCGGCACGATGTTCCGGGCCCGTGTGCTGCGCGAGGTCCGCGCGGCCCGCCGGGCCGGTGAACTCGGCGGCGGCACCGGCTACTACAGCCTCGCCTCGCTCACCGAGGACGACGAGATGACCAAGGCGGTCAAGACCCTCGGCTACCGGGCCATGTCCCCGGCCGGCTGCTCGGTCACCACCGAGGTCATGCCGAGCCTGCCCAAGCTGTGGCACCAGCGGCTGCGCTGGCAGCGCGGCGCCCTGGAGAACCTCCGCGACTACGGCTGGACCCGGGTCACCGCCCGCTACTTCATGCAGCAGTTCCTGATGGGCTTCGGCGCGCTCTCCTTCCTGATCTACCTGACCTACATGGCCGCGTACACCTCGCTGTACGGCTGGCCGGGCTTCTCGCCGTTCTGGACGGCGATCGGCCTGATCTTCGTCGTCGAGAAGACCGTCTCCGTACGGCGGGCGGGGCCGAAAGCCGTCCTGGTCGCCGCGCTGATGGTCCCCGAGATGCTCTACGACCTCTTCCAGCACGCCGTCTACTTCACCTCGCTGTGGGGGCTGGTGCGCCGCAGCGAGGAGAAGTGGGTGGCGACGTGAGATTCCCTCAACCCTCGTATCGACCCTCGTAGGAGAAAAGCGATGTACGGCAGAGTGATCGGCGCGGGCACGGTAGGCGCGGGCGGTGCGACCCTGGCCGCAACCGGGCTGTGGATCAACAGCATGGCGATGGTGGTGGCGGCCACGACGCTGGTGGCGGCCGGGGTGGCGGTGTTCAAGTTGGTTCCGCGACGGCGGTAACCGGCTGTGTCCTGGCTGCGGGTGCGTGGGGGCTGGTCGCGCCCGCGCGGCGGCAGCCGCACATCGACACGGCCCCGCACCCCTTTCAGGGGCGCTGATCCATACCGGCGAGGATGAGTGGAAGCCGGTTCGCCCCGGCCTCTGTCAGGTGGACCGGCACTCCCCAGTCCTGCTGATGCACATGGCAGGCCGGGTATTCTCCCCCAGTCTTCGACCGGGAGGTGCCCCCAGCCTCGTCGTCGTCGCAGGACGCGGCCATCGCCGAGACGTGCAGGACGCCCTCCGGGACGGCCGGGTTCAGGTCCAGGTCTCTCGACAGGTCGGTGTCGGCGCCCTCGCCCTTGAGCAGGAGTTCCGGCGGGGTCGAGGACACGAGCAGGCGCGTCGACGGGCCGTATCTCGTGTCCAGTTTCTGGCCGTCCGGGGCCTGGAAGATCACGTCCAGGCGGAGGCGGCCGGGCGTCACCTCGGTCGCCGCCCGCTGGGTGCGGTGGGCGACCGACTCCACCCGGACGGCCTCCTCGGGGAGCCGGAGCCGGGTCAGGCGGTGGCGGGCGGACTCGACGACCACGATGTCGTCGCCGGCCAGCACCGCGTCGCTCGGCTCCCTGAGGTCCGTGGCCAGCGTGGTGACCTCGCCGGTCGCGGGGTCGTAGCGGCGCAGCACGTGGTTGTAGGTGTCGCTGACGGCGACCGAGCCGTCGGGCAGCGCCGTGACGCCCAACGGGTGCTGGAGCAGGGCCTGTCCGGCGGCGCCGTCGCGGTGGCCGAAGTCGAAGAGGCCGGTGCCGACGGCGGTGTGGACGTGTCCGTCCGGGTCGACCCAGCGCAGGGCGCTCGTCTCCGAGTCGGCCAGCCAGAGGCGGTCCGGCGTGGCCGCGAGTCCGGACGGCTGGGCGAACCAGGCCTCGGCGGCCGGGCCGTCGACCAGCCCCTCGTTGGTGGTGCCGGCGGCGACGGAGACCGTCCGGTCCTGGGGGTCGTACGCCCACAGCTGGTGCACGCCCGCCATGGCGATCCACACCTTGCCGCCGAAGACCGCCACGTCCCAGGGGGAGGACAGGTCGATCTCGCGGGCCGGGCCGGAGGTCGGGGAGCCCTGCCACCACTGGCGGCCGGTGCCGGCGAGCGTGGTGACCTCGCCGGTGGCGAGGTCGAGGCGCCGGAGCGCGTGGTTGACGGTGTCGGCGACGACCACCGAGCCGTCGTCGAGGAGCGCCAGACCCTGCGGCTCGCTGAAGGAGGCCTCGGTCGCCGGGCCGTCGGTGAAACCGCGCGTGCCGGAGCCGATCCGCCGCAGGACCGTCTCGGCGTCCTCGGCCAGCTCCACCAGCTGGTGCCGGGAGGTGTCACTGACCAGGAAGGTCCCGGAGGGCAGCAGCAGCGCCTTGCCGGGGAAGCGCAGGGCGGTCGGCTCGGGCTCCGGCGGCACGTACGGGCCGTCGCCGCGCCGCAGGGTGCCCTTCGCCTCGTGCTCCGCCTCCAGCTCCTCGACCAGCCGGGCGATCGCGTGCGCGTGCCCCTCGCCGGCGTGCTGCGCGACGACATATCCCTCGGGGTCGATCACCACCAGCGTCGGCCAGGCCCGGACCGCGTACTGCTTCCAGGTGGCGAGCTCCGGATCGTCGAGCACCGGGTGCTCCACGCCGTACCGCTCCACCGCGTCCACGACCGCCCGGTGCTCCGCCTCGTGCACGAACTTCGGCGAGTGCACCCCGATGATCACCACCGTGTCCCGGTGCCGCTCCTCCAGCTCCCGCAGCTCGTCCAGGACGTGCAGGCAGTTGATGCAGCAGAAGGTCCAGAAGTCCAGGATGACGATGCGCCCGCGCAGGTCCGCGAGGGTGTACTGGCGGTCGCCGGTGTTCAGCCAGCCGCCCTTGCCGGTCAGCTCGGGGGCACGGACGCGGGCACGGCGCCGGGTGGGGGCGGGGGATGTGTCGCTCATGGATCAAGAGTGCCACTCACCGCCGGCCGGGCGATTCCGCCTGTGGATAACTCGCATCGCCCCTGGTCAGAACACTGGTCGGGGAACTGGTCAGCGCACTGATCAGCGCAGTGCGTGGCCCGTCGTCGCGTCCACGTGGTCCGGGATCTCGTCGTGGCGGTCGCCGACCGTGGAGGTGCCGGTCGGCTCGAAGAGGAGGATCGAGGCCGCGGACGGGGCCGTCGGCCTGTGCTCGGTGCCGCGGGGGACGGTGAAGACCGAGCCCCTGGGCAGGACGACCGTGCGCTCGCCGGCCGGCTCCCGCAGGGCGATGTGCAGCTCGCCCTCCAGGACCAGGAAGAACTCGTCGGTGTGGTCGTGGACGTGCCAGAGGTGCTCGCCCTCGACCTTGGCGACGCGGACGTCGTAGTCGTTGACGGCGGTGACGATACGGGGGCTCCACAGCTCCTCGAAGGAGCCGAGGGCCTGGGCGAGGGAGACGGGTTCGCTGCTCATGGCGATCATCCTGGGCCGTGGCCCGGCGCCGGCGTGAGTGCTAGAAATCGCATATGGCGCAAGGATCCTCGCAACCGATCCATCGGGTGGCCGTGATCGTCGACGCGGGCACCAATCCGTTCGAGGTAGGGGTGGCCACCGAGCTGTTCGGGCTGCCGCGGCCCGAGCTGGGGCTGCCCGTGCCGCCGTACGAGGTGACGCTGTGCGCGCCTACGCGCGAGGTGCGCATGAACCACGGCTTCTTCACGCTCAGCGGGGTGGCGGGGCTGGAAGCCGTGGACGCGGCGGACACGCTCGTCGTGCCCGGCAGGCCCGACAACGTCGTCCCGCGCGGTGCCGACGTCCTCGACGCCGTCCGGCGCGCGCACGCGCGGGGCGTGCGGGTCATCAGCTTCTGCACCGGGACCTTCGCGCTCGCCGAGGCCGGGCTGCTGGACGGGCGGCCGGCCACCACCCACTGGCGCTGGGTGGACGCCTTCCGGGAACTGCATCCGCGGGTGCTGCTCCGGCCGGACGTGCTCTTCGTCGACGACGGCGACCTGCTCACCGCCTCCGGCAGCGCGGCCGCGCTCGACCTGGGGCTGCACATCTGGCGGCAGGACCACGGCGCCGAGATCGCCAACGCGGTGTCCCGGCGGCTGGTGTTCGCCTCGCACCGGGACGGCGGACAGCGCCAGTTCGTGGAGCGGCCGGTGCCCGAGGTGCCGGACGAGTCGCTCGGGCCGCTGCTGGCCTGGGCGCAGGAGCGGCTGGACGAACCGCTGACCGTGGCGGACCTGGCCGCACGGGCCGCCGTCTCCCCCGCCACCCTGCACCGCCGGTTCCGCGCCCAGCTGGGCACCACCCCGCTGGCCTGGCTCACCGGCGAAAGGGTGGCGCTGGCCTGTCGGCTCATCGAGCGCGGGGAGGAGCGCCTCGACGTGGTGGCGGCGCGCAGCGGGCTCGGTACGTCCGCGAACCTGCGCGCGCGTCTACGTCGTGAGACCGGACTCAGCCCCTCGGACTACCGCCGGCGTTTCGGGCCGGTGGCCCGGGAAGGGGTACAGGCATGAGATTCCTGGTACGCGACCGGCTCCTCGGCTTCGGCGAGGACTACTGGATCGAGGACGAGCACGGCGCCAAGGTGTTCCTCGTCGACGGCAAGGCCATGCGGCTGCGCGACACGTTCGAGCTGAAGGACACCCGCGGGCGCGTGCTCGTCGACATCCACCAGAAGATGTTCGCCCTGCGCGACACCATGGTGCTCGAACGGGACGGCGAGCCCCTGGCGACCATCCGGCGCAAGCGGCTCTCCCTGCTGCGCAACCACTACCGCGTGCGCCTGGTCGACGGCACCGAGCTGGACGTCAGCGGCAAGATCCTCGACCGCGAGTTCGCCGTCGAGTACGACGGTGAGCTGCTGGCCGTGGTCTCCCGGCGCTGGCTGCACGTGCGGGAGACCTACGGCGTCGACGTCGTACGGGACGACGCGGACCCGGCGCTGCTGATCGCGGTGGCGGTGTGTGTGATCCACCTCGCCGACAAGGAGCGGGAAGAGGACTGACGGAGGGCCGGCGGAGGGCTAGCGGTGGTGCGGGGGCTCCAGGCCCAGCAGGCGGTCCTTGAGGGCCGGGAACTGTTCGCGGGTCGTGGCGACCCTGGCCGGGTCGAAGTCGACGGTGAGGATCTCCTCGCCGGCGCCCGCCTCGGCGAGTACCTCGCCCCAGGGATCGACCACGATCGAGTGACCCGCCTGCGGAACTCCGGCGTGTGTCCCGGCCGTTCCACACGCGAGCACGAACGCCTGGTTCTCGACCGCCCGTGCCTGGGCCAGCAGCGTCCAGTGCGCGCGTCGCCGTTCGGGCCAGCCCGCCGAGAGCACCATCGTCTCGGCGCCGGCGTCGACGAGTCCGCGGAAGAGTTCGGGGAAGCGGAGGTCGTAGCAGGTGGCCACGCCCAGCGTGGTCTCCGGGAGCCGGACGGTCACCAGTTCCTGCCCGGCGCCCATCAGCACGGCCTCGCCCTTGTCGAAGCCGAAGCGGTGGATCTTGCGGTAGGCCGCGGCCAGCTCACCGGAGGGGGAGAAGACGAGAGCCGTGTTGTAGAGGGGGCCGTCAGGGTCCCGCTCGGGGATGGAGCCGGCGTGCAGCCAGACGCCCGCGTCGCTCGCCGCCTTGGCCATCGCCTCGTACGTCGGGCCTTCGAGCGGTTCGGCCTCGGTGGCGAACTCCTCGTAGGCGAACGCCCCGGTCGTCCACAGCTCCGGCAGGACGACGAGGTCGGCACCCGCCTGTTCGCGCACCAGTGCGGTCACTCGCCGCCGACGAGATTCGACCGATTCGTCGTCGTTTACATCGATCTGGAGGAGCGAGGCGCGCACACTACCACCGTCCTGGCATTCGAGCCGTCCATACGGGCCTACGATCGTCACACGAAAGCACTGCCGGGGTGCCTCACAGCAGCGTAACTTAGCGTCTCAAGACACCCGCCGACAGCAGCCACCTCCCGCTGGCAGCGCCGCCACAACCTGCCCGAGTACCGACCGCCGAGGGGTCCCGTTCCGTGAGTCTGCATCCCACCCTCCAGCCCTACGCCGACGCCTGGACCCATTCCATCGAAGCGATATCGGAGCTGGTGACGCCCCTTGTCGAGGGCGAGTGGAACCGGCGGACGCCATGCCCGGGCTGGTCGGTGCGCGATGTCGTCTCCCATGTCATCGGCATGGACTGCGAGATGCTCGGCGACCCGCGCCCCATCCACACGCTGCCGCGCGACCTCTTCCACATCACCAACGAGCACCAGCGCTACATGGAGATGCAGGTCGACGCCCGCCGCCACCACACGGCGCCCGAGATGACCTCCGAGCTGGAGTACACGGTCATCCGCCGCAACCGCCAGCTGCGCAACGAGTCGCGGGAGCCGGGGCACCTGGTGCGCGGGCCGATGGGCAAGGAGATCGCCCTCGAACAGGCGATGCGCAACCGCGCGTTCGACGTGTGGGTGCACGAGCAGGACCTGCGGGCGGCACTGGGCCGGCCCGGCAACCTCGACTCGCCGGGCGCGCAGGTCGCCCGGGACGTGCTGCTCGCCGAGCTGCCCCGGGTGGTCGCGGGCGACGCGAACGCACCGCGCAGTTCGGCCGTCATCTTCGACGTGCACGGACCGGTCGAGTTCCTGCGCACCATCCGCATCGACATCCAGGGGCGCGGCACCCTGGAGACCACCCCGGCTCTCGGCCCCGCCGCCATCTTCACCCTCGACTGGGAGACCTACGTCCGTCTGGCCTGCGGCCGCACCACCCCGGACGCGGTCGCGGACCGGGTGAAGGCGGAGGGCGACCAGGAGCTGACGGCGGCGATCCTGCGGAACTTCGCGGTCACGCAGTAGCGGGGGCCCCGGTAAACCGGTGTTCTGGGCCGGCCCCCGGGACCTACCGTGCCCGCCATGACAGTCGCCTCCGCACCGCATGACGACCTCCCACCCCGGCTCACCCGTCTCACCTTCCACGGCCCCCTCTCCGAGGCTCGCGCGACCGGGATGGTCCGGCGCCTCGCCGCGACCCGCCCGTCCACCGTGCTGGACATCGGCTGCGGCTGGGGCGAGTTGATGCTCCGGCTGCTGGACGCACTGCCGCAGACCCAGGGGCTCGGGGTGGATCTGCGGGAGGAGGATCTACGGCGCGGGCGGCGGAACGCGAAGGCGCGGGGGCTCACGGAGCGGGTGCGGTTCGTCCGGGAGTCCGCCGTGGACACCCGGCGCGGCCCGGCCGACGTGGTGCTGTGCCTCGGGGCGAGGCAGGCGCTGGGCGACGATCTCGTACCGGCCCTGCGGGAACTGCGGCGGCTGGTGGCCGACGGCGGGCGCGTCCTGCTCGGCGAGGGCTTCTGGCAGCGCACCCCGACGGAGGCGGAGCTGGCCCGGATGTGGCCGGGCGCCACGGTCACCGACCACCACGACCTGGCCGCCCTGACCGACCTCGCGGTGGCCGCCGGCTTCCGCCCGGAGTGGACGGAGACGGCGAGCCCGGACGAGTGGGAGGAGTTCGAGTCCGCCTACCAGGCGGACACCGAGGTATGGCTGGCGGCCAACCCCGGTCACCCCTTGGCCCCCGAGACCCGCGAACGCCTGGACACCCACCGCTCGGCCTGGCTGACGTACCGGGGCGTACTGGGCCTGGCCTACCTGACCCTGGTACCGGCGAAGGCCTGACCACCCGACCACGCACGGCAGGTCGCCGGGCGGCAAAGTACCCGACCACGCACGGCAAGCCGCCGACGGCGCCCCGCCCCCACAGGTCGCCCAGCCTCTCTGCCGACGGGAAACGGGCGGTGCGCGGGTGGGAGAAGAACACTCACGCGGGCACGTGCACCGTCTCCACCCGGCTCGCCACCAACCGCTCCCGCTCCCGCCGAACCGCGCGCCCCCGCAACCGCAGGATCTGACTCACCCCCAGCGCCTGCAGCACGAACACACACGAGAACGCGACCGAGTAGTTGTCATCGGTGGCGTCCAGCAGCACACCCACCAGGAACAGCGTCGTCATCGACGCCACGAAACCACCCATGTTGGTGATCCCCGACGCGGTCCCCTGCCGCTCCGGCGGATTCGCGGGCCGCGCGAAGTCGAACCCGATCATCGACGCCGGCCCGCACGCCCCCAGCACCGCGCACAACACCACCAGCAGCCACATCGGCGCGTGCTCCGCCGGATACACGAGGGTCACCGCCCACACCGTCGCCGTGGCCCCGACCGTCCCCAGCGCGAGCGGCAGCCGCGCCGTGTGGTGCCGGGCGACGATCTGGCCGTAGACCAGCCCGATCGCCATGTTGGAGAGGACGACCAGGGTCAGCAGTTCGCCGGCCGTGGCACGGGACAGCCCCTGCGCCTGGACCAGGAACGGCAGCCCCCACAGCAGCAGGAACACCATCGCCGGGAACTGGGTGGTGAAGTGCACCCACAGCCCGAGCCGGGTCCCCGGCTCCCGCCAGGACGCAGCGATCTGCTTCCGTACGTACGCCGCCCCCTGGTGCGGGAAGGGCTCGGGCTCGTACCCCTCGGGGTGGTCCTTCAGGAAGACCAGGACGAGGACCAGCACGACCGCGCCGGCCAGCGCGCTGCCGGCGAACGCCGGGGTCCAGCCGATGCCGTGCAGCAGCCGGGCCAGGACCAGGGTGGAGACGAGGTTGCCCGCCATGCCGACCAGACCGGCGAGCTGGGCGACCATCGGCCCGCGCCGCACCGGGAACCAGCGGGTGCCGAGCCGCAGCACGCTGATGAACGTCATCGCGTCCCCGCAGCCGAGCAGCGCGCGCGAGGCGAGCGCGGTGCCGTACGACGGGGAGAAGGCGAAGCCCAGCTGTCCCGCCGTGAACAGCACCGCGCCGATGCTCAGCACCTTCTTCGTGCCGAGCCGGTCGACCAGCAGGCCGACGGGTATCTGCATACCGGCGTAGACCAGCAGCTGGAGGATGGAGAAGGTGGACAGTGCCGAGGCGTTGACGTGGAAGCGGTCGGCCGCGTCGAGACCGGCGACACCGAGGGACGTACGGAAGATGACGGCGACGAAGTAGACCGAGACGCCGATACCCCAGACCGCGACGGCCCTGCGGCCGCCTGGGGGTGCCCCCTCTGAGGCGGGATCACCGGGCAGCGAGGTACCGCTGCGGCTCATCGGACCTCACCCCGCGCCAGGTGCGCGAACCAGTCGACGTGCCGGTGCACCAGCGCCACCGCGCCGTCGGCGTCCCCGGCGCGCAGCGCGGCCAGGATCTCCTCGTGCTCGGTCAGCGACTTGGCGATCCGGTCGGGGTGCGCGTGCATGATCGCGACGCCCATCCGGAGCTGGCGGTCGCGCAGCTGGTCGTAGAGGCGGGAGAGGATCTCGTTGCCGCCGTCGCGGACGATCTCGGCGTGGAAGCAGCGGTCCGTGACGGCCGCGGCGGCCAGGTCACCGGCGGCGGCCTCGGCCTTCTGCCGGTCGAGCAGGTCCTGCAGCCGCGCCACCAGCGCCGCCGACGCGGGTACCGCCTTGCGCACCGCGTGCTCCTCGACCAGCATCCGGGTCTCCACCACGTCCGCGATCTCCTGGGCGGAGACGGGCAGCACCATGGCGCCCTTCTTCGGGTAGAGCTTGATCAGGCCCTCGACCTCCAGGCGCAGCAGCGCCTCGCGGACCGGGGTGCGGGAGACCCCTACGGCCTCGGCCAGTTCGCCCTCGGTGAGAAGGGTGCCGCCCTCGTAGTGGCGGTCCAGGACACCTTGCTTGACATGGGAGTACACACGGTCGGCGGCGGGGGGCTGCTTGACGGCCAGGCTCATGCCCACAGCATAGATACAACACGTACGCAAGGCTCGTCTCGTCCACCATGCGGACGTGACATAAATCCCCCTCAGCAACCGCACAACCATCTGTGCTACTTACGTGTCACACACGTGCGGCCCCACTCGCTTTGGCACCCCCAACTCGGCCGCATGCCAGGGGCATTACGACTCGACTCGACTCGGGGTATTTCAGTTGATTACCGGTATTAAGGGCACCCGCCTCCGCAAGGCCGTCGCCGTCGCCGTCACGTCCGGCGCGATGCTCGCGACCGGGGCCCTCACCGCGGCACCCGCGCAGGCCGTCACCAAGCCCTCGATCGTGGCCAAGGGCGGCTTCGCGATGAACAACGCGAACGCGAAGACGCTGTACACGAAGGCGGCGGACACCAAGCTGTCCACCGGTTCGACCACGAAGGTCATGACCGCCAAGGTCGTGCTCGCGCAGTCGAACCTGAACCTCGACAAGAAGGTCACGATCCAGAAGGCGTACAGCGACTACGTCGTCGCGAACAACGCCTCCCAGGCGCACCTGATCGTCGGCGACAAGGTCACCGTCCGCCAGCTGCTCTACGGGCTGATGCTGCCCTCCGGCTGCGACGCCGCCTACGCGCTCGCGGACACGTACGGCTCGGGCACCACGCGCGCCAAGCGCGTCGCCAACTTCATCGGCAAGATGAACACCGCCGCGAAGAACCTGGGTCTGACCCACACCCACTTCGACTCCTTCGACGGCATCGGCAACGGCAACAACTACTCGACGCCGCGCGACCTCACGAAGATCGCCAGCAGCGCGATGAAGAACTCCACGTTCCGCACGGTCGTCAAGACGAAGAAGTACACCGCCAAGACGATCACCAAGACCGGTTCCACCCGCACCATGGGCGCCTGGACCAACACCAACACGCTGCTCTCCAGCTACAGCGGCGCCATCGGCATCAAGACCGGCTCCGGCCCCGAGGCCAAGTACTGCCTGGTCTTCGCCGCGACCCGCAACGGCAAGACGGTCATCGGCACCGTCCTCGCCTCCTCCTCCATCTCCCAGCGCGCCACGGACGCCACGAAGCTCCTGAACTACGGCTTCGCGACCATCTGATACGCCGCACACCCATCCGACGAAGGCCCGCCGCAAGCCACGCGGCGGGCCTTTGGCATGCCAGAACATCCCACCGCAGCAGAACGTGAGTTCTTCCCTCGCATTCATGAACATCACAGCATTTGACTGGCATATCCGATTTTCTCCGCCCCCAGGTTCCGCGGCGGAGGTGGTTCACATGAACGAACCCAATCAGCGACTTCGTGTACGCGGCCACCGGAGCGCGAGTACGACGGCTGACCATGCCGGGACCAGGTTCCGGAAGAGCACCGAGAGTGTCTTGAGACCGTAAGTGGAGCTTACGGTCTCAAGGTTCCCCAGGTCGGGGGTGGCGTCGAGACATGAACCTCATCGATCTCCAGGACCTGATCATCCTCGTCAACGCCTGCACGAAGGCGGCCTGTGCCCCCTTCAAACAGTGGGTCGCGGAGGTCATCGAGACAGTGCAGCGAGAGGGTTCTTACACTCTCGAAGAGGCCGAGGTGCAGCCGACCGAGCCCGTCGCGTACGCCATGCCGGAGCAGGTCGCGAATGCCATCGTCCGGCTTGAGGCACACAACCTCCAGTTGGACGAGCAGTTGGTGAACGGGCAACGCGAACTGATCGAGCTGCAGAAGGGAGTGGGCGGTCGCAATCCGAAGTCGCGGCCGCCCGCCCTGACGCCTATCTCTCTCAGGCCGAGAGTGTCCGCGAGACCGTAACTGGAGGTTACGGTCTCAGCGTTTACGCAGCCCTTCTCTCAACGCGCCCGGGAGGGTCACCCCCAGGTGATCAACCGCTTCGGCTGTTCCAGGATCGCCGCGATGTCCGCGAGGACCTTGGAGCCGAGTTCGCCGTCGACCAGGCGGTGGTCGAAGCTGAGGGCGAGGGTGGTGACCTGGCGGGGCTTCACCTTGCCCTTGTGGACCCAGGGCTGGAGCTTGATGGCGCCGACGGCGAGGATCGCCGCCTCGCCGGGGTTGAGGATCGGCGTGCCGGTGTCGATGCCGAAGACGCCGACGTTGGTGATGGTCACCGTGCCGCCCTGCATGGTGGCGGGCGACGTCTTGCCGTCCCTGGCCGTGGTGACCAGCTCGCCCAACGCCTCGGCCAGTTGCGGGAGCGTCTTGGCGTGGGCGTCCTTGATGTTCGGGACGATCAGGCCGCGCGGGGTGGCCGCGGCGATGCCCAGGTTGACGTAGTGCTTGAGCACGATCTCCTGGTTCGCCTCGTCCCAGGACGCGTTGATGTCCGGGTTGCGCTTGATGGCGACCAGCAGGGCCTTGGCGATGAGCAGGAGGGGGTTCACCCGGAGGCCGTGCAGGTCCTTGTCCTGCTTCAGCTCCTCCACCAGCTTCATCGTGCGGGTCACGTCCACCGTCACGAACTCCGTGACATGCGGCGCCGTGAACGCGGAGCCGACCATCGCCGCCGCCGTCGCCTTGCGGACGCCCTTGACGGGGATGCGGGTCTCGCGGGCCGTGTCGTACGACGTGATGGTCGACGTGGCGGGGGCCACCGGAGCGGCAGGGGCCACCGGTTCGGGCACCGCCACCGCCGCGTGGACGTCGTCGCGCGTGATGACGCCGTCCGGGCCGGACGGGGTCACCGTGGCCAGGTCGACGCCCAGGTCCTTCGCCAGCTTGCGCACCGGCGGCTTCGCGAGCGGACGGGGGTGTTCCGGGGCGACGGGGGCCGGGGCGGGAGCAGTGCCGGGGCCGTGGCCGTTCAGTTCGGTCTGGATCGACGCCTGGGCCGCCGCCTCGGCGACCGTGACCTCCGGACCCTTGCGCGGGCGGCGCTTCGTGGAGGAGGCAGCCACGCCGTAACCGACGAGGACCGGCTGGCGGCCCTCCGGCTTCTTCTCCGGCTCCGGCTCCGGGGCCGCGGCCGGCTCCTCGCCCGGGGCGCCGCCCGCCACGTCCACCGCGATGATGGCCGTGCCCACGTCCACCGTGGTGCCCTCGGCGAAGCGGAGTTCGCGGACCACGCCGTCGTAGGGGATGGGGAGCTCGACGGCCGCCTTCGCCGTCTCGACCTCGCACACCACCTGGCCGTCCGTGACCGTGTCGCCGGGCTGGACGTACCACTTGAGGATCTCGGCCTCGGTGAGCCCCTCGCCCACGTCCGGCATCTTGAATTCGCGTACGGACGCTTCCGTCATCGTCGTCACGACCCTCTCCTCAGTACGCCAGGGCACGGTCGACGGTGTCGAGCACCCGGTCCAGGCCCGGAAGGTACTCCTCCTCCAGACGGGCCGGCGGGTAGGGGGCGTGGTAGCCGCCCACCCGGAGCACCGGGGCCTCCAGGTGATAGAAGCAGCGCTCGGTGATGCGGGCGGCGATCTCCGCGCCCGAGCCCAGGAACACCGGCGCCTCGTGGACCACGACCAGGCGGCGGGTCTTCTCCACCGAGGCCTGGATCGAGTCGAAGTCGAGGGGGGAGATGGAACGCAGGTCCAGGATCTCCAGGGACTTGCCCTCCTCGGCGGCCGCGTCGGCGGCCTCCTGGCAGAGCTTCACCATCGGGCCGTAGGCGGCCAGGGTGACGTCGGTGCCCTCGCGGACCACGCGGGCCTTGTGCAGCGGGCCGGGGATGGCCTCGGCGCTGACCTCGGCCTTGTCCCAGTAACGGCGCTTGGGCTCGAAGTAGATCACCGGGTCGTCGCTCTGGATGGCCTGCTGCATCATCCAGTACGCGTCGGAGGCGTTGGAGGGGCTGACGACCTTCAGGCCGGCCACGTGCGCGAAGAGCGCCTCGGGGGACTCCGAGTGGTGCTCGACCGCGCCGATGCCGCCGCCGTAGGGAATGCGGACGACGACCGGCATCTTGACCTTGCCCAGCGAGCGGGCGTGCATCTTCGCGAGCTGGGTGACGATCTGGTCGTACGCCGGGAAGACGAAGCCGTCGAACTGGATCTCCACCACCGGGCGGTAGCCGCGCAGGGCGAGGCCGATCGCGGTGCCGACGATGCCGGACTCGGCGAGGGGGGTGTCGATGACGCGGCTCTCGCCGAAGTCCTTCTGCAGGCCGTCGGTGACACGGAAGACGCCGCCGAGCTTGCCGACGTCCTCACCCATGATGAGGACCTTGGGGTCCGCCTCCAGGGCGCGGCGCAGCGACTCGTTGATCGCCTTGGCCAGAGCCATCTTCTCCGCCATGATCAGGCCCCCTCTACGTCCGCGAACGACGCCTGGTAGGCGGCGAACTGGGCTCGTTCCTCGTCGACGAGCGCGTGCCCGTCCGCGTACACGTTCTCGAAGATGGCGAAGTTGTCCGGGTCCGGCATGGCTCGGACCACTTCGCGCACTCGCCTGCCCAACGCCTCGGACTCGGTCTCGAGTTCCGCGAAAAATCCCTCGTCCGCGTGGTTTGAGGCCTCCAGGTACCGGCGGAGGCGCAGGATCGGGTCCTTGGCCTCCCAGGCCAGCCGCTCCTCGTCGCCCCGGTAGCGGGAGGGGTCGTCGGAGGTGGTGTGGGCGCCCATGCGGTAGGTGTACGCCTCCACGAGTGTCGGGCCCTCGCCGCTGCGGGCGCGCTCCAGCGCCCACTTGGTGACCGCGAGGCAGGCCAGCACGTCGTTGCCGTCGACGCGGACGCCGGGGAAGCCGTAGCCCTGGGCGCGCTGGTAGAGCGGGACGCGGGTCTGCTTCTCGGTCGGCTCGGAGATCGCCCACTGGTTGTTCTGGCAGAAGAACACCACGGGGGCGTTGTAGACCGCGGAGAAGGTGAACGATTCGGCGACGTCGCCCTGGCTGGAGGCGCCGTCGCCGAAGTAGGCGATCACCGCGCTGTCCGCGCCGTCCTTGGCGATGCCCATCGCGTAGCCGGTGGCGTGCAGCGTCTGGGAGCCGATGACGATCGTGTAGAGGTGGAAGTTGTTGCTGTTGGGGTCCCAGCCGCCGTGGTTGACGCCGCGGAACATGCCCAGCAGGTTGGTCGGGTCGACCCCGCGGCACCAGGCGACGCCGTGCTCGCGGTAGGTCGGGAAGACGTAGTCGTCCTCGCGGGTGGCACGCCCGGAGCCGATCTGGGCGGCCTCCTGGCCGAGCAGGGACGCCCACAGGCCCAGCTCGCCCTGGCGCTGCAGGGCGGTGGCCTCGGCGTCGAAGCGGCGGGTGAGCACCATGTCGCGGTACAGGCCGCGCAGGTCGTCGGGGGTGATCCCGGCGACGTAGGCGTCGTACTCGGCGTTCTTGACCCGCTTGCCCTCGGGGGTCAGCAGCTGCACGAGTTCGGGATCGGTGCTCTTCTTCGTGGTGGTGCGGCTGGTGGTGCGCTTGGTGCCGGTCTTGCTGCCGGTGGTACCGGCCTTGCCTGCGGCGCTGCGTCGCGGTGTGCCCGCGGCACTGCTGTCCACGCTCACGTGTGCTCCTCCGTCGGTCCGGCCCCCGGGGTTGCCGGGTGAACCAGTGCGGCTCACCTGCTTCCGACACCCATGGCACGGGGTGTGTGCCACTCGGCCGGGAACAGGCGTGACAGGTGCCCCGGCGAGCGCCCTGCAACATGCACGTTACCCAGTGCTCCACATTTCTGTGAAACCCCTCCTGACCTGCGATTTTGCTTGGAAATCCAAGTATTTTTTGCTTGGGTTTCCTAGTAAATCGTCGAGGGCCGGAAGGTTGCTGGTCAGAGCCTTGCAGGAGGCCGGAGCAACGGCACGTTATCCCGCCGGCCCGCATCACGGGAAGAGCCCGCGTGCGCGCCGAGCGACACCTGGGGCTCCGCCGGGACCATACGCCCCCTCGCGCGCCCCGGGGTCCATCTTTCGTACTTGCGTTCGCCGCGGTCCATCGCGTGACCGGATGCGACCGTCGGCGACTGCCTGTGACAACCCCCAGCTCACAGCCTCGGCCGGTGCCCTAGCATCTGCCGCGTGCCGCGCCCATGTGTACCACCCCTCGCTTCCCACGCGCCCCCTCTGGGCGCCCTGCTCCGGCTGTACGCCGCCGGTTCCGCGCTCGCCTGCGAGCCCGTAGAACAGGGTCTGCTCAACCGTGGCTATCGCCTCTGCACCACCCGCGGCCACTACTTCCTCAAGCACCACTTCGACCCCGACACCGCCGACCCGGCCGCCATCGAACGCCGGCATCTGGCCACCCAGCGGCTGGCCGCCCTCGGCGTCCCGGTCGCCCCGCCGCTGGCCCACCGCGAGGGCCGTACGGTCGCCGTCGTCGGCGGTCACGCCTACGCGCTGCACCCCTGGATCGACGGCAGGCACCGGCACGGCGGACAGCTCACGCGCGGGGAGTGCGCGCGGCTCGGTGCGCTCCTGGGCGCCGTGCACGCCTGCCTGGAGCGCGTGATGCCACCCAAGGGGCGCACCCGCCCGGCCACCAGCCCCCATCCCGTGGAGAGCGCCGACCCGGCCGACACCTTCGCCCTCATCGACGACCTGCTCGGCCGGATCAGCGGCCACCACCCCGCCGACGCCTTCGACGAACTCGCCCGCCACCGACTGCTGGAACGCCGTGACCTGCTCGAACAGCACGCCGGCCGACGCCCGCCGCGCGGCGCCTCGGTGGGCTGGGTGCACGGCGACTTCCACCCGTTCAACCTGCTCTACAAGGACGACGCCCCGGCCGCGATCGTGGACTGGGACCGGCTGGGCGTGCAGCCCCGCGCGGAGGAGGCCGTACGCGCCGCCGCGATCTTCTTCGTCCGCCCGTCGGGGCCGCTCGATCTGCGGAAGGTCCGGGCGTACGCGCGCGCGTACCGGCGCGCGGCCGGGGCCACGCCCTCGGAGCTCGCGGCGGCCGTGCACCGGGTGTGGTGGGAACGGCTCAACGACTTCTGGATGCTGCGCTGGCACTACGAGCGCGGCGACACCCGCGCGGACCCGCAGTTCCCGGCCGCCTCGGCGCTCGCCGTGTGGTGGACCAGGGAGTACGACGCGGTGTGCGACGCCTTCGTGGCATGACGGCGCCGGACCTCGGACACGCCTCTCAGTTGCCGAAGGGCGTGGCCGTCCTTCAACCGCCGCCCACGCCGGTGCCGGCGATCGAGTTGCCGCCGTCCCCGGCGCCGCCGTCGCCCGTGCCGGCCGTGTCGGACGGCTCGGTCTCCGGGGAGCTCTCGGTGTCGGTGGGCTCCGAGGAGGTCGCGGGGTCGCTCGGCTCGTCGCTCGGCTCGCTGCTCTGCGTCTGGGACTGGGTGTACGACGGGGTCGAGGACGGCGTGTACCCGTTGTCGTTGCCGGTGTCCGAGCCGCTGGTGTCGGTCTCGGTGTCCGTGGCGGTGTCGCTCGCCTCGTCGGAGGGGCTCGCGCTGGGCGTCTCGTCCTTGGTGGTCTGCGAGGTGGTGGGCGACTCGCTGGTGCCCGCGCCGCCGCCGTCGCCACCGCCGCCGTTCAGCGCCAGCGCGACGCCCGCCGCGATGGCGATCACCGCGAGGACGGCCAGGATCCACAGCTTGCCGCGGCCGCTGCCCTTGTTGCCGTGGCCCTCGAAACCGCCGTCGTCGCCGCCTCCGTAGCCGGACGGCAGGATCGGCTGCGGGATCTGCGTGGTCCCGGAGGCGGCCGTCGGGTGCTGCATCACGGTCGTACCGGCGAACCCGCCCGCCTGGGCGTTCCGGCCGTCGTGCACGGTGACCGGCCCGGTGTTCCAGGTGCCGGTGTGGGCGCCCTGGTCGTAGAGCATCTGCAGGCCGTACTGGACCAGGCCGCGCATCTCCTCGGCGGTCTGGAAACGGTCGTCGGGCTCCTTGGCGAGCGAGCGCATGACCAGGCCGTCCAGCTCCGGCGGGGCGGCGCCCTCGGAGCTCTGGGACGGCGGCACCGGGATGTCCTGGACGTGCTGGTAGACCACCGACAGCGGGGTCTCACCGATGAACGGGGGCCGCAGCGAGAGGAGTTCGTAGAGCAGGCAGCCGGTGGCGTACAGGTCGGAGCGGTGGTCGACGGCCTTGCCGAGGGCCTGCTCCGGGGAGAGGTACTGGGGCGTGCCCATGACCATGCCGGTCTGCGTCATCGTCGTGGACGCGCCGTGCAGGGCGCGGGCGATGCCGAAGTCCATCACCTTGACGGAACCGGTCTGGGTGATGATCACGTTGGCCGGTTTGATGTCGCGGTGCACGATGCCGTGCTGGTGCGAGTAGGCCAGCGCCTCCAGGACACCGGAGACGATGATCAGGGCCTGCTCGGGGCCCGGCGCCTCCGCGTTGATCAGCAGGTCGCGGATGGTGTGGCCCTCGACCAGCTCCATCACGATGTACGGCACGGACTGGCCGCCGACGACGTCCTCGCCGGAGTCGTACACCGCCACGATCGCGTGGTGGTTGAGGCCGGCGACCGACTGTGCCTCGCGGGTGAAACGGGCCTTGGAGACCGGGTCCTCGGCGAGGTCGGCGCGGAGCAGCTTCACGGCCACGGTCCGCCCGAGGCGGACGTCCTCGGCCGCGAACACCTCGGCCATGCCGCCCCGCCCGAGCCGATGGGTCAGCCGGTACCGGCCGTCGCCGACCAGTCCGTGGTTGCCCCACATCTCCGGCGCGTCTGACATGCCGCCGCCAGTCGCCTCGGGGTCGGACGGGCCCTGGGCGCTGTGCGTCTGTGCCATCGGTCCTCGCCGTCGTTTCTGCCCGCGGTGCGCGCGGTGTTGTCACGGTCTCCGTCGGCCACGCTACAGCCTCCGCGCAAGCCCCAGGTCCGGGTTCCGTCCCGTGGACGGACCGGCCATCAAACCCGTACCACGCGCCGGCGTGCAAATTCTGTGTACCGGACGTACGGCCGCTGTAACGCTTCCGCGGCTCTTCTTTCGCGTACGGTCACGGAACGGGCACCGCGCTTGACGTGTCAGTGCCCTCGGGCAGACTTGGCCGGGAATGAGACATTCGATCAACAAGGGTGCCTGAGTACCCAACGGGGGACGGGGAAAATGAGCCAGGACGGCGCACACGGCCGTTATACGGGGCAGGCTCTGGCCGGGGGCCGCTACCAGCTGCGCGACCTGCTCGGCGAGGGCGGCATGGCCTCCGTGCACCTGGCGTACGACGCGGTCCTGGACCGTCAGGTCGCGATCAAGACCCTGCACACCGAACTCGGCCGGGAACAGGCCTTCCGCGAGCGCTTCCGCCGCGAGGCCCAGGCAGTGGCCAAGCTCACGCACACCAACATCGTCTCCGTCTTCGACACCGGCGAGGACGCGCTCGACGGCTCCACGATGCCGTACATCGTCATGGAGTACGTCGAGGGCCGTCCGCTCGGCTCGGTGCTGGAGGAGGACGTACGGCAGTACGGCGCGATGCCCGCCGACAAGGCGCTGAAGATCACCGCCGATGTGCTGGCCGCGCTGGAGATCAGCCACGAGATGGGGCTGGTCCACCGCGACATCAAGCCTGGCAACGTGATGATGACCAAGCGCGGGGTCGTCAAGGTGATGGACTTCGGCATCGCCCGCGCCATGCAGTCCGGGGTCACCTCGATGACCCAGACCGGCATGGTCGTCGGCACCCCGCAGTACCTCTCCCCCGAACAGGCCCTCGGCCGCGGCGTGGACGCCCGCTCCGACCTCTACTCGGTCGGCATCATGCTGTTCCAGCTGGTCACCGGGCGGCTGCCGTTCGACGCGGACTCGCCACTGGCGATCGCCTACGCCCATGTCCAGGAGGAGCCGGTCGCCGCCTCCTCGATCAACCGCGCCCTTCCCCCGGCCGTGGACGCGCTGGTCGCCCGCGCGCTGAAGAAGAACCCGAACGAGCGCTTCCCGACCGCCGAGTCCATGCGCGACGAGTGCCTGCGGGTGGCCGCCTCGCTCCAGCCGGCCGCGCCCAGCATCGTCCCGGGCGTCCCGCAGGCGCAGAGCGGTTCCGGCGTCGGCTCCGCGGTGTTCCCGCCGGTCGGCCAGGCCACCCCGGCGCCTCCCGGACCGGTCCAGACGCCGTACCAGCCGACACCGAACCCGTACGGCACCCCGGGCCCCGCTGCCACCCCCGCTCCGGCCTACGGCTATCCGCAGCAGGCCGGCTACCAGACGCCGGCCGGTTACGCCCAGCCGGCGCCGTCGACCCCGCCGCCGTACACCATCACGCCCACGGCCGCTTCCGCCGCCGGCGGCGGGAAGGGCAACCGCCCGGTGGTCATCGGGTCGATCGCGGTGTCGCTGATCGCGGTGGCCGGGCTGATCGTCGCCCTCGCGCTGAACAACGGCGGCGGGGGCGACGACGACCAGGGGGGCGGCGGCACCAGCCCCGCGAGCGCCTCGGCCTCGCACGCGTCGGGCTACCGCGGGCCGGACACCGCGAAGACCATAGAGAAGACCGAGTGCACCGAGCCGCAGGAGTCGTACGACGACCCGGACAAGATCCAGGTCCCGAACTTCAAGTTCAAGTACATCAAGTCGGTCAAGGAGTGCTTCCAGGCCGCCGGCTGGCAGATGAAGATCGTCGACGTGGACGAGAACACCTACGGCGACGGCACGGTCATGGAGCAGTTCCCGTCCTCGGGCACGGATGTCGACCCGGAGGACATGCCAACCATCGAGCTCAAGGTGTCGACGGGCAACCCGGCCACCGGCTGAGGCGAGGCGGTGGCGCGGTAGCAGTGCCGTAGTAGTAAGGGCCCGGCGGTCGTCCGCCGGGCCCTTCGCTGTCTCGAGGGAGGTCTAGAGGTACGGCCCGCCGGAGCGGCCGGCCGGGCCCTGCTCGTCGCCCTCGTGGCCGCCGACACCCGGGGGCAGCGCGCGCCGCATCTGCTCCAGCTGGGCGCGGGCGGCCATCTGCTGGGCGAACAGGGTCGTCTGGATCCCGTGGAAGAGGCCCTCCAGCCAGCCCACCAACTGGGCCTGCGCGATGCGCAGTTCCGCGTCGGAGGGGGTCGAGTTCTCGGTGAACGGCAGCGAGAGGCGCTCCAGCTCCTCCACCAGCTCCGGCGCCAGACCGTCCTCCAGCTCCTTCACGGAGCTGGCGTGGATCTCCTTGAGCCGGACCCGGCTGGCCTCGTCGAGGGGAGCCGCGCGCACCTCCTCCAGAAGCTGCTTGATCATGCTGCCGATCCGCATGACCTTGGCGGGCTGTTCCACCATCTCCGTCACCGGGATCTCGCGGGAGTCCTCGTCCCCGTTGCCGCCACCGAGCGCCATCCCGTCCTGGCCCACGACCAGGATCTGCGGATTCTCGGGGGACCGTTCGTTCCTCGGCATCTCCATGCCGCCATTCTCTCGCACCCGTACACCTCACCACCGTGGTGCCCCCCGTTGGGGCTGATCCACCGCCCGGAGCCGCCCCGGACCGGCCGTAGACCCATCGGCCGCGTAAGAAATGCCGGGTTTAGTGCTAAATGTGAGGCTGGTGTCCGTCGGCTTGAACGACTGTGCTCCAGGAGGTCACCGACGTGACTCCAAGGCTACGACCCACCCCCGGCGGCGCACGGCGGACGGCGGCAGACAGGCGCGCCCGGCTCGGGCCCATCCGGCTGACCGTCCGACTGCCCGTCCTGCTGTCCGTCCGGGTGCCTGTCCGACTGCTGCTGGTCCTCGCGGCGGTCCTGCTGCCGTACGGCACGGCCGTCGCGTACGACCCCGAGCCCCTGCCCTCCGACTCCGCCAGCGCCTCGGCCACCCCCGAGCCGTCCCGGGCCGGAACCCTGGCCGGTGAGGGCCGGCTGCGGCCGGGACGGCCGCAGGGACCGGCGGTGAAGGTCGAGGGGCAGGACGCGGACGACCCCGACGAGCAGACGGTGACATCACCGGAGCCGGGGCGGACCGGCGACGAGAGCCCGGCCGCCTCCTCACGGCCGCCGGCCCAGGAGGCCGGCCTGGCACCGCCCAGCGCGTCCCCGCCGTCCACCGCCCACCAGGCCGTGGCCCACAGCCAGGACGACGCCTCCGAGCCCGTACTGCACGTCCTCCCGCTGGGCAGCGGCCTGGTCCTGATCGGCCTGGGCCTCGGCCTCGCCTTCGTGGGCCTGCGGGTCCGGCGAAGCTGAAGGCTGCGGCCGGTCAGCTGGCGACCAGCAGGACCTTGCCGATGTGCTCGCTGGCCTCCACCGCGCGCTGGGCCTGCGCCGCCTCGGCCATCGGCAGCTCCCGGTCGACGACCGGGCGGACATGACCCGCGGCGATCAAGGGCCACACGTGCTCCCGCGCCGCCGCGACGATGGCCGCCTTCTCGGCGAGCGGACGGGCCCGCAGCGAGGTCGCGCTGATCGCGGCCCGCTTGCCGAGCAGCGCGCCGATGTTCAGCTCGCCCTTGACCCCGCCCTGCAGACCGATGATCGCGAGCCGCCCGTTGACGGCGAGGGCCTGCACGTTCCGGTCCAGGTACTTGGCGCCCATGTTGTCGAGGATGACGTCGGCGCCCGCGCCGTCGGTGGCCTGCTTCAGCTCGGCGACGAAGTCCTGCTCGCGGTAGTTGACGAGGATGTCCGCGCCGAGCTCGGCGCAGAAGTCCAGCTTCTCCTTGGTGCCCGCGGTGACCGCGACCCGGGCGCCGACCGCCTTGCCCAGCTGGATCGCCATGGTGCCGATACCGCTGGAGCCGCCGTGCACGAGCAGCGTCTCCCCGGGGCGCAGATGGGAGATCATGAAGACGTTCGACCAGACCGTGCACACCACCTCGGGCAGCGCGGCGGCCTGCTTGAGGTCCACGCCCTCGGGAACCGGCAGCAGCTGCCCGGCCGGGACCGCGACCTTCTCGGCGTAGCCGCCGCCCGCGAGCAGGGCACACACCTCGTCGCCGACGGACCAGCCGGAGACACCGGAGCCGAGCGCGACGATCCGCCCGGAGCACTCCAGACCGGGATAGGGGGACGCGCCCGGCGGCGGGTCGTAGAAGCCCTGCCGTTGCATGATGTCGGCGCGGTTGACCGCACTGGCCACCACCTCGACCAGCACCTCGCCCTCGGCGGGCACGGGATCGGGGACCTCGTTCCACACCAGCGCCTCGGGCCCACCAGGTTCGGGAATCGTGATCGCATGCATACGGCCGACGCTACTCCCTGCCTGTTCAGGCCCGGGGCAGCGGCCGGACGTCCGGAGCGACCTGGTTCCCCGGAGAGGCCCGCACGATGGTGATCAGCCGGTCCGTGAGCTGGATGCTGCCGAGGGCCGGATCGTCGTAGCCGAGCACCCGGTGGCCGCGGACGACGCTCACCACCAGGTCGGACGTCTCGCGCGGGCTCTTTCCGACCTCGGCCTTGACCGCCGGGCGTTCGACCAGGTCCAGGCCGCTGCCCTGCTGGATGAGGTCCTCCATGACCATGCCGGCGGCCGGACTGAGCACGGACAGGCCCAGCAGGCGCCCGGCCGCGCTGGCGCTGGTGATGACGGCGTCGGCGCCGGACTGCTTGAGGAGCGGCGCGTTCTCCTCCTCACGGACCGCGGCCACGATCTTCGCGCCCTTGTTGAGCTGCCGGGCCGTCAGTGTCACCAGCACGGCCGTGTCATCGCGCTGGGTGGCGATGATGATCTGCCGGGCCCGCTGGACCTCGGCCCGCTTCAGCACCTCGCTCCGGGTCGCGTCACCTATGACACCCGCGTACCCGTCGGAGGTGGCCGCCTCGATCACCTTGGAGCTGGGGTCGACCACCACGACCTGCTCCTTCTTCAGCCCGGTGGCACAGACGGTCTGGATCGCCGACCGCCCCTTCGTCCCGAACCCGACGACGACGGTGTGATCGCGCAAGGCGGACCTCCAGCGGTTCAGCCGCCATTCCTCCCGGGTGCGTTCGGTGAGGACCTCGAGCGTGGTGCCGACCAGGATGATCAGGAACAGCACGCGCAGCGGCGTGATGACGAAGATGTTGATGAGCCGGGCGCCGTCACTGACCGGGGTGATGTCGCCGTAGCCGGTGGTGGAGAGGGTGACGGTCGCGTAGTAGAAGGCGTCGAGGAGGTCGACGGAGGTGTCCGAGTTGTCGGTGTAGCCCTCGCGGTCGACGTAGACGATCAACGCGGTGGCGACCAGCACCAGCAGGGCCATGGACAGCCGTTTGGCGACCTGCCGGATCGGGCGCTCCACCACCTTCGTCGGGAGCTTCACCCGATGGGTCACCAGATGTTCGTCCGCCTGGCGGGCGATGGCGTCATGGCCCGGAAGTTTCACGTGAAACACACCCCGATCCCGGCGGACGCCCACGGCAGGTCGAGGAGTTCCGTCTCCTCACCCTGGTGCGCGCCGCCCGGCGGTACGACCGCGAGGGCATCGGCGGCGGCGATCCCGCGGAGCATCGCCGGGCCGTTGTAGTGCAGCGGGACGGCGGCGTCACCGCGCAGGACGACCGGGATGAGCCGGGTGTCGTAGGGGTGTCCGTGGGTTCCTTCCGTCAGCGGCAGCGCGTAGGGCTCGGGCGCCGGGCGGGCGGCGAGCGTACGCAGCAGGGGTTCGGCGAGGGTGAGCAGGCCGGAGACGGCGGCGAGCGGGTTGCCCGGGAGGCCGACGAGGTGCTGGTTCGGCTTGGTGCGGGCCAGCAGCATGGGGTGGCCGGGGCGCACCTTGACGCCGTCGACGAGGAGTTCGGCGCCGAGGCGTTCCAGGGTGGGGTGGACATGGTCGACCGGGCCGGAGGCGGTGCCGCCCGTGGTGACGACGAGGTCGGCCGTCGACGAGTTGATCGCCTTGTACAGGGCCTTCGCGTCGTCGCCGAGCCTGCGTACGGCGGTCACCTCGGCGCCGAGCGCGCGCAGCCAGGGCGGCAGCATCGGTCCGAGCGCGTCCCGGATCAGCCCGTCGTGCGGGAGGCCCTCGGTGAGCAACTCGTCACCCAGGATCAGGACGTCGGCGCGGGGGCGGGGCACGGCGGTGACGGTGTCGTACCCGGCGGCCGCGGCGAGGCCGAGGACGGCCGGGGTGACCAGGGTCCCGAGGGGCAGCAACTGGTCGCCGCTACGGCACTCCTGGCCGCGCGGGCGGATGTCCTGGCCGTGGACCGTCTCACGGGTGGCGTGCAGCCGACCCTGGGCGTCGGTGCGGCCGTGCTCGCTGCGCAGCACCGCGGTGGTGTCCGCCGGGATCCGGGCGCCGGTGGCGATCCGGACCGCCTCGCCGTCGGTGAGCGGCTCGGGCTGCGCGTGCCCGGCCAGGACACCCTCCTCGCGTACGTCCCAGGGGCCGGGGCCGGCGACCGCCCAGCCGTCCATCGCGGAGGTGTCGAAGGAGGGCAGGTCGGTCAGCGCGTCCAGCGGGGCGGCCAGGACCAGGCCGAGGGCGTCGGCCAGCGGCACGGAGACGGGGGCGCGGCGGGCGCCGGACCGGGCGGCGCGGGCGGCGATCTCCCGGGCCCGGGGCCAGGGGGTGGCGCGGTGACGGTGGGCCGACGGGGTGCCGGGGGCGGGCTCGCCGTGGCGGTGGCCGCCATGGGGGTGGCCGCCGTGGGGGGTGGGTGCGGCAGCCCCGCCCTCTCGGGGCTCGCGCGGCTCCCTTGGCTCTCTCACGAGGGCGAGCGCCTCCTCGACGTCGAGATCGTCGTCGGTGTCCCCGACGGGCCCGCCGGCCCGGGTACCGGGGGCGGTCACCGGCCGGGCCCGGGGGCTGGGTCTTCGGAGGCGGGGGCGCCGGGAGCCGGGGCGGGCTGCTCGGGGGCGGACTGCTCGGCGGCGGGCTGCTCGGGGGCGTTCGCCTCTTCCGCCCAGCGCAGGGCCAGCGCGGCGGCCTTGCGGGCGGCCTCGGCGACCGCCTCCGGGCCGCCCTTGCCCTGTGCGGCCGCGTAGCCGACGAGGAACGTGGTCAGCGGGGCGGCCGGGCGGGCCACGCCGTGCGCGGCGTCCCTGGCCACGTCGAGCAGGAGGTGCGTGTCGACCTCCAGGTCGATGCCCAGCTCGTCCTTGACTGCGGAGATCCATTCATCCAACACGTGCCCATGCTCCCTGATGCGTGCCCTGGCGTCGGCGATGTCGTCCCAGGTGTCGCAGTCGAAGGACGCGAGGGGGTCCGGGACGCGGGTGAGGTTCAGCGCGGCGGTCAGGCGCCGCAGGGGGAGGCCGGTGAGGCCGTCGCCGTTGGCCTCGGCGAGGGCCGACAGCGCGTGGCGGAGTGCGGTGGTGCGGTAGGCCGCCACGAGGGGCTGGTCGCGGCCGTCGGCGTCGGTGAGCAGCGCGCCGTCCGCGCCGGTCGTGTGCAGGGCCGACAACAGGCGCTGGACGGTGGCCACTTCGAGGAAGGGGAGGTCCGCGGAGAGTACGACCGCGCGGTCGGCGGTGGTGTGGCGCAGGCCGGCGTCGAGGGCGGCGACCGGGCCACCGCCCGGGGGGTCCTCGCGGGTCCAGCGGACCGGGCGGGAGGTGGGGCGGGGAGTTGCGACGACGACGGTTCGCTGTGCGCGGGCGCAGGCCGCGAGGACGCGGTCGAGCAGGGGGCGGCCGCCGACCCTGATGGACGGCTTGTCGGCCCCGCCGAGGCGCCTTGCGGCGCCGCCGGCCAACACGATCGCGTCGTAGGGCGGGGGGTCGGTGGCGGTCACCTTTCGAGTATGGGGGGCGTTCTGATCACGGGGAACCGATGGGGGGCGTGGGATCTGCAGGGTGTGGTTGCGTGCGCCCAAGGGGCGGGGGCGGAACGTCCGTGCGCGGGTGCGGCCCGGTGGGGGCTTGTCGCGCCCGCGCGGCGGAGCCGCATGTCGATACAGCTCCGCGCCCCCAGGTAGGGGCGCTCAGAGTGTCCTGAGAAGTACCGTCGGGCTTTCCACGCAGTCGGCCACGTAGCGCAGGAAGCCGCCCGCTGTGCCGCCGTCGCAGACTCGGTGGTCGAAGGTCAGGGACAGTTGGACGACCTGTCGGACCGCCAACTCGCCTTCGTGTACCCAGGGTTTGGGCACGATGCGGCCCACGCCCAGCATGGCTGCCTCGGGGTGGTTGATGATCGGGGTGGAGCCGTCGACGCCGAAGACGCCGTAGTTGTTCAGGGTGAAGGTGCCGCCGGTGAGGTCCGTGGGGGTGAGGGTGCCGGCGTGGGCCGCGTCGGTCAGGCGGGCGAACTCCGCGGTCAGGGACTCGGCGTCGCGGCCGTGGGCGTCGCGGACGACGGGGACGACCAGACCGCGGTCGGTCTGGGCGGCGAAGCCCAGGTGGACGTGGTCGAGCCGGACGATCTCGCGGGCCTCGACGTCGACGTAGGAGTTCAGCTCGGGGTAGCGGGCCAGGGCGGCCGTGCAGATCCGGGCGAGGAGGGCCAGCAGGGAGATCTTCGGGCCCGCCGCCGCGTTCATCGCGGTGCGTGCGCGCATCAGCTCGGTCGCGTCGGCGTCCACCCAGCAGGTCGCGTCGGGGATCTCCCGGCGGCTGCGGGAGAGCTTGTCGGCGACCGCGCCCCGGATGCCCTTGAGGGGCGTGCGGGTGCCGGCCGGCTTCGGAGCGGTCGCGATCGCGGTCGGGGCGGCGGCGCGGGCCGCGCCGACCCGTAGGGCGTCCTCGACGTCGGCGCGCAGGATCAGGCCGTCGGGGCCCGAACCGGACAGCGCGCGCAGGTCCAGGTCGTTGTCCCGGGCGAGCCTGCGGACCAGGGGGGAGATCACCGGGACGGGGCCCTCGGCGAGCGCGGGGGGCGGTGTGGGCGGTTGCGCGCGGGGCGCCGTCTCCGCGGCGGCGGTGTTCCGGTCGGCCGTGCCGTTGGCCCGCTCCGGGGCGGTGGTGCGGACTCGGCGGCGGCGCGCCGGGGGCGCCCCTGTGCCGTAGCCCACCAGCACGTTGCCGGAGCCCTCCGCCTCGGGGACCGGGGTGGCCTCGCCGACGGCGACCGTCAGGAGCGGGGCGCCGACGGGCAGTTCGCTGCCCTCCTCGCCGAAGCGGGCGGTGACCACACCGCCGTAGGGGCAGGGCACCTCGACCATCGCCTTGGCCGTCTCGACCTCGACGACCGGCTGGTCGATCGCGACGACCTCGCCGACCTGGACCAGCCAGGTGACGATCACCGCCTCGGTGAGCCCCTCCCCGAGGTCGGGCAGTCTGAACTCCAGCACCTGTGCCATCAGCCCTCAGCCTCCCACTGCAGACGCGCCACCGCGTCCAGGATGCGGTCCACGCCGGGCAGGTGGTGGCGCTCCAGCATCGGCGGCGGATAGGGGATGTCGAACCCGGCCACGCGCAGCACCGGCGCCTCCAGATGGTGGAAGCAGCGCTCCGTGACCCGGGCCGCGATCTCCCCTCCCGGTCCGCCGAACCCGCCCGACTCGTGTACGACGACCGCTCGCCCGGTGCGCCGAACCGAGGCGCAGACCGTCTCGTCGTCGAACGGCACCAGGGAGCGCAGGTCGACGACTTCCAGGTCCCAGCCCTCCGCCTGGGCGGCCTCGGCGGCTTCGAGGCAGACCGGTACGGACGGGCCGTAGGTGACGAGCGTGGCGCTGCGCCCGGTTCGGCGCACCACCGCGCGGCCGATGGGTTCAACGTCCGTCGGATGCTCGGGGTTCCAGGAGTCCTTGGACCAGTACAGCCGCTTGGGTTCGAGGAAGACCACCGGGTCGTCGGAGGCGATGGCCTGGCGGAGGAGTCCGTAGGCGTCGGCGACGGTGGCGGGGGTGAGGACGTGCAGGCCGGGGGTGGCCATGTAGTAGGCCTCGGAGGAGTCGCTGTGGTGCTCGACGCCGCCGATGCCGCCGCCGTAGGGGATCCGGACGGTGATCGGCAGGGGCATCCGGCCCCGGGTGCGGTTGCGCATCCGGGAGACGTGGCTGATGAGCTGCTCGAAGGCGGGGTAGGCGAAGGCGTCGAACTGCATCTCCACGACCGGGCGCAGTCCGTACATCGCCATGCCGACGGCGGTGCCGAGGATGCCGGCCTCGGCGAGGGGGGTGTCGGTGCAGCGGGTCTCGCCGAACTCCTTGGCGAGACCGTCGGTGACCCGGAAGACGCCGCCGAGGGTGCCGACGTCCTCGCCGAGGACGTGCACGGCGGGGTCGGCGGCCATCGCGTCGCGCATCGCGCGCGTGAGCGCCTGCGCCATCGTGGCGGGTTTGACGGCGACGGTCGTCATCAGTGGCCGCCTTCCCGGTGGTCGTCCTGCTCCGCGTCCAGTTCGGCCCGCAGCAGGGCGCGCTGTTCGCGCAGCTGGGAGGTGGTCTCGGCGTACACCTGGTCGAAGAGGTCCATGGGGTCGAGCTCCGGGTCGCGGTTCATGCGCTCGCGCAGGTCCGCGGCCATGGTCTCGGCGTCCTCGCGCGCGTCGCGGACGGTGTCCTCGTCGAGCAGCCCGCGGTCGGTCAACTCGCGCTCCAGGAGCAGGATCGGGTCGTGGTCGCGCCAGGCGTCGACCTCGGCGTCGCCGCGGTAGCGGGTGGCGTCGTCGGCGTTGGTGTGGGCCTCGATGCGGTAGGTCACCGCCTCGACCAGGGTGGGGCCGCCGCCCTCGCGCGCGCGTCGTACGGCGTCGGTGAGGACCTGGTGCACGGCGACCGCGTCGTTGCCGTCGACCAGGCGGCCCGGCATGCCGTATCCGACGGCCTTGTGAGCCAGGGAGGGGGCGGCGGTCTGCTTGGCGAGCGGGACGGAGATGGCGAAGCCGTTGTTCTGGACCAGGAAGACGACCGGGGCCTGCCAGACGGCGGCGAAGTTCAGCGCCTCGTGGAAGTCGCCCTCGCTGGTGCCGCCGTCGCCGACCATGGCGAGCGCGACCACGTCGTCGCCCTGGAGGCGGGCGGCGTGGGCGAGGCCGACGGCGTGCGGGAGCTGGGTGGCGAGGGGGGTGGAGAGGGGGGCCACGCGGTGGGCGTGGGGGTCGTAGCCGGTGTGCCAGTCGCCGCGCAGCAGGGTGAGCGCCTCGACGGGGTCCACGCCCCGGGCGACGACGGCGAGGGTGTCGCGGTAACTGGGGAAGAGCCAGTCGCGCTCTTCGAGGGCGAGCGCGGCGGCGACCTCGCAGGCCTCCTGGCCGGTGCTGGAGGGGTAGACGGCGAGGCGGCCCTGCTTGGTGAGGGCGGTCGCCTGGGCGTTGTACCTGCGGCCGCGGACGAGCTGGGTGTACAGCCGGCGCAGCAGCTCGGGGTCGGCCTTGGCGGCCGTATCCGTTCCAAGGACGCGGTACGGGCGCTCGTCGGGCAGCAGTGGCGCGGGGTCCGTCCGGGGCTGCCAGGCGGGCGGCGGAGAAGGGCGGTATGCGCCCCGCTGCTCCATGACCGTCATGACGGCACCTCCTCATGGGGGTGGCTACGGGAGACGGATCGCCTGTGACCCGTCCCACCTACCGATTGTTCGGTCGTTGGCACATTTTGGCTACAGGCGGCATCAGGCTGTGGACAAACGGTTCTCCACAGCCTGGAATGAACGCAGTACGTCCATGACAGGAAGGCGGGGGGACATGGCACCTGAACAAATGGCCGAAGGCCCGCAGGACCGGGCGGCACTGCCGCCCGCCCGCCCGCTGGACGCCATTGATCAGGACATCCTCCAGATCCTCCAGGCGGACGGCCGGGCGTCGATACGGTCGGTCGCCGAACGCGTCCATGTCTCGCGCGCCAACGCCTACGCGCGTATCAACCGTCTCATCGAGGACGGGGTGATCCGTGGTTTCGGCGCCCGGGTGGACCATGAGCGGGCGGGCCAGGGCACCTCGGCGTACATCACGCTGAAGATCGTCCAGAACACCTGGCGCACGGTCCGCGAGCAGCTTCGCCAGCTGCCCGGCGCCTCCCACATCGCGCTGGTCGGGGGAGATTTCGACGTCCTGCTCCTGGTGCACACGCCCGACAACCGGGCGCTGCGCGAGCTGGTGCTGACCCGGCTCCAGGCCATCCCCGAGGTGCTCAGCAGCCGTACGCTGCTGGTCTTCGAGGAAGAGGACCTGGAACCGGGCGACAACTGACGTCAGGCCGCGCGCAGGCCGGAGAAGACCAGCCGGACGACCGCGTCGGCGACCTCGCGTTCGCTCGCGCCGCGTCCGTCCGGGCGGTACCACTCCACGATCGAGTTGACCATGCCGAAGACCAGCCGGGTGGCCAGCCGCACCTCGACGTCGCCGCGTATGTCCCCCTCGGCGGCGGCCGCCTTCAGCAGGTCGGCCACCCGGTGGTCGAAGTCGCGGCGCCGCTCCAGCGCCCACCGCTCGGTGCCGGTGTTGCCACGCACCCGCAGCAGCAGCGTCACGTACGGCAGTTCGGTGATCAGCACCTCGACCATGCGCCGTACGACGTGCTCCAGGCGGTCGGCGGCGGGGCCGGTGCACGCGTGCTCCTCGTCGAGGATCCCGAACAGGCCGTCCAGCGCCCGGCTGACCGCGCGGCGCAGCAGTTCCTCCTTGCCGGCGACGTGGTGGTAGATCGACGACTTGGAGATGCCGGCCGCCTTGGAGAGGTGCTCCATGGAGGTGCCGTCGTAGCCGCGCTCGTTGAAGACCTGGACGGCCACCGAGAGCAGGGTCTCGGGGGTGTACGTGTCGCGCTTGGCGGTGGTCATGAGGCGCCCTCCCGCTTCTCGGTGGCGTAGGCGTGGCGGTAGAGCGCGAGGGAGGGCGCGTAGCGGCCGCTCGGATCGCGCAGGTGCAGGTCGTCGAGGAGGTCGTAGGCGAAGTCGCGGCCGAGGCGGCGGCTCCACTCGAAGGGGCCGAGCGGGTAGTTGACGCCCAGCCGCATCGCGGTGTCGATGTCCTCCTCGGTGGCGACGCCCTTGGCGACCGCGTCGTGCGCGAGGTCGACGATCCGGGCGACCGTGCGGGCGACGATCATGCCGGGGACGTCGCCGATGACGCTGACCTGCTTGCCGAGCGCCTGGAAGAGACCGACGGCCTCGCTCAGGGTCTGGGGCAGGGTGTCGTGGCCGGCGGACAGGGCGATGCGGGTGGCGCGGCGGTAGTCGAGGGCGAGGTCGAAGTAGACGACGTCCCGGAACTCGACGGAGGTCTGGCCGTCCGCGAGGACAAGTTGGCCGCCGCTGGGCAGCACCAGGCGGGTGCCGTGGTCCTCGTCCTCCTCGCGGACCTGGATGCCCGCCTCGCGGATCAGCGCGAGCAGCTCGGCGGCCGGGCCCAGGGTGCCCTCGGCGACGACATAGGGCGGCCGGTCGGCCGGCTCGGCGGTGTGCGGCTCGGGGCGCTCCTCGCCGTCCTCGTAGTCGTACCAGCCGTGCCCGGCCTTGCGGCCGAGGCGGCCGGACTCGACGAGCCGCCGCTGGGCCAGGGAGGGCGCGAAGCGGACGTCCTGGAAGAAGGCCTGCCACACGGAGTGCGTGACGGACTCGTTGACGTCCTGGCCGATCAGGTCGGTCAGTTCGAAGGCGCCCATCTTGAACCCACCGCACTCGCGCAGCACCGCGTCGATGGTGGCCGGGTCGGCGGCCTGCGCCTCGTAGACCGCGAACGCCTCGGCGTAGAAGGGCCGCGCGATGCGGTTGACGATGAAGCCGGGGGTGTCCGCGCAGGCGACCGGCGTCTTGCCCCAGGAGCGGGCGGTCTCGTACGCGCGCGTGGCCGAGGTGACGTCGGTGGCGAACCCGGAGACCACCTCGACCAGCGGCAGCAGCGGGGCCGGGTTGAAGAAGTGCAGGCCCACGAGGCGGGAGGCGGCGCGCAGGCCGCCGCCGATGGCGGTGACCGAGAGGGAGGAGGTGTTGGTGGCGAGCAGACAGTCCTCGCCGACGATGTCCTCCAAGGCCCGGAACAGCTCCTGCTTGGCCTCCAGCCGCTCCACGACGGCCTCGACGACCAGCGCGCAGTCCGCGAGCCCGGTGAGCTCCTCGGCGGGCAGCAGCCGCGCGCGGGCCGCGTCCCGGGCCGCGGCCGTCATCCGGTCCTTCTCGACGAGCCGGTCGAGACGGGCGCCGATCGCCGCGGCCGCGTCTTCGGCCCGCCCGGGGACGGCGTCGTACAGCCGTACGGGATGGCCCGCCACGAGTGCGACCTGGGCGATGCCCTGGCCCATGGTGCCGGTGCCGACGACGCCCACGGGGCTGCTGAGGTCGAGTGCTGTCATGTGCGCGATCCTCCCGCACGGGGTTTTCCACAGATGCGGCAGGCCCCCTTGTCCCGACCGATCGTTCGGTTACTCTAACTCTGTCCGGCCGTTTCCGCCCAGGTCATGAGCTCGAAGGGGAGCTCATCAGACGAGGAGTTGGTCCCGCATGACCGCCGAACTCACCGTGCACGAGCTGATCGCCAAGCACCGGCCCACGCTTGACCAGGCGCTGGAGGCGATCCGCACGCGCGCGTACTGGTCCCCCCACCCCGAGCACCCCAAGGCCTACGGCGAGCACGGCAGCCTGGACGCGGCAGCCGGCAAGGCCGCCTTCGACGCCCTTCTCGGCAACCGCCTCGACCTCGGCCAGCCCGGCACCGACGACTGGGTCGGCGGCGAGCTCTCGCCGTACGGCATCGAGCTGGGCGTGACCTACCCGCACGCCGACGTCGACACACTGCTGCCCGCCATGAGGGCGGGGCAGCGCGCGTGGCGCGACGCTGGCGCGGAGGCGCGCGCGGTGGTGTGCCTGGAGATCCTCAAGCGGATCAGCGACCGCACGCACGAGTTCGCGCACGCGGTCATGCACACCAGCGGCCAGGCGTTCATGATGGCGTTCCAGGCGGGCGGCCCGCACGCCCAGGACCGCGGTCTGGAAGCGGTGGCGTACGCCTACGTGGAGCAGGTCCGCACCCCCGACACGGCCGAGTGGACCAAGCCGCAGGGCAAGCGCGACCCGCTCGCGCTGACCAAGGCCTTCAAGCCGGTCCCGCGCGGCATCGCGCTCGTCATCGGCTGCAACACGTTCCCGACGTGGAACGGCTACCCGGGCCTGTTCGCCTCCCTCGCCACCGGCAACGCGGTCCTGGTCAAGCCCCACCCGCGCGCGGTGCTCCCGCTCGCGCTGACCGTGCAGGTGGCCCGCCAGGTCCTCGCCGAGGCCGGCTTCGACCCGAACCTGGTGGCGCTGACGACGGAGCGTCCCGGTGAGGGCATCGCCAAGACGCTGGCGACCCGCCCCGAAATCAGGATCATCGACTACACCGGCTCCACCGCCTTCGGCGACTGGCTGGAGGCCAACGCCCGGCAGGCGCAGGTCTACACGGAGAAGGCCGGCGTCAACACGGTGCTGGTCGAGTCGACCGACAACTACAAGGGCATGCTCTCCAACCTGGCCTTCTCGCTGTCCCTGTACAGCGGCCAGATGTGCACCACCCCGCAGAACCTGCTGATCCCCCGCGACGGCATCCGCACGGAGGAGGGACCCCGGTCGTACGACGAGGTGGTCGCCGACCTCGCCCGCGCGGTCGACGGTCTGCTCGGCGACGACGCCCGCGCGAACGCGCTCCTCGGCGCGATCGTCAACCCCGACGTCAAGGCCCGCCTGGAGGCCGCCGCCGGGCTCGGCGAGGTCGCCCTCGCGTCCCGGGAGATCGCCAACCCGGAGTTCCCGGACGCGGTCGTCCGGACCCCGGTGATCGTCAAGCTCGACGGGGCCAAGCCGGACGACGAGGCCGCGTACATGAGCGAGTGCTTCGGCCCGGTCTCCTTCGCCGTCGCCATCGACTCGGCCGCCGACGCGACGGAGCTGCTGCGGCGGACGGTGCGGGACAAGGGCGCGATGACCGTCGGGGCGTACACGGTCGACGCCGACGTGGAGCGCGCCGTCGAGGAGGTCTGCCTGGAGGAGGCCGCCCAGCTGTCGCTGAACCTGGTGGGCGGGGTGTACGTCAACCAGACGGCGGCCTTCTCCGATTTCCACGGGTCGGGCGGCAACCCGGCGGCGAACGCCGCGCTGTGCGACGGGGCGTTCGTGGCGAACCGGTTCCGGGTGATCGAGGTACGCAGGGAGGCGTGAGGCCGGTCCTTCAGCGCGGGTGCGTGGGGGCTGGTCGCGCCTACGCGGCGGTAGCCGCGTATCAGACACAGCCCCGCGCCCCTGAAGGGCCGCACCAGCACAGGTGCCTTACAGAGCACTCCAGTGGTACAGCGTCATCGCCACGCTCGTCGCCAGGTTGTAGCTGCTCACCTGGGGGCGCATCGGCAGCCGGAGGAGATGGTCGGCCCGCGCGCGTAGTTCTGGCGAAAGTCCCGTCCGCTCCGAGCCGAAGGCGAGGATCGCGTCGTCCGGGAGCTTGGTGCCGCGGATGTCGTCGCCTTCCGGGTCCAGGGCGTAGACGGGGCCCGGCGGCAGTTCGGGCACCGTCAGGCGCTCCACCGCCGTGGCGAAGTGGAGGCCCGCGCCGCCCCGTACGACGGTCGGGTGCCAGGGGTCGAGGGTGCCGGTCGTGATGACTCCCGTCGCTCCGAAGCCCGTTGCCAGGCGGATCACGGCGCCCGCGTTGCCGAGGTTGCGGGGTTCGTCGAGGACGACGATCGGGGCGGTGCGCGGGAGGTGGGCCAGTGTGCGGAGGTTCGCCTCGCGGGACGGTCGTACGGCCAGGGCGGCCACGGCCGTGGGGTGGGGCCGGGGGACGAGGGACGCGTAGGTCTGCGACGGCACCTCCGTCAGCAGCGCGGCCAGCGCCTCGCGTACGTCCGGCGCCAGCTCGTCCGCCAGGGTCAGCGTCGCCGCGCGGTCCGTCGTGACCGCCACCGGCACCTCCGCGCCGAAGCGCAGGGCGTGCTTGAGGGCGTGGAAGCCGTCGAGCAGGACGGCGGAGCCGGCCCGCCGCGCCCAGTGGTCCAGGGGGTCGGTCATGCCCCGAAGCCTACGCGGGGCTGTTCGTCGGCCTCGGGGGAGCGCGGCACGGGCAGCGGAGGGTCGTCGCGCCTGCGGACACGGTCACGCGCGCGGGCCGCCCAGCCGCCGAGCCGTTGCAGGAACGAGGTCGGCAGGAAGACCGAGTCCGCCGCGATCATGGCGAGGGAGAAGAACGGCAGACCGAGGACGACCGCGATGACCGCGTGCTCGGTCATCATCGCCGCCAGCAGCACGTTCTTGACCCGCCGGTTGAACAGCGTGAACGGGAAGGCGACCTGCACGATGACCGTCCCGTAGGTCACCAGCATCACCAGGGTGCCGTTGGCGGACAGCAGGTCGGCGAGGGCCGGCCAGGGCGAGAAGTAGTCCAGGTGGAGGGGGTAGTAGACGGCGGTGCCGTCCTGCCAGCGGGAGCCCTGGATCTTGTACCAGCCGGCGGTGGCGTAGATCAGGCAGGCCTCGGCCATGATCACGAACAGGGCGCCGTTGTGGATGATGTTCGCGATGACGTCCAGCAGGATCCGGGGCTCGGCCGTGCGTGCCCGGCGGCCCACCGCCCACCACAGGGCGACACCCGCCCAGGTCGCCCAGAGGAGGGCCGGGATCAGCCAGCCGCCGCCGCTGCGGCCGGTGAGGGCCGCCGCGGTCAGCACCAGTCCGGACACCGCCCACAGGGCGGGGCCTGCCCGGTCGGGGGCCACCGGCTCGTCACGCGCGCGTGCCGCGTTCGCGCGGGCCGCCCGGCGCGCGTCCAGGGACCACACCTGGCCGCAGCGGGTGAACACCAGGTAGATGGACATCAGGTGCAGCACGTTGTCGCCGCCGTCGCCCATGAAGACGCTGCGGTTCTGCAGGGACAGCACCCCGACCATGAACATCAGGGACGTGGCGCGGGTGCGCCAGCCCACCAGCAGCAGCGCGCTGGACAGAACGGCCAGGAAGTAGAAGACCTCGAAGAACGCCTGGCTGTCGGAGGACATCAGCGCCGTGAAGGCGTGGTTGTCGGCGGTCAGCTGCTGGGCGAGGTCGAAGCTCCAGGTGCCGTCGGGGCCGTACATCTCCTGGCGGTGCGGGTACTCGCGCAGCAGGAACAGCAGCCAGGTGGCGGCGAAGCCGATGCGCACGACGGCCGTCTGGTACGGGCCGAGCGCCGACCCCGTGACCCGGGCGATGGCGCGGGACACGCACAGGGCGAAACGGCTCACCGCACACCCCCGTTCGCCTCGTCCGCGGTGACCGTCCACCAGGGCAGCACCCGGTAGACGGGGACGTCGGAGACCTTCTCACCGCTCCAGTCCGGCGGGGGCACGTTGGTGGTGCTGGAGCGCACCTGGACGCGTTCGATGGTGCCCTTCTCACTGGTCGCGTCCTCCCGGTACATGCGCGTCACGACGATCCGGCGCAGGTACTGCTCGGACAGGGAGCCGCGCAGGCCCATCGGACGGTTGTCGGTGCCGTGCGTGCTGACGAAGAAGTCCCAGGCCCGGCGGAGCTCGTTCTGCACGGTGTGGCTCGGCAGCAGACTGCCGTCGATGGCCTTGCCGTCCTGGACCGACAGGTCGTTCCAGCCGGTGGTGGTCGTGGTGCCGTCCTGCATCAGCACGTCGGCGCGCACCTGCACGGCGATGTTCTGCTGCAGGGGGTTGGGCGCGAAGAGCTTCCAGTTCTGCTCGAACTCCGGGTACACCCACTCCTCGATCGCCTTGCCGTGCTGCTTCGTCACGGTGTTCGCCGGCGCGACGCTCAGGAACACCATCCCGAGGTGGACACAGGCGGCGACCGCGACCAGGGCCAGGGCGAGGGCCGCGCCGACCTGGTAGCGGGGGGAGAGGGCGGCGACGCCGGTACGGGGGACGGGCGGCGGCGGGCCGACGGGCTCGCCGAGGTCATGGGGTTCGCCGGGGTCATAGGGGTGGTCCGGACGCGTCCCGACCGGGCCCTGCGGCCCCTGCCGGGCATCCGAGTCCCCGTCGTACGCGTCCATGCCGCCCCGTTCCCCGATTCCGCCAGGTCGTCCGTTCGGCCGATCCGGGACCGCCCGGTGTGCCGCTGCCCGGCACTCGCACGGAACGGTACTCAGCACCGGCCGTCGAGCGCAGCCCCGTGGAGGAGCCCGAGGACGTGGTCATCACCACTCCGGCCGGTGCGGGCGACCCTCCCAGTCCGGGGCGCCGGCGTCCTCCGGCCGAGGTCGGCGCAGGTCGTAGGGCCTTCGGGCGGGGTCCGCCGGGCCCGTGTCCGTGAGTTGTCCACAGGCTGTGGCGGAGGTTTTCCACAGCGGTTGATCCTCCGCCCGGGTCCGGTGACCATGGAATCACGCGAACCGAACGATCGGTTGAGGGGGTACCGGTGACGAAGTCCGAGGTCAGAGGGATCGCAAGGGGCCGACGCAGACGGAGAGGGGGAGCCGGGCTCGGCCGCTGAGCCGGCGCGGGTCTCCCCCTCGCCGGGGTCAGGCGCCCGCGGCCCGGGCGCCGAGCATGCGCAGGACGGCGTCCGAGCGCTCCAGGAGGGTGTTGCGGACCACGGGGGCCACGTCCTGGGCCGCCCGCCGGGCCTCCTCGACGAACTCGGGCCCGATCGCGTACGGCGGGAAGAGCTGGGAGGTGTACACCATCGCCGGGATCATGCCGCCCTGCTCCAGCTGGGGAATCGCGTCCAGGTAGCGCTCGGCGTAGGGGGCCAGCAGGGCGTCCTGGCCGGGGCGCCAGAAGGCGGCCGCCACCGGGCCGACCGACTGGACGGGCACCGTGCGGTCCACGACCAGCCGCTGCCAGGTCTCCGCCTTCGCGTCCGGATCGGGCAGGGCGGCCCGGACGGTGAGGGCGCGGACCCAGGCGTCGGGGTCGGGGTCGCGTTCGAGCAGGGCGGCTGACTCGGCGCTGATGTCGGCGCCGAGTTCGGCCTCGCGGGCCAGCGCGCGCCAGCCCAGGTCGACGTCGTCGCCGGCCTGCTCGCGCAGCCAGGCCAGGTCCTCGGCGCCGGTCGCCGTGCGGGCGAGGCCGCGCAGGGCGACCTGGCGGCGGCCCGGGTCGGCGGCGAGCCGGCGGCAGACCGCGGCCACGGCCTCGGTCAGCGCGGGGCGCTCGGCGGCCGGGGCCCAGAGTTCGGCGATGTTGGTGACGAGGGTGAGGTAGGGCTCGATCACGGCGTCGGACGTCTCGGCGGCCAGGAGCTCGGTGAGGCTCCGTCCGGCCTCGGCCGCCGTGGCCTCGCCCGCCGTGAGCATGTCCCAGACGGTGGCGGCGGCCACGCCCCGGGAGATGGCGGTGGGCAGCCGGGACGCCGTGCGGAAGAGGGTGTCGCGGGCGGCGGGGTCCGGGCGGGTGGTGGCGAAGGTGAGGTCGTCGTCGTTGATCAGGAGGAGGTCGGCAGTGGTGGGAAGGCCGGTGACCGGGGTGCGGGGCTCGGTGACCTCGACGCGGACCAGGGCGGTGCGCTCCAGGGCGTCGTCGGCGCGGTCGTAGGCGCCGACCGCCAGTACCTGCGGGCGCGGGGTGCCGTCGGCGACCAGGGTGACGGTGTCGCCGTCCTGCTCCAGGGTGAAGCGGTCGGTGCCGGCGGTCTCCAGCCAGGCCTTCCGCCAGGTGGCCAGGTCGCGGTCGCCGGCCTCGGCGAGGGCGTCGGTCAGGTCCTGGAGGGTGGTGGTGCCCCAGGCGTGGCGGGCGAAGTAGGCGGCCATGCCGGTCCGGAAACGGTCCTCGCCCACATAGGTCATGAGCTGCTGGAGGACGGAGGCGCCCTTGGGGTAGGTGATGTTGTCGAAGATCGACGCGGCCTGGGCCACGTCGTGGATGGGCTGGTGGATCGGGTGCGAGACCGGGCCCTGGTCGGAGAGGTAGGCCTTGAGCTTGCCCCCCGCGAGATGGCTCGCCCAGGCGTCGGTGTAGCGGGTGGCGTCCTCGGCGGCCCAGTGGCAGGCGAACTCGGCGAAGGCCTCGTTCAGCCAGAGGTCGTCCCACCAGCGCATGGTGACGATGTTGCCGAACCACATGTGCGCCATCTCGTGCAGCAGCACCAGCGCGAGCAGCTCACGCTCGGCGTGGGTCGGCGTGGCCCGCCGCAGGAACGCGTCCGACCAGGTCACACAGCCGTAGTTCTCCATCGCGCCGCCGAACTCCGGCATGAACACCTGGTCGTACTTGCGCTGCGGGAACGGCATCGCGAAAGCCTCGGCGAAGAAGGCGAGGCCCTGGGAGGTGAGGGTGAAGATCTCGTCGGCGTCGCGTTCCAGGACCTCGGCGAGCGAGCGCCGGGCGAAGATGCCGAGGTCGTGGCCGTCGGTCTCGCGGCGGAGCTCGTGGAAGGGGCCCGCGTTGACGACCGTGTTGTACACGGACAGCGGCGGGGTGTCCGGGAAGGTCCAGCGGCGGGCGGCGCCCTGCTCCTCGACGCGGGCGTCACCGGAGTTGCTGAGGACGGTCCAGGCGGCCGGGGCGGTGACGGTGAAGGCGTGCGGCGCCTTGAGGTCGGGCTGGTCGAAGCAGGCCCAGACGAAGCGGGCCTCGTCGGGTTCGAAGCTGGTCCAGACGTACACCTCGCCGTCGGCGGGGTCGACGGCCTTGTGCACACCCTCGCCGGTGGCGGTGTCGGCCTGGACGCTCTCGACGCGCAGCACGTTGTGCGCGGCCAGGCCGGGCAGCGGGATCCGGCCGTCGTCGGAGGGGGTGAGGGGGGTGCCGTTCAGGGTGGCGGCGCGGACCTCGGCCGCGCAGTCGACGAAGGTCTCCGCGCCCGGCTCCCGGCAGGTGAAGGTCACCGTGGAGACACAGCGGACCTCCGGGCCCCCGGGCAGGGCGGTGAGGTCGATGTCCACGTCGTACCGCTCGACCGCGATCAGTGCGGACCGGCGTTCGGCTTCCGTGCGGGTCAGGCTTCGGATCCCCATGTGTCCTCCCTCGTGTGTCCGTCCCCCATCGGCAGACAGCGGGCGTCAGCCTACGACGGAAAGAGCTGGTGATCGCAGATGTTTTCGGTTCCCTTCTTCTAGAACCTGTTCTATCTTGACGGACCGTCAGATCGGCCGTCGGGTCGACTGCCGGATCGACCGTCAGATCACCGGATCCGCCGGAAGGAACAGGACCGTGGACTTCACCTTCACCGAGGAGCAGTTGGCGGCGGCCGAGGCGGCGCGCGGGGTGTTCGCCGGGGTGGCGCCGGACGCGGTGCCCAGCCCGGCGCTGACCACCGGCGCCGTGGCCGAGGGCTTCGACCGGGAACTGTGGGACCGGCTGGCGGGCGCGGACCTGCTGAGCCTGCTGCCGGCCGAGGAGTACGGCGGGGCCGGCCTGGACGCCGTCGCGCTCTGCCTGGTGCTGCGGGAGTCGGCGAAAGTGCTGGCCCGGGTGCCGCTGCTGGAGACCAGCGCGGCCATGGCCGTCGTACAGGCCTATGGGGACGAGGAGTTGAGGGACCGGCTGCTGGCGCGGGCGGGGCGGGGCGAGCTGGTGCTGACCGTCGCAGCGAGCGGGCGCACCGGGCACGGCCCGGCCGAGCTGGCGGTCACCGCACGGCAGGACGGGGAGACGTGGGTGCTGGACGGGGTGCAGACGGCGGTGCCGTGGGCGTACGACGCCGATCTCGTCCTCGTCCCTGCGCACACGGAGGCCGACCGGAGTGTGCTGGCGCTGGTGGCGCCGGGGAGCGAGGGGGTCGCGCTCGCCGAGCAGGTGTCGACCAGCGGGGAACGGTTCGGTGAGCTGCGGCTGGAGTCGGCGAGGGTCGCGGGACGGGACGTGGTCACGGCGGAGGGGGCCTGGGAGTGGCTGCGGGAGCTGCTCGCGACCGGGACATGTGCGCTGGCGCTCGGGCTGGGCGAGCGGGTGTTGCGGCTGACCAGCGAGTACACCGGGAAGCGGGAGCAGTTCGGGTACCCGGTCGCCACGTTCCAGGCGGTGGCCGTGCAGGCCGCCGACCGGTACATCGACCTGCGGGCCATGGAGGCGACGCTGTGGCAGGCGGCGTGGCGGATCGCGTCGGGGGCGGCGGGGGCGCTGCCGACGGCCGGGGATGTGGCGGTGGCGAAGATCTGGGCGGCGGAGGGGGTGCGGCGGGTGGTGCAGACGGCGCAGCATCTGCACGGGGGGTTCGGGGCCGACACGGAGTACGTGCTGCACCGGTATCACGCCTGGGCGAAGCAGATCGAGCTGGCGCTCGGGGGGGCGGGGGCGTATGAGGAGGCGTTGGGGGACTTGCTCGCTGCGCATCCCCTGGGATAGGGGCGATGGAGGATCGGGGGTGTTCGGTCGTGCGGGATCTGCCGGCCGGTGGGGGCTGGTCGCGCAGTTCCCCGCGCCCCTTTCGGGGCGCTGCAGGACGGGGTGCTGAAGGGCGGGGCGCTGCAGTGCGGGGGCGTTAGAGGACGAAGCCGTCTTCGCCTGCGTCCGTTACGACGGCTCGGCCCGCTGCCTGCCATACCTGCATGCCGCCGTCGACGTTCACGGCGTCGATGCCCTGCTGGACCAGGTACATCGTGACCTGGGCCGAGCGGCCGCCGGAGCGGCAGATGACGTTGACGCGGGCGTCCTGGGGAGCGGCCTCGGTGAACTCGCCGTAGCGGGCCATGAACTCGCTGATCGGGATGTGCAGGGCACCGGCGGCGTGGCCCGCCTGCCACTCGTCGTCCTCGCGGACGTCCAGCAGGAAGTCGCCGTCCTTGAGGTCCGCGACCTCGACCGTGGGCACACGCGCTGCGAAGTTCATGTCTCCGACGCTACCCGACGGCTACTCCTGGGCGAGCAGCGCGGCCAGCTCCGCCTCCCGCTCGGCCACGTCCTTGTGGAGCTTCTCGCCGATCTCGTCGAGGAGGGCGTCAGGGTCGTCGGGGGCGAGCCGGAGCAGGCCGGCGATGGGGCCGTTCTCCAGTTCCTTGGCGACCAGGGTGAGGAGTTCCTTGCGCTGGGCGAGCCATTCGAGGCGGGCGTACAGCTCCTCGGCACGGCTCGGCTTGCGCTCGGGCGGGACCGGTCCGGCCGCCCACTCCTCGGCCAGCTCCCGCAGCAGGGTCTCGTCACCGCGGGCGTAGGCCGCGTTGACCCGGCTGAGGAACTCCTCGCGCCGCTGCTGCTCGGCCTCCTCCTGCGCCAGGTCGGGGTGGGCCTTGCGGGCCAGCTCGCGGTAGAGCCGGCGGGCCTCCTCGCTGGGCCGTACCCGCTGCGGGGGCCGCACCTCCTGCTCGGTGAGCATGGCCACGGCCTCCGGGAACAGGCCGTCGCTGTCCATCCAGCCGTGCAGCAGTTCCTCGACGCCGGGGATGGGCATGACCCGGGCCCGGGCCTCCTCGGCGGCACGGATGTCCTCGGGGTCGCCGCTGCGGGCGGCCTTCGCCTCGGCGATCCGCGCGTCCAGCTCCTCGAGGCGGAGGTAGAAGGGGCCGAGCTTCTGCTCGTGCAGGCGAGAGAAGTTCTCGACCTCCACACGGAAGGTCTCGACCGCGATCTCGTACTCGATCAAGGCCTGCTCGGCGGCCCGTACGGCGCGCTCCAGGCGTTCCTCGGGCCGCGGTGCCTGGGACTGCTCAGCTTCCGGGGTCGTCACCCGACCAGACTAGGGGGTGTCGTCGTCCTCGGTGGCCGGGACCCACTCGGTGACCAGGTCCGGGCAGGCCCCGACCAGGTCCTCGACGCCTGCGACGTACCTCACACCCCGAGCTCGGCCGCGATCCGTCCCGCCCGCACGGCGGTCACCAGTTCCTCGTGGTCCGCCTCGGTGCGGTCGGCGTAGGCCACCGCGAACGCGGCGATCGCCTCGTCCAGCTCCTCGTTCTTGCCGCAGTAGCCGGCGATCAGGCGCGGGTCGGCGCTGTGTGAGTGGGCGCGGGCCAGCAGGGCGCCGGTCATCCGGCCGTAGTCGTCGATCTGGTCGGGGGAGAGCGCGGCCGGGTCGACGCTGCCCTTGCGGTTGCGGAACTGGCGGACCTGGAAGGGCCGGCCCTCCACCGTCGTCCAGCCGAGCAGGATGTCGCTGACCACCTGCATCCGCTTCTGGCCGAGGACCACGCGGCGGCCCTCGTGGTCCACGGCCGGCGCGTCGAAGCCGGCCGTCGCCAGGTGCGGGACCAGCGCGGACGGGCGGGCCTCCTTGACCTGCAGGATCAGCGGCTCGCCGCGGTGGTCGAGGAGCAGCACGACGTACGAGCGGGTGCCGACGCTGCCGGTGCCGACGATCCGGAAGGCGACGTCGTGCGGGGTGTGCCGGGCGAGCAGCGGGTGGCGGTCCTCGGAGAGGGTGGTGACGTAGTGCTCCAGGGCCGCGGTGACCGCCTTCGCCTCCACGTCCGCGACCCGGCGCAGCACCGGTGCGGCGTCGACGAAGCGGCGGCCGCCGTCCTCGGTGGGCTCGGTGGAGCGGGCCGCGAACCGGCCGCTGGTGTTGGCCCGGGCCTTCTCCGAGACCCGGCGCAGGGTGCCGATCATGTCGTGGGCGTCGGAGTGGGAGACCAGCTCCTCGTCCGCGATGGCGTTCCACGCGTCCAGCACCGGGAGCCGGGCCAGCAGCCGCATCGTGCGGCGGTAGGCGCCGGCCGCGTCACCCGCCGCCTTGCGGCACATGTCCTCGTCGGCGCCCGCCTCCCGGCCGGCCAGCACCAGGGAGGCGGCGAGCCGCTTGAGGTCCCACTCCCAGGGGCCCAGCACCGTCTCGTCGAAGTCGTTCAGGTCGATGACCAGGTCGCCGCGCGGGTCGCCGTACAGACCGAAGTTGGCCGCGTGGGCGTCGCCGCATATCTGGGTGGCGATCCTGGTCATCGGAGTGCGAGCCAGGTCGTGCGCCATCAGTCCGGCCGAGCCGCGCAGGAACGCGAAGGGGCCGGCCGCCATCCTGCCGACCCGTATCGGGATCAGCTCCGGGATGCGGTCCCGGTTGGACTCCTCGACGGCGCTCACCGCGTCGGGCCGGGAGCCGTCCAGGTCCAGGGCGTCATGCGCCGCGCGCGGCACGGCCGCACGCAGGGCCTTGCCCTCCTCCTTGGGGGAACCCTGCGACGGCCACTGCGCGAAGCCCTTCGGCGAGGGCAGGGTGCGCGCCCCGGCCGTCATCGGCTCTTCCCATCCGGTCACGTCGACCGCCTCCCCCGCACTCCGCACAACATCAACTCGTGGAGACGGTACAGGTGGGGGCCGGAACACGTCAGACCCTGTGGACAACTTCGGGGGGATTTGGGTGGGGTGGTCGGCCGTCGTCGTATGTCTGCGCGAGCAACCACCACGCACCCGCGGCCGAAACTCCACACAACGCCCCCCGATGAAACAACCAAGAGACCTCACGCCCGCAGATACGCCAGTACCGCCAGCACCCTGCGATGCGTCTCCTCGGCCGGCGGCAGATCCAGCTTCGCCAGGATCGCCCCGATGTGTTTGCCCACCGCCGCCTCGGAGACCACCAGTTCCCGCGCGATCGCCCCGTTCGACTTCCCCTCGGCGACCAGCGCCAGCACCTCCCGCTCGCGCGGCGACAACCGCTCCAGCGGATCCCGCCGCCGGCGCAGCAGCTGCCGTACGACCTCGGGGTCGACCACCGTCCCCCCGTCGGCCACCTCGCCCAACGCCCGGACGAACTCGGCCACCTGCCCCACCCGGTCCTTGAGCAGGTACCCGACGCCCGTGCCGTCCCCGGAGTCGAGGAGGTCGGCCGCGTAACTGCGCTGGACGTACTGGCTGAGGACGAGGATCGGCAACGTCGGCCGCGCCGCGCGCAACCGCACCGCGGCGCGCAGGCCCTCGTCCTGGAAGCCGGGCGGCATCCGCACGTCCGTCACGACGACGTCGGGCGCGTGCTCCTCGACCGCCGCGACCAGCGCCTCCGCGTCGCCGACGGCCGCGACCACCTCGTGCCCGAACCGGGCCAGCAGCCCGACGATCCCCTCGCGCAGCAGCACGCTGTCCTCGGCGAGGACCACGCGCAGCGCGCGGCCGGTCGGCGAAGGCGAAGGCGTCAGGGACTGCACGGACCGCACGGCAACTCCACACGCAGCAGGGTCGGTCCGCCCGGCGGACTGGACAGGGAGAGTCTCCCATCGAGCACCGACACCCGGTCCGCGAGCCCGGTCAGCCCGCTGCCCGCCGTGGCGTCCGCGCCGCCCCGCCCGTCGTCGCGCACCTCCAGGAACAGCAGGCCGTCCCGGTGCCCGCCGGTCACCTCGGCGCGGCCCGCGCCACTGTGCCGGTCGACGTTGGCGAGCGCCTCGCGCACCACGAAGTACGCGGCCGCCTCCACGGACCGCGGCAGCCGCACCGGGAGCCGGAAGGAGACGTCCACGGGAACGGCCGTGCGGTCCGCCGCGTCGGCCACGGCCGCCTCCAGACCGTGGTCGGCGAGCACCCGGGGATGGATGCCGCGGACGATCTCGCGCAGCTCGGCGAGCGCCTCCCCCACCTCCCGCTGGGCCTTGGCGAGCTGGTCGGCGAACGGGCCCGGCGGGGCGTCCAGAAGAGCCAGGCCCAGCGTCATCGACAGGGCGACCAGGCGCTGTTGTGCCCCGTCGTGCAGATCGCGCTCGATACGCCGCCGCTCCGCCTCGAACGCGTCCACCAACCGGGCCCGGGATCGCGCCAGTTCGACCACCCGCGCCCCCAACTCGGCCTCGCGCGGCGCGATCAGCAGCCGGGTCAGCCCGGCCCGCGCACCGGCCGCCACGCCCAGCGCGTAGCCCCCGAGGGCCAGCAGCAGGACCCCGGCCACCGCCACCCCGAGGGCGGCCGGCCAGCCGGTGACCGTCCACACCTTCAGCACCTTCGTCTCCCGGCCGTCGCCCGCCGTGGCCAGCAGCAGCGGGGCGGCGGCCAGCGACAGCGGGCAGACCAGGGCGAGGAGCACAGCAAGGGCGTCCACCGGCCAGAGCAGGCCCGCGAACAGGAGTGCATGACCGAGTTCGCGCCAGGTCGCGCGCTCCCGCAGCCGGGTCGTGAGCCATGCGCGCAGTCCGGGCGCGGAGGGGCGCACGTGCGGGTCGTACAGCCGCTCCCGGTCGACCAGCCGCAGCCGGTGCCGTTCGACCCAGGCCACCGGAAGGCCCGCGAGCGCCGTGAGAAGCAGCAGCGGCAACCCGACGAGGACGACGGCGAGCACCCCGCCGGCCGTGACCGCGGCGACCAGCCCCACGAGGAGTACGGCACCGGTCACCGCCCCCGTCAGCAGGTAGCCGGCGGCCCGCCACGGCCACGGGGAGAGCAGGAAGCCGGGCCCGGCCATGGCCTGCCAGACGCTGCGGGGAGGGGGCTGCATGCCGGTCACCGTAGGCGGCGGGCCCATGCCCCGGCCATCCGTCCAGCCTCCGCTGCGGGGGTATGCCTGGCCCTACCCCAGGTCTCGGTCCTGCCGCACTGCGCCGCCCACGCCCCGGACGGTTTCGTGGAGCCAACGCCCGCATCGCTGACAACCATCGCCGACCACCGGGGAAACGAGGCCAGGTTCCATGTCCACCCTCAGCTTGCGCTCCGTCAGCAGACGGCACGGCTCCGGAGCCGGCGCCGTCACCGCCCTCGACCGGGTCTCCCTGACCTTCCCCGAGGGCACCTTCACCGCCGTCATGGGCCCGTCCGGCTCCGGCAAGTCGACCCTCCTGCAGTGCGCCGCCGGGCTCGACCGGCCCACCTCCGGGTCGGTCCGGCTGGCCGGGACCGAGCTGACCGGGCTGAGCGAGAAGCGGCTGACCCTGCTGCGCCGGGAGCGCGTCGGGTTCGTCTTCCAGGCGTACAACCTGCTGCCCTCGCTCACCGCCGAGCAGAACGTGGCGCTGCCGCTGCGGCTGGCGGGCAGGCGGGTGCCGAGGTCCCGGGTCCGCGAGGTGCTCGGCCAGGTCGGTCTCGCCGACCGCGCCCGGCACCGGCCGGCCGAGCTGTCCGGCGGTCAGCAGCAGCGGGTGGCGCTGGCCCGCGCCCTGATCACCCGCCCCGAGGTGCTGTTCGGCGACGAACCGACCGGCGCCCTGGACTCCCGGACCGGCCGCGAGGTGCTCACGCTGCTGCGGAACATGGTCGACGGCGAGGGCCGGACGACCGTCATGGTCACCCACGACCCGGTCGCCGCCTCCTACGCCGACCGCGTGGTCTTCCTGGTCGACGGCCGGGTCGACGGCGAACTCACGGGCGCGCACCCCGACGCCATCGCCACCGCCATGACCAGGCTGGAGACCGCCCCCGGCCCCAACCCGAAGGCCCAGCACAGGCCGAAGACCCAGCCCAAGCCCAAGGCCAACCCCGAGGCGGCCCGCCCGTGCTGAGCGTCGCCCTCCACACCCTGCGCACCCGCTGGACCGGCTTCGCCGGCAGCTTCGTCGCGCTCGCGCTCGGCGTCGCCCTGCTCACCGTGATGGGCCTGGCGCTCGCCGCCACGCTGGACGCCCCGGACCGCGCCCCGGAGCGGTTCGCCGCCGCTCCCCTCGTCGTCAGGGGTGCCGACACCCTGCGGGTCGCCACCCCGATCGGCGACCGCACCCAGCCGCTGGCCGAGCCGCGCGCCCTGCCCGCCGCCGCCGTCGCCGCGCTGCGGAGGCTCGGCACGGTCACCCCCGACCGCTCCTTCACCGTACGGGTGCCGGGCGGGCCCGGTGATCTGGTCGCTCACCCCTGGTCGGTGGCCGCGTTCGCGCCGTACGGGATCGCCTCGGGGCGGGCGCCCCGCACCGCCGACGAGGTCGTCGTCAGCGGGAGCTGGACACGGGCCGGCCGGCGTCTGCGCACGGACCACGGCAGCGTCACGGTCGTCGGCACCGTCACGGACCGAGGCTTCGAGCACGCCGTCTTCTACACCGACGCCCGGGCCGCCCGGCTGGCGCCCCGAAGCACCCAGCTGGTGGTCGACGCGGACGTGACGGCCGTACGGAACGCGGTGCGGGACGTCCCGGGCGTACGGGTCCTCACGGGGGACGGCCGCCGCTACGCCGATCCGGACCCCGACCGCGACCGTGCCGCGCTGACGGCGCTGAACGCCCTGTTCGGCACGGCCGGCGGGGTCACCGCGTTCGTGTCGGTGTTCGTGGTGGCGTCGACGTTCGCCTTCGCGGTCGCCCAGCGCCGCCGCGAGTTCGGCCTGCTGCGCACCGCCGGGGCGACGCCCGGGCAGCTGCGCCGGACGGTGCTCGCCGAGGCCCTGCTGGTCGGGGTGGTCGCCTCGGCGGCGGGCTGTGTGCTCGGCGGGTACGGCGCCCCCCTCCTCGTCCGCCGGACGGTGGACAGCGGTCTCGCCCCGGCCTGGTTCCGGATCGGCGCCCACGCCCGGCCGTATGCCCAGCTGGGTTGGCAGTCCGCCTGGCCGTACTACGCCGCCTTCGCGACCGGGCTGGTGGTCGCCCTGTGCGGAGCGCTCGCCGCGTCCCGGCGGGCGGGCCGGACCGGACCGGTGGCGGCGCTGCACGAGGCGGACGTGGACAACAGGCCCATGACCCGGTCCCGTTGGCTGTTCGGCACCGGTCTGCTGCTGACCGCGGCCGTCCTGCTGTTCCTGGGCACCCCGGGCGACCTGCTGCACCGCAAGACCTATGTGAGCCGGCCCATGCTCCTGATCACCGCGGTCGCCCTGCTCGCGCCCGTCGTGGTCCGCCCGCTGACCCGGCTGCTCACCTGGGTCCCGGCGCAACTCCCGGGCGCCGGCGGTCTGCTGGTGCGGGAGCACGCGGCCGCCGCGGTCCGTCGTACGGCGGCCGTCGCGGCACCCGTGCTGGTCACCGTCGCCCTCACGGGCTCGCTGCTCGGCACCACCGCGACCCTGAACGCGGCCCGGGCCGCCGAGGTCCGCGACCGCACCGCCGCCGCCTTCGTCGTCACGCCCCCGGGCGGGGACGGGTTCGACGCGGGGACGCTGCGGGCGCTGCGCGCGGTGCCCGGTGCCGAGATGTCCGCGAGTGCGCGGAGCGCCGTGTACGTCCTGGAGGACGGGGTCGCCCTGATCAGGTCCGAGGCCAGGGCCGCCGATCCCGCCGCGCTGGCCGCCACCGCCCGCCTCCCGCTCGCCGCCGGCCGGACCGCCGACCTCGACGACGGTTCGATCATCGTCAACGAGGAGTGGGAGCGGCACACCGTCGGCCGGAAGGTGCGGGTGTGGCTGGGCGACGGCACGGAGCGGACCCTGCGCATCGCCGCCGTGCTGCGGACCGGCACCGGCGACAACGGGGTGTACGTCACCCCGGCCAACGGGGCCGGCGCGGCCGTGGACCGGGTCGACGTGGCCCTGCGGGACGGCGCGGACCCGGCCGCGGTGGCCGCCGGGCTGCGCGCGGCGCTCGGCGAGCGGGGCGGCCGGGTCCGTACCGCGGACCGGTGGATCGCGGCGGTCTCTCCGGGGACCGACCGCACCACCCGCCTCGGCTTCCTCCTCGTCCTCGGCATCGCGCTCCTCTACACCGGGATCTCCCTGGTCAACACGATGGTGATGGCCACCGCCGACCGGACCCGCGAGCTGGCCCTGCTCCGGCTGGCCGGCGCCACCCGCGGGCAGGCGCTGCGGCTGGTCGGCGCCGAGGCCCTCACGGTGGTCGCGGTGGGGGCGCTGCTGGGCCTGCTGGTCGCCGGCCTGGACCTGGCGGGCGTCGCGGCGGCGCTGCGCCTCCAGTCGGCGCCTGCGCCGGTCCGGCTCCCCTGGCCGGCCCTCGGCTCGGCCGTCACCGCCTGCGCGCTCCTCGCCGTGACGGCCGCGGTCGTCCCGGCCGCCCGCACCCTGCGCCGCAGCGCACCGGCCCCCGGTTGACCCGCCGGGTCGCCTCCTCTGTCACTTCTGTTTCTTTCTGTTCCTTCTGCCGCCGACTCTGCTCCTTCTGTTGCCGGCTCTGTTCCTTCCGCTGTCGACGTCACCTGTTGCCGACGCCACCGACCGGGAGCGCACTATAGGGAGGAATAAGGAGGAAGCGGACACGGTCGTGGACGGTCGCCGGAGGGCTCCTGTCCGGGGACGTGGCCCCTGTGGAGGTGTTTGCCATGCCCAGCGACGGCGCGTTCATGCTGGTCGGCGACAACGGGCGGGTGGTCGAGTGGTCCGCCTCCGCCGAGGAGGCCTTCGGCTGGTCGCCGCAGGAGGTCGTGGGCAGGCGCATCGGCGAGCTGGTACGCGAGGGCGACGGCGCGGCCGGGATGGCGGCGCTCCGCGCGTCGGCGGTGGGCCTGGCCGTACGGCCGGTGCTCACCGGTTCCGCGCTGGTGTGGGAGGTGCACGCGGCGGACGGCGTCGACTGCGGGTGGACCCCGGCCGTCCTGGAGGCCCTGGCCGGCTGCTCGCCGATGATCTTGCACGTCCTCGACCGGGACCTGCGCATCGTCCGCACGGGCGGCGAGTGCGGGCGGGAGCGGGAGCGTCCGGACACCCCGCTCGGCGGGCTGTTCCCCGACGCCTACGATCTCGCCGCCCCCGAGGAGGAGGACGCGGCCGCCCGCCGGGTCCTGGCGACCGGGCGACCGGAGCTCGACCGCATCGTGCGGACCCGGTCGCCCGGCGGTTCCGGGCCGAGGCACTACTCCGTCTCCTACATCCGCCTGGAGGACGCCCGCCGGGACGTCATGGGGCTGATCGTCCTCGCCCTCGACGTCACCGACCGCATGCAGGCCATGCAGCGCCTGGAGATCCTGGAGGCGGTGCGCGGCAGCGTCGGCGAGCACCTGGACGTGATCGCCGTGTGCGAGGCGCTGATCGACGCGGTCGTGCCCGCGTTCTGCGGGATCGCGGTGGTCGAGGTGATCGAGGACGTCGTACGGGGCGACACCCCGCCCCTGGCACCCGTCGACGGCGATGTGCCGCTGCTGCGCGCCGCCTTCCGCGGGGTGGTGTCGGCCCATCCCGTGGGCGGGGTGAGCAGGCTGCCCGACGGCACCCCGTTCGCCCGGGTGCTGGCCGATCTGCGGCCGCGGCTGGTCCCCGTGGACCGGGACAGTCCGTGGATGTCGGCCGACCCGGCCCGGGCGGCGGCCATCGAGCAGTCGGCCGTGCACTCCCTGATCGTCGCCCCGCTCGCGCTGCGCGGTCAGGCCATGGGCGTGGTGAGTTTCTACCGGCACGGCACGGAGGAGCGCTTCGAGGAGGGCGACATCGCGCTCACCGCGGACGTGTGCGCCCACGCCGCGCTGTGCCTCGACAACGCACGCCGTTTCACGCGGGAGCGCACCATCGCCGCCACCATGAAGCGCCGGCTGCTGCCGCAACAGCCCCGGGAAACCTCGGCGGTCGACCTCGCGCGTCTGCACATCCCCGGGCCCGGCGGGGGCGGCGCCTGGTCCGACGTCATCGAGCTGGCCGGCGCCCGGACCGCCCTGGTCCTCGGCGACGTCGCCGGCCGGGGGGTCGCCACGGCCACCACCATGGGCCAACTGCGCACCGTGATCCAGTCCTTGGCCGCCCTGGACCTGGAACCGGACGAGATGATGGCCCGGCTGAGCGACACCGCCGCCCGCCTCGCGGCCGAACGCGCAGCCCTCCCGGCCGGCGACAGCCTGCACGCCGAGCCGCTCACCGCCGGCTGCCTGATCGCGGTGTACGACGCGCTGGCGCAGCGCTGCACGATCGTGCGGGCCGGGCTGTCGGACCCGTACGCCGTCTATCCGGGCGGCCGGGCCGCCGTGGTGTCCGTCCCGGAGGGCCCGGTCCTCGCCGGCGGCGGGCACGCCCCGTTCCCCGCGACCACGGTCGAGCTCCCCGAGGGCAGCCTCCTCGCGCTCGGCAACGAGGACCTGCTGGCGCCGTCGGGGCAGGTGCGCTCCCTGCTCACCGAAGCGGCGGCCGACGGGTCCCTGGACCAGGTGTGCGACTCGATCGCGTACGCGCTGCGGGACCACCGCGAGACGGAGAAGATCCTGCTGCTGGCCAGGGCCAAGGCGTTCCCCGCCGACCGGGTGCTGGTGCTGCCGCTGCCCGCGGAGAGCCGGGCGGCCCCGCTCGCCCGTGCCGCCACCCGCCGGCAGCTCGCGGCCTGGGACCTCGGGGAGGAGGACGCCTTCACCGCGGAGCTCATCGTCAGCGAACTCGTCGGGAACGCGATCCGCCACGGCGTCCCGCCGCTGCGGCTGCGTCTCGTCCTGGACCACCATCTGACCTGCGAGGTCAGCGACGCGGCGGAGTGCGCCCCGCACCTCAAGCACGCGCGCACCATCGACGAGGACGGCCGCGGCCTGTTCATCATCGCCAGCCTCGCCGACGCCTGGGGCACCCGCTACAACGGCGAGGGCAAGACGGTCTGGGCCCAGCGGTGCCCGAGCTGACCGCGGCGGTGTTCTGACGGCAGGCGGCTTCAGCGGGTGAACAGCCCGGGGTTCTCGCGGACGAACTCGGCCACTCCCGCGGCGGGCCGCCCGGTGATCTCCGCCATGCCGTCCGCCTGGCGGTCGTAGCGGCCGGCCGCGTGCAGGCGGGCCATGGTGGAGATGTGCTGGAGGACGTGGTCCGGCAGTCCCAGCGCCCCGAGATCGCCGTCGAGCCATTCCTGCAACGGGACGTCGGTGTGGCCGACCGCGCGGTGCAGGGCGTCGGAGATCTCCGCGGCCAGAGCGGCGGCGTCCTGAGACCGGGGGCCGGTCAGCTCGTAGGTCCGGCCGATGTGCCGGGCCGGATCGGCCAGGATCTCCTCGACGGCCGCGGCGACGTCACCGGCCGCGATCGGGGAGGTCCTCGCCCCGCCGAAGGGCCACCTGAGGGTGCCGTCCTCGGCGATCGACGAGAACACGGCCCGGAAGAGCGGGTTCTCCAGGAAGACGGTGGGCCTGACCTCGACCACGGGCAGGCCCGACCAGTCGAGAACCTGCTCGACCAGCCACTGCTGACGATGCTGACGCGACTCGGAGCCGCTGGTGGCGTCCATCTCGGAGACGGTCAGCTGCGACATGTTCACGAACACCTCCAGCCCTCCGTAGGCGCGCGCGACCGTCGCCGTGGTCACGGCGGCCGTCAGGTACTCCGCGGACACGGCCATGCCGAAGTACATCCGGCCGCAGCCGTCGAGGGCGTCGGCGACATCACGGGGCCGCGTCAGATCGCCGACCACGACGTCGGCACCCGTCGCGCGCAGTGCCCGGGCCCGGTCGTCGTCCCGGCGCACCAGAGCACGGACCGGCAGACCCCGCCGCCGTAGACCTCGGACCACGGTCCTGCCCACGGCCCCGACACTGCCCGCGGCACCGGTCACCAGCACGGGCCGCATGCCGGCTTCGGGGCTGCAGTCGTCCATGGGGGCAGCCTGCGACCCGTACGACCGGGTCGCAACCGGAGTGACGCCGGCCCCGGCGAAGCCTGCCGCATCCGCCGAGACCGGGCCTGCACGATCTTCGCGAGCATCCCCGGCGTCCGCGGTGTCTCGGGCGTGACCCGTCCTCCTACGTCGCGGATCACCGCCGCCGCGCCCGCCGGACGCTGGGGATACCCAGGACCGGCCCCACCCGTGAGATGGCTCACGGGCCAGGGCGGTCATCCGGCCCGACCGGGCTGTGGTCAGGCGGGGCGGGGCTGTAGGGCGACAGGCGTCATCCCGCTCGCCGCCACGGCGTTTTCCCGGAGCGCGGCAACCTTTGAGTTCCCTGTGGCGACCGGAGAGAGCAAGTTCAGTTCGACCATGGGGAACCGATGACGAATTCGACCACAGAGCGACAGCTCGCTCAGCACCGCCGCTGTCCCGGCTCGCGGGCAACCGCGCCTACGGGGTCGACGCCGCGCTGAACGCACACTTCTCCCAGGGCGCGCCGTGGCGCATCCAGGTCATCACCCACGACACACCGCTTCTCGCACCCGCGACCGGGACCACCGACGCCTTCACCGTGCCCGCCCGGTTCCGCGGCGACCGACTGGCGACGATGGAGGCCAAGTACGCAGACGGAAGCAACGCCGGGGCGGGCGCCTGGACCCCGTACAAGGAGTTCAACAAGTCCTTCGAACCGGACTACGCCAAGGACACCATCAAGCTCACGCCCGACTTCTTCAAGGAAGTCGGTGACGGCCGACCGGTGACGCTCACCTTCCACTTCTGGAGCGGTGCCTCAGTGACCTACCCACCAAGGCGCCGGAGGCCCTGGGCAGGGAAAGTCTGGAACACGGAAGCCGATGAGGACGGCGTGAAGCCGGCCTCTAGCGCTTCACGCCGGTGTCGCCGTCATCGTCCGGTGAGTCCCGCTGGTTCCGCTCGCCGGTGGCGGACGCGTCCCCATGCTCCTCCTCCAACAGCTCCACCAGCGCAGCGTCTGCTCTCTTCCGGTCCTCCTTCGTCAGTTCGATCGGCGCGTTGTTGTAGACGGTGTAGCGATCCGGATCGACGATGTTGGCGGCCCGCAGGGTGAACGTCAGCAGGCGGCGCCACCCCTTGCGGTGGCCGACCCTCGCTTGCAGCTGGACCTTGTAGTCACGGGCTTCCGGCATCAACCCGGAGAAGGGTGCCTCGAACTCGATGAAGAGTTGTCGCGCTTCTCTGCCGGGAACGACGAAGCCGGCCGGCAGCTTCGCGTCCTCGTCCGGCCCCGGCTGGAGCCGGGACGGTGAGGACACCCACAGCAGCGGCAGGTGAGAAGCGGGCTCGTCAGGGAAGGTCAGGAGGAGGTCCTGTACGACGATCGGTTTGGGGCCGGTGTTGTGAAGGACGAGCGGGAGTCGCAGGCGGGCCGTGGAAGAACTGACGATCGCTGCGAAGGCATGAGGCTCCCACGTCTTCAGGCGCCCTTGTCTGGCGTTGAGCCACCAGAACGACGCGACGGTGAAGAGCAATGCGCAGGCCGACACCACACCGGCGCCTGTGAGAGATGAGGACGCGGCCTGATCGGCCGCGGCCATCAGCGGAACCACACATTCAGTTTGCCAGCGCCGGCTTGGGCTCGCTAACAGAACTGAGGGGCCTCCGCCGCCGACGCGCAGCAGCCGCCGAGCAGGAGCGTCCTGCGTGTCACCCCGTCACGAGCCGACACCGGCAAGGAGCACGTGATATCAGGCGACCAGGGCCGCACGCCGCGGGGAGGAGTTCGGGCGTCCCGTCCCCTTGCGCACGTGGGTGATCACAGCACCGGTGATCAGCGTCAGGAGGTCGGCATCGCGTCGGCCGCTTCACCTGCGGCAACGCGACCACCACCCTGTCCGGCCTGGGCGGCACCCTGCTGTCCCTCCCGGCTGCGCATGCTCGGCCTCGCTGCGGACGACGCCCATGAGGTCACCCGGCGCCCGCTGCCCGGTCTCGCCTGACGACGTCCTGCACCTGAAGCGCGGCCGCCTGTGGTGCCACGCCGGCGGCTACGAGGAACGCGGTGGCCGCGGCCTCACCCGTGGGGTCCGCCCAGGTGCTCGCGGCGTTCTCCTCGGCGAGGGCCAGCATCAGTGCTTCCAGCGCCTGGGCGAGGACGGGTGCCGGCACATGGCCTGCGAACACGCCTTGGTGTTGACCGCGTCGTATGTGCGCGATGGCCTCTTCGCGGGCCGGTGCCAGGGTGGCGCGGATGGCTGCCTCTCCCCGATGGCGGCGCCCCAGGGAGATGAGCATGCGGTACTGGTCACCCACCGCCCATGCCGCCAGCACCATGCGCGCCATCGCCTCGACAGGATCGGCATCCGGGATGCGCACTGCGGCGAACGCCTGCTGGAGCGCTTGTCCTGCTTCCTGCGTCAGGTCGGCGACCAGCGCTTCCCGGCTGGGGAAGTGTCCGTAGACGGTGCGCCGGGTGACGCCGGCGGCCTTGGCGATGCTGCCGAGACTCGTGTCCGGGTCGTCCCGCAGTTGCTGCCGGGCGGTCGCGAGGATGCGTCTGTGGTTGGAGTGAGCATCCCTGCGCTGCGGAGTGCGGCGCGGGCGGTCGGTCGTCTGCATGGCTCCCTCTCCTCACGGTTGCCGGAAAACCGTGGGCACCGGTGCTCCCTCAAGCACCGGCGCCCACTCACCCCTGCCCCAGGTGGCTCGGTGTCCTGCTGACAGGCGTCAGGGGACGAGGATGAGGCGGATCGGGTCGCCGATCTTGTTCTCGAGACGGCTGACCGCGTCGGCCGCGTCGATGAGCGGGATGTGATCCGTGATGGAGGGGGCCAGGTCGAGGCGGCCGGCCGCGGTCAGCCGCACGAGCTCGGAGACCGACTCCGGGGTGCCGCCGTAGTGACCGCGTACCTGCTTCTGCAGGTAGTTGAAGGTCAGCCCCTCGGTGATGGTGAGCGGCCTGGGGGTGATGCCCACCAGGATCAGGGAGCCGCCCAGGCCGAGCACGGAGGCGGCCTGCCCACGGACGGCGGGTACGCCGGCGCAGTCGAAGGCGAAGTCCAGGCCCCGTCCGTCGGTCGCCGCGCGGACCTGGTCGGCGAAGTCGGGGTCGGCCGGGTCCAGGGCGTGGTCCGCGCCGAAGGCGAGGGCGCGCTCGCGGGCGCTGGGCAGTGGGTCGACGGCGATGATCGGTGCGGCGCCGACCATGCGGGCGAGGCGTACGTTGTGGGCGCCGACGCCGCCCACGCCCCAGACGCCGACGGACTGGGCGGGACGGACGCCCGCGGTGGTGACGACGGCGGCGTAGGGGGTGGAGACCGCGTCGGGGATGATCGCGGCCTGGTCGAAGGGGAGGCTGTCGGGGATGGGGATGAGGGTGTCCTCGCGGGCGATCACGTACTCGGCCCAGCCGCCGTCGTAGTCGATGCCGGCGGTGAGCATCTGGGTGCAGGGACGGCGGCGCACGCATCCGGCGCACCTGCCGCAGGTCTTGCCGGCCTCCAGGGTGACGCCGGTGCCGATGGTCAGGCCGCGCTTGAGGTCGGGGCCGAGGGTGTGGACCACCCCGGCGACCTCGTGGCCGACGGTGACGGTGTCGGAGGTGGCGAACAGCGGGACGAGGGAGCCGTCGAGGAGGTGGACGTCCGACAGGCAGACGCCCGCGGCCTTCACCTCGATGAGGACCTCGCCCGGGCCCGGTGCGGGGATGGGGACCTCCTCCACGGCGAACTTCTTGCTGTCCAGGTGGAAGCGTCCGGCGAGCATGGTGTCCATGACGATCTGCTTTCTGTGAGCGGCACCCGACGGGTTTCGGGCCGATGGGCGCCATGGGCTCTGGATGGCTTGTGGTGGCCGGGAGGCGTACGGCCGGCAGCGGGATGCCGCACGCCTCCCGGCGGCTGGTGTCACGCGCCTTGACGGCGTGCGAGGGTCAGGCGAAGACGTCCTGCTGGTAGCGCTCGTCGGCTTCGAGTCGGGCGAGCCACTGCTGGGCGGTCTCGTCGTCGCTGCCGGTCTGCCGACGGTGGATGGCGGCGAGGGCCTCGCGAACGGCGGGGGCCATGCGGCGGCCGTCACCGCAGACGTAGATGTACGCGCCGTCCTCGATGGCCTGCCACACCGTGTCGGCTGCGTTGGCGATGGCGTTCTGCACGAACCGGGCCGGGTGGCCGGTCACCGCGGAGAACGCGGTGTGGATCTGGGCGATCCCGGCCTGCTCCCAGTCCTGCATCTGCTGACGGTAGAAGTAGTCGTGCTCCGGGTGGCGGCAGCCGACGAAGACCTGCGACAGGCCGACCTCGGTGCCGCCCGCGTGCTGCCAGGCCCGCTCCTCCAGGAAGCCGCGCAGCGGCGCGATGCCGGTGCCGGGGCCGATCAGGATCATCGGAGTGGCAGGGTCGGCGGGAGGGGCGAACGTCGGGGAGGGCACGCGGACGTAGCCATAGACGACGTCTCCGGGTTCGAGGCCGGCGATGTAGGAGGAGCAGGTGCCGCGGTACTGGCCGTCGCCGGACAGGGCCGGGCCCTCCAGGAGGCCGACGGTCAGGCGCACGTGGCGCGGGTTGGCCGACGGGGCGGAGGAGATGGAGTAGAAGCGCGGCCGGATCGGGCCCGTCATCTCCAGGAACACCGCCAGCGGCAGCTCGACCGCCGGGAAGCGCTCCAGCAGGCCCAGCACCGAGACCCGCTTGCCGAGGATCTCCTTGCTGTAGCGCTCCTCGGCCTCCTGCGTGTCGGCGGTGTACGCCTGGAGTTGCGGCCGGGTCCACGGGCACTGGGTGTACTCGGCCAGGGTCTGGATCTGGGAGCGGGTGGCGACGTCCTGCAGTTCCAGGAACTCGGTGAGCAGGATGCCGGCGGTGACCGGGGTGCCGACCGGCAGGTGGGTGCGGCCGCCGCCGGGCTGGTCGAGCCGGAGCACCTGGTCGTACTCGACACCGAGCCGCCTCAGTGCGCGTTCCACCAGGGGGAGTTCGTTCTTGGCGAAGACGGCCAGGTGGTTGCCGGTGTCGTAGGTGACGCCGGCGGGCAGCTCGACGGTGATGGACTTCGCGGACGGGCGCGGCGGCTCGATGCTGAAGTCCCACAGGCCGGTCGCGTCGGCCACGAGTTCCTCGTTGGCCACCACCGTGAGCGGGTACGCCTGCTCGGAGACGATGGCGGGGCGTACGTCGGACTCGGTGAGCAGCTGGACCTGGTAGCGCGGGCCGCTCGCCTCGGAGGTGTCGGCGGCGTACTCCTCGGCCAGCGTGGACCACAGAGTGTCCATCCAACGGGTGGCCATGCCGTCGAAGTCACCGGCGGCGTCCGCGATGCCGCGCTCGACGACCGGGGTGGCGCCGGCGGCCAGCAGACCTTCCTCGATCCGCTTGGGGAACGCCTGGAAGGTCGCCACCCACTGGGTGTTGCCGGCACCCAGCAGCGCGAACCGCACATTCGACAGCGCACCTTCCGGCAGGCCGGCGGCCAGCAGGTCGTCGAAGCGCTGGGCGTTGTCCGGCGCCTTGCCGTTGTAGCTGGCGGCGACGACGGCGAGCAGGCCCTCGGTGGGCAGGTTGTCGCCCAGCTCGTCCAGGCTCATCAGCGTGGTGCCGAAGCCGGAGCGCTCACCGCGGTCGGCGATGGTGCGCGCCAAGTCCTCGCAGGAGCCGAGGCTGGAGCCGTAGGCGACGGTCAGGTTCACACCGACGCCGCTGACCGCTGTCTGCGCCTGCGTGTCGCCGGTCTGCGGGTCGGTGGCGCCGAAGACGGTCCGCTGGTGCTCCTGACGCCTGCGGACGACCAGGTGGAAGTCGCCGGGCTTGCGCGTGAGCGCCTCGCGCACGTCCATCTTGTAGTCGGTGGTGTCGGAGAACCTGAACTTCTGCAGCACCAGCGCCAGCGCCAGGCGGGCCTCGGTGAGCGCGAACTGGCGGCCGATGCAGGCACGCACACCGTTGCCGAACGGCTTGTAGGCGTGCGGGTGCTGCTCGGCGCGGTTCTCCGGCAGCCACCGGTCGATGTCGAACTCCTCCGGCCGGTCCCACGCCTTGGAGTGGGAGTGCAGGGCGCCCATGAGGATGTTGGCCCTGGTTCCCTTCTTCAGCTCGTACCGGTCGCCGATGACGGTGTCGTCGATGGGCGCCTTGGCGATCAGCGGGATGGGAGCCCACAGGCGCAGGGTCTCCTCCAGGATCCGCGGGATCACGTCGAGCTGCATGATCGTGTCGTAGTCCGGAACCGTGTCACCGGGCAGCAGGCGGTCGACCTCGGCGTATGCCTGCGCCAGGACGTGCGGGTTGCGCATCAGCGAGTACGTGGCGAACGACAACAGGCCACTGGTGGTCTCGTGACCGGCGATCAGGAAGGTGACCACCTGGTCGCGGACGTTGTCGTCGGCCAGCAGCTTGCCCGTCTCCGGGTCGGTGGCCTCCAGCATCAGGCCGAGCAGGTCCTCCTCGCCGGTGCCCTTCCCCTCGCGGCGCTCCTTGATCACGCTCTCGACCAGGTCGCGCATCAGCTGGATGTTCTCGCGGTACTTCCTGTCGTCCGCCTTGCGCAGCCTGGTCATCATCGGCAGCTCCTGGGAGCGCCGCATCGACTCGATCAGCGCCTCCAGCAGCGAGTTGAGGAACGGGTGCAGCTCCTCCTTGTCGAAGGACCGGAAGCGGTAGCCGAAACCGGACAGGGCGATGGTGTCCAGGGTGAGCCGGGTGTAGTCGTCGGTGACGGCGACCGGCCGGCCCTCCCGGCTCTCCCACTTGCCGACCAGGTTCTGGGCGATCTCCAGCATCTGACCGAAGTAGGTCTTCATGGCCCGCTGGCTGAAGGCCGGCAGCAGGATCCGGTGGGCCATGGCCCATTCCTCTTCGTGCTGGTGGGCCGTGAACAGGCCCGCCCCCGTGTAGTCCCGCACATGGCTCAGCGGCGTCTTGTCGATCTGCTTGAAGAACCGCGTCTCGTCGCAGACCTCGGCCACCAGGTCCGGGTCGTAGACGAAGACCTGCTCGATGCCTGCGATGTCCATGCCGTAGATGCCCTCGGGGAACTGCTTGGACAGCTCGTTGAAGTACTCCACCGGGTTGGTGTCGGGGATCTGCGGCGTGTGGCCGAGCAGGGGGATCCCGCGCGGGGACCGGATGGGGCGAAGGTCGTTCGCGGAGTGCGTGGTCATGGCTTGCTCCTCTGCGTGGAGGGGGTGGAGCGGATGGGCAAGGGCGCGTTGCGCTGGTCAATGCCGCGGCGCCGGAAAGAAACATACGCCGTATGGAATTGGTACCGTACGTCGTATGGAAACCTGAGGCAACCCCCGACCGCCGTACGGGCAGCGTGATGCAGGTCATTTCCATACGATGTATGAAACTGGTACCGTACGGGGTATGGAAAACAAGGTGAGGCGTCCCCCTCGGGGTACGAGGAAGAGGGATGTGCCTCTGACCGAGGCCGGGATCTATGCCGCCGCCCTGCGGCTCATCGACGCGGACGGAGTCGAGGCGCTCACCATGCGCAAACTCGCGACCGAGCTCGATGCGAACCCGATGTCGCTGTATCACCACGTGCCGAACAAGGAAGCCGTGCTGCGCGGCGTGGCGAGAACGGTCGGCGCCCAGTTCCGCACCGTGACGCTTCAGGACGCTCCCTGGCAGGAACGCATCCGCCTGCTCGCCACGGACTTCCGGACCCTGGCGCACCGCCACCCGAAGCTGATGGCTTACTCCTTCGGTCAGCCGGACTTCATCCAGCCCGACGACCCGTTCTGGTCCGCGCTCACCGCGATCGTGAACGCAACCGGGGTGTCGCAGCCGGAGGTCCCGGAGATCGCCGCTCTCATGGTCGCCGTCGTCGTCGGCGTCCTGAGCGCCGAACTCAACGGCTCGCTCCAGCAGTGGGCGAGCCTCCAGCCCCCTGGGATCGCTGCCGGCACGGACGAGGCCCCGCTCGCAGACCGTGCAGGCTCTGACCAGGACCGTATGTTCCGGCTGGTGATCGACACGCTCATCACGGGACTGGAGGGCCGGTTCGCCGCCGGTCGTAGCGGCCGGGGCGCCGGTCGCTGAGCCCGTGGTCCCAGGGCGTTGCGGCCTGGGCGCGTCCGTGGTCGGGCGAGTTCCGGCCGCGATGCCCTGCTGCGACGCACGGGAAGCAACCGATCCCCTCCGGAAAGGCCATCCCGATGCGGCCGCTGCCGGAGCGCGGTGTGTCGCGGCTGGGCCGGGCGACTGGTCTGCGGCCCAAGACCGCGCTCAGCGCCCCTCCTGGCGACCTCTGTGCCGAGGCTGGTCCTGCTGTCGGCAGGACCAGCCGACTTGGTGGTATGCGACGTCGGCCGAATCAGCCCCTTCTCATGACCCTGCGCCGGCCGCTGGAGTCCGGCCTCGCCTACCAGCACATGAAGGCTCTCGCACTGCCCTTCGAAGTGCGCCCCGCCTGGCAGGACACCGCGTATCCCTGACCGTCGGCGCAGGCTCTGCTCCGCCCACCGGGCAACCGGGAAACCGGGTTCAGGCAAGCATCCCTACCAGCACCGCGGCTTCCACCGTGACCGGCGGTATGTCCACACGCGGTGAGCCCACCGACCGCTTAGGGGGCCCTGCCTGGCGGCGGTCGGTGTCCAGCTCGCGGCCGGTGTCCTGATCAGGCCGAGGTCTTCGGCTGGGGCTCGGGGCCTTGTGTGCGCAGTTGCTCGTTGATGCGCTGGGCTTCTTCGAGCTGGTCTTCGAGGATGACGATGCGGCAGGCGGCCTCGATGGGGGTGCCCTGATCGACGAGTTCGCGGGCGCGGGCGGCGATGCGTAGCTGGTAGCGGGAGTAGCGGCGGTGGCCGCCTTCGGAGCGCAGTGGGGTGATCAGGCGGTGTTCGCCGAGGGCGCGGAGGAAGGCGGGGGTGGTGCCGAGCATCTCGGCGGCCCGGCCCATGGTGTAGGCGGGGTAGTCGTCGTCGTCGAGGTTGTCGGCGAGACGGGGACTGGCAGGGGGCATAGACCTCTTCTTCCGGGGACGCGTCGGGGGGCCCGGGCGCCGTCCTGGCGCCCGGGCCCCGAGCTTGCAACACCATCTACCGGCCAACTGCGCCGGCCTTCTGTGACCGCAGGTTCCGCCTGGGAGGGCGGGGCTGCGGGGATCGCGGATGCGTGACCGGGGACCACCTTCCAATCCGGGGCCTGCGGTACCCGGGCGGACTGCTTCCGCGCCCGGGCGATCCTGATGGCGTTCTGCTCCTTACTTTTACTCGGTTGTACTGCTGGGATACCGCGGGTACTGCTCGCGGCCATTGTGGGCCGCGTCCTGCTTGACCTGCTTGCCCGGCAGTTCGTATCTGCCGTGCCCACTTCGACTTCCTGGGTACGACAACACAGTAACTCCATGACGCAGCAAAGTCTACTTCTGCCACGACAGACTTTCTTCATGGCGGATCGGTGGAGCTCTATGTCGGATACGCACGAAAGAGTGATGCAGCAGGGCTGTCTCCCAGCTCGGCGGGCCACACGCTGAGCCAGGCGTCGCAACCGGTCCAAGTGGGGTGGTAGCGCATGTCCCACAGGAGGCGACATCCCCGGAGGTCGTAGCGCCCCTGTTGTGGTTGAGAGCGGCAGCGCCTCCGACGTCGCTCGTGCGCGTACTGCCGTCCACACGTTCGTCGAAGCTGGATCCGGCTCCGTGCCCCAGAAACGGCGGACACGCTCGCTCTTGCGGTCTCCGCGCTCGCCACCAACGCCCTGCGCCACGAGGGCAGCCGCTACACCCTCGGCCTTGGCGCCGCTGCCGACGCGGCGCACGTCGCTGTCAGTGATCCCCGCCACGTACTCCCCAGGGCACGTCCCTGACCTCAACGGCTGCGCCGGCGGCTCGGATACCCCATGGTCCGCCTCCTGGCCCGCGAGGTGAACCTCACTCCCGGCCCCGGAAGGGGCAACACCATCCGCGTCCGCCTCCCGCGATGACGGCGACCGAAGGATCACCCGCGGATGACTGAGGTCGATCTTGAAGAACGGCGGGCCCCGGTCGGCCCGCCGGGGGCTCCTGCGGCGTGCGGTCCGCCTTCGTGCGTTGGCGCTGTGTATCGGTCAGTCGGGAGCGGTGGTTGAGGCCGTGGCGGAGTTCGTGAGGGTGTCGAGTTGGGTGGCGAGGTCGGGGTGGGCGGCTGTCAGGTGGGGGCGGGTGGCGTTCAGGGGGTGGATGAGGGCGGTGGGGTCGTCGTGGGCGAGGGCCGCGTGGAGCTGGCTGAGCGGGTGGTGGGCGGCGGCGGGGAGGTCGGTGAGTGCGGTGATCTGGCCGGCGATGCGGCGCAGGTCGGCGGCGTTGTGGCGGGCCCAGGTGGCGAGCGTGCGGTCGGCGGCGCGGCGTTCGCGGGTGGCCTGGACGCGTTGTTCGCCGGTGGTTCCGGCGGGGCCGGGCCGGCCCCGCAGGTAGCGGCGTTCGGCGGCCTGGCGGCTGGCGACGCCGAGGGGGTGGGCGAGGTCGGCCCAGCTGGCGCCTGCGTGGCGGGCGGTTTCGATCAGGCCGGTTTCCCAGTCGGCGAGCTGCTCGCGAACCTGCCTCAGCAGCAGGAGGGAGGCCAGGGCCTGCTCCGGGCCGATGTCGGGCGCATCAGGGACGCCGGGAGCCTCGTGCCGGGCGACGCGCAGGGCGTCGTCTATGGCGTGCAGGGCCGCGGCCGCGGCGAGGAACGAAGCCGGGCTCTGGGCGTCGCCACTGAAAGGGGCCGGCTGGTCGGCTGCTGTCATGAGCACCTCCCTCGATGAGCGGGTTGTCATCCTTCTGACGACACCACGTTTGTCATCCATTGGATGACATGTTACAACGGTTCCAGTGAGGCGCATTGGCAGCAACTGCCCGAACCTTCTGGAGGTGTTTCACCATGTTGATGCGCACCGACCCCTTCCGTGAGCTCGACCGGCTGGCTCAGCAGCTGATGAGCACGGGCACCTGGTCACGGCCGTCCGCGATGGCGATGGACGCCTACCGCGAGGGCGACGAGTACGTCGTGGCCTTCGACCTCCCCGGCGTCAGCGCGGAGGCGATCGACATCGACGTCGAACGCAACATGCTGACCGTCAAGGCCGAGCGCCGGCCCGTGGCGAAGGCCGACGACGTCCAGATGGAACTGTCCGAGCGGCCGCTGGGCGTCTTCTCCCGCCAGATCGTGCTGGCCGACACGCTGGACACCGAGCAGATCAAGGCCGACTACGACGCCGGGGTGCTCACCCTGCGTATCCCGATCGCCGAGCGCGCCAAGCCCCGCAAGATCGCCATCGGCGGGGGATCCGACCGCAAGGAGATCTCCGGCTGAGCCGGACGATACGGGCCGAACAGCGGCGGAGGACGGGCACCTGGTCTCCCCCCTCACCCGTCCTCCGCACCACCGGAGCGGAAGAAGGGCGGCGGCCGACGTGACCCTGCGACGAGAAGCGTTCCTCGACCAGGTGACGGAACGCGGCGAGTACGGCAGCCGGCAGGAAGCAGAACGCGCGGCCCGCGTGGTGCTCGCACTGCTGGGCGCGCATCTGGTCGGCGAGGTGCGCGCCCAGCTGGCGGCGCGCCTGCCGGAAGGCTTCGCCCTGATCCTGCTCAACCCGCTGCAGAGCGCCGAACCCCTCTCCCCGGAGCGGTTCGTGCGCGCGGCGGCGGCCTGGATCGAGGGAGCGACCGACCAGACCGCGGCCTGGGACGTCAGTGCCGTCCTCAGCACGGTCGCCGACGCGGCCAGCGAGGACCTGCTGGGGCGGATCCTGCTCCAGCTCCCTGTGGGCTACGACCTGCTCTTCGGCCGCCCCCAGTCCACCTGACCACCCTGGTGTCCGCGCGCCCCTTCGGGCGACGGCATGACCACCTCAGCGATAGAAAGGCAACCATCCAAGTGATGTCCGACTGGCGTGCACCACTCCAGCACCTGCCCGTCATGACGTACGAGCAGATGCTGGAGAAGGTCCGTTACGAAGGCGCCTACCCCACCCGGGAACGGGCCGAGGAAGCCGTCCGCCTGGTCCTCGCGGGACTCGGACGCCAGCTGACGGGCGACGAACGCGTCGACTTGGCCGCCCGCCTGCCCTTCGAAGCCGCACGTATCCTCACCGCACAGATCCCCGACACCCAGCCGCTGACCGGCTGGGCCTTCGTCAAAGACCTCGCCGCCCGGACCGGCGCCCAGGTGGGCCCTGCCCGCTGGGACACCGGCTCGGTCCTCGCCGCCGTCGCGATCCTGGCCGGCCCCGATCTCCTCACCCGCATCCTGCGCAGGCTCCCCTCCGGCTACGCACTGCTGTTCGGCCGCGCCGAACTCAGCCCAGCCGCGTAGGCGGCCAGCCCCTCCCAGCGTGAAAGCGCGCTGGTGACGGTGGTCCGTGCCCGGGTCTTTGCGCAGACCTCACGAGACCTGTGCCGTGTCGGCGGCTCCCGGCAACGCGCCCGCGCCGGGGGCCGCAACCGCCGGCCCCGTCCCCTCGTGACCATCGACCCTAGCCCTGGCCCCTGCTCGGGATCCGGACCTCGAGTCGTCCCCCCACCGGTGCGCGAGCCGGGGCGGTGCCGGGGAGGCCGGGTTCGTGCGCATCAACCGGTCGCCCTCGCGGCACTCAACCACAAGCCGGCGACGAAGCCGCTCCTTCGTACGGTGGTCAGCGCAAGGGTGAATCCGCGGTGGGCGTCAGCAGGGTCTCGTCGAGGCCGACGATCTGGCTGATGTCGAAGCCCTCCATGTCCGCGCGGAATTCGGGACTCGACAGGTACGCCTCCAGCCTCTTCTGTACGTCGTCGGTGTCCCGGTAGGAAACGAGGGCGTACAGCCGAGCAGTCTCGCTTCCGGGCGCCGCGGGCACCGTCCAGACTCCGTGGGTGGTGATCCGGTGCTTGGTCATGCCGGGAATGTGCTTGGCCCAGATCTTCTCGTAGGCGGAGAGCGCGTCCGGGCTGCGCAGGGTGTAGACGCGAAGCTGGTACTGGGGCATGACACTTGTTCCTTTTCTTCTGGGCATGGTTGGTAGGCGTCAGCCCGGGGAGAGGAGGTGCGCCAGTTCGGCGCCCCAGTCGATGTGTCCGGACTCGGTGCCCCGTGGCACCAGAGCCTCCGTGTACTGCAGGAAGGACGTGATGTCCCGCACGGGGACCTCGAGCAAGGCGGTGCCTGCGGAGGACCCGAGGGCGATGAACATCGACTCGTCACCCTGCCCCGCGGCCGACCAGATCCGGACGTCCGCGTAGCCTGCGGAACCCTCCAGACCATCAGCCAGAAGATCCCGCCCCAACGTCCATTCGACCGGCTCGTCACCGTCGGCGAAGAAGACGGCATGGACGACATAGGGGTCGGCGGGCTCGTACCGAAGGCGTACGCCAAGGGACAGTGAATGGGCGTGCGAGACGATCAGCTGTACGGCCATCCATCGCTCCACAGCCTTCAAGGACTTCTTCATCGGCTTCCGCTCCTGGGCGTGGCTCGGTGGCGTCTCACACCCCGCTTGTGAAAGAGGCAGTGCGGGCGGAGTGGGTACAGCAGGGCGCGGGCTCCGAACGGCACCGGCGCATCGCACGATGAGTGGCGCGGTGCTCACTCAGCCGGCGGTCCGGGCCGCCGACCCCCGACTCCCGACCACCGGGTGCATCCCTGCCGCCGTCCGGGACTGGACTGAGGTGAACGGCCTGGGCTCACGGCCTCGGGCGGTACCCGTCTCACCGGTCGTCGCGGCTCAGGCCGTCGTGGTCCCTGTCGCGGCCACCGTGCTCGTGGCGGGTCCCGTCGTGCCGGTAGGACGTGTCGGACGTCCAGCGGTGTCCGTGGCCGTCCCCGCGGTAGAAGTGGCCATCGCGGTAGAAGAGACCGTCGCAGTCGTGCCGGGTCGAATCGGTGGCGCGCGGGTCCTGGTGCCAGCCGCGGGTCTCGTCGCAGGAGTAGCCCTGCTCGAGCAGGTAGCCGACACCGTGGTCCCAGCCGTCACCAGTGGTCTCCACCCTGGCAGCCGGGCGCTGGACGTGCGTGGACGCAAGGGGCGCGGCCGAGGCGGCGCTCCCGGTACCGAGGACGGCGACACTCGCGACCGCCACGGAGGAGACAGTGACGGCGATGCGCTTCGTGAGCTTCTTCATGATCTTTCCTTCCCGGTGGCGTGGTCTGCGCCAACGGCGGTTCGGTCAGGCGGTGTGCGGCGCCCGATGTGGTCCGGGCGAGCAGTTCCATACGTTGTACGGTATAGCCCTCCCATTATTGCCATACGTTGTATGGAAATGTCGAGGTGACGAAGGCCACTGGGAGACCGGCGCGTGCGAGTGACAACAACTTCCTTTCATCACATGCGAGTTGTCCATCACCGACCCCGCGGCGCGCCGGTGTTTCCGTTCCGCAGCACGACGTGCGGGCCCGCGATTCCCGGCCCATGCTGGAAACGAGGGGGGTGGGACAGCGGAGGAAGTGGTGGAGATGCGGACCGTTGTCGACCTCACGCGCTGCCAGGGGTACGCCCAGTGCGTGTTCCTCGCGCCGGAGGTGTTCGAGCTGCACGGTGAGGAGGGACTGCTGTACGCCACGGCCGTCCCCGACGACCAGGCCGAACGCGTCCGCCAGGCCGCGGCGGCCTGTCCGGTCCAGGCGATCCTCCTCGGGGAAGAGGTGAGCAGTGGTGTCCGGTGACCTGAAGGAGGGCCGGATTGTCGTCGTCGGCGCGTCGCTGGCCGGCCTGAGGGCCGCGGAGGCACTGCGCGAGGAGGGCTTCACCGGCTCACTGACCGTGGTCGGAGACGAGCCGCACCCGCCCTACGACCGGCCGCCGCTGTCCAAGCAGGTGCTGCTCGGGCAGGCGACGGCGGAGACCACGGGGCTGCCGACGCGCCGGGAGCCGGACGCCGAGTGGCGCCTGGGCGTGCCTGCCGGCGGTGTGGACCTGCTGGCGAAGCGGGTGCTCCTGGCCGACGGGGAGTCGCTGCCGTACGACCGGCTGTTGATCGCCACCGGCACCCGGGCGCGGCCCTGGCCCGACCCGGCGGAAGCCGCCCTGGACGGGGTGTTCACCCTGCGCACCCGGGAGGACGCCGCCGGGCTGGCCGAACGGCTGGACGCGAGGCCGGAGCGGGTGCTGGTGATCGGCGGCGGCTTCACCGGCTCGGAGATCGCCTCGGCCTGCCGGGAACTGGGGCTTGAGGTCACGGTCGCCGAACGCGGCCCCGCGCCGCTGGTCGGCGCTCTCGGCGGCACCTTGTCGAAACTCGCGGCGGTCATGCAGCGCAACCACGGCGTGGACCTGCGCACCGGGGTGACGGTCACCGCCCTGCGCGGGAACGGCGGGTTCACCGGCGCGGAGCTGTCCGACGGCAGCCGCGTGGACGCGGACGTGTGCGTCGTCGCGCTGGGTGCGATCCGCAACGTCGAATGGCTGGCGGACTCCGGCCTGGCGGCGGGTCCGCGCGGCATCGCCTGCGACGCCGGGTGCCGCGCCTTCAACATGTACGGGATCGTCACCGACGACGTCTTCGTGGCCGGTGACGTCTCCCGCTTCCCCCACCCGCTCTTCGGCTACCAGATGCTGTCCCTGGAGCACTGGGGCAACGCGGTGGAGCAGGCCGAGGTGGCGGCCCACAACATGGTCAACCCCGGGCCGCTGCAGCGTCCGCACCTGTCCATCCCGACGTTCTGGTCGACCCAGTTCGGACTCAACATCAAGTCCGTGGGCGTACCCACCTACTCCGACCACGTGGTCATCGCCCAGGGATCCCTGGAGGCACGCCGGCTGGCCATGGTCTACGGCTACCAGGGCCGGGTCACCGCCGCCGTCACCGTCGACATGGCGAAGTCACTCGACTACTACCGGCACCTGATCGAGACGGCCGCGCCGTTCCCGCCGCCGCCCGGTGCGCAGGACCGGGCGATCGCGGCCGACATCCCGATCCCCTCTCTCGTGCCGGATCCGTCGGGGCTGTCCCATGGCCCGACCGTCGCTCTCACCGGCCATCTTCCCGACCGCCGACTGACGGTGGTGTAGCCCGCGTCCCGCCCGACCCCGAGGAGCCGTCATGGACTCCGCCACCTTGCTGGCCCGGATCACCGACTACGCCAGCCGCCCCGACCCCTACCCCCTGTACGCGGAACTCCGCGAGGCCGGTCCCGTGGTGCGGCAGGAAGACGGCAGCTATCTGATCGGCACCTACCACGAGATCGCCGCTCTGCTCCACGATCCGCGGATGAGCGTCGACCCCCGCACCCGGGGTGAAGCGGCCCACAAGCCGCCCTTCCTCCGGCTCGACGACCCCGAGCACCACAGGCTGCGCACGCTGGCCATGCGGCCCTTCGGGCCCCCGCACAGCCCCGGCCGGGTCGACTCCATGCGCGGCGAGATCGACCGGATCACCAAGGAACTCCTGGAGCCCTTCGAGGCGGGCCGGCAGATCGACATCGTCGACGACTTCGCCTACCCGCTGCCCGTCACGGTGATCTGCCGGCTGCTCGGCGTACCGCGCGAGGACGAACCGCTGTTCCGGGCCTGGTCCGACGCGCTGGTCGCGGCCGCCGACGTCAGGCCCGAGGACGACTCCGCCGAGGAGGACAAGGCCGGCGACCAGGCGCGGATGGAAATGGGCGGGTACCTGGTGAACCTCGCCGAGCAGCGTCGTGGCGATCCGGGCGACGACATGCTCTCCGCCTTCGTCAACGAACCCGACCCGGCCCTGCGTCTCACCCAGGAGGAACTCGCCGAAACCGCCGTGCTGTTGCTCATCGCCGGGCACGAGACGACGGTCAACCTGATCACCAACGGCTCGCTCACCCTGCTGCGTCACCCCGAGCAGCTGGACCGGCTGCGACGCGAACCCGAACTGCTGCCGCGAGCGGTGGAGGAACTGCTGCGCTACGAGCCCCCGGTCCACATGCGCGGGCGCGTCCCGCACGCCGACATCGACGTCGCCGGCACCGAGATCCCGCAGCACGCGTCCGTCATTCTGGCGCTGGCGTCGGGCAACCGTGATCCCCTGCGGTTCGACGAGCCCGACCGGTTCGACCCCACCCGCCCCGACAACCAGCACCTCGGCTTCGGCAGCGGCATCCACGTCTGCTACGGCGGGCCCCTGGCCCGCATCGAGGCTTACGCCGCGCTCGGCGCGCTGCTTCCCCACCTCGGCGGCGCCAGCCTGGTCGAGGACCCGCCCCCATACCGGCAGAACGCCATGCTCCGCGGACCCCGCCACCTCACCGTCCAACTGTGAGGCCGCGTGACCACGGCGCCCTCGTCCCGCTCCAGCGGGACGAGGGCGCCGAATGACGAGGCCCGAGAATCCTGCCTGATGATTCGATCACCTATGAGGGACTTGACGCCTGAGCGCCTACACATGATGATTTCATCAGAAATGGGCATTTCGCTCTATTACGAGACATGCCGACCGTGTGCCGCTCACCCAGGACATCGCCGTTCGCCCAGGCCGCACACAGGGCGCCGCGCCCCGTGCGGACGCTCTCACTTCCGCACCGATGGGACGACCCGCGATGACCAGAACTGACCGAGCCCCCGACCACACCCTTCTCGCCCGGGCCCGTGATCCCCGCGAGATGCCCGACGCCGCGATAGCGATGCTCGATGCCGGGGGCATCGTCGTGGGGTGGACGCGCGCCGCTCAGCAACTCGTCGGTTACTCGGCCGGGGAGGTGGTGGGCCGCTGCGCGACACGCGTCCTGGCGCCCCCCGACGACGAACGAAGGGCTTCGGAGTTCTCGGAGCAGTGCCGTTTGCGGGGCGGCTGGTCCGGCACCGCGGCGATACGCCACCGCGACGGCCAGACGCTCAGGATGACGCTGCGGGTTTCGCTGCTGCGGGGGCGGGACGCCGGCATCCGGTGGCTGGTGTCCGTGACGGACATAGGTTCCCTGTCCTCGGGGGTGACCGGCGAACCAGTGCGGGAGTCACTCCTTGCCCGAGCCCCGATCGGCATCGCCGTCTATGACCCGCAGCTGCGCTGTGTGTGGGTGAACGACGCCATGAAGCGTCACGACGGCGTTCCCCTTCACCGGCGCTTCGGGCGCGGTCTGAAGGACTCACTGCCCGCCGTCGAGGCCGAAGCGCTGGAGGTGGTGATGCGGCAGGTGCTGCAGAGCGGCACGACGACGGTGCACGAGTACCGTGCGTGGCCGCCCGCGGACCGGCGCCGTGAGCACGCGTTCGCGGCCTCGTTCTTCTGTCTCCAGGGCGCGGACGGCACGTCGGTGGGCGTGTGCTCCATGACCGTGGACGTCACCGGGAACCGGCGGGCGCGGGAGCGTCTCGCCATCCTCAGCGAGGCCGGCACGCACATCGGGAGCACCCTCGACGTGATGCGGACCGGGCAGGAGCTGGCAGAGCTCGCCGTGCCCCTGCTGGCCGACCACGCCCTCGTCGATCTCGTGGAGTCTGTTCCCTTCGGCGCCGAGCCGTCGGCACGGACCGGCACGACGAGTGGCCGCCCGCAGCTGCTGCGCCGTGCCGGTATGGCCTCCGTCGATCTGGGTGTCCTGGAGTTGCCGTGGGTGCGTGAAGAGGTGGTCCGCTCCCACCCGGACTCGCTGTTCTCCGCCGCGATGCGCACGGGCCGCTCGTACCTGGAGCCGGTGCTGGACACCCATGCCGGCCCCTGGGTCGACCACGACCCGGTGCGGGCGCGGAAGGTACGCGAGAGCGGCGTCCACTCCTTGATGGTCGTACCCATCCGTGCCCGGCGCTGCGTGCTGGGACTGGCGCTGTTCGGCCGTTCCCTGGAACAGACACCGTTCCAGGAGGACGACCTCCTCCTCGCCGAGGAACTGGTCACCCGGGCCGCGCTCTGCCTGGACAACGCGCTCCAGTACGCGCGCGAGCGCACCGCCGCCCTCACACTGCAACGCGACCTGCTCCCGCACCGTGTACAGGGCGGTGCCGCCGTCGAGGTCGCCTCGCGCTATGTGCCGGCCGACCTGGACCACGGGGTGGGGGGCGACTGGTTCGACGTGATCGAGCTGTCCGGCGCCCGGGTGGCCCTGGTCGTCGGCGATGTGGTGGGACACGGCATCAACGCCGCGGCGACCATGGGCAGGCTGCGCACCGCCGTGCGCACCCTCGCGGACCTCGACCTGCCCCCGGACGAACTGCTGGCGCACCTCGACGACACGGTCCGGCGACTGAACGACGAAGACGCAGACGACTCCGACGATGTCCCCGCGGTGGTGGGTGCCACCTGCCTGTACGCCGTCTACGACCCCGTCACCCGACGGTGCGCGATGGCGCGGGCCGGGCATCCGCCGCCCCTGATCGTCGACGGGCAGGGCAGGGTCACCATCCCCGACCTGCCCGCAGGAGCCCCGCTCGGCCTCGGTCTCGGCATGGTGCCCTTCGAGTCGGTGGAACTGGACCTGCCCGAAGGAAGTGTGCTCGCCTTCTACTCCGACGGCATCGTCGAGTCCCGCGACGAGGACATCGACGTCGGCCTGCGGCGCCTGGGCGCCGCCCTGGCCCAGCCGGGTGCATCCCTGGAGGACCTGTGCTCGCGGGCGATGGAGACCTTGCCGGCTCAGGCACCGGCCGACGACGTCACCCTGCTCCTCGCGCGGACTCGCGCACTGCGGCCCGCCCAGGTCGCCTCCTGGGACCTGCCGAACGAACTCGTCACCGCCCCGACAGCCCGCCACCTTGCCGCCCGTCAGCTCAGGCAATGGGGCCTGGAGCCGCTGGTGACAACCGTGGAGTCGATCGTCACCGAACTGGTCACCAACGCGATCCGGCACGGAGACGGCCCGAGCCGCCTACGGCTCATCCGGCACCGGGTGCTGACGTGTGAAGTCTCCGACACCAGCACCGGTCAACCGCGCCCCCGCCATCCCCGCCCTCTCGACGAGCACGGCCGCGGCCTCTGTCTCGTCGCTCGGCTGTCGCGCAGGTGGGGTTCCCGCTGCGCGGCGGACGGCAAAGTCGTCTGGGCCGAACAGGACCTGCCCTCCCCAGCCGTCGCCCTCTGACGCACCGGTGGCCGACAGCCGCCACCGGATCCCCCCTCTCCCGCAGCCGCGGGCTCTCGTGATGGAAGCCGGACACATGGACACATCGAATGCTGAAAACGCCGACTCACCAGGCGCCTCCCAAGCAGGGACGAGCGTCCCCGGCGCCGCCCCCGGAGGCAGGCCGTCCGCCTTCGACGGTCTGGCCGCCGCCGTGCTCGACCAGCGGGGCGCGGTGGTGGGGTGGACCGGGACAGCACAGGACCTGACCGGGTTCCGCGCCGACGAGGTCCACGGCCGCCCGGTGCAGAAGCTGGTGGCCGAGCTCCCGCACGACCTGCGCGGGGCCACACGACTGCCGGCGACCGGCCGGGTACGCCTGCGGCACCGGCGCGGCGACACGATCGACGTCACCTTCCGGACCACACGGGTGAGCGGCTCGGCGGACTTCCTCGTGCTCGCGGCCCCCACCCCTCACCTATGCGGCCACCAGCACGGGGCAGCGCTCCTGCGCGCACTGTCCGCGCAGAACCGGATCACGATCGCTCTGCACGACACGGATCTCACCACCGTGCAGACCAACGCCATGCCGGACCCGCTCGACGGCCGCCCCGTACAGCCGGGCACCCGGCTGGGTGACGTGCTGTGCGCCGAGGACGCCGAGCGCATCGAAGCGGTACTGCGCCAGGTCCTCCGAACGGGCATTCCGGTGCTCGGCAGGAACCAGCACGCCGGCTGGCGGCACCAACCAGCGCGGCGGCACGCGCTGTCGCTGTCCGCCTTCCGTCTGGAGGACGCCCGAGGCCACCCCACGGGGGTCGCCGCTCTCTATATGGACGACACCGACCAACTACGTGCCCGCCGGCAGCTGCATCTCGCCCGCGAGGTTGCCGAGCGCGTGGGAGGCTCCCTGGATGTCGCGCGGACCGCGCAGGATCTCGCGGACGTCCTCGTACCGGCCTTCGGGGACCGCGCCGCAGTCGACCTCGCGCAGGCCGTCTTCGACGGTGAAGAACCCGCCGAACGGCTGGGCGGCGGGGATCTGCATCTGCGCAACGCTGCCCTGGCGCCGGCCGCAACGCTCTGGCCGCCCGGCATCAGGCACGGCGACGTCGTCCCGCCCCTGTCCGACCACCCGCTCCTGCGCCGCTTCCAGCGCGGCGAGACGGTCGTCTACGGCCGGGACGACTTCATCGCCCTGATCGGCGGACCGCAGCTGGTCGAGCAGTTCCTTCCGCAGGACACATACGCGTTGATGGTGGCACCGCTGCACGCCCGCGGCCTGACCCTCGGCGCGATCGTGATCTGGCGCACCGGCCTGTCCGAACCGTTCACCGAGGACGAGGTGGACCTCATGAGGCAGATCGCCTCACGGGGAGCGCTCGCCATCGACAACGCCCGCCGTCACACGCGTGAGCACAGAGCGGCCATGGCCCTGCAGCAGAGCCTCCTTCCGCCGGCCATGACCGACACCCCAGCGGCCGAGACCGCGGGCGTCTACCTGCCCACCGGCCGTGGAGCGGGTATTGGCGGCGACTGGTACGACGCCATCGCCCTGCCCTCGCTCCGGCTGGCCCTCGTCGCCGGAGACGTGATCGGCCAAGGCATACCCGCAAGCGCCACCATGGGCCGTCTGCGCGCCGCCATCCAGACTCTCGCCGACCTCGAACTGGAACCGGACGAGCTGCTCACCCGCATCGCCGACCTGGTCCAGCGCCTCGCCGCGGAAGCACCACCCGGCAACCACGACGTCATGGGCGCCACCTGCCTCTACGCGGTCTACGACCCGGTCACCCGACGCTGCGCCATGGCCAGTGCCGGACACCCGCCGCCCGTACTCGTCCGGCCCGACGGGACCGCCGAAGCCGTCGGCCTTCTCCCGGGGCCACCCCTCGCCGTCTGCGGCATGCCGTACGAGACCACGGTGATCGACCTGGAGCCGGGCAGCGTCCTCGCGCTCTACACCGACGGCCTGGTCCACCGGCGCGCGCACGACATCGACGACGGGCTCCGCCGGCTGACCGATGCGCTCACCACCTCCTGCCGCCCGGACCGCGCCCTGGACGAGACCGGCAGGGCCCTCCTGGACGCTCTGGTGGACGAAGCACCACGTGACGACGCAACCCTGCTGCTGGCACGCACCCGCGCCGTACCGGCCAAGGACACCGCTCACTGGCAGATACCGGCCGACCCGGCCGCTGTCTCGGACGCCCGGGCATGGGCGACCCGCCAACTCACCGCATGGGGGTTGGACGACCTCCTCTTCCCCACCGAACTCATCGTCAGCGAACTGGTCACCAACGCGATCCGCTACGGTCGTCCGCCGGCGGAACTGCGACTGATCCGCCACGACGTTCTCGTCTGCGAGGTCACCGACTCCAACAGCACCCAACCCCGTCTGCGCCGCGCCCGCACCACCGACGAGGGCGGACGCGGCCTGTTCCTCGTCGCCCACCTCGCCGAGCGCTGGGGCTGCCGCCATGCCCAGAACCGCAAGACCATCTGGTCCGAACAGCCCATCGCATGCCACCGCTGATCACGCCATGAGCACGACAACACCACCCGGCTGCGCGACCTCGCCGAGGCCCACCACCGCACCCGCATGAGCCCCGCACCCGACGAACGCGACCGAGTCCGCTCAGCCATGGATCGCCTCCTGCAGGGAACCGCGCAGCACTCCAACGGCGCGCGGACAGATGCCGCACGCCGAGATCCGCCTGCGCCAACAGGTCGTCAAACTCAAGGAACTTCGGGCCAGGGACGCGGCGGAGCTATCCCAGCTGCGGACGGACGTCGATCATCTTGTCCGCGCTGTTGACCAACTGACCGCAGAGAACCGACAGCTACGCGGTGCGCTGTCGCAGCCTGCCTCCTCCGTTCGAGTGCTCCTGGACCGCACGGGAGCGGGCACTGTGCCAGGAGCAAACGTCGGCCAGGGCATCGGGCAGGGCAGGGCCAACGGGAGGACGACGAAGGAGTTGCGGGTCGCGCCGCTGAACACGATCGCCCGGCCATCCCGGGCGCCGAGGCGGAACAGGCGGGTGACGGCGAGCCCGGCGAACGCCATCGCCACGAGGAAGGCCACGCAGACGGGCACAACGGCGGCGACCGCACCGGCCCCCCGGGGCCCTATCGGGCCGCCATCGAACGCGCCTGCTGGTGCACCCGGCCTGACGCAACACGGATGACTGGCCTCCCGTAGGCCCGCGGCACGTCCTCGTTGAACGAGCCTCTCCGCGTGGAGAGCTGCGCGGTAGTCGCCCTATGACTGGCTCCGCACTGGTCCACTGTCAAGATCCGGGCACTCGGGCACTTGCAGGCCTGAAAAGTTGCGCGGGCCTGGCCGTCTTCGATCGTGTGGGGATTCGCGTACATGCCGTCCGCGTAACGGCCCGCCAGCTCCAGGCCGTAACTGCCGCCACCCGCCTGGAAGATGACCGGCCGGCCCTGCTCGGACGGCGGGATGGGCAGCGGGCCGCGGGAGGCGACGTGGCGGCCCTGGAGGTTGACCGGCTGGATCTTGTCCATGTCGGCGAACCGCTTACCGGGGACGTCCCCGACCCAGGCGTCCTTCTCCCAGCTGCCCCAAAGCGCCTGCACGATCTGGACGACCTCGTGCGCGCGCTCGTACTTCTGTGCGCGCGGCGGTATGGGACGGCCGAAGTTCGCCGCGGCGGCGGGATCCGAGGTGGTGACCGCGTTCCAGCCGGCCCGGCCGCGGCTGATCACGTCGAGCGCCTTGAACTGCCGGGCAAGGGTGTAGGGCTCGTTGAAGGTGGTGGAAGCGGTGGCGACCAGACCGATCCGCCCGGTCTCACGTGCGATGGCCGTCATGACCAGCAGCGGGTCGATGGGGTGATGCGGGGCATGGTCTTCGAGATCCACGTCCAGGACCGGGGTGTCCGCGAAGAACAGCAGCTGGATCTTGCCGCGCTCGGCCGCCTGCGCGTAGCGCACGAACTGGTCCATGTCCGTGTAACTGGACAGGTTCACGCCCGGCAGACGCCATGCACCGGGTTCGGCTCCGTAGCCGCTGGTGAACTGCATGCACAGGAGCATCTGCCGGCTTGTCATGGTCGCTCCTCCAGACGAGGCGAGAAAGGACGGACGGAGCCTCCGCTCACTCCCCCCAGGCGTGCCGTGGAACCCGGCCGCGGCGCTCCGTACGAGAGGTACGAGAGGAGGTGTCGGGGACTTCTCGTACGGGGTGTGCGCCGCGGGCCGACGACAGGCGCGCTCACCTGTGGGCGGCGCGGTTCATCTCGACGACGTCCTCCAGGGTGGGATCGGCGCCGAGGGCGGCGAAGCGCTCCGCCATGCTCTCCCGGACAGCCGCGTCCTTGACCCGATCGGCCGCGGCCAGGGCTGCCGGCAACTCGTCCAGGGTCAGCTCGGTGCAGTAGGCCGGGCCCATCGGCTGCTGACGCCAGGAGTCGGCCAGTGCTCCCGCGTCGTAGGGGTCGAATCCGGTGTCGTCCACCAGGTGCATGGCCACCCGCTTCGCTTCCTCGGCATCGCCGGCGACCGGGATGGCGATGCGGCCCGGAGCGCCCGCCGGGACACCCTTCGTCCGCTGGGTTTCGGCCAGGGCCGCGTTCCATGCCTTGATCACGGGGCGTCCGAGGAGCTCGGAGGTGTACACGCTCTCTATGGCGCCGGCCTCCACCGCCTCGATCCGTCCGCTGAGGTGCGGGTAGTAGTTGGAGGTGTCGATGACCACCGTCTCGGCGGGGACGGAGGCGAACAACTCGGCCAGCTGTCCCGCCACTCCGAAGGGGATGGCCAGGATGACGGCGTCCCTGTCCTTGACTGCGTCCTCGAGCGCCACGGCGCGGGCGCCGGTCTCCAGCACGTCGGGTGCGACGGCCTCGGGCCCGCGGGCGTCGGCCACCTGGACGTCGTGACCGGCGGCGCCGAGCTTGCGTGCGAGGTTGCCGCCGATCGCTCCGGCGCCGATAACAGAGATTTTCATGATTTGTCCTTTCAGGAGACGCACCGGCCCCAGGGCGGCGTGATGTGATCATTGTGGAACCGTGGAATGAAGGGCGCGGGAGACCGCCCGAAGTCCAGAGATCCCTGGATGCTCCGGTGATCGCCCGGCAGGGGCTTACGCCTCGGTGTTCCGTTCGCGGTAGCCGGCGACGATGAGCGCGCGAACGCGGTCCAGCGACTCCTCTTCCGCGGCGCCGGCACCCTTGAGCCAGGCGACGGAGATGGCCGCGAGGAACAGGTCGTACCCCTTCACCGACTTGCGCACGTACCCCGTCCGCTGAGCGGCCTGCACGTACTCCTCGGTGGCGGTGATGACGGTGTCACAGGGAAGCGTGAGCGGGTTGTCCGGATCCTGCGCCCTGGCCGCAGCCATCAGCGGCTCCGGCAGTCCGCTGAACGCGCTGAAGTACTCCTCCAGCGCACGCAGCCACTGCTCCAGCGCCTTGTCGGCGTCGCCGAGCCGCGCGATCTCTTCCTGACGCGCCACCAGTTCCTCGGAACGCGTCTGCAGCACGGCCGCCAGCAGCGCCTCCCGGGTGGGGAAGTGCCGGTACAAGGTGCCGGGCCCTACACCCGCCTCCTTGGCCACCGCCTCCAGGGACGTACCGACCCCGTACTTCAGGAAGTGACGCTGCGCCGCTTCCAGGAGGGCGACACGGTTGCGCTGGACATCCGCACGGGGCCTGCGCCCCTGCTGTCCACCGACGTCCATGCATTCTCCCGAATCACGCGATCCTGCGATTCCAATAAAACGGAGGCTACCTCCGCAGTGGTTCCACTGTAAAACGGAGGCAGCATCCGGTCAAGCCGGAGGCACCACGGGCAGGACGATCCGGGACGGCCGGGCGGGGTCGGGGCGGTCACCCGACCACGGTCAGCAGGTCGGCCAGTACGTCGGGCCGTTCCAGAGCGATGAAGTGGCCGGCCTTCGGCACCTGCGTGAAGCCGGCGGCCGGCAGCAGCTTCCTGTTGGCCTCCCGGTCCGAGGGCCGGGACCAGTCCTTCTCGCCGTAGACGAGGTGGACGGGAGCCTTGACGTCGGGGTAGTGCGAGCGGGCCGCGACGAGGCTGGGCAGGGCCTGGTACACGCCTCGCGCGACGGTCGGATAGCCGGGGCGCCCGCCGACCTGGAGGAGCTCGTCCACGTAGTCCTCCCGCAGCGCGCTCTTGTCGCCGAGGCCGCCCTGAAGGATCTTGGTGAGCACGGGCTTGGGCTCCACCCCTGCGATCACCGGACCCACGCCGGGCGCGAGGACACCGCTGACCACCACGCGGGCGAGGAGGCTCGACCTGGCGATGCCGCCGCGGAAGTCGTAGGTGTTGACCGCGACGACGCGTCGGACCCGCTCCGGGAGATCGGCCGCGGTGGTCAGGGCGAGCACCGCCCCCATGGACTCCCCGACCAACGTCACGTCGTGCAGGTCGAGTTCGGTCAGGAGCCGCTCGACTCCCGCGCGCATGGCCGGCTCGTCGTACGACGCCCCGGGCGCGATCTCGGAGTAGCCCATCCCCGGCAGGTCTAGGGCGTACACGGTGTACCGGTCCGCGACCAGCGGGATGAGGTGGCGGAAGTGCTCGGCCTGGGTGCGCACGGTGTGCAGCAGAACCAGGGGGGCACCGGTGCCCGCTTTGAGGTAGCGCAGCGTTCCCTCGCGGCCGCCGCGAGGGGGGATCATGTGGCTGGTGGTCCCCGGAATGTGAATCGTGGGACGTGACTCTTGGCTGGGCATCTCGCCGACTCCTTGCGCATGAGGGGTTACCAGAACGGTCATGTCTCTCTCCGGAGAACGAGAAACCGATCGGTTTCCATCAAGGTAAACCGATCGGTTTCAAGGCACAAGTCCAGCGCGGCCTCGGCTTCACCGGGGCGTGCCGTACCCGTGGATCCCAGGGATGGTGAGCTCTCCCCCCGTCTGTCCGGCCTGGTCGATGTCGGCGTCGTCCAGGCCGAGTCGGAGCTTGAGGCCCGCCTTCCCGACCGTGTCGTAGAGCCACTCCGGGACGGTGTCGGGCGTGAGGTGGAGGCGGAGGACCGGAGGCAGGGGGACGCCTTCGACGCCGGAGAGGGTGCCCGTCAGGCTCTCGACGTACATGGTGATGCGGTCGCCTCGCAGCGTGGACGTCGAGCCGGGCGCTCCGTCGATGTGCTGGATCTGCGGGCCGACGGGTACGGCCATCTTCAGGCCGCGGATCGTGACACCGGCCGCGGAGAACTTGAGCACCCGTTTGGGCCCGGCGGCCGTGTCCACGGTCACCACGCCGCCGAAGACGAGGTCGCGCAGTTCGAGGCGGCTTCCCTTCATGTTCCAGGACTCGGCGGCGAATCGGCCGGCGCTCGTGTCCTCGGGAGCCTTGAGATCGCTGATGTCGCAGGCGCTGGACGCCCCTGGGGTGGGCGCCGGTCGGGACGGCGGCTCAGTTGCCCGGTGGCCGGGGATGGGTGGCGCATGGGGTGCGACCCGCGGCACGTCGGATGGTTCCGCGGTCGTCGGAGTCGGAGCGGCCGGAATCGCCGAGGGACTCGTGTCGGGAGGCGGACTCTGCTCCTCGGGGTCGCCGTGGAGCATGGAACCGAGGAGGTCCACAAGGCCGGCGGTGGCGGCGGTCGCGCTCGGTGAGGCGGTCGGAGCCGGGGCCGGGCCCGTTTCCTCGTCAGCCACGTGCTCCGGCGGTTCGACGGGCTCATCGCTCGTGGGGGCACTGGGTGTGCCGGGAGCAGCGGAGGGAGGAGGAGTGGGGGCCGGAGTTGGGGCTGCTGTGTCGTCGGGGCGGTCACAGCCGACGCCGCCGACAAGCTCCTTTTCGGGAGCGGAATGAGCCGCGGTGGCGCTCGCATCGACCGCAGGCGGACGCTGACTCGCGAGGACGAGGACGGTCGGCAGTGCGGTGAGTGCGAGAGCCTTCCCGAGCGGCAGGCGCAGTCGGGTCAGCGCGGACGTACGGGGAACGGCGTGACGACCTCTCGTCGACCGCGCGTGGTGGGGTGCTACGGCCTCGCCGCGGAGGCCGGGCGACTGGTCGGTCATTCCCCGGCCCTCCCCGGCGGCTCCTCGGTGTCGTCGGGTGTGTTCACCGGGCCCCATGCCAGGGCCAGCAGTCCACCCGTGGCCGCGCACAGTGTGCCGACGAAGAATCCGCCGAAGTTCGAGATGGGGAGCGACAGCACACCGAGGAAGACGGCCACGCATCCGGCGAAGAACCTGATGATGGGCTGGAACCACAGAAGTCCGCCGAGGACGATCAGCGTCAGGCCGATGACCAGGGACCCCGCCCCCGCGGTGGTGGACATCGCCACGGACAGGGCGCCCAGGGAGAGGTTGAAGTACGGGAAGTAGATGATCGGCGCGGCGGCCAGGAGTACCAACAGGCCCGCCCAGAAGGGGCGGGTGCGCCGCCAGGTCCTGAAAGTCCGGCGAGCACGGGCGAGGCCGCTGCCGCTGTGAGGGTGCGCGGGTGCGCCGACACTCGTCATGTGGAGGTTCCCCAATCGTCGGCGGGCGAGGGAGGCTGAGGCAGGTCAGAAGCAGTCGTGACGGCCGGCCGCGATGTTCATGTGCAGGCCCGACAGTTCGAACGTCCCCGCGGAACTGGCCCAGACCGTCTGGTGGGCATCGATGATCTCGACCGAATCCGCCTGCTGGGCGTAGCCGTTGGGATCCACGTGGTCCTTCGGGTTGACCTGGCCCTTGGTCATGGCACCGGTGGCGACGCCGATGTCGACGTTGTTGAAGGTGCCCTTCTTGGCCTGGAGGTCGGTCATGTCGAGGTACAGGTCCTTGGCCTTGACCGGCGTGCCCTCCCCGCCGGCCTTGAGCGACATCGTGTAGGTCCCGAGCACGGGGATGTCCACCGGCACGGACTGGCACATGTCGACGATCGTCGCGTCCTTGATGGACGACACGGAGACGGGTACGTGCTTGCCGTTCTTGGCGACGTCCACCGTGGCGTAGTTGCCGAACCCGGAGCCGCTCAACTTCCCGGCCGAGACCTTGAAGTCGGAACCGGAGATGCTGAACGAAGCGGCCAGCGCGCCCTGGGCCATGGAGACGGCGACAGCCGCCGTGGCGATCACCGTCGGCACCGCGCCGATGGCGAAGCGCTTCCAGTGGGTCCGGCCTATTCGCTGGGACATGCGTGGACCTCCGTTGTCGAGGTGTACGAGGTGTACGAGGTGTACGAGGTGAGCCGAGGCCGGGATGCGCAGAGAGGGCACGCCGGAGAAGCACTCGGTAGCTCCACTATCGAGTGCCTGATAGTGACACTATCGAGCCCGGTGGGGCAACCCTCGGTAACGCGATACTGGAGGGACAGTTGAGCGTGAGGGAGCGCATGAGGATTTCGGAGCTCAGCCGACGGTCCGGGGTGCCGGTGGCGACCATCAAGTACTACCGACGGGAGGGACTGCTTCCTGAGGGACGCGCGCTGAACCCGACCACGGTCGAGTACGACGAGGAGCACGTCCAGCGGCTGCGCCTGATCCGTTCCCTCATCCAGCTCGGCGGACTGTCCGTCGCCCGAACCCGGGAAGTGCTCGAAGCCGTCGAGCAGCCGCTGGACGCTTTCGAGACCCTGGCCGTCGTCCACCACGCCCTGCCCGTTCCGTCCGCCGAGACGAGCGGAAAGGAGGGCGGGGACCACGAGGACGCCGCCGACGAGGCGGCGTCCGTCGGAGCCGCCGAGCGGGTCGAGGCTCTCATCGAGAGCATGGGCTGGCGCATCTCCGACGCGTCACCGCACCGCCCGGCACTCGCCGAGAGTCTCGCGGTGCTCAGCCGCCTCGGCACCGACTACACGGCCGCCGACCTCATCCCCTACGCACGGCTCGCCACCTCCACCGCGGACCTGGACTTCGCTCAGCTCGAAGGGATCGAGGACCAGATCGCCCTCGCCGAACGGGCAGTGGTCCTCAGCGTGCTGTTCGAGCCGGTCGTCAGGCTGCTGCGGCGGCTGGCCCAGGAGGACGCGAACCATCGTCGTCACGATCGCCAGGCGTGCGGGCGGGGGGAGCAGCCGACGAAGTGAGTCCCCGGCGGGGCGCCGACGGACCACGGCGCGCCGCTCGTAGGACTCAACCCGCGGCGACGGGCACCGGCTCGTCGGCGAGGTCGTCGGCCGGCATGCCGGATTCCTTGCTCCGAGCCGGCCGCAGAAGCGGCGTGCGCGCCCGGAGCCCACGCCGCAGGCCGCCGGCCCACCGGCCAAGTGCTCCGGGCGCCCCGCGGTTTCGGCGATACGACACAAGGGGTCGACGCCGAGCAACCGACTTGTTCACTTGCACCTAGGAAACCGATGGCCGGTCCATGACAGCGACTAAGGGGAAAAGTGAACCCGATCGGCAGTCCGAAGGAGAAGCTCGCCGCTTGGGCTTGCGCGCGAAAACCGATCGGTTTACGGTGGTGAAACTGATCGGTTTCTCGCCCGTGTCGGCGAGCCTCGTACCCGCATCCCTAGGAGCACGGATGACTGCCGCGCGCGACGCCGAGGGGCAACCCACTCATCCCCCGCTTCCGGCGAAGCTGGCGGCCCACCCGTCGGTGCAGGCCGTACTCGCCCGGCGCGGGACCGGTGACACGGGGCGCCCGCCCGCGGTGATCGACGCGGCCTGGCTGCGCGAGCTGTGCCTGGCGGCCGGGGCGGACGACGTCGCCGCGGTCAGCCTGGACCACCCCGACCTGGCCGGCGAGCGTGAGTACGCGCAGTCCGCGCTGCCCGGCACCCGCACCCTGATCGCGATCGCGGTCCGGATGAACCGCGACAACTGCCGTTCCCCCGCCCGCAGCGTGGCCAACCAGGAGTTCCACCAGACCGACGAACAGGCCAACCACGCCGCCCGCAGCGTCACCCGGGCACTCCAGGACGCCGGCTACCGCGCACTCAACCCCTCCGTCGGCTTCCCGCAGGAAATGGACCGCTTCCCCAGGGAGCGGATCTGGGTGGTGGCGCACAAGACGGTCGCGGTGGCCGCCGGACTCGGTGTGATGGGCCTGCACCGCAACGTCATCCACCCGAAGTTCGGCAGCTTCATCCTGCTGGTCACCGTCCTGGTGGACGCCGAGGTGAGCGAGTACGGGCAGGCACTGGACTACAACCCGTGCATCGACTGCAAGTTGTGCGTCGCCGCCTGCCCGGTCGGCGCCATCGCCAAGGACGGCGCCTTCGACGCGCTGGCCTGCACCACGCACAACTACCGCGAGTTCATGAGCGGGTTCACCGACTGGGCGCAGACCGTGGCCGACAGCGAGGACGCCGCCGACTACCGCTCCCGGGTCACCGATTCCGAGAGCGCCTCCCTGTGGCAGAGCCTGAGCTCTCCGCCCGGCTACAAGTCCGGCTACTGCGTGGCCGTCTGCCCCGCCGGCGAGGACGTCCTGGGCCCCTACCTGGACGACCGCAAGTCGTTCATGGACACCGTGCTGCGGCCGCTCCAGGACAAGAAGGAGACCCTGTACGTCCTGCCGGGCTCCCATGCGCAGGAGTACGCCCGGCGCCGTTTCCCCCACAAGCCCGCCAAGGAAGTCACCGGCGGCTGGCAGCCCCCGGCGAAACGTTCCGCGTCCACCGCCGGAGAGACACGTACGTCATGAGCGGCAGTCACCGCTTTTACGACCGCAAGGGACTGCACCGCATCTTGGCGGAGACGAAGCCGGAGAAGACCGGCCCACGGGCATGACGGCAGGTCACCCAAGACGGGCCATTACTCGGAGTGGCCCCGGTGTGCGTCGCCCTAACGGGGACGGCAGGGCGACGCACACCTTCATGGTTCGGCGACGGCCCTTCCCCCAGGCCGTCGCCGAGCCCCCGCCCGGAGCCCCTGGAAACCGATCGGTTTTCATTTCGTCCGCTCCAGGTTAACCTCACGGTATGAGCACCGAAGTGAAACTGAGTCCCAGGGAGCGCCTGCTGGAGGCGGCGGCCACGCTCACCTACCGAGACGGCGTCAACATCGGAGTCGAGGCACTGTGCAAGGCGGCGGGGGTGTCGAAGCGCTCCATGTATCAGCTGTTCGAGAGCAAGGACGAGCTCCTGGCAGTGAGCCTGAAGGAGCGCGCCTCCGCCTACGTGACAACTCTCCTGCCCGCGGCGGACGACGGCCGGTCGCCCCGCGAGCGGATCCTGCACGTTTTCGAGCAGGTGGAATCGCAGGCAGGGGCGCCCGAGTTCCGGGGCTGTCGGTATCTGGCAGTGCAGATCGAGCTCAAGGACCGGAGTCACCCGGCGAGCCGCGTGGCTCACCAGGTCAAGGCGAATCTGACGGCCTTCTTCCGAGCCGAGGCCGAGCGGGGCGGGGCGGGGGATCCCGATCTGCTGGCCCGTCAGCTCAGCCTGGTCTTCGACGGCGCGAGCGCCCGCGCGGGAATTCAGGCCGACAACCTGGCCGGGCTCGTCGCACCCACCGTAACCACCCTGCTCGACGCGGCAGGCGTGCACTGATGCATCCCTGCTCGGAACACCGTCATCTCCCGGCGTTCACGGGAAGCCCGATGGCCGTGAGCGTGTTGCCGAGCATGCCGCAGGCGAAGAAGCTCGCGGTCTTCTCGGCATCAGCACCCAGCGACAGGTGCACGGTTTCCCAGATACTCATCCAGCCGGCCCGGACCACCTCAGCGATCAGGTCGTCGCCCTGCGCCGTGGCGGCCGCCACGGCGAGGTATCCCTGCATCTGCATCAGGAGCGTTTCGGGGTACGTCGAGATCAGCCGCGCATAGGCGTCCGCCATCGCCTGCCGGGCCCGCTCACCTCCTTCCACCCCGTCGGCCGCCCTCTCGAAAGCCAGGCGAGTGTCTTCCGCACTCCGCACCAGAGCGGCGACGAAGATCGCCTTCTTGTCCGGGAAGAGCCGGAAGAGATACGGCTGCGTGACGCCGACCCGCTCGGCGATCGCAGCCGTGGTGGTGCCGCGGTAGCCGGCGATCGCGAACTCGGCGATCGCCGCGCGAATGACGCTCTCGCGCCGCTCCCGCGCACTGACCCCGCCCATGACCTCACCCCCTGCTGAACTCGCACACGGAAACCGATCGGTTTACTGTAGCGGAAACCGATCGGTTTCGAACGAGCGCGGGAGTCCATGATGACGACAGACCGGCCAGTGGTACTCGTGACGGGTGCGTCGTCCGGAATCGGCAGGGAAACCGCGCTCGCGCTGGTGGCGGCGGCTCGCCGCCGCGGTCCAGGAGGGCGAGCGAGCGGTTCGGGCGGATCGACGTCCTGGTCAACAACGCCGGCGTCGGCTCGACGGGGGCGGCGGAGGAAACCTCCGTTGCACAGGCCCAAGCCGTCTTCGACACCAATGTCTTCGGAGTCATGCGCATGGTGAACGAGGTCCTGCCGCACATGCGCGCTCAGCGAAGCGGGCGCATCGTCAACATCTCGTCCGTCCTCGGATTCATGCCCCAGCCCTACATGGCCGCCTACGCCGCCTCCAAGCACGCGATCGAGGGCTAACCCGAGTCCCTGGACCATGAGATCCGTGACCACGGCGTCCGGGCGCTCATCGTCGAACCCGCCTACACCAGGACCGGGTTCGAGGCCAACAGCGCGAAACCCGAGATCCCCCTGCACGTGTACGCGAAGCAGAGGCAGACCGTCGACCGTGTGATGGCGGAGGCCGTCAGGGGCGGCGACGCCCCCGCTGTCGTCGCCAAGGCGATCGTGGCGGCCGCGACCCGCCCGAAGCCGAAGCCGCGCTACACCGCCGGCCCCTTGGCCGGACGCGCACGCGTACTGCGCCGCCTGGCTCCCGCCGCGGTCTTCGACAAGCAGATCCGCAGGATGAACCGGCTGGCCGGGTGACGCACGGCGCGGCCCGCGCTTCTCGGCGACCTCCACCGGCCGCCGGTCCGTCCACCATCAGCTCCGGAAAGCGAAAGGGTCCACCGGCGGAGTCGGTGGACCCTCACGAAAGATCGAGGCTAGGGCTTGAGAACCGCCAGCACATCGTCGAGCGAAACGTCGGCGGGGTCACTCATATCGGAACCATCGAAAGTCTGCCAGATATAGGACGCCGTCCCGCTCTCCCGCAACGGATGCAGGTCGGCCAAGTCCGGATCGTCCCGGAAGCTGTTGAACGCCTCTTCGGACTCCCACTCGACGAGAAACAGAACCTGTCGTGGCGCAAGGTCACCGGCTACGTTGTCTCGGAAACGACCGAACGCCACCATGCGACCGCCATATTGCGGAGCCGCTTCGGGCAATCGGCTGAAATACGCAAGGTATTTCTCCAAGTCGACCACGTCAAACATGTTCAGGGCGTAAAACTTCTTCTTCTGCGAATTCGCGCTCATTGCCAATATCCTCTCCCGGCCGTTGGGTGCGCCCTTTCGGCCTGCGCAGCGCCGGTTGGCGGTGGGGTCTCTCGCCGGATGCCAGGTCTACTTGGCGAGCTGGGGGTACAGCCCGGCCAGGTCACCGGCCAGGCCCGCCTTGACCTGCCGCGAGATGTCGTCGGCGAGGACCTCGTGGGCGCCGGCCTCTATGCCGTCGAGGGCGAGTGCGGCCACGTCACGGGGGTCGGACTTGGGGGCGTCGACGCCCGTCGTCAGGTCGGTGTCGACGTAGCCGACATGCAGTCCGGTGACCGCGATGCCGCGCGGCTGCAGCTCCAGGCGCAGGGAGTTGGTCTGCGACCACAGGGCGGCCTTGGAGGCGCTGTAGGAGCCGCCGAGCGCGATCCACGACAGCACGGAGTGCACGTTGAGGAGGTGGCCACCGCCGTTGCGCTCGATGACCGGCACGAAGGCCCGGGCGAGAAGGAGCGGGCCGTAGAAGTTGGTCTCGAACTCCCGGCGTACGTCGTCGACCGGGGAGTCGAGGAAGGACGCGCCCACCGAGGCGCCGGCGTTGTTGATCAGCACCGTGACGTCCTGTGCCTGCGCGGCGGCCGCCGCCACCGAGGCCGGGTCGGTGACCTCCAGCGCCACCGGCACCGCGTCGGGGTGCGTCACGGTGCGCGGGTCCCGGGCCGTGGCATAGACCTTGCCCGCGCCGCGCGCGTACAGCTCCTCCACCAGGGCCTTCCCGATGCCGCGACTGCCGCCGGTGACGAAGACGCTGGCGCCCTTCAGAGCGGTCATGACTACCTCCAGAAAACGGGAAACCGATCAGTTTCAAGAAGAGTAAACCGATTGGTTTCCCAGCGCAAGCGCGAAGGTCAGCCGATCAGGTCCTTGCTTGCACGTCTCGCCAAGTGGAAGACCGTTCACGAGAGGCACAGGCGCTGCTCGGCTGGTGATCGCAGGCACGGGTGCACACCGACCGGCGTTACGAACTGCATGACTGGCATCCGGCCGCGGCAGTGGGGGTCTGCTCGGAGGATTGGTACTGCGGTATCACTCCGTCGGGCCAACTGTCGCCCGTGGTCCCACGGGCGCGGCAGCGCGCCTCCCCAACCTGAGCGGGCCGGATCACAACGCACCAAAACGAAGCGGATTTCCCGTCCGGCGCAGTCGGTCTCGCTCATTGGCAACGGAATTGGCCGATTGGCTCCGGGCGTGCGGGCGGAACCCCGGAGTCAGCACAGCGCTGTACCCAGGGATCCGAAAGCAGGAGCCGTGTCACGACCGACGTGCGGATATCCGGCAGACCGGCGCAGGGCACGTGCGCCGCCGGTGGAGATCCGGCCAGGAAGAAGGGCGGCGGCCGGCGTCGACACCCTCCACGGCCTCTCCCGCATCCTGCCGTTCCTGAGCGCCGTCCCCGCCGAAGAGGCCGCCCGCTTGCTGCGAGGCAGCGGATGACAGCACCACGCAGCTCGCCGACCGATCGTCACGAACGTCTTCTGGGGATGCGAGCCGAGCGTGGATTCATCGAGGACACCGCCGTCGAGGAGGCGATCGGAGAAGCCGACGACAGCCGGCTCGTTCCCCTGCCGGAGGAGTTCGTCCACCTCCCTCGCGGCCGACATCGCACCCTGCATCTCAGAAGCCTCCTGGTCGGCCTCCACCTCTGCACCCAGGAGACCGGCGGCAAGATCGTCCTGGAACGGGTCACCGCCGACGGCTATCAGCGAATGATGTGCCCCGCCGAAGCGGGCAAGGCCCAGTGCGCCGTCAAGCCCCACACCATGGGCCGCGGCATCCACCTCCCCCTCGTGGACCCGGAGCCCAGTCCAGCGGGCCCGGTCAAGATCTGCCGTCAGAACGCCATCACCGTCAGCCCAGAAGCCGGTGCCAAGCAGTGGCAGCCCCTGGAGTACGGCGGCCCGGAATGGCAGAAGGTCTACTTCCGACTCCGCAACAGCGTCGAGGGCTACAACGGCTACGCCAAGAACCTTCCAGCTGGCCCACGCGAACCGCCGCAAGATCAAGAAGTGGCTCGAGACGCTGGCACTCGGCGGCGAACGCCCCCGCCGCCGGACCACCTGGTGCCAGCCGCCCGACCCGACGCAGGGCCACCCAAGCTCCACCCGGAGAACAACCAGCAGCACAAAAAGCAGGGCCTCGGCCGTGAGATACCTCACCGCCGGGGCCCTGCCATGTCCCTGTCCGGGCCACGTCCGACCCGACAACGAGGAACGGGCCCCCACCGGTGACTTTCGTCACTGGTGAAGACCCGTTCCGTCGGTTCTTCGTGGTGCGCGAGGGGGGAGTTGAACCCCCACGCCCTTGCGGGCACTGGAACCTGAATCCAGCGCGTCTGCCTATTCCGCCACCCGCGCATTGGGTGTGTCTTCCGGCTCCCGGCCCGTTGTTTCCTTCGGGCTGGCCCCTTCCGACATCGAGAACACTAGCACGTGGGGCAGGGTGGGTTCACATCACTTATGGCTGGGCAGCGCTCACCTGACGCCCGCGTACCGAGCAGTCGGCGTTCACGTATCAACCTCGTACCGGTCCAGCCCATCTCTCCAGGAGACGGATCGGGTCCACAGTCAGGTGCGGGACACTGGTCGTGCCCCACCTCTACGATCCATGGCAAGAGGAGCCCGCCGAGGAGTTCGAAGGAGGGCCGCTCGGGGAACCGGCTGATTGCCGGACGCGTAGATACGATCAGTGAGCGGTAACGGAAGCAGCCGCAGTACGGGCAAGGCGACAGAGGAGGTGCCCTGTGGGAGTCCTGAAGAAGTTCGAGCAGCGTCTCGAAGGTCTGGTCAACGGCACCTTCGCCAAGGTGTTCAAGTCCGAGGTCCAGCCCGTGGAGATCGCCGGAGCGCTGCAGCGCGAGTGCGACAACAACGCGACCATCTGGAACCGGGACCGGACCGTCGTACCCAATGACTTCATCGTGGAGCTGAGCGCCCCCGACTTCGAGCGCCTCAGCCCCTACTCCGGGCAGCTCGGCGACGAGCTCGCCGGGATGGTCCGCGACTACGCCAAGCAGCAGCGCTACACCTTCATGGGCCCGATCAAGGTCAACCTGGAGAAGGCCGACGACCTCGACACCGGCCTGTACCGGGTGCGCAGCCGCACACTCGCCTCCTCCAGCAACCAGCAGGCCCCGGAGCGCGCCCCCGCGGGCGGCGCCCCGCAGCGGCCGGGCGGCTACGGCTACCCGCAGGCCGGCGGCGCCGCGGCCCCGCCGATGCCGAGCGCACCGCCGCCCGGCGCCCCGCAGCGCCCCGGCGGCTACGGCTACCCGCAGCCCGCCGGCCAGCGGCCCGCCGGTCCCTCCGGGCCGGTCGGCGCCTCGGCGCCCGGCTCCCGTACCCGCTACTGGATCGAGATCAACGGCGCCCGCCATCAGATCTCCCGCGCGACGCTCGTGCTGGGCCGCAGCACCGAGGCCGACGTGCGGATCGACGACCCCGGCGTCTCCCGCCGGCACTGCGAGATCCGGACCGGAACGCCCTCGACGATCCAGGATCTCGGGTCCACCAACGGCATCGTGGTGGACGGGCAGCACACCACCCGCGCTACGCTCCGCGACGGCTCGCGGATCGTCGTGGGCAGCAGCACCATCATTTACCGGCAAGCCGAAGGGTGAAGCGGGGGCAATGTCAGAGCTGACCCTCACGGTCATGCGGCTGGGTTTCCTGGCCGTACTGTGGCTGTTCGTGATCGTGGCCGTGCAGGTCATCCGCAGCGACCTGTTCGGTACGCGCGTCACCCAGCGCGGATCGCGTAGGGAAGAAGGGCGCCGGCAGCAGCCGGCCGCCCGGCAGCAGGCCGCACCCCCGCAGCAGCGCGGCCAGCAGCCCGCCGGCGGCGGCCGGCGGCGCAACGCCCCCAGCAAGCTGGTGGTGAGCGAGGGAACCCTGACGGGGACGACCGTCGCGCTCCAGGGCCAGACCATCACCCTGGGCCGCGCCCACGACTCCACGATCGTGCTGGACGACGACTACGCCTCCAGCCGCCATGCCAGGATCTACCCGGACCGCGACGGCCAGTGGATCGTCGAGGACCTCGGGTCGACGAACGGCACGTACCTGGACCGGTCCCGGCTGACGACTCCCACACCGATCCCGCTGGGCGCACCGATCCGCATCGGCAAAACCGTCATCGAGCTGCGGAAGTAGTGCTACATCATGAGTAGGCGCGAGCGGAGCGAGCACGCGGCGGCGGACCGGACGCCGGTCCTTCGCGCGCTCCCGACCGGAGGGTGGGCACCGTGCGGATGTACCCGGAGCCGACGGGCGAGGTGCGCATGAGTCTGTCACTGCGCTTCGCCGCCGGATCGCACAAAGGCATGATCCGGGAGGGCAACGAGGACTCCGGTTACGCCGGTCCCCGCCTGCTCGCCATCGCCGACGGCATGGGCGGCCAGGCCGCCGGTGAGGTCGCCTCCTCCGAGGTGATCTCCACCCTGGTCACGCTCGACGACGACGTGCCGGGCTCCGACATCCTCACCTCCCTCGGCCACGCCGTGCAGCGTGCCAACGACCAGCTGCGCGCCATGGTCGAGGAGGACCCGCAGCTGGAGGGCATGGGGACCACCCTGACCGCCCTGCTGTGGACCGGGCAGCGGCTCGGCCTCGTGCACGTCGGCGACTCCCGCGCGTACCTCCTCCGTGACGGCGTGCTCACCCAGATCACCCAGGACCACACCTGGGTGCAGCGGCTCGTCGACGAGGGCCGCATCACCGAAGAGGAAGCCACCACCCACCCGCAGCGCTCCCTGCTGATGCGCGCGCTGGGCAGCGGCGACCACGTCGAACCCGATCTCTCCATCCGCGAGGTCCGCGCCGGCGACCGGTACCTGATCTGCTCCGACGGCCTCTCCGGGGTGGTCTCCCACCAGACCCTGGAGGAGACCCTCGCCAGCTACCAGGGCCCCCAGGAGACCGTGCAGGAGCTGATCCAGCTCGCACTGCGCGGCGGCGGCCCCGACAACATCACGGTCATCATCGCGGACGTCCTCGACCTGGACACCGGCGACACCCTCGCGGGACAGCTGTCCGACACCCCGGTCGTGGTCGGCGCCGTCGCGGAGAACCAGCAGCACCTGCACGACAACGGCTTCATGCAGACCCCGGCCGGCCGGGCCGCCAACCTCGGCCGCCAGGGGCACGGACACGGCGGAGGCGGCGGGTTCGGCCCGCCCGGCTCCGGCGACACCACCGGGTACGTCCCGGCGGGCAGCTTCGGCGACTACACCGACGACGACTTCGTGAAGCCCCGCACGGGCCGGAAGTGGCTGAAGAGATCCTTCTTCAGCGTGCTCGCCCTCGCCGTCATCGGCGGGGGCCTGTACGGCGGCTGGCGCTGGACGCAGACGCAGTACTACGTCGGCGCCAACGGCGAGCACATCGCGCTGTACCAGGGCATCAGTCAGGACCTGGCCTGGGTGTCGCTGTCGAAGGTGGAGAAGGACCACCCCGAGATCGAACTCAAGTACCTGCCGCCGTACCAGCAGAAGCAGGTCAAGGCCACCATCGCCGAGGGCGGTCTCACCGACGCCCAGTCGAAGGTCCAGGAACTGGCCGTGCAGGCGTCCGCCTGCAAGAAGGAGTCGGAGCGCACCGCCGCCGAGTCCAAGACCAACTCCAAGACCGGCCAGGGCGAGGCCGGCGGCACCACGGGAACCACCAAGACCTCTCTCACGTCCAAGGCCTCGCCAAGCCCTTCGAACTCGGCGTCCTCCACGGCGTCACCGTCCCCGTCCCCCTCAGCGACCCCCAGCCCCGGCCCCACCCTCTCGGAGGATGAGCAGAAGGTCGTCTCGCTGTGCGGTAAGCAGTAGGCAAGCCGTGAGAGGCCCTGTCACACCATGAGCAGTACTACCAACAGTTCGACACACCACACGTCCACGATCGGTGCCATCGGCGCGCCCAGCCGCCGCAACACCGAGCTGGCACTCCTGGTGTTCGCCGTCGTCATCCCGGTGTTCGCCTACGCCAACGTGGGCCTGGCCATCGACGACAAGATCCCCGCGGGCCTGCTCAGCTACGGCCTGGGCCTCGGCCTGATGGCCGGCGTCGCCCACCTCGCCGTCCGGAAGTTCGCCGCGTACGCCGATCCCCTGCTGCTGCCCCTGGCCACGCTGCTCAACGGACTCGGCCTGGTGGTCATCTGGCGGCTCGACCAGTCGAAGCTGCTGCAGTCGCTGCCCACCTACTTCCAGGCCGCCCCCCGCCAGCTGCTCTACACCGCGCTGGGCATCGCGCTGTTCGTCGTCGTACTGATCTTCCTCAAGGACCACCGCGTCCTGCAGCGCTACACCTACATCTCGATGTTCGGCGCGCTGGTCCTGCTCGTCCTGCCGCTGGTGCCCGGCCTCGGCGCCAACATCTACGGCGCCAAGATCTGGATCCGGGTCCCGGGGCTCGGCTCCCTGCAGCCCGGCGAGTTCGCGAAGATCGCCCTGGCGGTCTTCTTCGCCGGCTACCTCATGGTGAAGCGCGACGCGCTGGCCCTGGCCAGCCGCCGCTTCATCGGCCTGTACCTGCCGCGCGGCCGCGACCTCGGACCCATCCTGGTCGTCTGGCTGATGTCGATCCTCATCCTGGTCTTCGAGACCGACCTCGGTACCTCGCTGCTGTTCTTCGGAATGTTCGTCATCATGCTGTACGTCGCCACCGAGCGGACCAGCTGGATCGTCTTCGGTCTGCTGATGTCCGCGGCCGGCGCCGTCGGTGTGGCCAGCTTCGAACCGCACGTCCAGCAGCGTGTCCAGGCCTGGCTCGACCCGATGAAGGAGTACACGCTCAGCCAGCAGGGCGTGGCCGGCCACTCCGAGCAGTCGATGCAGGCGCTGTGGGCCTTCGGCTCCGGCGGCACCCTCGGCGCAGGCCTCGGCCAGGGCCACTCCGACCTCATCCGGTTCGCCGCCAACTCCGACTTCATCCTCGCCACCTTCGGCGAGGAGATGGGCCTGGCCGGCATCATGGCGATCCTGCTGATCTACGGCCTGATCGTGGAGCGCGGTGTCCGTACCGCCCTCGCCGCCCGCGACCCCTTCGGCAAGCTGCTCGCCATCGGCCTGTCCGGGGCCTTCGCCCTGCAGGTCTTCGTCGTCGCCGGCGGTGTCATGGGGCTCATCCCGCTGACCGGCATGACCATGCCGTTCGTGGCGTACGGCGGTTCCTCCGTACTGGCCAACTGGGCGCTGATCGGCATCCTCATCAGAATCAGCGACACCGCACGCCGCCCGGCGCCCGCCCCCGCCGGCAACCCCGACGCCGAGATGACCCAGGTGGTCCGCCCGTCATGAACAAGCCCCTGCGCCGGATCGCGCTCTTCTGCGGACTGCTGGTCCTCACCCTGCTGCTGCGGGACAACTGGCTCCAGTACGTCAAGGCCGACACCCTCAAGACGGACCCGAAGAACCGCCGCGTCACCATCGCCCGCTACTCCACCCCCCGCGGCGACATCATCGTCGACGGCAACCCGATCACCGGGTCCACGGCGTCCGGCTCCTCCGGCCTCAACGACCTGAAGTACAAGCGCACGTACAAGAACGGCCCCATGTGGGCCCCGGTCACCGGCTACGCCTCCCAGGCCTTCGGCTCCAACCAGCTGGAGTCCCTGGAGGACGGCATCCTCACCGGCGACGACGACCGGCTCTTCTTCCGCAACACCCTCGACATGATCACGGGCAAGCAGAAGCAGGGCGGCAACGTCGTCACCACCCTGAACGCGGCCGCCCAGAGCGCCGCCTACAACGGGCTCAAGAAGCAGGGCGGCAAGGGCGCCGTCGTCGCCCTGGACCCCTCCACCGGCAAGATCCTGGCCCTCGCCTCCTACCCGTCGTACGACCCCTCGGTCTTCGCGGGCAACTCGAACACCGACGCCGCGGCCTGGAAGAAGCTGCAGAAGAAGTACGACCCGAACGACCCGATGCTGAACCGGGCGCTGCGCGAGACCTACCCGCCGGGCTCCACCTTCAAGGTGGTCACCGCCGCGGCCGCGCTGCAGAACGGGCTGTACACCTCCGCGGACGAGGCCACCAAGTCGCCGCTGCCCTACGTCATGCCGGGCACCACCACCGAGCTGAAGAACGAGGGCAGCATCCCCTGCAAGAACGCGACCATGCGGATCGCGCTGCGGTACTCCTGCAACACCGTCTTCGGCAAGATCGGCGCCGACCTCGGCAACGACAAGATGCTCGCCGAGGCCAAGAAGTTCGGCTTCGACGAGGAGCAGTTCACCCCGGTCCGCTCCAGCGCCTCGGTCTTCTCCGACAACATGAACCAGTCGCAGACCGCGCTGTCCTCGATCGGCCAGTACAACACCGCGGCGACCCCGCTGCAGATGGCCATGGTCGCCTCCGCGGTCGCCAACGACGGCAAGCTGATGAAGCCGTACATGATCGACAAGCTCCAGTCGTCGAGCGTCGACACCATCTCGCAGACCGAGCCCGAGGAGCTGAGCCAGCCGCTCTCCTCCGACAACGCCCAGATCCTCCAGTCGATGATGGAGACGGTCGTCAAGCAGGGCACGGGTACGAACGCGCAGATCAACGGCGTCACCGTCGGCGGCAAGACCGGCACCGCCCAGCACGGTGTCGAGAACAGCGAGAACCCGTACGCCTGGTTCATCTCGTACGCCAAGCTCCCCGACGGCAGCAAGCCCGTCGCCGTCGCCGTGGTGATCGAGGACGATCAGGCCAACCGTGACGACATCTCCGGCGGCGGCCTCGCGGCCCCGATCGCGAAGAGCGTGATGGAGGCGGTCATCGACTCCAAGAAGTGAGCCCGATCACGTTCCCTTCACATCGGTGCACGTTGCGATACCGGTCCTGTATCGGGTTACGGGCTTGGCCAGGTCACACAAACACAGCCGGGTACGGTAGGCCCGGACGGCAGCCTCCGGCCACACACTCGTGGCGGCCGGGACCGACGGAGAGGGCTGGTAGGTAGCTATGGAAGAGCCGCGTCGCCTCGGCGGCCGGTACGAGCTGGGCCACGTGCTCGGCCGTGGTGGCATGGCGGAGGTCTACTTCGCGCATGACACGCGGCTCGGTCGTGCGGTGGCCGTGAAGACGCTCCGCGTGGACCTCGCGCGTGATCCGTCCTTCCAGGCCCGGTTCCGCCGGGAGGCTCAGTCCGCCGCCTCGCTCAACCACCCCGCGATCGTCGCGGTCTACGACACGGGCGAGGACTACATCGACGGGGTCTCGATCCCGTACATCGTCATGGAGTACGTGGAGGGCTCGACCCTGCGCGAACTGCTCCACTCCGGACGCAAGCTCCTGCCCGAGCGCGCGATGGAAATGACCATCGGCATCCTCCAGGGCCTGGAGTACGCGCACCGCAGCGGCATCGTCCACCGTGACATCAAGCCGGCGAACGTCATGCTGACGCGCAACGGCCAGGTCAAGGTGATGGACTTCGGCATCGCCCGCGCCATGGGCGACTCCGGCATGACGATGACCCAGACGGCGGCCGTGATCGGCACCGCCCAGTACCTGTCCCCCGAGCAGGCGAAGGGCGAGCAGGTCGACGCCCGCTCGGACCTCTACTCGACCGGTTGCCTCCTCTACGAGCTGCTGACGGTACGGCCGCCCTTCGTGGGCGACTCCCCGGTGGCCGTCGCCTACCAGCACGTCCGCGAGGAACCGCAGCCCCCGTCGGTGTTCGACCCCGAGATCACCCCGGAAATGGACGCGATCGTCCTGCGGGCCCTGGTCAAGGACCCGAACTACCGCTACCAGTCGGCGGACGAGATGCGCGCCGACATCGAGGCCTGCCTCGACGGCCAGCCCGTCGCGGCCACCGCCGCGATGGGCTCGGTGGGCTACGGCTACCCGGACGACCAGGCGACCACCGCACTGCGCGCCGACGCCGGCGCGACCACCATGCTGCCGCCCATGAACCCGGACGACGGCGGCTACGGCTACGACGACCGCCCGGACCGCCGCCGCCAGCAGAAGAAGAACAACACCTCCACGATCCTCCTGATCGTCGCGGGCATCCTGGTCCTGGTGGGCGCCATCCTGATCGGCAAGTGGGCCTTCGGCGGCGGCGGCGCCGGGAACGACACGGTCCAGACGCCGAACTTCATCGGACAGACCCAGAAGACCGCCAAACAGATGGCGATCAACAGCGACCTCAAACTGGCGTTCACGCAGAAGACCTGCGACGACCAGCCCAAGGGCAACATCTGCACCCAGGACCCGGCCTACAACACCGAGATCAAGAAGGGCTCCACCGTCAATCTCGTCGTCTCGACGGGTGCGCCGAAGGTCACCGTCGACAACGTCGTGGGCAAGGACGTCGACGAGGCCACCACGCAGCTGGAGAACAAGGGCTTCAAGGTCAAGACCAAGCAGACGGTGGTCAACCAGACCCCGGGCACGGTCCTGAGCCAGAACCCCGACGGCGGCAGCGAGGTGGAGAAGGGCTCGACCATCACCCTTGAGGTCGCCAAGGCCGAGGAGAAGTCCACGGTCCCCGACGTCAGCGGCAAGACCTGTGACGAGGCCAAGGCGCAGATGACGGCCAACAACCTCACCGGCAACTGCACCGAGGTGGACACCGACGACGCCAACCTGGTCGGCAAGGTCGTCTCGACCGACCCGCAGGCGGGCACGCAGGTCGACAAGGACTCCACGGTCAACATCCAGATCGGCAAGGCCAAGCAGCAGACGGCCGTGCCGAGCGTGGTCACCCAGACCCTGAAGCAGGCCAGGCAGACCCTGCAGGCATCCGGCTTCACCAACATCCAGGTGAACGGCGACTCCAGCGACAACGCGATCGTCGCCAGCCAGGACCCGCAGGCCAACACCGGCGTCAACGACCCCGGCAGCACGACGATCACCCTCACCACCGTGAGCGTCGGCAACGGCAACAACGGCGGGAACAACGGCGGTACCAACTTCTTCGGCGGTACCGACGGCTGACGCCCCCTCACAACAACGGAGCCCCGGCACCCTCCCCACAGGAGGGCACCGGGGCTCCGCTCCGTCCAAGACCCACAAATCCCGCACGTGAGTTCCCTCATCGATCGTGCCCTCGCACGCCACCCCTCGTTGATCGGGTGGGGTGGGGACTCTGATCACTGCCCCGGCCGTACGGCCACCACGAACAAGGGGGCAGAACATGATCGACCAAACAGCTTTGCTGGAGTCCCAGGCCCTGCGCAGCAGCGTGCTGGACCGCACCGACGTCCTCGACCCGACGATGGTGGCGACCTACTTTCAGGTGGGCATCAAAGCCATCCGTTCTCTCGTACTCGACCACCGCCCAGAACTGGATGCCAATGGCTACCAAGTCTTGACAGGTTCAGAACTGAGCTCCTTTAAGGAGCTCAGTGAGATTCAGTCGCGCACCCCGTCCCTCGCGCTCTTCTCTCGCCGAGCCGTCCTCAACGTCGCCATGCTCCTCCGTGACAGCGAAGTCGCACGTCAGGTACGTGTCTACCTCCTCGACATGGAGTACCTGGCCCGGACACAACCTGTGGAAAACTGTTCAACGCCCTGATCGAAACCTCGGGCGAGCACCGCCGGGAGCTCATCGAGCTCCGGCAGGACATCGAGTACGTGGAACGCAAACTGGGCCAGCACCACGTGCGCCTCAACTTCCCGGAGATGGAAAGTCCGACAGGCACCGTCTCGGCGCTCAAGGCCATGACATGGCAGGCTCTCGAACGCCACGTCGCCGATCTCCTACGGCGTGACGGCTGCGTCGCGTGGCCGTCCAGTGCAAGAACCACGTCGGCCATCGCTACGTCAGCAGCTCCGCCATGCAGAGGTTCGCCGGCGCCGCACGAGCCGTCGATCGTGCGGACATCGCTCTCTTCGTCGCCACGTCCGACTTCAGCAGCGAGGCTCAGGCAATCGCCGAGCTGGCCGGGGTCCTCACCGTCAACCGCCTCCAGTCGGAGGCGTGGAGCGCCGGAACGCCTCTCAAAGCACTGAGGTAGGCCATAGGCGACTGAGCGCCTTCAAGGCGCTCAGTCAGCGCAGTTCCTTCGGCGGGGTCCGCTTCGCGTCGACCTTCTGCACCCGCACCAGCTCGCCCCACACCACGTACCGGTAGCGGCTCGTGTAGACCGGGGTGCAGGTCGTGAGGGTGATGTAGTGGCCCGGCTTCTTCTTGCCGGACTCCTTCGGGATCTGCGACAGGACCTTGACGTTGTACTTCGAGGTCTCGGGGAGGATGTCGTAGACCTTGTAGACGTACCAGTCGTCGCGGGTCTCGAAGACGACCGGGTCGCCCACCTTCACCTTGTCGATGTTGTGGAACTTGGCGCCGTGGCCGTCGCGGTGCGCGGCGAGGGTGAAGTTGCCGGTCTTGCCGGTGGTGGGGAGGGTGGCCTTGGCGGGGTCCGTGTAGTAGCCGGCGACGCCGTCGTTGAGGACGTCCGTCGACGTGCCCTTCTCGACCAGCACCTCGCCGTTTTTCATGGAAGGAACGTGCAGGAAGCCGATGCCGTTCTTCGTGTTCAGCGCGCCGGGGCCGGTGTCCTGCTGGGCCCAGGTGTCACGGACCTTGTCGCCCTCCCGGTCGGCCTTGCGGTCGGCGACGACGTTCGTCCACCACAGGGAGTAGACGACGAACAGGCCGAGCACCAGGCCCGCCGTGATCAGGAGTTCACCGAAGACGCTGACCGCCGTCGCGATCCGGCCGATCGGCCGACGGCCCGGTGCGGGGGCCGCGTCCGGCGCGTCGGTCTGGTCTTCGGTGTCGTCGGCGGTCGCTGCCACTGTTCCTCTGCCTCTGCCCTTACTCGACGAGCGCGTCCGGCTTGCCCTTGCTGCGCGGGCGTTCCTCGACCATCTTGCCCCAGACGATCAACCGGTACTTGCTGGTGAACTCCGGCGTGCAGGTGGTGAGCGTGATGTAGCGGCCTGCCTTGGTGAAGCCCGACCCCTTCGGGATCGGGTCCAGCACACTCACATTGCTGGGCGCCGTCACCGGAAGCATCGACGTCACCTTGTACACGAAGTACTCGTCCTGCGTCTCCACCACGACCGCGTCGCCCGCCGTCAGCTTGTTGATGTACCGGAACGGTTCGCCGTGCGTGTTGCGGTGCGCGGCCAGCCCGAAGTTACCGGTCTTGTCCTGCGGCATCGCGGTCTTCAGCACGCCCTCGCCGTAGTGGCCCACCATGCCCTTGTCGAGGACCTTCTTGTTGCTGACGCCCTCGGCGATCGGCGCCACCACGTCCAGCTTGGGGATGTGCAGGATGGCGAAGCCCTGCCCGGGCGCGAAGACACCGGGCGCCCGCTTGCCGCTCGCCCAGTCCTTCTGGAGGCTGCTGGCCTCACTGCCCGCCTGGGCATGGGCGCGCACGTTCGTCCACCACAGCTGGTAGGTGACGAACAGCAGCATCAGCACGCCGGTGGTGATGAACACCTCGCCTATCGCCCGGCTCGCCACGACGGCCGGTGAGGGCTTGCGCAACCGCTCCCGGCGCCGGGCCTCCACCCGGGACAGGGGCCGTCCCGACGCCCGGCTCTCCTGAGGTGCCGTCTCCGGTGCGCCGCCGTGACGGCCACCGCGGCGCTTGGCGGCCTTTCTGCGGGCCGCGCGGCCGCCACCTGGGGCTCCGGGGACAGAAGAGGCTGCTGTGCCCGCAGAAGCCGATATGGGCGGCGGATCGGGGATCCGCAGAGCGACGGTCTCCTCGTCGATCGGCGGGAGATACCCCGTGGGCTCCCCGACCGGCGAAAGATACGCCGTCTCCCCGAGCGCGCCAGAGCCCCCGTACGACTGATCCCCGTACGAGGTATCGGTCTCGCGCTCCGGGCGCAGCGCGGTCACGCCGTGGCCCTGCCCACCACCGGGGCGAGCCCCACCGACCTCGCCACGGCCCCCTGGTCACCGCACTCCACCAGCCAGTTGGCCAGCATCCGGTGCCCATGCTCGGTCAGCACCGACTCGGGGTGGAACTGCACACCCTCGACCGGGAGTTCACGGTGGCGCAGCCCCATGATGATCCCGTCGTGGGTGCGGGCGGTCACCTCCAGCTCGGCCGGGACCGTCGCCGGCTCGGCGGCCAGCGAGTGGTAGCGGGTCGCGGTGAAGGGGGTGGGCAGCCCCGCGAAGACCCCCCGGCCCTCGTGCTCCACCAGCGAGGTCTTGCCGTGCAGCAGCTCGGGCGCCCGGTCCACCACACCGCCGTACGCCACCTGCATCGACTGCATACCGAGACAGACACCGAAGACCGGGACGCCCGTGGCCGCGCAGTGGCGGACCATGTCCACACACACGCCGGCCTCCTCCGGTGTCCCGGGGCCGGGCGAGAGAAGGACGCCGTCGAAGCCGTCCTGGGCGTGCGCCGTCGACACCTCGTCGTTGCGCAGCACCTCGCACTCGGCACCCAGCTGGTACAGGTACTGGACCAGGTTGAAGACGAAGCTGTCGTAGTTGTCGACGACGAGAATCCGCGCGCTCACTGGTTGTCCACCGTCACATCGTTGAAGGGCAGCAGCGGTTCGGCCCAGGGGAAGACGTACTGGAAGAGGACGTAGATCACGGCCAGGATCAGCACGAGTGAGATCAACGCCCTCACCCACGCGTTCCCCGGCAGATGCCGCCAGATCCAGCCGTACATGCCGTCCCTTCCGTTCCACCACGGCACCAGAATCCCGCCGTACTGCACCAGACTAACGGCGCAGCGCCTTCGGTTTGCCTGCCTCCACAGGCTGCGTGGAGTCCAAGTGCGCCCAGACGATCAGCCGATGGCTGTGCCCCCATTCCGGATCGCACGTGGTCAGCGTGAGATAGCGCCCCGGACGCGTATACCCCGACTTACGTGGCACAGGGTCGATCACTTCAACGTCCGTCGGAACTGTTTTGTAGGGGCCTTTGTCGATCCGATACGTGAACCAGGTCGTACCGTCCGTCAGCACGATCGCGTCCCCCACCCGCAGCTTCGGGAAGTCGAGGAACGGATCGCCGTACGTGCGCCGATGGCCGGCGACCGCGAAGTTGCCCTCCTGGCCCAGCCGCGCGGTGCGCGCGTAGTGGGCGAGGCCCTTCTTCAGCACATCGGTCCCCGTGCCCTCCAGGACCGGCTTGTTCCACGTGAAACCGAACCGCGGGATGTACATGATCGCGAAAGGCCTGCCGTAGTGGTACGCGGCCGGCTCGGCGGGAGCGGCCGCGGAGGCCTTGGCCGTGGGGTGAACGGCGGCACTGTCCGACCACTGGCGCTGTAACTGGTCGATCTGGTCGTGCATCACACTGTCGGCCTTCACACCGGTCCAGAACAGCACATACACGACAAACAGGACTATGAGCGTGCCGACGGTGATGCAGAGCTCGCTGACGGTCCTGACGATCACGCGCACCGGCGGCTCCAAAGGACGAGCTGCTTACTCCACGGGCTTCGCGTAGTGCAGATCCACTGTGCCCGAGTAACCCGGCAGAGTCACCGTCCCGTCCTCGGTGACTTTCCAGCCGAGGCCGTAGACGTTGACGTACACCATGTAGTTCTGGATGGCCTCCGAGTCCGCGAGCGCCTGCTGCATCTTCGCGGGGTCCCCGATCGCCTGGATCTTGTACGGCGGTGAGTAGACGCGGCCCTGGAGAATCAGGGTGTTGCCCACACAGCGCACGGCACTGGTGGAGATCAGCCGCTGGTCCATGACCTTGATCCCCTGGGCGCCGCTCTGCCAGAGGGCGTTCACCACGGCCTGCAGGTCCTGCTGGTGGATGACCAGGTAGTCGGGCTGCGGCTCGGGATAGCCGGGCAGCTTGGCGGTGGCGTTCGGCGGGGCGTCGTTGAGGGTGACGGTGATCGCCTTGCCGGTCAGCTTCCGGGTGCCGGCGTCCTTCTCCAGCCCGGTCAGCCTGTCGTCCTGAGCCTTGGTGGAGCCGTCGTCGCGCTCGGCGAGCTTCTCGTTCTGGTCACGGTTGCTCGCGTTGGACTCGTCCAGCTCCTTGTTCTTGCGGCTGCGCTCCTGGATCAGGTCGGACAGCTTCAGCAGGTTGTCGTCCGAGCGGATGTCGGTGCCCTTGGCCGTGTTGAAGCTGGTGAAGAAGAGAAGACCGGCGAGGGCGAAGACGCACACGGTGAGAATCCGCACCGGCCGGAAGCCGCCCTTGCGGGCCGGGGCCGAACCCGTTGATCCGGTCGCGTTGGAGTCGGCAGAATTGCTCAACGTACCCTTATCTCCTTCAGCGCCACGGAAGCACTACGCTAACGGACGCCCGGGGGAGCGCTCAGTCTGCCCTTACTGTCCCCTTGTACGCTGCCCCGAGCCCGACCCAGTTACCTGCGCGGCCACGCAGCGCATCGACAGGAGAGACCCTCGTGCCGAAGTCACGTATCCGCAAGAAGGCCGACTACACGCCGCCCCCGGCGAAGCAGGCGACCGCCCTCAAGCTGAACAACCGAGCCTGGGTCGCGCCGGTGATGCTGGCCATGTTCCTCATCGGGCTGGCCTGGATCGTCGTCTTCTATGTGACCGACGGTTCACTGCCGCTCGACAGCCTCGACAACTGGAACATCGTCGTGGGCTTCGGCTTCATCGCGGCCGGCTTCGGCGTCTCCACGCAGTGGAAGTAGCCCCGGCCGACAGCTCTGCCCAGGGCTGTTCGCTGAGTTATCCACAGGCCTGACCTGCTGTCCACACCCTCCTGGGGAAAAGACGACGATCTGTGGATAACCCATCGGACGTTGACGCCGGTACGACTACCACAACACCTCTCGCGTAACTGTTCGCCCCCTGCCCGACCTGCGGAAACGCAAGTGAGGGACAGGGGGCGCAGTTGTGCGCGCACGTTGTGCACAAGATCCGCCACCAACTGTGGACAACGGTTCGGTATCGGTGCGGTGAGCCGCCGTGATCGGGCTCAGGTGAGCTGGGCGGTGCGGACGACCGTGAGCACGACGGCCAGGACCAGGACCAGCGCGCAGGTGCCGTACTGGATGAGGTTCCGCCGCTCGCGCGGGGCGTGCACCATCGCGTATCCGGTGATGACACCGGCGACCAGGCCGCCGATGTGGGCCTGCCAGGCGATACCGCCGCTGAAGGTGAAGATGAGGTTGATCACCAGCAGGGCGATGATCGGCCGCATGTCGTAGTTGAGTCGGCGGATGAGTACCGCGGTCGCGCCGAAGAGGCCGAAGATCGCGCCGGACGCGCCGAGCGAGGGCTGGTTCTGGGCGGCGAGCAGATAGGTGAGCGCGCTGCCGGCCAGGCCGGAGACGAGGTAGAGCGTGAGGTAGCGGGCGCGGCCGAGCGCGGCCTCCAGTGGGCCGCCGATCCACCACAGGCTGAGCATGTTGAACACGATGTGCATGTAGTTCGAGCTGTCATGCAGGAACATCGCGGTCAGCATCCGGTAGTACTGGCCCTGGGCGATGCCCTCGACATCGCCGTACTGCCGGAACCAGGCCTGGCCGATCAGGTCGAAGCGGTTGGTGAAGCTGTCCCCGACCGAGAGCTGGACGAGGAAGACGGCGATGTTGATCCCGATCAGGATCTTGGTGAGCAGCCGGGGGTCCGCGGTGATGGTGCCGCCGGCGAGGGTGCGGGGCTGGGCGGCGGCGGGGGGCGGGCCGCTCTGGCCGGCGGTGGTGCCGCGGACGCACTCGGGGCACTGGAAGCCCACGGAGGCACTGACCATGCACTCGGGGCAGATGGGGCGCTCGCACCGGGTGCAGCGCACGCCGGTCTCGCGGTCCGGGTGCCGGTAGCACATGGGCAGGCTGTGGGCGTCGCGCGCGCTGCCTGCCGCCTGGTCCTCCATGGGGTCCCCTCGCTCGTGGTGGTCACCATTGTGCCCCGCACATCCTTACGGACGGGCGGGGCGTTTGGTTCCCTTCGGAGGTTTGTCCGGGGCCGTCAGTTCTCGCGCTTCTCGACGAGCACCGTCTCGAGGACGACGTCCTTCTCGGGCCGTTTGTTCGGGCCGCTGACGGCGACGGAGGCGATCTTGTCCACGACCTTCTGGCTGTCCGCGTCGACGACCTCGCCGAAGATGGTGTGCTTGCGGTTGAGGTGGGGGGCGGGGTTGACCGTGATGAAGAACTGCGAGCCGTTGGTGCGCGGGCCGGCGTTGGCCATGGCGAGCAGGTAGGGCCGGTCGAAGCGCAGGTCGGGGTGGAACTCGTCCTCGAACTTGTAGCCGGGGCCGCCGATGCCGGTGCCGAGCGGGTCGCCGCCCTGGATCATGAAGCCGCTGATCACGCGGTGGAAGACGGTGCCGTCGTAGAGGGGGTTGGTGGAGACGGTGCCGGTGGCCGGGTCGGTCCACTCGCGCTCGCCGAGGGCCAGCTCGACGAAGTTCTTGACGGTCTTCGGGGCGTGGTTCGGGAAAAGCCGGACCTCGATGTCGCCGAGGCTGGTCTTCAGAGTGGCGTAGAGCTGCTCGGCCACGGTCCGCCTTCCGTTGTGCTCATGTGCGCCCGGGTGTAACCCGGTGCTGGCTTGGACGGCACGATCCTCGCACGGTGCGGCGGCTCCGTGGCCCGGCTGCGGCCTGGCGGCGGACATCCTCACGAATCGCTTGCCGAAACCCGGCGGAGTCCCCCCGTCCGGCCGGGAGCGCGCGGCGCCGATCCGTGGCATTGTCGTCGACAAGCCCCTCTTAGCTCTGGTTGCACCCGTATGCCCGTCCTCGCGCGCCGCCCGGCCCGTTGGCAGGCATGATCCCTAAAAGGGTGGAAAGTCGAAATACCGTACGCCACCGAGGAGGAGGAAACCCGTGACCCGCAAAGAGAGCGTGCGCGCCGCGACCAGTTCGGCGAAGGACAGCGTGCGGCACGCCGCGGAAGCGGTGGCGCCCTACGCCGACACGGCCATGGAGCGTGCCGCGTACTACGCGCAGGAGGCACGCGTACGGCTCGCGCCCGTGGTGTCGCAGGCCGCTGAGCAGGCCCGCGTCCAGTACGACGCCCGTCTCGTGCCGCGTCTGGAGCAGGCCCGCACGCATGTGCCGCCGAGGGTGGACCAGGCTGCGCACGATGCCGCCGATCTGACCCGTAAGGCTGCCCGGCAGGCGGCCGACTACTCGCGTCCGAGGATCGAGCAGGCCGTGGCGGCGGCCGGGCCGGTCCGTGAGGAGGCCTCGGCCCGGGGCGCCGCCGCGTTGGCCGCGCTGCGCGGCAATGTCTCGGCGGAGGACATCGAGAAGCTGGCCCGCCGGAACCAGCGGCGGTCGGCGTGCGGCCGTGCGTTCAAGGCGTTCGCCGTGTTCGGTCTGCTGGCCGGTGCGGGCTTCGCCGCCTGGAAGTGGTGGGACAAGCAGGCCAACCCCGACTGGCTGGTCGAGCCGCCCGCCGCCACGGAGGTGCCCGACGCGGGCCGTCTCGGCTCGGTGGACGGCAGTTCCCCGCTCGATCCCGAGGTCCAGGCCAAGGAGGCCGAGGAGCGGGCGAACCGGGACGGCAAGGAGCGCTGACCGGCGCGTTCCACGTTTCACGTGGAACGCGCCCCTGTTCCACGTGAAACCACCGGTACCAAGAGAAAACCCCCTGACCGCGTTTACGCAGGTCAGGGGGTTTTGTTGTGGAGCCTAGGGGAGTCGAACCCCTGACATCCGCCATGCAAAGACGGCGCTCTACCAACTGAGCTAAGGCCCCGGCGCTCAACAGAGTACCGGGTCACCCCCCGTACCTCGCAAAAAGATTGGGGGTCCCCCCGGATGACCACGCTCCGTAAGATGCTCGACGAGGTTCGCTGTAGCGAACCGTGGATTTTTTGGGGAAGCGATGGGGAGACGCAATGGACGCCGCACAGCAGGAAGCCACCGCCAGAGCGCGGGAGCTGCAGCGGAACTGGTACGGAGAGCCGTTGGGGGCGCTCTTCCGTAAGCTCATCGACGACCTGGGGCTCAACCAGGCTCGTCTGGCGGCGGTCCTCGGACTGTCCGCGCCCATGCTGTCGCAGCTGATGAGCGGCCAGCGGGCGAAGATCGGCAACCCGGCCGTGGTCCAGCGGGTGCAGCTGCTCCAGGACCTGTCGGCGCAGGTCGCGGACGGCAGCGTGAGCGCGGCCGAGGCGACCGAGCGGATGGACGAGATCAAGAAGTCCCAGGGGGGCTCGGTGCTCAGCAACACCACACAGACGACGAGCGGTTCGGGAGCGCCGACGGTCAAGCGGGTGGTCCGCGAGATCCAGTCGCTGCTGCGCTCGGTGGCCGCCGCGGGCGACATCATCGACGCGGCCGACACCCTCGCCCCGACCCATCCGGAGCTGGCGGAGTTCCTCCGGGTGTACGGCGCCGGCCGTACCTCGGACGCGGTCACGCACTACCAGTCCCACCAGAGCTGAGCCACGGCCCGGCACACCGGAGGGGGTCCGGTGGACCGGGCAGGGCAAGGCCCTGGCAACGGGGGCACGCGAGAGGGGTCGTATCGCTCATCCGGGGGAAGCAAGGGGGGTAACAGGCAAGGGGGTGGCAGGGGGACTCGAGGGGGAGGGGTACGGGCAGTCATGGGTGAGGTCTTCGCGGGCCGGTACGAACTGGCCGACCCGATCGGTCATGGCGGGGTGGGCGCCGTCTGGCGTGCCTGGGACCACCGGCGGAAACGCTATGTGGCGGCCAAGGTGCTCCAGCAGAGTGACGCCCACGCGCTCCTGCGTTTCGTGCGGGAGCAGGCGCTGCGTATCGACCACCCCCATGTCCTGGCTCCGGCCAGCTGGGCCGCCGACGACGACCAGGTCCTGTTCACCATGGACCTGGTCGCCGGCGGTTCGCTGGTCCATCTCGTCGGGGACTACGGCCCCCTGCCCCCGGCGTTCGTCTGCACCCTGCTCGACCAGCTTCTCTCCGGCCTCGCGGCGGTGCATGCCGAGGGCGTGGTCCACCGGGACATCAAGCCCGCGAACATCCTGCTGGAGGCCACCGGTACCGCCCGTCCGCGCCTGCGGCTTTCCGACTTCGGCATCGCCATGCGGCTCGGCGAGGCCCGGCTGACCGAGACCAACCTCGTGGTCGGCACGCCGGGTTACATCGCCCCCGAACAACTGCTGGGCGCGGAGCCCGACTTCACGGCCGACTTGTTCGCCGTGGGCCTGGTCGCCCTGTATCTCCTGGAGGGGGCCAAGCCGGACGCCAAGGCGCTCGTCCAGTACTTCGCCGAACACGGCACCCCAGGGGCCCCCAAGGGCATCCCCGACCCGCTCTGGGAGGTTGTCGCCGGCCTCCTCCAGCCCGATCCCCATTCCCGCTTCCGTACGGCCACGGGTGCCCGCAAGGCCCTCGCCCAGGCGAGGGAACTCCTGCCGGAGTCCGACGCCGACGACGAGTCGATCGAGATCTTCGACCAACTGGGCCCGCTGCCCTCGGGATTCGCCCTGGAGGGTCCGCTGCGGAGGGCGTCCGGGATCGACACGGGCACCGGCACGTCGGCGGGTTCGGAAGCGGGCGCGGACAGAGGCAGAGGGTCAGGCACGGGGTCGGGTTCGGATTCCGGTCCGGGTCCGGGTTCGACGGTCGGAGAGCGGTCGTCCGCTGATGCGGTCGCCCCGACCGGGCCCCCGGACGCTCCCCCGTCCCCCGCCGGCATGTCCGACACCGGCAGCTTCCGGCTCCCTCCACCCCAGACGCCGACGCCCCCCACCTCGGCCGCGGAATCGCCCCGGCCGACACCGACGTATCCGCCGTACGCCCAGCCACAGCCACAGCCACAGCCACAGCCACAACCGGCCGCCCCCGCACCACAGTTCCACACCCCCTGGCCTCCCGCGCAGCCGCTTCCCCCGGTCCAGCCGGATGCCGACACCACCACCGCCACCTACACCGCCCGGGACCCGCAGACCCCGGAGGCCGGGCAGGCCGCGCCGGTGGCGGTCCGTCCCCATGGACGGCGTCGGCGCCGGGTCCGTCGTCCCGGTCCCCCCGCGAAGGCGGCCGTGCCCATCCTGCTGCTGGCGCTGGCCTGTTACGCCGTGGGTTTCTGGGCGTTGACGCGGATCTGAGCGCGGCGGGCGGTCAGGGTCCAGACGCCGAGGACCAGCAGCAGGGCGGTGCCCGTGCCGATCCCGGCCACGGCGAGCGCCCGCATCGCGGTGTGGTCGTCGCCGGTCGTTGTCCCGAGGCTCCCCTGGTCCGACGACGCGTCGAAGAGGCCCTTCGGGACGGACGAACCGGCGTATTCGGGGCCGGAGTTCGGGGTGCCGTCGAGCCGGACCCGGAGGGTCACGCCGTACGGTCCCGGCCCGAACGTGTCCGCCGTCTGCCCGGTGAGATGGACGACGAGGTAGTAGGCGCCGGCGAAGCGGACGGCGTTCTGCTCGCCGGAGACGGCGTACCGGTTGGCGTACGCCACGGGTGGCAGGGGGTCGAGGGAGGAGGACTTCTGGGTGCCGTCGTAGCCGAGGGAGACGTCGTCGACGTAGCCGCGGACCGGGTTGTAGAGGGAGAGGTTGAGCGCGACGTTGACATAGCCGTGGGCGTCTCCGCCGGTGCTGCCCAGGTCGACGGTGGCGTGGAGTTGCCGGCCCCAGGCGACGGGGATCGCGTAGTAGAGGGTCTGGCCGGGGGTGATGTCGGTCTGCCAGACGCCCTGGTCGAGGGTGCGGGCCGTGCTGAAGCCGGCCCCGCCGGTGGCGCGGTGGGGGTCTTCGGTGAGCGGCTCGGGCGATGCGGAGTTCCAGGTCTCGGGGGCGGTGGTGGCGCCCGTGCCGGCCAGGGCGGGTTCGGTGGCGGGGGCGATCTCCAGGTCCCAGCTGCCCGGGGTCGTGGTCCGGGAGCCGGACACGGCGCGTTCGACGACCAGGTAGTAGGTGCCCGCGTCCTTGCAGAGTGTGCCGCCCGCCTCCCGGCGTCCGAGCGCCGTGATCGGGCGGGGGCTCAGTCCGGCGCCGAAGCGGGCGCTGTCGTAGTGGCAGGAGATCCCGTTGGCGTCCTCGACGGAGACCGTGATGCCGTCGCTCGCGGAGACGGTGGCGTCGGGCGGCGGGACGGCGGTGACGGGGACGTACGCGTCGGTGGCGGCGGCGAGTTCGAGGCGGAAGTAGAGCTTCCCCTTGTCGGGGAGGGAGCTGCGATAGGTCTCGCCGGGCTCCAGCGGTACGGCGTCCGCGGTGTTCTTCGCCCCGGTGACCGTGCGGGCGTCCGGGGCGAAGGCGTATCGGCTGCCGTCGTCCGCCCGGGCCGGTGAGGCCAGGGAGACCAGGGTGGCCGGCAGCAGGGCCGCCAGTGCGAGGGCGGCTGCGAAGGGGACTCCGAGGGCGGCCCCACGGCGGACTCCGAGGGGGGCCGCCCTGCCGGTGCCCCGTCGCCCCGCCGTCGTACGCCACCGCCGTATCACGCGCGCCCCCAGCCGTCGCTCGCCCGCCGCCGAAGTCCCGGACCCGCCCCATACTGCCCCGCGCGCCCGCGCGCCACCCGGCAATCGGTGGGACCGTCCGAAACACCCGCGTCGCGCCGGGGCCCGGAGAACGCAAAACCCCGACCGCGAGGCGGCCGGGGTCTCAGTGTCGTCTGTTGTCGGTACTCACGAACCCGTGGGCACGGAGTCAGTCGCCTCCGTCCACAGATCCTGCTCGGCGCGATCCGCCTGGATCTGGCGGTACACGAGGAGCCCGCCGATGGCGGCCAGTGCGACCAGGAGAAGCTTCTTCACCGCGCGACCTCGTCTCTTCCTTGACGTAGGGGACCTCTGGCGCCCGACTATACACACCGACCGATACCGATCGGTGACCTGGCTTCCGGCCCGCATCCGGCCCCAACTCCGGCCCCCGGCACGGTGTTGCGCGCGGCCGGGACCGTTCCGATCGGAGGGTGATCACACCCCCACGGACGGTTACTTTGATACCTCTCGTCTCCTTTTGGGAGTTTTCCTACCTCTATGCGTCCAACCGGGTGGTGTTCATCTGAACATCGACGCGCCACGGGTTGACGTCCCCCACTTCGCGCTCCCCATACACATCATGAGGAAAGTACGCAAATCGCCCAACCCGAAAGTGAGGGGCCATGGCCCGGAACACCAAGGTCATGAAGCTGTGGACCGCCATCGTCACCGCCTTCCTCGCGCTGTGCACGGCGCTCGGATTCGTCTCCGCCACCACCGCCGCCGCGGTACCGCAGACCGAGACCCCGCGCAACAGCAGCGGCGACGACCACGGCAGCGAACAGGTCCCCGACCGGGTCAGGATCCCCGCACAGACTCACTGGCTCTGGTCCCAGGCCAGGTCCCTGCCCCCCACGATGAAGCAGCGCATCCGGGCCGAGGCCCACGGCAAGACCCCCAGCTGCCGCCACCGGGCCCTCGACGCGACCGAGTCGGAGACCGCGGCCGAAACCCCCTCGGAACCGCTCGACTGCTGACCCGCACAGCCTGCTGAGACGCAAACGGCGCAAGGGCGACTTGCGTACGTACCAGCGCCTACTGCGACAGAGACCCGCGACCGGGAACCGGCCGCGGGTCTTCGCACGTCCGGGGCCGGGGGCGGCCGCCCGACTCATCAAGTCCTCTTGAGGAGTCGTAGCCTGAAAGCGTGCCCAAGGCCTACGAGGAGATCGCCGACGATCTCCGCCGTGCCATCCGGGACGGCGCGCTCAAGCCCGGCGCCCGGCTGCCCTCGGAGACGGAGCTGGCCAGGCAGCACGGCCGCAGTGTGCCCACGGTCCAGAACGCGCTCCGGCTGCTGAGCGCGGAGGGCCTGATCGACAAGCGGCACGGCACCGGCACCTTCGTGCGCCGCCCGCGCACCCGCGCCGTCCGTGACAACACCCGGCACCAGTGGGAGAAGAACCGCGCCCGGATGCCGGAGGCCGCCCGCGCCGCGACCGGCGCGACCGAGCACGACACCGGACTGGTCCTCGACGACCTGGTCTTCTTCGCCCGGTACCGCGAACTGACCGCCCCCAGCGACCTCGCCGACGCGTTCGGGGTGCCGGAGGGCACCGTGCTTCTGGAGCGCACCTACCGGACCCGGCACGCGGCCGAGACAGGCCCCTTCAACCTGGTGACCTCCTATCTCGTCCGCGACCTGATCGCGGCGAACCCGGCGCTCCTGGACGAGACCAACGAGCCCTGGCCGGGCGGCACCCAGAACCAGCTGTACACCGTCGGCATCGAGGTCGGCCGCGTCGAGGAGCGCTTCACCGCCCGCCCGCCGACGCCCGAGGAGGCCCGGGAGCTGGACCTGCCGGCCGGCACCTCGGTGATCCTGCTGCACAAGACCTCGTACGACGTCCACGACCGCATCGTGGACATCACCCTCGTCACGCTCCCCGGCGACCGCACGGAGCTGCTCTTCACCACGTATCTGGAAAGGTGGTGAGCGCTGCCGTGAGCCGGCGCGCCGCTGTCGTCACCGTCGTCACCGCGGTCCACGCCCCGTCGGGCCGCTTCCTGCCGGAGGCCTACGCGTCGCTGTGCGAGCAGCGGCTGCCGGACGGGTGGGAGTGGCGGTGGCTGGTGCAGGAGGACGGGTACGGCGACGAGGTGCGCCCGTACGTCCCCGACGACGCCCGGGTGTCGTTCCGGCAGGGCCGGGCCGGTGGTCCCGGTGTCGCACGCACCATCGCGCTGGCCCGGGCCGAGGGGCCGTACGTCAGGGTCCTCGACGCCGACGACCGGCTGCCGCCGGGCGCGCTCGCCCGTGACCTGGCCGTGCTGGAGGGCGAGCCGGCCGTCGGCTGGGCCACCTCACGGGTCCTGGACCTGCTGCCCGACGGCTCCACGGCCGGTTTCCCGGGCGACCCGGAGGAGGGCCCGATCGAGCGCGGAGCCGTGCTCGACCACTGGACGGCGAACGACTTCCGCGCCCCGGTCCACCCGGCCTCCCTCTTCGTCCGCCGCGAGCTGCTGCTGGCCCTCGGCGGCTGGATGGCGCTGCCCGCCTCCGAGGACACCGGGCTGCTGCTCGCGCTGAACGCGGTGAGCCGGGGCTGGTTCACGGCGGAGACCGGGCTGCTCTACCGCAAGTGGGAGGGCCAGGTCACCGGCCAGTCCGCGCACACCGACCCGGTGGAGCGGGAGGCCCGGATGGCCGTCGTGGCGGCGCGGGCGCGGGCCCTGGCCGGCTTCGGGTGGCAGTACCCGCCGGGCCGCTAGCGCTCAGGGCAGGGTCGCCGCGTCCACCCGGGAGAAGACCAGGTCGCTCTCCTCGGTCACCGGCCGGTCCCAGCGGACCGGGACCACCGGTTCGCCGTGCAGCGCGCGGGGGTAGCTGTCGGCCGCGTAGCTGTTGGCCAGACGGTAGACGTGGTAGCCCGCGTCGGTCATGGTGCGCAGCAGGTCGTCCGCCGAGTCGCCGAGCTGGGCCATGCGGTCGGGGGTGACCTCGACGGTGATCTCGGCGTCCGGGCGCAGCTTCTCCAGCAGCGGGGCGAGCCCGCGGACCACCGCGCCCTCGGCCCCCTCGACGTCGATCTTGACGACCCGCGCGGTCTCGATCTCCTCCGGCAGCAGCAGTTCGGGCAACGGCACCGCCTCGATGTCGAAGCTGGACTCGGCCGGGCCGTCCCACGGGACGATGCTGTTGGCGCCCATGTTGCGGGAGCTGGCGAGCACGAAGGTCAGGGTGCGGTGGGTGTCGGAGACGGCGGCGTTGACCGCGCGGATGTTCCGGCAGCCGTTGAGCTCGCTCTGCTGTTCGAGGCGGCGGTGGAATTCGGGGGAGGCCTCGACGGCCACGACCCGGCCCCGGTCACCGACGAGCCGCGAGGCGAGGACGCTGAAGACGCCGATGTTGGCGCCGACGTCGACGAAGCAGTCCCCCGGCGCCAGCCGGCCGCGCAGCCAGCGGGTCATGTGCGGTTCCCACACCCCGAAGAGGTAGAGATAGCGCTGGATGAGGTCCTGGGTGTCGACCGCGAACCGGGCGCCGGAGAGCGTCTCGACCACGCGTCGCCGTGGGTGGTCGCGCAGGTAGGGGTTGAGCGCGCGGGCGGCGCGGGCCTTGCCCCAGGACACCGGGAGGTCGCGGACGTAGCGGCGGCCGAGCGTGGCCAGGAGTTCGGTGAGTTCCGTACGGTTGTCGCTCATCCGCTAGTCAGTGATCCTTCTGCCGTCGATCCGGATCGCCTGGGACGGGCAGCGTTCGGCGATGTCCCGGATCAGTTCGTCGTCCCCGGACTGCTCCCGTCCGGGCAGGACGAAACCGTACCCGTCCTCGAAACCGAACACGGCGGGCGCCCGGAAGGCGCACTCACCGGACCCGTAACAGACGTCGGCGTCCACGGAGACCTCCATGCCGGGTCCCCTGCCCCGCAGGGGACCGGCTGAACCGGTCAGGTCCGGTCAGGTGAACGGCAGCTCCAGCATCCGGATCGCGTTCCCGCGCAGCAGCTTGTAGGCCACCTCCGGGGCCAGCCCGCCCACGTGTTCCTGGGCCACCCGCTTGGTCTCCGGCCAGGTCGAGTCGACGTGCGGGTAGTCCGTCTCGAAGGTCGCGTTGTCCACGCCGACGGTCTCGATCGCCTCGATGCCGTGCTTGTCGCGGAAGAAGCAGCAGAAGATCTGCCGGTAGTAGTACGTCGAGGGCGGCTCCGGGATCAGGTCCTTCACCCCGCCCCAGGCGCGGTGCTCCTCCCAGACGTCGTCGGCGCGCTCCAGGGCGTACGGGATCCAGCCCATCTGCCCCTCGCTGTAGGCGAGCTTGAGCCGGGGGAAGCGCACCAGGACCCCGGAGAAGAGGAAGTCCATCATCGAGGCCATGGCGTTGTTGAAGCTCAGCGAGGCCTGGACGGCGGGCGGGGCGTCGGGGGAGGCGGCGGGCATCTGCGAGCTGCTGCCGATGTGCATGTTGACGACCGTCCCGGTCTCCTCGCAGGCCGCGAAGAACGGGTCCCAGTAGCCGGAGTGGATGGACGGCAGGCCCAGATAGGTGGGGATCTCGCTGAAGGTGACCGCCCGGACGCCCCGCTCGGCGTTGCGCCGGATCTCGGCGACCGCCAGGTCGATGTCCCACAGCGGGATCAGGCACAGCGGGATCAGCCGGCCGCCGCTGTCCCCGCACCACTCCTCGACCATCCAGTCGTTGTAGGCGCGGACGCAGGCCAGCGCGACCTCCTTGTCGTCGGCCTCGGCGAAGGTCTGTCCGCAGAAGCGGGGGAAGGTCGGGAAGCAGAGGGAGGCCTCGACATGGTTGATGTCCATATCCTTGAGCCGTTCCTTCGGGTCCCAGCAGCCGGGCCGCATCTGCTCCCGGGTGATGCCGTCGAGCGTCATCTCGTCCCGGGAGAAGCCGACGGCCGCGATGATCCGCTTGTACGGGAAGAGCAGGCCCTCGTACTCCCACCAGTCGGTGAGCTGGCCCGCGGGATCCGTGGTGAACCGGTACTTGCCGCCGATGTAGGCGAGTTCGCCGATCCCCGCGGTGAAGGGCTTGGGCCCCTTGTCGCGGTACTTGCCCGGCAGCCACCTCTCGAAGAGGTGCGCGGGCTCGATCACGTGGTCGTCCACGCTGACGACCCTGGGCAGATCCTGGGTGCCGGTCGCGTCCACTGCCATGCCTACCCCCTGCTGCCTGCGGAGATTCCGCTATATCTGACGACCCATCAGATTTGGCTTCGCCATTCAGGCTAGGCCCCACAGCCGGGACCAGCAAGGGCCGCCGGAAACACGCCCACCCCCTTGCGGGCGGCGCCGCCATCCGCTGAACTGACGGACCGTCAGACATGTGCCGGGATCCGGGGAGGGTGCGGGATGCGATCAGCCTTGCTGAGCGGTGCCGAATGGTTCGCGGTGCTCCGCATCGGGCTCGGGCTGTGGTGGCTGGAGAGCTGGCGGCACAAGGACAAGAAGCAGTGGTTCGGCGGCGGGGGCATCCGGTGGGCGGCCGGCATCGCGGAGAAACACCGCTGGCCCGTGGTCCGCCGGGGCTTCGACACGGTCGTCGCACCGCGCCCCCGGCTGATCGCCTACGTCGTGGCGTACGCGGAACTCGCCCTGGGCCTCGGCCTGGTCTCCGGCCTCTTCACCCCGATCGCGCTGGTGGCCGGCCTGCTGCTCAACCTGGTCTACCTGGTCCTCATGATCCACGACTGGGCGGAGCAGGGACAGAACCTGATGATGGCCCTGATCTCCCTGGTCGGCCTGTTCGCGATCTGCTGGCAGAGCTGGTCCCTGGACTCCGCACTGGGGCTGTTCGGCTAGCTCACCGCGCCGTATGGCTGGAGTGTTCGCGCCCGGCGTGGCACCCTGCCCGCGCCCGGCAGCGAGGAGGCGGAGATGACTGATCCCTCGACCGAGACGCTCAGGAAGCTGCACTCCGCGCGTGCGCGCAGTGCGTACGAGCGTGCCGCGGCCGTCTGCCGCCATGCGGGGATCACCCCCGACGCGGCCCAGACGGTCCCGACGAGCCCTGTCGGCCGGGCGGCCAACGCGCTCCGGCTGTCGGCCCAGTCGCTCGCCGCCCTGGCCGACACCGCGCCCGGCACCGCACCCGACCCCGCCGCGGACGCCCGCTGCGCCCGCAACGCGGCCGCCACCGCGGCGCTGGCCGCACAGGTGGCCGCTGCCCTCGACGACCGCCCCGAGGCGTCCGCGGCCCTGGCCGCCGCCCTCACCGCGTCCCGGGCGGCCGCGCTGGCGGCCGCCGGAACGGCCGCGGGACAGGACACGGCGCTGAACACAGCGGCCGACGACGCGGAGGAACGCGCGGTCGAGGCGGCCCGTACGGCGGGCTGGATACGGGACTGAGGCCGGTCACTACGACGGCCGGCACGGTGGCCGGCACGAGGGCCGAGCCGACCGACCGGACGCCCGGCCGCGCCCCGGGTGGACGCCGATCCCGTGCCGTTCGGCACCGGTCCCTCCCCACGTGGGGACCGGTGCCGAACGGCGCGGGTGGCGTCGGACCGCGCCCTGCGGACAGGCGGCCTGCCCAGTGTCGGAGAGAACGGCTGCCGTCGTCGCGCCACTCCGGCGGGTGATCACCGGAGGAAGCTGACCGAGAACATGCGGTTCCGTGGACTGTCTCTGCGGATGCTGAGCTGGTCGGCCGGTCGGGCGGCGCCCGATTACCGCGGTGCTGTGGCGAAATCCTGCCAGTCGGGGAGCACATCTGAGGAGTCCATGACGTCCGGTCCAAGGCTTCGCCGCAGGTCAGCCGTATAAGGTGAGTTTTCCGGTCCGGATGTCCAGCAGCGGGGAAGTAAGGGGTGGAGAGCCTTGGGTCCCGACGCAGGGGCACGGACAGCCTTCGCGGAACGACTCGCGCTGCTGTACAAGGAGGCTGGCAACCCTCCGCTCAAACGCGTCGCCGAGGCGGTCGACCGACTGCACCGGGTCGACGAGCGGGGCCGGCCCGTGCGGGTCTCCGCCCAGCGGATCAGCGACTGGCGTCGGGCGAAGAACGTGCCCGCGCAGTTCGCCGCGCTCTCCGCCGTGCTCCATGTCCTCGTCCCGCAGGCCCGCCGCTCCCAGCCGGCACCGGTCTCCTCGGGGCTGTACGACCTGGCCCAGTGGCAGAAGCTGTGGGAGCGGGCGGTGGCCGACCCGGTCGGCGAACCGGACGGACCGGAGACGGCGGAGGAGACGGAGCCACCGCCGGTCGACAGCGTCTGCCCGTACCGCGGTCTGGCCTCCTACCGCCGTGAGGACGCCCGCTGGTTCTTCGGCCGCGAGCGCAGCACCGACGCGCTGGTCGCCCAGCTCCACTCGGCACAGGACGGCGGCGGTCTGGTCATGCTGGTCGGAGCCTCGGGGGCGGGGAAGTCCTCGCTGCTGAACGCCGGTCTGGTCACCGCGCTGCAGAACGGCGCCCTGGCCGACGAGGAGGGGCGCCCGCGCGAGGTCCTCCAGCTCGTCCCGGGAGCGGATCCGGTCAAGGAGCTGACCCGCCGGATACCCGAGCTGGCCGATCTGGCGGACCTGGACGATCCGGAGGCCGTCCGGGCAGCGGTCACGGCCTGGGCCCGGCGTGAGGCCGAGGATGTTTCACGTGAAACATCGCCGTCGGGATCCGCTACGGCCGGTACTCCCGGTCCGGCCCGACCGGTCCTGATCGTGGACCAGTTCGAGGAGACCTTCACCCTCTGCGCTGACGAGACGGACCGGCGCACCTTCGTCCAGCTCCTGCACACGGCCAGCACGTCCGCCGCTGCCGACGAGCCCGCTCCCGCCCTGGTCGTCCTCGGTATCCGTGCCGACTTCTACGAGCAGTGCCTCGGCTATCCCGAGCTCGCCGACGCGCTCCAGCAGCGCCCCCTGGTGCTCGGTCCGCTGACCACCGCCGAACTGCGTGAGGCCGTGACCGGTCCCGCCAAGGCGGTGGGGCTGGAACTGGAGCCGGGACTCGCCGAGCTGATCGTTCGCGAGGTGAGCGCCGACGGCCCGCGTGGCGCCCATGACGCCGGTGTCCTGCCGCTGCTCTCGCACGCCCTGCTCGCCACCTGGCAGCGCCGCAAGGCGGGCCGGCTGACGCTGGCCGGCTATCGCGCGGCCGGCGGCATCCAGGGCGCCGTCGCCGCGACCGCCGAACGTGCCTGGTCCAGCCTGGACCCGGCCGCCCGTACCGCCGCCCGGCTGCTGTTGCTGCGTCTGGTCCGGCTCGGCGAGGACACCCAGGCGACCCGCAGGCGCAGCACCCGGCGCCAGCTGGCCGCCGAGTCCACCGACCCGGGCAAGACGGAGGAGTCGCTCGAAGCCCTGGTCCGGGCCCGGCTGGTGACGCTGGACGCGGACACGGTGGAGATCACCCACGAGGCGCTGCTGCACGCCTGGCCCCGGCTGCGCGAGTGGCTCGACGAGGACCGCAACGGCAATCTGCTGCGCCAGCGCCTGGAGGAGGACGGCCGGACCTGGGGCGAGTCGGACCACGACTCCGCACTGCTCTACCGGGGTTCACGGCTCGAACAGGCCCACACCTGGGCCAAGTCGGCCGACGACACCTTCCTGACCCGCAGTGCGGTGGAGTTCCTGGCGGCCTCGGTGCGGCTGCGCCGTCGTACCGTGTGGATCAGCCGGACCGCCGTGGCGGCACTGGTCGTGCTGGCGATCCTGGCGGCCGGCTCCGCCGTGGTCGCCCGGCAGCAGCGGGACGACGCGATGTTCGAGCAGGTGGTGGCCGAGGCCGACCGGTTCCAGTACGCGGACCCGTCGCTGTCCGCCCAGCTCGACCTGGTCGCACACCACCTGCGGCCGGACGACGAGGGCGCCGCCAACCGCCTGATATCCATCGTCAACGCCCCGCTGGCCACCCCGCTGCTCGGCCACACCGGAGCGGTCTACCTCACCAGCTTCAGCCCCGACGGCAAGGTCCTGGCCACCGCTGCCTACGACCGCACGGTCCGGCTGTGGGACGTGAGCGACCCGACCCGGCCGAGGGCGCTCGGCAAACCGCTGCTCGGCCACACGAGCTGGGTCTCCAGCGCGGTCTTCAGCCCGGACGGCCGCACCCTGGCCAGCGCCGGCGACGACGGCACCGTACGCCTGTGGAACGTCGCCGACCCGAAGCACCCGGCGGCCCTGGGCACCCCGCTGACCGGTCACGACGGCACCATCTACCTGGTCGCCTTCAGCCCGGACGGCAAGACCCTGGCCACCGCCGACGAGGACCACACCGTCCACCTGTGGGACGTGCGCGACCCGCGCCACCCCTCGTCGCTGGGCACCCTGACCGGCCACACCGAAGCCGTCCGCTCCATCGCCTTCAGCCCCGACGGCCACACGCTGGCGGCCGGCAGCGACGACAACACGATCCTGCTGTACGACGCCTCCGGCCCCCGACGGCCCAGGCGGGTGGGCGCTCCGCTGACCGGGCACGCGGCGACCGTGCACTCCGTGGCCTTCAGCCCGGACGGCAAGACCCTCGCGAGCGGCAGCAAGGACGACACGGTACGGCTGTGGGACGTCTCCGACCGGGCACACGCCAAGGCGCTCGGCGGGCCGCTCACCGGCCACACCGGGCCCGTCTGGTCGGTGGCCTTCAGCCCCGACGGCTCCATGCTCGCCGCGGGCAGCGCGGACTCCACGGCCAGCCTGTGGAACGTCGGCAACCCTGCCTTCCCGTCCCAGGTGGGCGAGCCGCTCGCGGGCAGCAGCGGCGAGATGTACGCCGTCGGCTGGAGCCCCGACGGACACACGCTCGCCACCGGCAGCGGGGACGGCAAGGTGCGGCTCTGGGCGATCCCGGGGTCCGACATGATCGGCGAGGCGGGGGCGTTCAGCCCCGACGGGCGCGTCCTGGCCACCGGAGGCAACGACAGCAGGATGCGGCTGTGGAACATCATGGACCCGGCCCGGCCCACGGCGCTCGGTGAGCCGTTCCGGACCGGCTGGCGCGACCTGCGGTCGATGGTGTTCACCCGCGACGGCCGCACCCTCGTCATCCTCACCGGCGAGAACAACGTCAACTGGGTACAGCTCTGGAACGTCTCCGACCCCGCGCACCCCGCGCAGTACGGCGCTCCCGTCCGGCTGAACACCCGGTACGCGGGCGCCGAGGCGCTGGCGCTGAGCCCCGACGGGCGGACCGTGGCCGCCGACTACGACGACCGCACGGTGCAGCTCCTGGACATCTCCGACCCGGCCCACCCCAGGCGGCTCGGCGAGCCCCTCAAAGGCCACACCGGCTATGTCAACGCCCTCGCCTTCAGTCCGGACGGCAGGACCCTGGCCAGCGGCAGCGCGGACGGCACGGTCCGCCTCTGGAACGTCTCCGACCGGTCCCGCGCCAGGTCCCTGAGCGCCCCTCTCACCGGCCACCTGGGCCCCATCAACACGCTCGCCTACAGCCCCGACGGGGCCACCCTCGCCAGCGGCAGCGACGACGACACGGTCCGCCTCTGGAACGTCTCCGATCCCGCCCGTGCGAGCCGCCTGGGCCCGGTCCTCACCGGCCACACCGAGGCGGTCGTCTCCCTGACCTTCAGCCGGGACGGCAGGATCCTGGCCAGCGGCGGCAACGACAACACGGTCCGCCTCTGGAACGTGTCGTCCCCGTCCTCCGCCCACCCCATCGGCCAGTCCATGAGCCCCAACGCCAAGACCGGCAACTTCCTCTCCTTCGGCCCGCAGAGCGACATGCTGGGCGTCTCCAGTGGCGCCGGCACGGTCCGCCTGTGGAGCCTGGACGTCGCCGAAGCCGTCACCCGGATCTGCTCGGTCACCCGCAACGTCCTGACCCGCGAGAAGTGGCAGGAGTACCTCCCCCGCCTCACCTACGACCCGCCCTGCGGCGACTGAACCACCCCCACATATGACACCGCTTGAGTGATCCCGATCACAACTGCTCACCACGGCGAAGAAGTTGGCTCCCCCCGCACAGGCCACCTTGTTACGCTGACCACAACCCGGTCGCTGGTGCATCCCCCGTCGCCAGCGATCGGGCTTTTTCATGCCCGGCGCCGGTGTCAGTGATCAATCGCCATCTCGTTGGCGAGCCGACATCAGTGCTCGTCACGATCGCCGGTCGCCCCCATGTGTCCACCGGCTCGCCCTCTCGATGCGCACGGTGGGGAAGATGGCCTCGTCCGGGTGCTCTCGATCGAGGAGGGTCTGTCTTACGTGGTTACTGGGATCCGCTGCCCACGGCACGGCGACTCGTCATCACCGCGGAATCGGCGAGGGAAGTCTTCTCAGGCGTCTGGACGGAACGGAACTGGCGCAACGTCTGGACGCACCGCGCCACATCGCCTACGACGACGACTACGGGGACGGCTTCGGAACGGAGTTCGTCTACCGCCGACCCGTGAGCGAAACGGCGACCGAGGCGGTGGTCTCGGCCGCCTGCCTGGAGCTGTACAGCGGTTACGGATGGGACGGCGACGACCACTGGGGCGCCGGCACCCACCCCGGCTGGGGCAGCAACGGGTCCGCCCAGTACCAGGCGCACTATCACGACGCCGCTCAAGGCCACCTGGACTTCGTCGCCTACATCGACGACGGACTGCAGGCGTATCTACGCGGCTACACCTTCTCGCTGGACCAACGCCGCCCACCCCGCCGCCGGTGCCAGCCGTAGATGCCAAAGACCCCCGGACCAGATGATCCGGGGGTCTTCGTGCTGGTGGGGCTAACAGGATTTGAACCTGTGGCCTCATCCTTATCAGGGATGCGCTCTAACCAACTGAGCTATAGCCCCGCCGCGCTCGGCGGTGTGTGTCCCGCGCGCTGACTCCTGAAGATTAGCGCACGACCGGGGCAGTCCCAAAATCGGTTGTCGGGGGACCTTCAGAAGAGGTTTGAACTCCGGTTACTCGTCCTCGGCCAAGGTCAGCTCGATGCCGCCGACGAAGCCCGCGGAGAGGTTGTAGATGAACGCTCCGAGGGTCGCCAGCGCCGTCGCGAGGACGACGTCGATGACCGCGATGATCGCCGTGAACGTCAGGACGTGCGGCAGGGAGAGGAACGACTGGAGGTCGAAGCCGTTCGACTCGTTCGAGCCGGTCGCCTCCGAGATCGTGCCGCCGACCGTCGAGAAGACGCCCATCGCGTCCAGGACCATCCACAGCACCGCCGACGCCACGATCGAGCAGATGCCGAGCGCGATGGAGAGCAGGAAGCTGACCTTCATCACCGACCAGGGGTCGGCCTTGGCGACCCGCAGGCGGGCCTTGCGGGTGCGGGGGGCGGTGCGCTGCCCGGCGCCGGTGCGCGGGCGCCGTACGGCCCCCGCGGGCGCCTGCGTCGCGGTCTGCGCCGGGTAGGCCTGCGGCGGGTGGTAGGGCCCGGCGGGCTGCTCCTGGTGCCGCTCCCCGGGCAGCGGGGAAGGGGCCTGCTGCCCGGGCGCCGGCTGGGCGCCCGGCGCGGCCGGGCCACGGGTGGTGTCGGTCACGGTTCCCCCCTGGGATCCCTGCGCGTCCGGCGTGGGCGCCTTCGTGGGCGCCTTGATCGCCTTCAGCTGGGTCGTGTGCGTGTCCGGCGGCTGCGGCGTACCGCCCCCGTCGGACGCGGCGGAGCCACGGGCGCCGCCGTCCGCATCCGTACCCGTCGAGGTACCGGCCGATCCGGCGCCCGTGGCTCCGCTCACGATGACTCACTCCTCGTGCTACTCGGCCGAGGGCGCCTCACCCTCGTCCGTACCGCTGGTCTCGAGACCCTCAGCGGTCTCGGCGGTCTCGTCCACGGTGTCGTCACCGTCGACTTCCTCCGCCTCGCTGCCGGCCTCGGCGTTACGTGCGATCCCGACGACGGCATCGCGCTTGCCCAGGTTGATCAGTTGGACGCCCATGGTGTCACGGCCCGTCTCCCTGACCTCGCTGACTCGCGTGCGAATCACACCGCCGGACAGGCTGATGGCGAGGATCTCGTCGTTCTCCTCGACAATCAGCGCACCGACGAGCGAACCACGGTCCTCCACGATCTTGGCGGCCTTGATGCCGAGGCCGCCGCGGCCCTGGACGCGGTACTCGTCGACACGGGTCCGCTTCGCGTACCCCCCGTCGGTGGCAGTGAACACGAACGTACCGGGTCGAACAACATTCATCGACAGAAGTTCATCGCCCTCGCGGAAACTCATGCCCTTGACACCGGAGGTGGCCCGGCCCATGGGGCGCAGAGTGTCGTCGGAGGCGGTGAACCTGATCGACTGTGCCTTCTTGCTGATCAGAAGGAGATCGTCATCCGCCGAGACCAGTTCGGCGCCGATCAGTTCGTCGTCGGAACCGTCCTCGCGCTCACGCAGGTTGATCGCGATCACACCGCCGGTGCGGGGCGAATCGTAATCCTTCAGAGGCGTCTTCTTGACCAGACCGCCCTTGGTGGCCAGCACCAGGTAGGACGCGGCGTCGTAGTCCCGGATCGCGAGGATCTCGGCGATCGCCTCGTCCGGCTGGAAGGCCAGCAGGTTGGCCACGTGCTGACCGCGCGCGTCCCGGCCGGCGTCCGGCAACTCGTACGCCTTGGCCCGGTACACCCGGCCCTTGTTGGTGAAGAACAGCAGCCAGTGGTGCGTGGTGGAGACGAAGAAGTGGTCGACGATGTCGTCTTCCTTCAGCTTCGTACCGCGCACACCCTTGCCGCCGCGCTTCTGCGCCCGGTAGTCGACCGTCTTGGTCCGCTTGACGTAGCCGCCGCGCGAGACCGTGACGACGATGTCCTCCTCGGCGATCAGGTCCTCGATGGACATGTCACCGTCGTAGGGCACCAGCATGGTCTTGCGGTCGTCGCCGAACTTCTCCACGATCGCGGCCAGCTCGGCGCTCACGATGCCGCGCTGGCGGACCGGCGAGGCCAGGATCGCGTTGTACTCGGTGATCTTCGCCTGGAGCTCGTCGTGCTCCTGGATGATCTTCTGGCGCTCCAGGGCGGCCAGCCGGCGCAGCTGCATCTCGAGGATGGCGTTGGCCTGGATCTCGTCGATCTCCAGGAGCTCCATCAACCCGGTACGCGCGATCTCGACCGTGTCACTGGCCCGGATCAGCGCGATGACCTCGTCGATCGCGTCCAGCGCCTTGAGCAGACCGCGCAGGATGTGCGCCCGCTCCTCGGCCTTGCGCAGCCGGAACCTCGTACGGCGGACGATGACCTCGATCTGGTGCGTCACCCAGTGCCGGATGAACGCGTCCAGGGACAGGGTGCGCGGCACGCCGTCGACCAGCGCCAGCATGTTGGCGCCGAAGTTGGTCTGCAGGTCGGTGTGCTTGTAGAGGTTGTTGAGGACGACCTTGGCGACCGCGTCCCTCTTGAGCACGATGACGAGCCGCTGGCCCGTACGCGACGAGGTCTCGTCACGGACGTCCGCGATGCCGCCGACCTTGCCGTCCTTCACCAGGTCGGCGATCTTCTGCGCGAGGTTGTCCGGGTTGACCTGGTACGGCAGCTCCGTGACCACCAGGCACTGGCGGTTCTGGATCTCCTCGACCTCGACGACCGCCCGCATGGTGATCGAGCCGCGGCCCGTGCGGTACGCCTCCTCGATGCCCTTGCGGCCGACGACCAGCGCGCCGGTCGGGAAGTCGGGGCCCTTGATGCGCTCGATCAGCGCGTCCAGGAGGTCCTCGTGCGAGGCCTCCGGGTTCTCCAGGTACCACTGGGCACCGGCCGCGACCTCGCGCAGGTTGTGCGGCGGGATGTTGGTCGCCATGCCGACCGCGATACCGGCCGAGCCGTTGATCAGCAGGTTCGGGAAGCGGGCGGGCAGGACGGTCGGCTCCTGGGAGCGGCCGTCGTAGTTGTCCGTGAAGTCGACGGTCTCCTCGTCGATGTCGCGGACCATCTCCATCGACAGCGGCGCCATCTTGCACTCGGTGTAGCGCATGGCGGCCGCCGGGTCGTTGCCCGGGGAACCGAAGTTGCCGTTGGAGTCGACGAGCGGCATCCGCATCGACCACGGCTGGGCCAGGCGGACCAGGGCGTCGTAGATGGAGGAGTCGCCGTGCGGGTGGTAATTGCCCATGACGTCACCGACAACACGGGCGCACTTGTAGAAGCCGCGCTCGGGGCGGTAGCCGCCGTCGTACATCGCGTACAGCACGCGCCGGTGGACAGGCTTGAGACCGTCCCGGACGTCGGGCAGCGCGCGGGAGACGATGACGGACATCGCGTAGTCGAGGTACGAGCGCTGCATCTCCGTCTCGAGCCCGACGGGCTCGATGCGCATCACGACGTCGCCGCCCTCTTCAGGGGTGACAGGAGTGTTCTCGTCGGCCATTGCTGGTGAAGATCCTTCCTGGTGCGGTCAGCTGAGACCGACTCAGATGTCGAGGAAGCGGACGTCCTTGGCGTTGCGCTGGATGAACTGGCGGCGGGCCTCGACGTCCTCGCCCATCAGGACCGAGAACAGGTCGTCGGCCTGCGCGGCGTCGTCGAGGGTGACCTGGCCGAGGACGCGGTGGTCGACGTCCATGGTGGTCACGCGCAGCTCCTCGGCGTTCATCTCGCCGAGACCCTTGAAGCGCTGGATCGAGTCCTCCTTGACGCGCTTGCCGCGCTGCCGGCCCAGCTCCAGCAGGGCGTCGCGCTCGCGGTCGGAGTACGCGTACTCGACCTCGTCCCGGCCCCACTTGATCTTGTAGAGCGGGGGACGGGACAGGTACACGTGCCCCTGCTCCACCAGGTCCCGCATGAAGCGGAACAGGAAGGTCAGCAGCAGGGTGTTGATGTGCTGGCCGTCGACGTCGGCGTCCGCCATCAGAATGATCTTGTGATAACGGAGCTTCGAGATGTCGAAGTCCTCGTGCACACCGGTACCGAACGCGGAGATCAGCGCCTGGATCTCCTGGTTCTGCAGGATCTTGTCGATCCGCGCCTTCTCGACGTTGAGGATCTTGCCTCGGATCGGGAGGATCGCCTGGTACTGCGGGTTGCGGCCGGACTTGGCCGAACCGCCGGCGGAGTCACCCTCGACGATGAAGATCTCGCACTTGGTGGGGTCGTTGGACTGGCAGTCCGAGAGCTTGCCCGGCAGCGAGGCGCTCTCCAGGAGGCCCTTGCGACGGGTCAGGTCACGGGCCTTGCGGGCCGCCACGCGGGCGGTGGCCGCCTGGATGCCCTTGCGGACGATGTCCGCGGCCTCCACCGGGTACCGGTCCAGCCAGTCGCTGAGGTGCTCGTAGACCGCCTTCTGCACGAAGGTCTTGGCCTCCGTGTTGCCCAGCTTGGTCTTCGTCTGGCCCTCGAACTGCGGCTCGCTCAGCTTCACCGAGATGATCGCGGTCAGACCCTCGCGGATGTCGTCACCGGTGAGGTTGTCGTCCTTCTCGCGGAGCAGCTTCTTGTCGCGCGCGTACTTGTTGATCAGCGAGGTGAGCGCCGCGCGGAAGCCCTCCTCGTGCGTACCGCCCTCATGCGTGTGGATGATGTTGGCGAACGAGTACACACCCTCGCTGTAGCCGCTGTTCCACTGCATGGCGACCTCGAGGGACAGGCTCTTGTCCTTGTCCTCCGCCTCCAGGTCGATGACGGTCGGGTGCACCACGTCCCCCTTGCGGGAGTTGAGGTACTTCACGAAGTCGACGATGCCGCCGTCGTAGTGGTAGGTGACCGTCTTGACCTCGGACTTCTCGTCCGCGCCGGCCTCGTCCGCCCCGGCGACCGCCTTCGCCGACTCACGCTCGTCGGTGAGCCGGATGGTCAGGCCCTTGTTGAGGAACGCCATCTCCTGGAAACGCCGCGACAGCGTCTCGAAGGAGTACTCGGTGGTCTCGAAGATGTCCGGGTCCGCCCAGAACGTGACCGAGGTGCCGGTCTCGCCCGTCTCCTCGTGCTGCGCCAGCGGAGCCGTCGGGACGCCCAGCTTGTAGTCCTGCGTCCAGCGGTGGCCGTCGGTCCTGATCTCGACCGAGACCCGGGACGACAGGGCGTTCACGACGGAGACGCCGACGCCGTGCAGACCACCGGAGACCGCGTAGCCGCCGCCGCCGAACTTGCCGCCCGCGTGCAGCACGGTCAGCACGACCTCGACGGCCGGCTTGCCCTCGGACGCCACGATGCCGACCGGGATGCCACGGCCGTTGTCCACGACGCGCACGCCGCCGTCGGCCAGGATCGTCACGTCGATCGTGTCCGCGTGGCCCGCCAGAGCCTCGTCGACTGAGTTGTCCACGACCTCGTACACGAGGTGGTGCAGACCGCGCTCGCCGGTGGAGCCGATGTACATACCGGGTCGCTTGCGGACCGCGTCCAGCCCTTCGAGGACGGTGATGGCGCTGGCGTCGTAGGAAGCGGTGACCTCACCGTTCGCGCCGGCGTCGGTGGACGGGATGTTCTCGTTGGGGTTGCCGGAATCGGCCACGAAGCGCCCTTTCTGGCACAGCACGAGCCGGGCTCGTCGGCGGGTTGCCGGAGCGGCTGCGGCATGTTGCGTTGGTAAGCCTTGATCAGCGTTGCTCAGCTTTTCCCGGACGGTCCCCACGTTTGGGGCGGGATTGGCTTCCAGTCTACCGGTAGCGCCGACAGTGATGGGGGTTTGCCGGTACCTGAGTCCGCACGTGCCGCCCTGAACCCGCCTCCGCCGACTCCCGATATACGGAAGGGGGCTCCAAGAGGCTCACGGAGGCACTCAGCGCTTCCGGCTGTCAACCCTTGGCTACTCCGGGGTCAGGTCGCGATTCGCATCCGCGTGCGGTTGTACGACGACCGGCCGAGCGGGCCGTACGACGGCTCCACGCTCGGCTGATGGCGTGACGTAAGTCACCCGTAGGTGTCGCCGGGGCCGGTGCTCCCGGGGGCGCGCAGCGGCCCGTAGCGCCGGACCGGACCGCCCGGATTGAGCACCTTGATCAGGTGTACGGTGCCGTGCCCCAGGTCCTCGTTCAGGCGCGCGACCAGCGCGGGCGCCAGGTGGCGCAGCTGGGTCGCCCAGGCCGTGGAGTCGCACTGCACGACCAGGACCCGCTCGTCCTCGTCGTACCGCTGCGGAACACAGTGCTTGGCCAGGTCCTCGCCGACGATCTGCGGCCAGCGGCCCATCACCCCGCCGACCGCGGCCGGCGTCTCCCAGCCCCGTTCGGTGATCAGCCGGTTGATGGCGGACCCGAGCGCCATGGGGTCACGGCCGTCGGCGCGCGCGCCGGAGCGCAGGCCGCCGCGCCGCGCCTGCTTCTTCTGCTGCGCCGCCTCGCCCCGCGCGCGTGCCGCCTCTTTCGCCGCCCGCAGCGCCACGCGCGCGAGGTCCACGCCCGAAGGCTCCTTCTCGGGGACCGGCCCGTCGGTGCTCATGCGCGCTCCACCGTCCCGTCGGCCACCGTGTACCGGGTGCCGGTGAGCAGATGCGGTACGTCGTCGTCCACCGCGGCGGTGACCAGCACCTGCTCGCCCGGTGCGACCAGCTCCGCCAGCCGCTCCCGGCGCCGGGCGTCCAGTTCGGCGAACACGTCGTCGAGCACCAGCACCGGCTCGTTGCCCTCGGCCCGCAGCAGGTCGTACGAGGCCAGGCGCAGCGCCAGCGCGTACGACCAGGACTCGCCGTGCGAGGCGTACCCCTTGGCGGGCAGCTGCCCCAGCTTGAGCACCAGGTCGTCGCGGTGCGGGCCGACCAGGGTCACCCCCCGCTCGATCTCCTGCTTGCGGGCGTCCGCCAGAGCCGCCATCAGCTGGGCGTACAGATCCTCACGGGTGTGGGCCTCGCCGGGCGCGGACGGCTTGTACTCCAGCGCGACCGGACCGCCGCCCGGCGCCAGCTGCTCGTACGCCTTGTCGGCGAGGGGCTGGATCGCGGCGACCAGGTCGAGCCGCTGCGCGAGCAGCTCGGCGCCGACCCGCGCGAGGTGCTGGTCCCACACGTCGAGCGTGGACAGATCCATGGTCCGGCCACCGTGCCGCCGCGCGAGGGCCGCGGTCTTCAGCAGCGTGTTCCGCTGCTTCAGCACCCGCTCGTAGTCGGACCGCACGCCCGCCATCCGCGGCGACCGCGCGGTGATCAGCTCGTCGAGGAAGCGGCGCCGCTCGCCCGGGTCGCCCTTCACCAGCGCGAGATCCTCGGGCGCGAACAGCACGGTCCGTACGATGCCCAGCACGTCCCGGGGCCTGACCTGCGAGGACCTGTTGATGCGGGCGCGGTTGGCCCTGCCGGGGTTGAGCTCCAGCTCGACCAGCTGCTGCCGCTCGCCCTGCCGGACCTGGGCGCGGATGATCGCGCGGTCGGCGCCCATGCGCACCAGGGGGGCGTCGGAGGAGACGCGGTGGCTGCCGAGGGTGGCGAGATAGCCGACGGCCTCGACGAGGTTGGTCTTGCCCTGGCCGTTGGGGCCGACGAAGGCGGTGACGCCCGGGTCGAGCGGGACCTCGACCCGGGCGTAGGAGCGGAAGTCGGCCAGCGACAGATGCGTGACGTGCATGGTGGTGCGCCGACCTCCCCGTTGACTGCTACTGCTTGGTCTCTACGGCGTGACCGCCGAACTGGTTGCGCAGCGCGGCGATCATCTTCATCTGCGGCGAGTCCTCCTGCCGGGAGGCGAACCGCGCGAACAGCGAGGCGGTGATCGCGGGCAGCGGCACCGCGTTGTCTATGGCGGCCTCCACAGTCCAGCGGCCCTCGCCGGAGTCCTGTGCAAAACCCTTCAGCCTGTCCAGGTGCTCGTCCTCGTCGAGGGCGTTCACCGCGAGGTCGAGCAGCCAGGAACGGATGACCGTGCCCTCCTGCCAGGAGCGGAAGACCTCGCGCACGTCCGTGACGGAGTCGACCTTCTCCAGGAGCTCCCAGCCCTCGGCGTAGGCCTGCATCATCGCGTACTCGATGCCGTTGTGGACCATCTTCGCGAAGTGGCCCGCGCCGACCTTGCCGGCGTGCACCGAACCGAAGTCGCCCTCGGGCTTCAGCGCGTCGAAGACCGGCCGCACCTTCTCGACGTGCTCGGCGTCACCGCCGTACATCAGCGCATAGCCGTTCTCCAGGCCCCAGACGCCGCCGGAGACCCCGCAGTCGACGAAGCCGATGCCCTTGGCCGCCAGCTCCTCGGCGTGCCGCTCGTCGTCCGTCCAGCGGGAGTTGCCGCCGTCGACGACCACGTCACCGGGCTCGAGCAGCTCGGCCAGCTCGTCGATCGTGGACTGGGTCGGCGCCCCGGCCGGGACCATCACCCACACCACACGCGGGCCGCTGAGCTTGCCCACAAGCTCTTCCAGGCTGTGGACATCGGCGAGGTCCGGGTTGCGGTCGTATCCGACGACGGTGTGGCCCGCGCGGCGAATCCGCTCGCGCATGTTGCCGCCCATCTTGCCGAGGCCGACGAGACCGAGATCCATCAGTTGGTTCCTTAGGTAGCGGTGTGGCAGGAGAGGCACTTTCGTACCCACGTCCGAGCCTAATCCCGACCCTTTGCGCACAGTTGTGGGCATAGGCGCTCACCTGGGGAAACCCACCCCGCGAGGGTGCCGGGTACCCACAGGGGCAGCCCGGCACCGTGCACAGCTGTGGACAACTCAGCCGCTGAGGCGCACCGGCATGATCAGGTACTTGTAGGCCTCGTCCGCCTCCGCGTCCAGCGCCGGCTTGCCGCTGAGCAGCGCGGGCTTGGTGGACGTCGTGAACGACAGCTGGGCGACCGGCGAGTCGATCGCGCTCAGGCCGTCGAGCAGGAAGGTCGGGTTGAAGGCGATCGAGATGTCGTCGCCCTCCAGCTGCGCGTCGACCCTTTCCACAGCCTGTGCGTCGTCGCTGGAACCGGCCTCCAGGATCAGCACGCCCTGCTCGAAGCTGAGCCGCACCGGGGTGTTCCGCTCGGCGACCAGGGCGACACGCTTGACGGCCTCCACGAAGGGGGCGGTCTCGATCACGGCGACGGAGTTGAACTCGGTCGGGAACAGCGTGCGGTACTTCGGCAGGTCGCCCTCGAGCAGCCGCGTGGTCGTACGGCGGCCGGCGCCCTCGAAACCGATGAGCCCCTCGCCCGCGCCCGAGCCGGAGAGCGCCAGGATGACGCTGTCGCCGCTCGTGAGCGCCTTGGCGGTGTCCAGGAGCGTCTTGGCGGGCACCAGGGCGACCGCGGAGGCCTCCGGGTTCTCCGGCTTCCACAGGAACTCGCGGACCGCGAAGCGGTAGCGGTCGGTGGAGGCCAGGGTGACCGTGTCGCCCTCGATCTCGATCCGCACACCGGTGAGCACCGGGAGGGTGTCGTCACGGCCGGCGGCGATGGCGACCTGGGAGACGGCGGAGGCGAAGACCTCGCCGGGGACCGTGCCCGTCGCGTTCGGCATCTGCGGCAGGGAGGGGTACTCCTCCACAGGCAGTGTGTGCAGCGTGAACCGGGAGGATCCACAGACCACCGTCGCCCGTACACCGTCTGTGGAAATCTCCACCGGCCGGTTGGGCAGGGCGCGGCAGATGTCGGCGAGCAGCCGGCCGGAGACCAGGACCGTGCCCTCCTCCTCGACCTCGGTCTCGACGCTGACCCGCGCGGAGACCTCGTAGTCGAAGCTGGACAGGCTCAGCTGGCCGTCCTCGGCCTTCAGGAGCAGGCCGGCGAGGACCGGCGCCGGCGGACGGGCCGGGAGGCTGCGTGCCGCCCAGGCCACTGCCTCCGCGAGTACGTCGCGTTCCACCCGGATCTTCACCGTAAGCCCGCCTCCTGCTGTTGCCGGGGCTTCTCGCCCTGCTGCGTCTTCGTCGTCTGTCCCGGTGTCGTCGGCCCCTGGGAGGGGAAGAACACCGGGGACCAGTCTGACGCACCGCACTGACAGCTGGTGCCCGTCGGGGTCAAGTCGTGACGAGGCGCGGTCAGAGGCCGAAGAGCGAGTTGTGCACAGGGCCCTCTTCGAAACGGATTCCCAGCTCTCTCTAGTTGTCAGTAGTAGTAGGGGCTGTGGATACCGTGGATAACCTCGTTTGCCCAGCTCAGGGGCGAGATTTTGTCCACTGCCCCTGTGGGTGGAGCCGGTGGACAACTGGGCGTCTCTGTGGAGAACAGAAAGTTCTGCACACACCGTGCACAGCCCGAGGGCACTTCTCCCCAACGCCGTCCCCAGCTTTACCCGCCTTTCCCACAGCCCAACCCGGCACCTTCATGTGACGCCTTTCACTCGACTCGGTGAGGAGGCGCGTCGCGTTGCCGAACAGTGGACAGCGGTGTGGAGAAGCTGGGGATCGCTGGGGACAACCGCCCCTCAGCCTGTGGGTTGCCGGTGGACAACTTCATACACACCCTGTGGATGTCTTCGTCGTCCACAGACTGTGGAGATCCTTCATCCACGATTCCACAGCCCCTTGAGCTGCCCTGATGCTCTTTCAACCCCCAGCCTGTGGACGACGTTCGGGACAACTTCACAGTCCCCAGGGTGTGGACGCAAGAAAGTCGGCAAATCTGTGGAGGACGCCCGTAACCAGGCAGGTAATCGAACAGCGGACCTCGCTTGAGCGCCCCCTTGGGGGCGCGGGGAACTGCGCGACCAGCCCTCACCGACCGGCACCGGACCCCCTCCGAACCACCCCAGGACGCCAAAAGGCGCCCCCGGGATCTCTCCCAAGGGCGCCCTGAGCGCCGTAGAACTAGCCGTTCTTGATGCGGTTGGTCAGCTCGGTCACCTGGTTGTAGATCGACCGCCGCTCCGCCATCAACGCCCGGATCTTCCGGTCGGCGTGCATCACCGTCGTATGGTCCCGGTTCCCGAACTGCGCCCCGATCTTCGGCAGCGACAGATCCGTCAGCTCCCGGCACAGGTACATCGCGATCTGCCGCGCCGTGACCAGCTGCCGTCCGCGCGAGCTCCCGCACAGGTCCTCGACCGTGAGCCCGAAGTAGTCGGCGGTAGCCGCCATGATCGCCGTGGCGCTGATCTCCGGCGTGGAGTCCTGTCCCCCGGGGATCAGGTCCTTCAGCACGATCTCCGTCAGCCCCAGATCCACCGGCTGCCGGTTGAGCGACGCGAACGCCGTCACCCGGATCAGCGCGCCCTCCAGCTCACGGATGTTGCGGGAGATGCGGGAGGCGATGAACTCCAGCACCTCCGGCGGCGCGTTCAGCTGCTCCTGGACCGCCTTCTTGCGGAGGATCGCGATCCGCGTCTCCAGCTCCGGCGGCTGGACGTCGGTGATCAGTCCCCACTCGAAACGGTTCCGCAGCCGGTCCTCCAGGGTGACCAGCTGCTTGGGCGGCCGGTCGCTGGAGAGCACGATCTGCTTGTTCGCGTTGTGGAGCGTGTTGAAGGTGTGGAAGAACTCCTCCTGCGTCGACTCCTTGTCCGCGAGGAACTGGATGTCGTCGACGAGCAGGATGTCCATCTCGCGGTAGCGCTTGCGGAAGCTGTCGCCCTTGCCGTCGCGGATGGAGTTGATGAACTCGTTGGTGAACTCCTCCGAGCTCACGTACCGCACGCGCGTGCCCGGGTACAGGCTCCGCGCGTAGTGTCCGATCGCGTGCAGCAGGTGCGTCTTGCCGAGCCCGGACTCCCCGTAGATGAAGAGGGGGTTGTACGCCTTCGCGGGCGCCTCGGCGACGGCGACCGCGGCCGCGTGCGCGAAGCGGTTGGACGCGCCGATGACGAACGTGTCGAAGAGGTACTTCGGGTTCAGCCGAGCGGTCGGTTCGCCCGGCCCGCTGGCCGGCGCGGGCTTGGCGCCCAGCGGGCCCGGGCCGCCGGCGCTCGGCAGGTCCGGCCGTCCGGGACCACCCCGGTGCCCCTGACCCGCTCCGCCCGAGGGCTCGGACCGCTCACGGCGGCCGGCGTCGCGCTGGTCGTAGTCGGACCGGTCGTAGTCCGGTCGCTTGTCGTAGTCCGGCCGGTTGTCGTACTCGGGTCGCTTGTCGTAGTCGGTGCGCGGCGGCTCGTAGTCCGTGCGCTGCTGCTCGTACTCGGCGCGCTGCTGCTCGTACGGGGGCCGGTCCATCGGCTGCTGCGGGCGGTACTCCTGGGAGTAGGAGTCGCCGTAACCGTCGGAGCGGTAGGAGTCCTGGGACGGCGAGGCATAGGGGTCGCGCTCGGGAAAGCCGAGCCGGGGCTGCTGCCAGCCGTACTCGTCCTGCCCGGGGCGCGGCCAGGCGCCGGGTTCCGGGCGCTGGTACTCGGAGGGGTAGGCGGGACGGGCGGTCGGGAGCTGGTCGCGGCCGCCCTGGTCCTCGGCGCGGTGGCGGCCGTAGCCGCCGTCGTACGGTGCCGGGGGAAGCTCGGGCTCCTCGTAACGCTGCTGCAGGGGAGGGGCCGGCGGGGCCGGGGGCTCGCCCGCGGACTCGTCCACGGTGATCGCGATGCGGATCGGGCGCCCGCACTCACGGCTCAGGGTCTCGCTGACGATGGGGGCGAGACGGCCCTCCAGTACGTTCTTCGCGAATTCGTTCGGTACGGCGAGCAGGGCGGTGTCCGCGACCAGCGCGAGCGGCTGGCAGCGCCGGATCCAGTGCTCGTCCTTCGACTCGACACCCTGACCGCGGCCCTCACCGAGGAGCTGCTCCAGTACTCGTGGCCACACTGCGGCAAGATCGGCAGGTACGTCAGCCACAGGGCACGCTCTCTCACAGGTCCCACGAACGTGTGGTTCGAGGACGGGTCGGGATGAATATCGGGTCGGGCGGGGATAAAGGAACGAATCGGAGTCCAGCCACGGTAGTCAGCGTGGCGGGTGCGGTTCAAGTTGTTGTCCCCAGCCTGTGGATAGTGTCTCTCGGTCACTGCTGGTTTGACCGAATGGCGTAGCCCCGCGTACCGTAACCAGGTCGAGTTGTCGATGGCTGCTGCCGCCTGCCTCCGATGGGCACAGATCGCTGAAGGTGATCGGGAAGCGGTGCACTCGGGCGTGATGCGAGCTACTCGTGGGCGCACGGTGACAGCCAGGACGGCACCCGCCACACCGATTTGATTTCTGGAGCCCCCGAGTGAGCAAGCGCACCTTCCAGCCGAACAACCGTCGTCGTGCGAAGACCCATGGCTTCCGCCTGCGGATGCGCACCCGTGCCGGCCGCGCGATTCTCGCGAACCGTCGTGCAAAGGGTCGCGCCAGCCTGTCGGCCTGATCCCGATCAGGTCATGACGTCGTGCTGCCTACCGAGCATCGGCTGAGGCGGCGCGAGGACTTCGCGACCGCGGTACGACGGGGTCGCCGGGCAGGCCGCCCGTCGCTCGTCGTCCATCTTCGTAGCGGTGCCACGGACCCGCACGCGCCTGGGGAGAGCGCTCCCCCGACGCGTGCGGGTTTCGTCGTGAGCAAGGCCGTGGGTGGTGCCGTGGTGCGTAACACGGTGAAGCGCAGACTGCGTCATCTGATGCGTGAGCGAGTCGCCCTGTTTCCCCCCGGTAGCCTGGTAGTCGTACGAGCGCTGCCCGGAGCGGGCGACGCCGACCATGCACAGCTGGCCCGAGACCTGGATGCCGCCATCGAGCGGCTGCTGGGAGGGGGCGCGCGATGAAGTACCCACTGCTGGCTCTGATCAAGCTGTACCAGTGGACGATCAGTCCGCTGCTCGGGCCGGTGTGCAAGTACTACCCGTCATGCTCCCACTACGGCTACACAGCCATCGACCGGCACGGTGCGATCAAGGGAACGGCACTCACGGCCTGGCGCATCCTGCGGTGCAATCCGTGGTCGCTCGGCGGTGTGGACCACGTCCCGCCGCGCAAGCGCCCGCGGTGGCACGAAATGCTGCGTGACGCCTGGCGTACACGCAGGGGCGGGCCCTCCGCCGCCGAAACGGCCACCGAGGAGAAGACTCCCTCCGAGCTTCCTTCGAGCCCGGCCGCAGAGACTTCGTCCCATGCCCAAGGAGCATGATTAGTGGACACGATTGCCAGCCTGTTCAGCTTCATCACGACACCCGTCTCATGGGTCATCGTCCAGTTCCACTCCGTGTACGGGAAGATCTTCGGTCCCGACACGGGCTGGGCCTGGGGCTTGTCCATCGTGTCCCTGGTGATCCTGATCCGCATCTGCCTGATCCCGCTCTTCGTGAAGCAGATCAAGGCGACCCGGGCCATGCAGACGCTCCAGCCCGAGATGAAGAAGATCCAGGAGCGCTACAAGAACGACAAGCAGCGCCAGTCCGAAGAGATGATGAAGCTGTACAAGGAGTCGGGTACCAACCCGCTCTCCTCGTGCCTTCCCATCCTGGCGCAGTCCCCGTTCTTCTTCGCCCTGTACCACGTGCTCAACGGCATCGCGTCGAACCAAACCATCGGCGTGATCAACAAGTCCTTGCTGGCCAGCGCCCAGAAGGCGCACATCTTCGGTGCCCCGCTCGCCGCGAAGTTCACGGACGGCTCCGCGAAGGTGGAGGCCCTCGGTGCCTCCCTCACGGACGTCCGGGTCGTCACCGCGATCATGATCGTCCTGATGTCGGCGTCGCAGTTCTACACGCAGCGCCAGCTGATGACGAAGAACGTCGACACCACGGTGAAGACGCCGTTCATGCAGCAGCAGAAGATGCTGATGTACGTCTTCCCGGTCATGTTCGCCGTCTTCGGTATCAACTTCCCGGTCGGTGTCCTCGTCTACTGGCTGACCACCAACGTGTGGACCATGGGCCAGCAGATGTACGTCATCCGCAACAACCCGACCCCGGGTTCCAAGGCTCAGGCCGCCTACCTGGAGCGCCTGACCAAGCACGTCACGCACCACGGCAAGCCCCGGCGCCGCAGCGAGAAGACGATCATCAAGGCGATCGTCGCCAAGGGCCGCGACCGCAACGAGTTCGAGCGCGGTTTCATCAATGCGCTGACCAAGTCGGGCCTGGTGGCCCAGGCCGACGGCACCGTGGTGAAGGGCGAGGCCCAGGCCGCCACGCTGACCGAGGACGGCGTCGCGACCACCGCAGCCGCCAAGCGCCAGCAGCCCAAGCGCCAGACCAAGGCCCAGCGGCAGTCCGGCGGCACGAAGGCGGCCGGCGACTCCCCGTCGGATGCCTCGGACTCCTCGGACTCTTCGGAGAAGACCACCTCGCTGGAGAAGTCCGACGAGCCGCAGGACGCCAAGCCCGCCGCCCAGCAGCCCCCGAAGGGCGGCTCCAACGGCCGCAGCAGGGCTCAGTCCGGTCAGCGCAAGGGCGGTCCGCAGCGCCCCAAGTCCCCGTCCAAGAAGTAAGAAGGAGCCCATCCCGTGACGGAAGGCACCACCTCCGCCGCTGCCGAGGGTGCAGACACCCTGACCCGCCTGGAGCAGGAGGGCGAGATCGCGGCGGACTACCTCGAGGGTCTGCTGGACATCGCCGATCTCGACGGCGACATCGACATGGATGTCGAGGCCGACCGCGCCTCCGTGTCGATCATCTCCGACTCGAGCGGCCGCGACCTGCAGAAGCTGGTCGGCCGCGACGGCGAGGTGCTGGAGGCGCTCCAGGAGCTGACCCGCCTGGCCGTGCACCGGGAGACCGGCGACCGCAGCCGGCTGATGCTCGACATCGCGGGCTACCGTGCCAAGAAGCGTGCCGAGCTCTCCGAGCTGGGCGCCAAGGCCGCCGCCGAGGTCAAGAGCACCGGCGAGCCCGTGAAGCTCAAGCCGATGACCCCGTTCGAGCGCAAGGTCGTGCACGACGCGGTCAAGTCCGCCGGACTGCGCAGCGAGTCGGAGGGCGAGGAGCCGCAGCGGTTCGTCGTCGTACTTCCCGCCTGATCGGTCCCCACGTTTCACCGGCCCCGTCTGTTGAGCAGGCGGGGCCGAACTTTGTCAGCCTGGTAGTTCTGGTGGCCGGTGCGCGGAGCGCCGGCGCTGTACGGAAGGACGGTCCCCGTGACGGAGGCTGCGGAGCTCCCCCCGGCGCCCGAACAGGCGCGGGAAGTGTTCGGCGAGCGCTTCGCCGATGCGGTCCGCTACGCGGAGCTGCTCGCCGAGGCAGGTGTGCAGCGTGGTCTGATCGGCCCACGGGAGGTGCCCCGCCTGTGGGAGCGGCATCTGTTGAACTGCGCGGTGCTCTCGGAGGCCGTCCCTGAAGGGGTGACGGTGTGCGATGTGGGCTCCGGTGCCGGTCTGCCGGGCATCCCCCTGGCTCTGGTCCGGGACGATCTCAACATCACCCTGCTGGAGCCGCTGCTGCGCCGCACCAACTTCCTCACCGAGGTCGTCGAGCTGCTGGGCCTGAACCATGTGACCGTCGTGCGTGGCCGGGCCGAGGAGGTCATGGGTAATCTACCCCCGGTGCATGTGGTGACGGCCCGTGCCGTGGCCCCGCTGGACCGGCTGGCCACCTGGGGCATCCCGCTGCTGCGTCCCTACGGCGAGATGCTCGCCCTGAAGGGGGACACGGCGGAGGAGGAGCTGAAGGCGGCGTCCACCGCTCTGACGAAGCTCGGCGCGGTGTCCACGTCCATCCTGCATGTGGGTGAGGGTGTGGTGGATCCGCCCTCCACCGTCGTGCGGGTGGAGGTCGGGGAGAGCCCGGGCGGTGTGCGCTTCGCGGCCAAGCGGGCGAAGGCGGCTCGTACGGGCAGGGCGCGTAGGCGCCGCTGATCCGTCCTGCGGACGAGACGTACTCCACACAAGCTGCCAAACCTACGCATGACGGAGTGTCGCGGCTTTTCGGTCGCGCTTGCTGTGCATCGTGTTTCACGTGAAACGTCGCTCACTGCTGCACGGCATCATCGGTCGGACCCGCGCTGCGGCCGAACCACGCGACCGAAAATCTCTCGGAGCCCTCGGAGAGGGGGCCTCTGGTGACACTCCGTCCCCTTCTAGGGGCGCGGAGTTGTCCACAGAGGTGGATTTCTCCACAGAACAACAGGCCTCACTGGTTCACGACCCCGAAGACATGGGAGGCTCTGTTCATTGCGAGCCTGAAGTCGAGGAGAGTGAATCCTTGCGGTCCGACGCCAACATCGCGGGACCGATGACCGATCCGGTCCCCGGTCCCCGTACCGAGTCGATGGGGGCGGATGTTTCACGTGAAACACCGCCTCCTATGGACGACACTCCCATCGGTCGTGCTGCCCAACTCGCGGTGGAGGCTCTGGGCCGCGCCGGCGAAGGCCTGCCACGTCCGGAGCAGACCAGAGTCATCGTGGTCGCCAACCAGAAGGGCGGCGTGGGCAAGACGACGACCACCGTCAACCTTGCCGCGTCGTTGGCCCTCCATGGCGCCCGCGTACTGGTGATCGACCTCGACCCTCAGGGCAACGCGTCCACAGCGCTGGGGATCGACCATCACGCCGAAGTTCCGTCCATCTACGACGTGTTGGTCGAGAGCAAGCCGCTGGCCGAGGTCGTCCAGCCGGTGGTGGACGTCGAAGGCCTCTTCTGTGCCCCCGCCACGATCGACCTCGCCGGTGCGGAGATCGAGCTGGTGTCCCTGGTGGCGCGGGAGAGCCGGCTTCAGCGGGCGATCCAGGCCTACGAGCAGCCGCTGGACTACATCCTCATCGACTGCCCGCCCTCGCTCGGCCTGCTGACAGTCAACGCACTCGTCGCGGGCGCCGAGGTGCTCATCCCGATCCAGTGCGAGTACTACGCGCTGGAGGGCCTCGGCCAGCTGCTGCGCAATGTCGACCTGGTGCGGGGGCACCTCAACCCCACCCTGCATGTGTCGACCATCCTGCTCACCATGTACGACGGCCGGACGCGTCTCGCTTCCCAGGTCGCGGACGAGGTGCGCAGCCACTTCGGCGACGAGGTGCTGCGGACGAGCATTCCCCGCTCGGTCCGTATCTCCGAGGCGCCGAGCTACGGGCAGACGGTACTGACCTACGATCCTGGATCGAGCGGTGCCCTCTCCTATCTTGAGGCGGCCCGAGAAATCGCGCTGAAGGGCATCGGAGTCAGCTACGACCCGACGCAGGCCCATATCGGCGCCCAGACGAACCCGAGCATGGTGGAGGGGATCCAGTGAGCGAGCGACGGAGGGGGCTGGGACGCGGTCTCGGCGCACTGATCCCAGCTGCACCGACCGAGAAGACCCCGGCTCAGACGGCGGTGGGGGGTGCGGTAGCCCCGTCCCCCGCGGCGGTCCCGGTGCTGACGACCGACCGTGGTGTCGCCGCGGCCAAGGTGACGACACTGCCGCCGGTTTCCCATGAAACCGAGGAGCCGTCGGTGTTCGGCGGAGGCGCGGAGGCGCCCGTTTCTCCGATGGGCGCCCACTTCGCGGAGATCCCCCTCGACGACATCACGCCGAACCCGCGTCAGCCGCGTGAGGTCTTCGACGAGGACGCTCTGCAGGAGCTGGTCACCTCCATCCAGGAGGTCGGCCTTCTCCAGCCCGTCGTCGTACGGCAGTTGGGCCCCTCGCGCTATGAACTCATCATGGGTGAGCGGCGCTGGCGGGCCTGCCGTGAGGCCGGCCTGGAGGCGATCCCGGCGATCGTCCGCGCGACGGACGACGAGAAGCTCCTTCTGGACGCGCTGCTGGAGAACCTGCACCGGGCCCAGCTGAACCCGCTGGAAGAGGCCGCCGCCTACGACCAGCTGCTGAAGGACTTCAACTGCACGCACGACCAGCTGGCCGACCGCATCGGGCGATCCCGCCCGCAGGTCTCCAACACCCTGCGGCTGCTGAAGCTCTCGCCGGCGGTCCAGCGCCGGGTGGCCGCCGGAGTCCTGTCGGCCGGGCACGCCCGGGCGCTGCTCTCCGTCGACGACTCGGAGGAGCAGGACCGGCTGGCCCACCGGATCGTGGCCGAGGGGCTGTCGGTGCGGGCCGTCGAGGAGATCGTGACCCTGATGGGTTCGCGGCCTCAGGCGACGACGCGAGCCAAGGGTCCGCGGGCCGGCGCCCGGGTCTCCCCGGCGCTGACCGATCTGGCGACGCGGCTCTCGGACCGCTTCGAGACGCGGGTGAAGGTCGACCTGGGGCAGAAGAAGGGCAAGATCACCGTCGAGTTCGCCTCGATGGAAGACCTTGAGCGCATCCTCGGCACGCTCGCTCCGGGCGAGGGGCCGGTCCTGCACCAGGGCCTCCACGACGGCGACTCCGCGGGCTCCGAGGAGTCCGAGGACTGACCGGCCCGAGTGGGTTCCCGCTCGGTCGACCTCCTGTCACTCAGAGAGCGGATCGTGTCCGGTGTGTACCGGAACACGGTCCGCTCTTTGCTTTCTGACAGTTTCGATGGAATCGCTGTGTGGATACGATGCGTTCGGGTATGGCGCATCCACCCGGCAGCTGGCAGCACCTCCGAGGGAGAGGCGAGAGCCATGCGAACGATGAGCCGCACCGGCCTGGTGAGCGCGGGCCTGGGACTGGGCGCGACCGTCGGCTTCGTCGGCAGTCTGCTCAGGGAACGCAGCGCTCTGACAGCCGCTCGCGATGCCGCGGGCGAAGGAAGCGAGGAACAGCCTTCATGGGGCGTCGGCTCGTACCGCTCACCCTGGACAACCTTCAGGACCTTCCCCAGCGCTGTCGCTCGTGTGTCTTCTGGGAACTGGACCCCGTCAGCGGCGAAGCAGCGGTAAGGGCGGGTAGGGCTGCCCTGGAGAAGGAAGCCTGGATCTCCGCCGTCCTGCTCGACTGGGGATCGTGCGGCCGGGTGGTCTATGTCGACGACGTACCGGTCGGCTTCGTGCTCTACGCCCCGCCCGCCTATGTCCCCCGGTCCACGGCGTTCCCCACGAGCCCGGTCTCACCGGACGCAGTCCAGCTGATGACCGGCTTCATCATGCCCGGCTATCAGGGGCAGGGGCTTGGACGGGTGATGGTCCAGACGGTCGCCAAGGATCTGCTGCGGCGGGGCTTCAAGGCGATCGAGGCGTTCGGCGACGCCCGCTACAAGGAGCCGGCTTGTCTGCTCCCCGCCGATCATCTGCTCGCCGTGGGCTTCAAGACGGTCCGCCAGCACCCCTCGCACCCTCGGCTGCGGCTGGAGCTGCGCACGACGCTCTCCTGGAAAGAAGACGTGGAGCTGGCGCTCGACCGGCTTCTGGGGGCCGTACAGAAGGAACCGGTGCTGCGACCGCTGTGAGCCGTCCGGAGGCCGTCCGCCCAAGCAAATGGGCCAACCCCGAGGGGTTGGCCCATTCGTGTTTCACGTGAAACATCACTCGGCGATGAAGTCCTCAAGATCGCGGACGAGCGCGGCCTTCGGCTTGGCACCGACGATGGTCTTGGCGACCTCGCCACCCTGGTAGACGTTCAGGGTCGGGATCGACATGACGCCGTACTTGGCCGCCGTGTTCGGGTTCTCGTCGATGTTCAGCTTGACGATCTCGATCTTCTCGCCGTGCTCGGCGGCGATCGCCTCGAGCGACGGGGCGATCTGGCGGCACGGGCCGCACCACTCGGCCCAGAAGTCGACCAGGACGGGCTTGTCGCTCTTGAGGACGACCTCTTCGAAGTCGGCGTCGGTCACATGCTTCAGAGTGCCGGCCACGGCGGGCTCCTTTACTTGATCGTGCGGTGGGGCGGAAAGGGGAGGATCAGACGGTGGTCTTCTCGAGCTCGGCCTTCTCCTCGTCCGCGAGGGCGGAGAGGAAACGCTCGGCATCGAGAGCAGCGGAGCAGCCGGTACCGGCCGCGGTGATCGCCTGGCGGTAGGTGTGGTCCACCACGTCACCGGCGGCGAACACACCCGTCAGGTTGGTACGCGTCGAGGGCGAGGCGACCTTGAGGTAGCCCTCCTCGTCGAGGTCCAGCTGGCCCTTGAAGAGCTCGGTGCGCGGGTCATGGCCGATCGCGATGAACAGACCGGTCACCGGCAGGTCCGAGAGCTCCCCGGTCTTGACGTTGCGCAGCTTCAGGCTGGCCAGCTTCTGGTCGCCCTGGACCTCGGCGACCTCGCTGTCCCAGGCGAACTTGATCTTCGGGTCGGCGAAGGCGCGCTCCTGCATCGCCTTGGAGGCACGCAGGGTGTTCCGGCGGTGGACGATCGTCACGGACTTGGCGAACCGCGAGAGGAAGGTGGCCTCCTCCATCGCGGTGTCACCGCCGCCGATCACAGCGATGTCCTGCTCCTTGAAGAAGAACCCGTCGCAGGTGGCACACCAGGAGACACCACGGCCGGAGAGCGCGTCCTCGTTCGGCAGGCCCAGCTTGCGGTGCTGGGAGCCGGTGGTGACGATGACGGCCTTGGCCTTGTGGACCGTGCCTGCGGTGTCGGTGACGGTCTTGATCTCACCGGTCAGGTCGACGGAGACGATGTCGTCCGGAACGAGCTCGGCGCCGAAGCGCTCGGCCTGCGCCCGCATGTTGTCCATGAGGTCGGGGCCCATGATGCCGTCGCGGAAGCCCGGGAAGTTTTCCACCTCGGTGGTGTTCATCAGCGCACCGCCCGCGGTGACAGCGCCCTCGAACACGAGGGGCTTCAGCGACGCGCGCGCGGTGTAGAGCGCCGCCGTGTAGCCGGCGGGCCCGGAGCCGATGATGATCACGTTACGGACGTCGCTCACGGCTTGATTCCTCGTCTCTGGTCTACGTCATTCGACCGGTGGGAGTTTCCTCAGAAGCTCTCACCCCACCCAACGGATCCTACGGGGCCCGCATTCCCGGTGTGTCCGGGCACACGGGCATCCCACACCGTACGGATTTCCACGCCGGGACGAGACGATGCGTTCTCCTCTGGGTCCATCGAGGACGGGCGCTCAGGGACGGGTCAGGGACTCCGTCAGGAAGACCTTGCCGGGGGAGGCGGACCCGGTGCTGTCGCAGGACGCGTCGACGACGTATGCCGTCACCTTGGAGGCATCGGAGGTGTCGGGGAGTACGACGAGGTAGGCGTCTTTCCCCTCGTACTTTCCCTTTTTCGCGCCGAGGGCAAGGTCGGTCTGGCTGATGCCCTGGCGGACGCAGACAGGCACCTGCGTTGTGGGCGCGAGTTTGATCGTCGGGCTTTGCGTCGAGCTCGGCCGGCCGGTGTCCTGGGACTCGACGCCGAAAGGCTTCTGGGAGCCCCGCTGCGTGTTCGTCTTCGTGCCGAGGAGGTCTTTCACCTGGCCCTGAAGGGTGTCCTTGGAGAAGGTCCCGGCGGAGTCCGTCGGCTTGCTCTGAGCGGTAGTGGTCCCGTCGCCGCCGCCGAGGGACTGGAGGAAGAAGGAACCGGCGCCGAGGACGGCGGCGGTCAGGACAGCGCCGAGGGCGATCGTCCGCCGGCGTCGGCCGCGGCCACGCCCCCGGTCCTTGCGGCCGGGACCGGCGGAGGCACTCGGCCGCCCGGCGGGGCGGTCCCCCGAGGACGACATCTCGCGGGGCGATGTTTCACGTGAAACATGAGTCACGGATGCCGTTGCGTCGAGCAGAGCTTCGGCGGCGAGCGCGGCGTCGATCCGGCCCGCTACATCGGCCGGCATGAGCGGTGGATCCGGCAGATCGCCTAGCAGACCCCGGATCTCCTCCAGTGAGGCGTGGACGTCGGTGCACAGCTCGCACTCGTCCAGGTGCTGTCGTACTTCCTCCGTCCGAGCGGGTGGAAGCAGACCCTCGGTGAGGTCGGAGATCTCCGCGACGTCCGGGTGCCCGGTCGCGTCTGTCGTCGAAGTCATGCTCGCCCACCTCCGCCCTTCACTGCGGCTGAATCACTCGGCCCGGTGTCCTGCGGGCCCCGGTCCTGACGACCCGCTGCGGGTGGGACGGATGTCCCCTCCGCCCGGTTCCGTGCCGGGTCCGGGTCATCTTCGGCATCGGTGTTTTCCGGCCGTAGATGGGTGAGCAGTGGGAGGAGTCTGGCTCTGCCGCGTGCGCAGCGGCTCTTCACCGTCCCGGTGGGGACGTCGAGGATCCGGGCCGCCTCGGCGACCGGGTAGCCCTGCATGTCGACCAGGACGAGGGCGGCCCGCTGGTCGTGGGGCAGGGTGCCGAGCGCTTCCAGGAGCTGGCGGTGCAGATCGTTTCGCTCGGCGGGAGCGGAGGCCGATTCATGCGGCTCCAGCAGCTGCTCCAGCCGCTCGGTGTCGTCGACGGGGGCGGTCTTGCGGGAGGCCGCCTTGCGGGCCCGGTCGAGGCAGGCGTTCACCGTGATCCGGTGCAGCCACGTTGTGACGGCCGACTGGCCCCGGAAGGTGTGGGCGGCCCGGTAGGCGGACACCAGGGCGTCCTGGACGGCGTCAGCGGCCTCCTCGCGGTCCCCCAGGGTCCGCAGTGCGACCGCCCACAGCCGGTCCCGGTGCCGCCGCACGATCTCACCGAAGGCATCGGGGTCGCCCTCCACATGGCGGGTGAGCAACTCCTGGTCGCTCACCCCGCCGTATCCGGCACCCTCCGCCATCTGCCCCCTCCGCCTACGGTGAGACGTCAGCCTGTGAACTTCACTTCGGTGATGGCCTGCTTGTAGCCGGCTCCCGAGTACGCGGCGGGGTCCTCTCCCGAATTCGGTACAGCGGTGATCCACACGAGCACGTACTGGCTCTTCACCTTCTTGCTGACCTTCACCGAGGCGGTGTCGCCGCTGGTCGTCACACTCCCGATCTTCGTCATCGAACCCAACGACGACGGGGTCAGCGAGTCGGCCGCGTACAGCTCGACCGTTGTGTGATCGCCAGCGTAGCGAAGCCCGATGCTCGCCGCGCTGACTTCCCGGGCGGAACCGAGGTCGTACACGATGCCCACACCCGGCTTGTACGGCGCGAGCTCCGGACCTTCGTTGAAGGTCTTCGTCCGCCAGTAGGTCGAGGTGCTGCCGTCGTAGGTCAGCTTCACGTCGCCCGGGTGCTGGGCACCGCCCTCGGCGACGTACTCCTCGGCGCCTGCGATCTTTATCGCGGCGGCGGGCGTGGGGCTGGCGCTGCTCTTGTCGCCGTCGTCCGTCGTCTGGGTGTTGTTGGTGTCGTCGGACGCACCGCCCTGGTTCATCAGGGCGTCCGCGAGCTGCCAGCTGCCCAGGCCCAGAGCGGCGATGAGGAGGGCCGAGACGGCCCACTTCAAGGCCTTGCCGGTACGGCTCTGGAGCGGGGGCGGTGGGGCCTGGAGCGGCTGGGTCGCGCCGGGGGGCGTGGGGCGGCCGTAGGTGCCCTGCTGGTACGTGGTGCGCTGGTAGTCGGGCGGCGTGGTGAAGGCCGGCTCCGGCGGCCGGATGCGGGGCATCTCGCCGATCGCCTTCACCAGCTCCTCCGGCGTGGTGCACGCGGACTCGTGGCGGGAGGCGGTGGCACCGTCGTTGACGAGGGCGCGCATGGCGAGCTCGGACAGCCCGCGGTGGACCCCGGCACGCACCTGGTCGGGTGCGATCAGGCCGACGTCCTTGGGTAGCCCCGGCAGACCGTAGGCGTCGCTCTGGTAGGGCCAGCGCTGGGTCAGCGCCGCGTACAGCAGGGCGCCGATCGCCTCGGTGTCGGTGCGCTGCGGGGTGTCGGAACTGATACCGCGCAGCGCCGCGTTCACCGCGAGCCCGCGGATGCGCCACTGGCCCGTGGAGGTGCGCAGCACGGCGTTGGGGTTGAGGCGGAGATGGGCCAGCCCCTCGCGGTGCGCGGCCGCCATCGCCGAGGCGATCTGACTCACCATCTGGTAGGCGTCGTGCGGCTCCAGCGGGCCGGCCGCGAGCAAGGTGCTCAGCTCCGTGGCGTCCGGCAGCCACTCGTGCACGACGTAGGCGAGGTCGTTCTCCTCGACGGCGTCCAGGACCTGTACGAACCGCGGGTCGCCCAGCAGGGCCGCGGAGCGGGCGGCGGCCAGCACCGCACGGGTCCGTGGATGGTCGGCGGGCAGGACGTGGACCCCGACGGCACGCCGGAGTTTTTCGTCGACCGCACGCCAACTGCTGAATCCGTCCAGACGGGTGACGCACTCCTCGAGGCGATAGCGTCTGGCGAGCTTGTGACCGCTGTGCAGTTCGGGAGGTGAGGTCTTCTTCCCGGGGCCCGCGGCCGTGCCGCTCCCCTGTGCCTCGTCGCTGTCCGTGTCCTGCTCCGGGTTCTTGGCCACCCCGTCGGCCGTGGACTGGTCCGCCTTGGCGGTCAGCGGCTTGTCACCGCTGTTGTCTGCCACGTCGACGGCAGCCGTGCTCCGTTCCGCCACCGTCGTTCCTGCCTCCCCATCCGTTGCACGCTGTCCGACGCCGAAATCAATTGTGCCCACAGTCCCCCGCCATGCACGACACGCGGCGGCGAACGATGGTTGTGCGCTTGCCCCCGCTTCAGCGACCCAGACGCCCGCGCACCATACCCACGAGGGAGTTGAGCTCCTCGATGCGCATGCGGCGCGCGGCGACATAGAAGACGCCGAGCAGCACGGCTCCGCCGACCACCAGCGCGGCGAAGGAACCGATCACACCCTGCCCCAGAGTGTGACCGATGCCGAAGCAGGCCGCACCACTGAGCAGCGCGGCCGGCACGGAGGCGATGCACAGTCTGGCGTACGTGCGGATGACCCGGGTGCCGTCCAGGTCGCCGCCGAGCCGCTTGCGCAGCCGCCGCCAGGCGACCCCGACACCGATCGCGTAGGCCAGCCCGTAGGAGGCGGCCATGCCCGCCACCGCCCAGCGGGCCGGCAGCAGGAGGTAACAGGCGACCGAGGCGCCCGCGTTGACGGCGGCGACGATGACCGTGTTGTAGAAGGGGGTGCGGGTGTCCTCGTACGCGTAGAAGGCGCGCAGGACGACGTACTGCACCGAGTAGGGGATCAGGCCGAGGGCGAAGGCCATCAGCATGAAGCCCATGTTGGTGGCCTCGCTGACGCCCGAGGAACCGAAGATCAGGGTACACATCGGGATGCCGAGCGCCAGGAAGCCGAAGGCGATGGGGACGATCGCGACGGCGGTCGTCCTGAGCCCCTGGGAGATGTCGTCGCGGACGGCGCCGCCGTCGTTCTCGGCGGCCGAGCGCGAGATGCGGGGCAGGAGGGCGGCCATCAGGGAGACCGTGATGATGGCCTGCGGCAGGCCCCAGATCAGCTGGGCGTTCGCGTAGGCGGCGAAACCGGTGCCGTCGACCGGGGAGTGCTTGCCGGCCGAGGTGGACAGCTGGGAGACGACCAGGGCGCCCGCCTGGTTGGCGAGGACGAACAGCACGGTCCACTTGGCGAGGGTGGCGGCCTTGCCGAGGCCGTGGCCCTTCCAGTCGAAGCGCAGCCGCAGCCGGAACCCGGTCTCGCGCAGGTAGGGGATCATCGCCAGGGCCTGGACCACCAGGCCGAGCAGCACGCCGAGGCCGAGCAGCCGCTGGCCCTCCGGCGGGATGGTCGTGACCTTCATCCCGGAGTGGGCGGCGGTGCCGTACACCCAGATGAACAGGCCGAGGGTGACGATGATGACGATGTTGTTGAGGACCGGGGTCCACATCATCGCGCCGAACTTGCCCCGCGCGTTGAGGATCTGACCCATCACCACGTGGATGCCCATGAAGAAGATCGAGGGCAGGAAGTAGCGGACGAAGGTGACGCCGACCTCGTTGGCCGCCGGGTCGCTGGCGACCGAGTCGGACAGCAGGCGGATGAGGAAGGGCGCGGCCGCGATGGTGGCCGCGGTGAGCAGGCCCAGCGCCACCATCACGAGGGTCAGCAGCCGGTTGGCGAACGCCTCGCCGCCGTCCTCGTCCTCCTTCATGGCCCGCACCAGCTGCGGCACGAACACGGAGTTGAGGCCGCCGCCGACGGTCAGGATGTAGATCATCGTCGGCAGCTGGTAGGCGACCTGGAACGTGTCACCGAGCAGACCCACGCCGAGCGCGGAGACGATCAGCGCGGAGCGGACGAAACCGGTGAGGCGGGAGACCATCGTGCCGGCCGCCATCACGGCACTGGACTTCAGCAGCCCCGTGGCTTTCCCGCCCTTCTTCGCGGGCGCGGCCGCCGGGGTCTCGGTCCGGGCGGGTGCCGGGGGTGCCACGGGTGCGGCGCCGAGGTTCAGGGTCTGGTCGGCCGCGGGTGTCGGGGCCGGAGACCGGTACTGCGGCGCCGGGGAGGGACCGGCGGGGGCGCCGGCCGGGCCCGGCACCGACGGGGGCTCGGACGGCAGACGTCCGCCGCCCTGCTGTGGATCGCGGTAGCCGCCCTGCTGCTGGTCCCGGAAGAGGTGCGCGAAGGCGTCCGGTTCGTGGCGCTCCTCGCCGGAGTGCGTGACCAGGTCGTCCACGCCCACGAACTGGGTCGTGCGCGGGTCGTCGCCGTATGGCAGGTACTGGGCCGGGCGCTCCGGCTCGGGCGCCGGGGTCTGGGCCCACACGTGCGGGTCGGGGGCGTAAGGGGACTGGGCGGGCTGCCCGTACAGCGGCTGCTGCGGGTAGGTGCCCGGGGGCGGCGGGGGGTGCGCGGCGCGGTCGTAGAGCGCCTCCGCGACCGGGTCCTGGGCGGAGAGGTCCTGTGCCCGGTAGGGGTCCTGGTCGTAGGCGTCCTGGAGGTACATGTCAGCCGCGTGCTGCGGCGGGACCTGGCCGGGCTCCGGCGGCGGCTCGGGGTAGCCCGAACCGGCCGCGCCCTGGCCGCGTTCACCGTCGTACGGCGCGTTCATGGTTACCCCACCTCATCGTCCCGGGCCACACCGGCCACGACATCGCTCAACGGTCCACTCTCTCACCCGTTTCCGACGGGTCGGCGCTTTCCGGTGCGGTGTCCGGTGTCGGGTCACTCGGCTGCTCCGGGTCCTCTTCCCCGGACCGGGCCGCGGACTCCTGCGGGAGACGATCGTCACGAGTGTCGCGGTTCTCGGGCTCGTCGGTGCCCTCGGGTCCGTCGGACTCGGGGGCGTCCGGGGCGGCGCCGGCCTCGTCGGGACCGTCGCTCTCCTCGGCCTGGCGGGCGGTCGCCCGCTTGCGGTGCGTGTACATCCGGAAGCCGGCGAGTACCAGCAGCAGCACACCGCCGCCGATGACCAGCATCACGGTGGGGGTGACCTCGGTGACCTTGACGTCGAACTTGACCGGGTCGCCGTACTCCTGGCCGTCCTCGGTGTAGAGCTGGGCGGTGACCTCCACCCGGCCGTTGGCATTGGCCGAGGTGGAGAACTTCACGGACTGGCTGTGACCGCCGGAGACCTCGACGGGCTGCTCGTAGTAGGGCTTGCCGCCGATCTCCAGTCGCGTGGGCATCGACGAGGTGAGCCGCAGGACGAGGTGGTCGACGCCCTGGACGAGGTTGTTCTGGACCGTGACCGGGATGGTGGCGCTGCGGCCGGAGAGCTTGGTCTCGGACTTGTCGATCAGCTTGACCTGGCCGATGAGGTCGTCGAGCCAGGTCTCCACGCCCGTGCGGAAGGTGTCCGCCTCGCTGCCGTGGCCCCGCCACGACGTGGACATCTCGCGGTTTATGGCCCGCCCGAAGGGGGTCACCACCCGGGACTCGTCAGTGAGGATCACCTGGAAGTTGTCGAGCTTGTCCTGGGTGCGGGCGATCTGCTCGAAGGCCGTCCGGGGCAGCTCCTGCTTGCGCAGCGAGGACGGGTAGGCCGACGACGACGGGATCTTCGTGGTGGCGCCCGGGTCGGGCTTGTCCTTCGCGGCCGAAGCGAGGTCCTGGAACTGCGACCAGTTGCCGTCCTGCAGCGCGGTGATCGCCGTCGCCATCGCCTGGGCCTGGCTCGCCGACGGCATCCGCTGCGGGGCGATGACGATGCTGCGCTGCTTGCCGGTCTGGGTGTTCAGCGCCAGGCTCTGGGCGAGGAACTTCTGCACGGAGAGAACGGCCGAGTCGGCGTTGGTGAGATCGCCCTCGAACGCCGTGGACAGCCGTGCGTCCGCGACCACCGCCGTCGTGCCGCCACCGATCGGACGCGCCGCCGAGGGCGTGTAGGTCAGCCCGCCGGTCTCCTGGAGGCTGTCGCTGCGGGCGATCACCTTGTCGGCGCCCGCCGAGGTGGCGACCTTGATGATCGACGGGTCGACGGCGCCCTCCACGGGCCACGCGAAGTCCGTGTCGGCTGTGACGTGCAGCACGGTCCTCACGGTGGTCGCGGCGACGTCGGTGGCGTCCTTGAGGTGGCTGAGCGAGCCGGTCACGCTGGTGCCGTTGTGGGCGAGGGAGGCCAGGTCCGGGTCGGCGAAGGGGAGAGCCACGACCTCCCTGTCCGCCACCGCGTCCTGCAGGTCGGACAGGAACTGCTTGGCCACCGCCTGATGGGTGCCGGCCGTGGTGCTGTCGCCGGCGCCCTGGATCCGGTAGTTGCGGGTCATCGCGTCGACGGAGGCCAGCAGGTCCGGGTCGATCACCCAGGTGACGTCCAGGTCCTTGCCGAGCGCCAGCATCTGCGCCAGCCGGCCGCCGGGAGAGATCTCCTTGGCGAGGTCGTCGTTGAGGAAGACCGGCGTCTGCAACTCGCCCGCGCCCGTCCGTGCCGTCACATGGACGGTGGAGATCAGCGGCCAGAGATACGTCGTCTTCGTCTTCGTGTCGGCCTCGGAGGACTGCCACGGCAGGAACGTCCGCTGGATGCCGAGCACCTGGTCCCACTGCTGTGCGGAGGTCTGGCCGGACACCGAGACGCCGAACTGGTAGACGCCGTCCTGGCCGAGATCGAGTTTGTCGACCGGTACGGAGACGCTGAAGTGCTCGGCGACCCCTGGGGAGAGTGAGTCGAAGTCCTCGGCGTACTTGTCGCCGACCTCGGTACCCAGGCTCGTCTGGAGGTCGTCGGAGTGCTGGGCGGCCGTGTCGATCGCCGACCGCGTGCTGAGCAGCCCACCCACCCGCAGGCCCACATGGGCGTCCGTGACGGCCTGCTTGCCGTTGTTGGTCACCGTGCCGGAGACGGTCAGCGTGTCCCCGTCGCTGGGGGCGCTGGGGCTGAGCGAGTCCAGGGCGACGGACACCGTGTCCGAGCCGGCCGCCTGGGCCGGCGCCGCGGCCGGCAGCTGCATCAGTCCGGCCAGCAGGGGTGCGCCGGCGAGCAGTGCCCCGGTGCGCCGCAGCCAGCGGCGGGCAGGTGAGGGCGTCCCCTGGAAGTCTGCCGCCTCGGCCACGCGCTCGTCCGTCCCTAGTCGTCGTCAGTGGTCGTCGGAATGTGCGTCCACGCATGGTAACGAGGTGCGCTGAACGGAAGTGCCGCGGTCTGCTCCACAAGATCGGGAAAGAACATCGGCCCGTCCCCTATGTTTCAGTATCGACAGGGGATTCCTGTAGGCGCCGAGCGCTGCTCTTGCGCGGTTATGGAGTGAGCTGTCCCACTCCTTTTACAGGGCCTTCACAGGGCCGCTGCCGGAATATGGCGGCGCTTCGGGCGGCCCGGGCCACGTACCCTTTTCTGTTGTGCCGAACGCCAATGAAGACACTCCTACTGCCCTGAGCCAGGCGCAGCAGCGCGCGGTGAGCGAACTGCTGCGGGTGGCGCCCGTCGCCGACGACCTCGCCCGTCGATTCCAGGAGGCCGGGTTCTCGCTTGCCCTGGTCGGCGGCTCGGTCCGGGACGCGCTGCTGGGCCGGCTCGGCAACGATCTGGACTTCACCACCGACGCCCGCCCCGAGGACGTACTGAAGATCATCCGGCCCTGGGCGGATGCCCTCTGGGAGGTCGGTATCGCTTTCGGCACGGTCGGGGCACAGAAGGACGGCTACCAGATCGAGGTGACCACCTACCGGTCCGAGGCCTACGACCGCACCTCGCGCAAGCCGGAGGTGTCGTACGGGAACTCCATCGAGGAGGACCTCGTCCGGCGTGACTTCACGGTCAACGCGATGGCGGTGGCCCTGCCGGAGAAGGAGTTCATCGACCCGCACGGCGGCCTCGAGGACCTGGCACTGCGCGCGCTCCGCACCCCGGGGACGCCCGAGGAGTCCTTCTCGGACGACCCGCTGCGGATGATGCGCGCCGCCCGCTTCGCCGCGCAGCTCGACTTCGAGGTCGCCCCCGAGGTCGTCGCGGCGATGAAGGACATGGCCGGACGTCTGGAGATCGTCTCGGCCGAGCGGATCCGGGATGAGCTGAACAAGCTGATCCTCTCCGCTCATCCCCGCAAGGGACTGACGCTGCTCGTCGACACCGGCCTGGCCGACCATGTCCTGCCCGAGCTGCCCGCCCTGCGTCTGGAGAGCGACGAGCACCACCGGCACAAGGACGTCTACGACCACACCCTGATCGTCCTGGAACAGGCGATGGCGCTGGAGGAGAACGGTCCCGACCTCACCCTCCGGCTGGCCGCGCTACTGCATGACATCGGCAAGCCGCGTACCCGCCGTTTCGAGAAGGACGGCCGTGTCTCCTTCCACCACCACGAGGTGGTCGGGGCGAAGATGACCAAGAAGCGCATGACGGCCTTGAAGTACTCCAACGAGCTCGTGAAGGACGTCTCACGGCTGGTCGAACTTCATCTGCGCTTCCACGGCTACGGCACCGGAGAGTGGACGGACTCGGCGGTGCGTCGCTATGTCCGTGACGCGGGCCCGCTGCTGGACCGGCTGCACAAGCTGACCCGGTCCGACTGCACCACCCGCAACAAGCGCAGGGCCGCGGCCCTCTCCCGCGCCTACGACGGCCTGGAGCAGCGCATCGCCGAGCTTCAGGAGCGGGAGGAGCTGGACGCGATTCGTCCGGACCTCGACGGCAACCAGATCATGGAGATCCTGGGAGTCCGGCCCGGTCCGGAGGTCGGTCAGGCCTACAAGCACATGCTGGAGCTCCGGCTGGAGAACGGGCCGATGGAGCACGATGCCGCGGTGGCCGCGCTCAAGGAGTGGTGGGCCGCGCAGGGCTGAGAGTGTGGAACGGGGTCATGTTTCACGTGAAACATGACCCCGTCCGGGACGCTGGGGTGCCGGGACGCAATGAGGGGCGATGTTTCACGTGAAACATCGCCCCTCATTGCTGCTTCCTTACTTCGAGTAGTCCTTCAGGCAGAGCAGGAAGTCATCGCTACTCTTCGTCTCCATGTAGGCGTACTGGAAGTCCTTGGCCTTGGTCTCGCAGGAGATCTGGGCGCTGGTGCTGGTGAAAGTGCCGTCGATCTTGGCCAGGACCACGTACTGCGCCTTGCTGGAGCCGCAGTCCACGACTTCGAGGTCCGGGTTGCTGTCGTTGGTGCTGCCGCGGTGCATGCAGTCCCCGACCTTCGCGGTGTCGGCGTCGTTGCGGCTCGCCAGGTAGCCGCCGACGGCCGCGACCAGGGCGACCGCGACGATGACGATGTTCTTGATCGTCTTGGGGCGCAGCTTGCGCTGCGGCTGCGGAGGCATCGGCGCGTACGGACCGCCCTGCTGCGGGAACCCCGGCTGCGGCGGATAGGGAGGCTGTCCCTGGGGCGGGTACGGCGCCTGCGCCTGCTGCGGGTACGGTGCCGGCCCCTGCTGCGGGTAGCCGCCCTGCGGCGGGTACGGAACCTGGCCCTGGGGCGGCGGCGGAGTTGTCACGATGGAAGTCCCCCTGGAGAACATCAGTGCGCAATGCGCGAGTTAAGACCCGCGTAAGTTAGCTGTTGCCACTGACACTGCTGTGAGCAGGCGGCATTCCGTGACGCCGCTGTAACCCTCAGCGGCGTTCAAAGCGGTCCATAGCCCCAGCAACCGCCGCGTAGATCAGGGCGACCGTGATGACGAGGGCGGCGGAGCGGCCGTCCGGCGGGAGCATCAGGGCGGCGACGCCGGCGGCTCCGACGAAGGCGACGTTGAAGAGAACGTCGTACACGGAGAAGATCCGGCCGCGGAAGGCGTCGTCGACCGACGATTGCACGATGGTGTCCGTGGCGATCTTCGCGCCCTGGGTGACGAGTCCCAGGACGAAGGCGGCGACGAGCATGGGGCCGGTCGTGAAAGGGAGACCCAGGGCAGGCTCCAGTACGGCGCCGGACGCGGCGCAGACGACGATCCAGCGCCCGGGGCCGAGCCGCCCCGCGGCCCAAGGTGTCACCACGGCCGCGGCGAAGAAGCCCGCGCCGGAGATCCCCAGTGCCACCCCCAGCAGACCGAGTCCCTCGTCCGGGTCGGAGGAGAGGGCGTAGCGGCACAGCATCAGCACCAGGACGAGCAGTGCGCCGTAGCAGAAGCGCATCGCGGTCATCGTGAGCAGCGCCCAGACCGCCTCACGCCGTCGGGGCGCGGCGAGGTGCCGTATCGCCTCCAGCAGGTCACGAGCCGTGGTGATCACGGCCGTACCCAGGCTTGGCCGCGCCGGATGCCGGTCGGGGCCGAGGAGCCCCGGAGCCATGGTCAGGGAGGTGAGCGCCGCGGCCAGATACAGCGCGGCACCCAGCAGCACCACCGCGGCATCGGAGTCCGAGGCCAGCAACCGGACGGCGAAGGCGAGACCGCCGCCGGCCGTCGCGGCGAGGGTTCCGGCGGTCGGGGACAGCGAATTGGCCAGCACCAGCCGGTCGGTGTCGACCACGCGCGGGAGCGCGGCGGACAGACCCGAAAGGACGAAGCGGTTGACGGCCGTGACACACAGGGCGGAGACGTAGAAGAGCCAGTCGGGGACGTGGCTGATCATCAGCACGGCGGTGACCGCGGCCAGCAGCGCCCGCAGCAGATTGCCGTAGAGGAAGACCTGGCGGCGGCGCCAGCGGTCCAGCAGGACACCCGCGAAGGGGCCCACGAGGGAGTACGGGAGGAGCAGGACCGCCATGGCCGAGGCGATCGCGGCCGGTGAGGTCTGCTTCTCCGGGGAGAAGACGACGTAGGCGGCGAGCGCGACCTGGTAGACGCCGTCGGCGCCCTGGGAGAGCAGGCGCACGGCGAGCAGACGGCGGAAGTTCCGCAGGCGAAGCAGGACACGCAGGTCGCGGACGACAGGCATGGGGCACAGCCTCACATAGGGGACCGCACATAGGGGAAGGGTCCCCGGGTCGGGTGACCCGGGGACCCTCACAGCCCTGGCAGGAGCGATTTGTGGCGAGCTTCAGACCCTCAGCGTGCGGTGTTGGGTCGAGCTATCGCTCGACGTCGCCGCGGATGAACTTCTCCACGTTCTCGCGGGCCTCGTCGTCGAAGTACTGGACCGGCGGGGACTTCATGAAGTAGCTCGACGCGGAGAGGATCGGGCCGCCGATACCGCGGTCCTTGGCGATCTTCGCGGCGCGCAGGGCGTCGATGATGACACCCGCGGAGTTCGGGGAGTCCCAGACCTCGAGCTTGTACTCCAGGTTCAACGGGACGTCACCGAAGGCGCGGCCCTCGAGGCGGACGTAGGCCCACTTGCGGTCGTCGAGCCAGGCCACGTAGTCGGACGGGCCGATGTGGACGTTCTTCTCACCGAGGTCCCGGTCGGGGATCTGGGAGGTGACGGCCTGCGTCTTGGAGATCTTCTTGGACTCGAGGCGGTCCCGCTCGAGCATGTTCTTGAAGTCCATGTTGCCGCCGACGTTCAGCTGCATCGTGCGGTCCAGGACGACACCCCGGTCCTCGAACAGCTTCGCCATGACGCGGTGCGTGATGGTGGCGCCGACCTGCGACTTGATGTCGTCACCGACGATCGGGACACCGGCCTCGGTGAACTTGTCCGCCCACTCCTTGGTGCCGGCGATGAAGACCGGGAGGGCGTTGACGAAGGCGACCTTGGCGTCGATGGCGCACTGGGCGTAGAACTTCGCCGCTTCCTCGGAGCCGACGGGCAGGTAGCAGACGAGGACGTCGACCTGCTTCTTCTTGAGGATCTTCACGACGTCGACCGGCTCGGCCGCGGACTCCTCGATGGTCTCGCGGTAGTACTTACCGAGACCGTCCAGGGTGTGGCCGCGCCGTACCTTCACACCGGTGTTCGGGACGTCGCAGATCTTGATGGTGTTGTTCTCGGAGGCGCCGATGGCGTCCGCCAGGTCGAGGCCGACCTTCTTGGCGTCCACGTCGAAGGCGGCGACGAACTCGATGTCCTTGACGTGGTAGTCGCCGAACTGGACATGCATCAGGCCGGGGACCTTGGACGCCGGGTCGGCGTCCTTGTAGTACTCGACTCCCTGCACCAGCGACGCGGCACAGTTGCCCACGCCGACGATGGCTACGCGAACCGAACCCATTCCGGTTGCTCCCTGTGTGTACGAGTGAGGCCCTGAACGGGTCTCACGTGGCGGTGTCGCCGGGCGTATCCGGCCGGAGGGAATCCCCGGACCGGGGCAGGACGCCCGGCGTTCCATTGGTGGTGTTCTGCTGAGCGGACCCCCCGGAGGCGGGACCCTTCAGGTCCCGTCCGGCCCGCTCGCTCTCGATGAGCTCGTTCAGCCAGCGCACTTCGCGCTCCACGGACTCCATCCCGTGGCGCTGGAGCTCAAGCGTGTAGTCGTCGAGGCGCTCCCGGGTGCGTGCCAGCGAGGCGCGCATCTTCTCCAGGCGCTCCTCCAGCCGGCTGCGACGGCCCTCCAGCACGCGCATCCGCACATCGCGCGAGGTCTGCCCGAAGAAGGCGAACCGGGCGGCGAAGTGCTCGTCCTCGTACGCGTCGGGGCCGGTCTGGGAGAGGAGCTCCTCGAAGTGCTCCTTACCTTCCGCCGTCAACCGGTAGACGATCTTGGCGCGGCGGCCGGAGAGCGGCGCGGCGAGGGCGTCCTCGGCGGTGTTCCCCGGTTCCTCGATCAACCAGCCGCTGGCGACCAGCGTCTTGAGGCAGGGGTAGAGCGTCCCGTAGCTGAACGCACGGAACACACCCAGTGAGGTGTTCAGCCGTTTCCGCAGCTCATAGCCGTGCATCGGGGACTCGCGGAGCAGGCCGAGTACGGCGAACTCAAGGATGCCGGAGCGCCGGCTCATGGTCGCCTCCTCTCGTCCGCGTCTCGCTTATCTCGTTCTGATGTATCGACTCGATACATCCCGACGATAGATCGGGCTGACCCGTGCGACAAGAGGAACGACGGTGAACGGGATCACATCACCGATTCGCAGGAGGCAACTTGCCTGATTTGGTGTGAACTTCGGGGCTCGGCGGGTTTTGGCGGTGCGTAGTCTGTGCGGCATGCAAACCACCGGGAACCACGTGACGCCTGGGGGGCGTCCCTGTCCCCGGTGCAGTACGGGTGAATGCAGGACCGACCACATCCGTACTTCGGGGGGACCGGAAACCAGCCGCCGTTTCCAGGCGCGCACGGGTGCGCCTGCCCGAGGAGTAATCGTTCGATGAGCGAGCACCGTCGCAAACCGCCGCAGCCGCAGGGAGGCGGACGTGCCGCGGCCCGACGCGGCCAGTCCGACCCGACCTCCGGCCGCCGTGCGGCACCGCGAGGCGCCACCGGGTCTCCTTCCGACTCCTATGGGTCCCGTTCCTACGGGTCGGACTCCCGAGGCTCGGGTGGTGAAGAGCGCCCCTACGGCAGTCGTGCAGACGCACGCCGGGCGGCGCAGAGAAGCACGGGAGGCCGCCGCAGAGCGCCCGACAACGGGAGCCGTGGCCCGGGAGGTCCTGCCGGGCCCGGACGAGGCAGAGGCCGGGCGTCGTCGGCGCCCGGCAAAAAGCGTCTGATCGACTACCCCAGAGCCAACCGGTTCGGCTGGCGCCGCTGGGTCCCCTCCTGGAAGCTCGTCTCCGGGCTGTGCATCACCTTCTTCGGCAGCCTGGTGGCGCTGGTCGGCGTCAGCTACGCCATGGTGACCATCCCCAACGAGAACGACGCGGCCAAGTCCCAGAACAACGTCTACTACTGGTCCAACGGCGATCAGATGGTCGCGACGGGTGAGGGTGCGAACCGGCAGAACGTCACGATCGACCAGATCCCCGAGGCCATGCAGGATGCGGTGATCTCGGCCGAGAACAAGAGCTTCTACTCGGACTCGGGCGTCGACCCCATGGGTATCGCCCGTGCCCTGGTCAACATGGCCCGGGGTGGTGAGACGCAGGGTGGTTCGACGATCACCCAGCAGTTCGTCAAGAACACCTACCTCAGCCAGGACCAGACCGTAAGCCGGAAGTTCAAGGAGATGTTCATCTCCATCAAGGTGGGCACCAAGCTCACCAAGCAGCAGATCCTGCAGGGCTACCTGAACACCTCGTACTTCGGTCGTGGCGCGTACGGCATCCAGGCCGCCGCCCAGACCTACTACGGCGTGGACGCGAAGGACCTCACCCCGAGCCAGTGCGCGGTCCTGGCCTCGCTGCTCAAGGGCGCGACCTACTACGACCCCGCAGGCAACACGGACATCGATCCCGCGGCCACCAAGGACGCCAACTACAAGCGCTCCCATGAACGCTGGGCCTGGATCCTCGAGGAGATGCACAAGGACCAGCACCTCACCGACACCCAGTACCAGCAGGCCATCAAGAAGTACCCCTTGCCCCAGGGGCGCAAGGCGACCAAGGGCATGACCGGCCAGATCAGCTACCTCGCCGACACGGCCAAGAAGTACGTCCTCGCGCACTCCAACATCACGGAGGCGCAGTTCGACAAGGGCGGCTTCCAGATCTACACGACCTTCCAGAAGAACAAGGTCAACGCGCTGACCGCGGCCGTGCAGAAGGTCCAGAAGGCGCGGCTGGATCCGAAGAACCGGGAGAAGGACAAGTACGTCCAGTTCGGTGCCGCCTCGGTGGTGCCCAACGACGGCGCGATCGTCGCCCTGTACGGCGGCGCCGGCTACGAGAACAACCACTTCACCAACAACGCCGACACCTCCGGTGTCCCCGTCGGTTCGACGTGGAAGCCGTTCGTGCTGGCCGCGGCCATGGAGTACGGGACGTACAAGACCGACGGTGTCGGGGTGTCGCCGCTGAGCAAGTACAACGGCAACGACAACCTGAAGGTGCAGCGGCCCGACGGTACGTACTACCTGAACAAGGACAACTCGATCTTCCGGCAGAGGAACGAGAGCGACCACGCCTGGGGCTACATCTCCCTGCGCAAGGCGATGGAGCAGTCGATCAACACGCCGTTCGTGCAGCTCGGCGTGGATGTCGGTATGACGAAGGTGCGGAACGTGGCCCAGGCGTCGGGAATCCTGCCCGACAGCATGTCGCAGGACCTGAACCCGTCGTTCGCCATCGGTACCTCCACCCCGAGCGCGATCCGCATGGCCGACGCCTACGCGACCTTCGCGGCCTCGGGCAAGCACACGGACCCGTACTCGGTGACCGCGGTCAAGCAGGACGGCCAGCCGCTGAGCGGGTTCAGCAAGCCGAAGGTGACCACGGCGATGCCCTCGAACGTGGCGAACAACGTCACGGACACGCTGGAGAACGTGATCCAGAACGGTACGGGTACCAACGCCAAGGCCCTGGGCCGTACGGCGGCGGGCAAGACCGGTACCACCGACAGCAACAAGTCGGCCTGGTTCGTCGGCTACACCCGGCAGCTGGCGACGTCGGTGGCGATGTTCCGTGAGAACCCGAAGGACGCCGAGCTGCTCTCCATGAACGGTACGGCCGGCGTGGAGTCCATCCACGGTGGTGACATCCCGACCTCGGTGTGGACCGAGTACATGCAGGCCGCGCTGAAGAACAGCAACGATCTGGGCTTCCCCGACGCGACCAAGATCGGTGAGGTCGCGGACGAGGCGGGGGCTCCCTCCCCGACTCCGACCATCAGCATCACGCCGAGCGAGACGCCCAGTGAGACGCCGAGCGTCACGCCCAGCGAGACGGCCACCTCGCCGTCGCCCAGTGCGACCGAGACCTGCCAGTTCGCCTGGAACTGCTCGACTGACGGCGGTGACACCGGCAGCACCTCCGGTACCACGTCCTCGCCGACGGCCACGGAGACAACCGGCGAAGGCAACACCAGAGGCAATGCCAACGGCGGAGGGAATCTCTTCGGCGGATCGACCGGCTAGCCGCGAGGCCTGACCGGTAGGTGACCGTTTCGCCCGCCGTAGTGTGTTTCACGTGAAACATGGGCCGCCGCACCCGACGAGGTGCGGCGGCCCTCGGCGTATTCCTAGAGAGGTACGGCAGGATGGGCCCCATGCCCAGTGCAGAGACGACGCCCGTGAGCGTGCGCGAGCCGGAGCCGGTGCGGCCGACCAGGGAAGACGCGGTCGCCGCGGCCGGGAGTGAGCTGATCGGTGGCCCCATCGGGCGGCGTGCGCTGCTCGGGACGTCCTGGTGGACGCCGCTACGGGTGGTGGTCCTCGTGGCGATCGGCATGTTCGCCCTGGGCCTGATCCAGAAGGCGCCCTGCTACAACGGCGCCTGGTTCTTCGGCGCGAGTTCCCAGTACACCCACGCCTGCTACTCGGACATTCCGCACCTCTACCAGGGGCGGGGCTTCGCCGACGGTCTGGTGCCGTACTTCGACAAGCTCCCGGGCGACATGGACTACCTCGAATACCCGGTGCTGACCGGTGTGTTCATGGAGGTCGCCGCATGGCTCACACCGGGCAGCGGCAGCATCCAGCTCCAGGAGCAGGTGTACTGGTTCGTCAACGCCGGGATGCTGATGGTGTGCGCCGCCGTCATCGCGGTGTGCGTGGTCCGTACGCACCGTCGGCGCCCCTGGGACGGTCTGCTGGTCGCCCTGGCGCCCGCCTTCGCGCTGACCGCCACCATCAACTGGGACCTCCTGGCGGTCGCTCTGACGGCCGCGGCGATGCTGATGTGGTCCCGGAGCCGTCCCCTCGCCTTCGGCGTCCTCCTGGGCCTTGCCACGGCCGCCAAGCTGTATCCCGTGTTCTTGCTGGGGCCGCTGTTCCTGCTGTGCTGGCGCGCGGGCAAATGGCGGGAGTTCTTCGTCGCCTTCGGCGGCGCGGCGGCCGCCTGGCTCGTCGTGAACCTGCCGGTGATGATCTTCGCCTTCGACGGCTGGTCGAAGTTCTACACGTTCAGCCAGGAGCGGGGCGTCGACTTCGGGTCCTTCTGGCTGATCTGGGCCCAGAACACGACCACCCCGCCGTCCACTGACTTCGTGAACAGCGCGGCCATGGTCCTGGTGCTGCTCTGTTTCGTGGGTATCGCAGCCCTGTCGCTGACCGCCCCGCGCCGGCCGCGCTTCGCCCAGCTGGCCTTTCTGGTGGTGGCGGCCTTCATCCTCACCAACAAGGTCTACTCCCCGCAGTACGTCCTGTGGCTGGTGCCGCTGGCCGTCCTCGCCCGGCCCAAGTGGCGGGACTTCCTGATCTGGCAGGCGTGCGAGGTGGCGTACTTCCTGGGGATCTGGATGTACCTCGCGTACACGACCAGTGGAGACGCCCACAAGGGCCTGCCGACCCACGGCTACCACTGGGCGATCGCCGTGCACCTGCTGGGCACGCTCTACCTGTGCGCGATGGTCGTACGCGACATCCTCATGCCCGAACGGGACGTGGTGCGCCGCTCCGGTGACGACGACCCCTCGGGCGGGGTGCTGGACGGCGCGGAGGACGTCTTCGTGCTCGGCGGGGCCACCCGTCTCCCGCGCCACGCCGCCCACTTCGAGGGGCCGCAGGTGGAATGGGGAAGCGGATCCTCCGAGGACGGTTCGCTCTGAGCGAACAGCCCTGAACAGCCTGGCTCCTGGAGCGGGAAAGGGCCGTACACGGAGTCCGTGTACGGCCCTTTCGGCGTTCCGGGGACCGTCAGCGGTCCACGATGCGGTCGAACTGGGTGGTGGTGTGCCGCAGATGGGCCACCAGCTCCTCGCCCACCTTGGGCTCCGGGGCGTCCGTCGGCACGAAGAGGATCGACACCTGCATGTGCGGAGGCTCCGCGAACCAGCGCTGCTTGCCGCCCCAGACGAACGGAGAAAGGTTCCGGTTCACCGTGGCCAGACCGGCCCGTGCGACGCCCTTGGCGCGCGGCATGACGCCGTGCAGGGCCTTCGGGGCCTCCAGGCCCACCCCGTGCGACGTACCGCCCGCCACGACCACCAGGTAGCCGTCCGAGGCCGCCTTCTGCTGCCGGTAGCCGAACCGGTCGCCCTTGGCGACGCGGGTGACGTCCAGGACCGCCCCCCGGTACTCGGTGGCGTCGTGGTCCCCCAGCCACAGCCGGGTGCCGATCCGGGCCCGGAAGCGGGTCTGCGGGAACTGCTGCTGCAGCCGGGCCAGTTCGTCGGCCTTGAGGTGGCTGACGAACATGGTGTGCAGCGGCAGCCGGGCCGCGCGGAGCCGGTCCATCCAGCCGATGACCTCCTCGACCGCGTCCGAGCCGTCGGTGCGGTCCAGCGGCAGATGGATGGCGAAGCCCTCCAGGCGGACGTTCTCTATGGCCGAGTGCAGCTGTGGCAGATCCTGCTCGCTGATGCCGTGCCGCTTCATCGTGGACATCACCTCGATGACCACACGGGCGCCCACCAGGCCGTACACGCCGTCGATCGAGGACACCGACCGGATGACCCGGTCGGGCAGCGGAACGGGCTCCTCGCCGCGCCGGTAGGGCGTCAGCACCAGCAGGTCGCCGCCGAACCAGTCCTTGATGCGCGCGGCCTCGTACGTCGTGCCGACGGCGAGGATGTCCGAGCCCAGACGCGTGGCCTCCTCCGCCAGGCGTTCGTGCCCGAAGCCGTAGCCGTTGCCCTTGCAGACCGGGACCAGGCCCGGGAACTGCTCCTGCACGTGCTTGTGGTGCGCCCGCCAGCGCGCGGTGTCGACGTAGAGCGTGAGCGCCATGGCCGGACCTGGTACCTCTCTGGATGGCTGGGGTGTGTCAGGGCTATAGAAGCACGGAGCGTGACGTCAGCGGCGCGACATGTAGATGTCGAGAGCCTTGTGGAGCAGCTTGTTCAGCGGGAAGTCCCACTCGCCGAGGTACTCGGCGGCCTGGCCGCCCGTGCCGACCTTGAACTGGATCAGACCGAAGAGGTGGTCCGTCTCGTCCAGCGAGTCCGAGATGCCGCGCAGGTCGTAGACGGTGGCGCCGAGCGCGTAGGCGTCGCGCAGCATCCGCCACTGCATGGCGTTCGAGGGCCGCACCTCGCGGCCGATGTTGTCGGAGGCGCCGTAGGAGTACCAGACGTGGCCGCCGACGATCAGCATGGTCGCCGCGGACAGGTTGACCCCGTTGTGCCGGGCGAAGTACAGCCGCATCCGGTTCGGGTCCTCGGTGTTGAGGGCCGTCCACATGCGCTGGAAGTACGAGAGCGGGCGCGGCCGGAAGTGGTCGCGCACGGCCGTGATCTCGTACAGCCGCTGCCACTCCGCCAGGTCCTGGTAGCCGCCCTGGACGACCTCGACGCCGGCCTTCTCGGCCTTCTTGATGTTGCGTCGCCACAGCTGGTTGAAGTTCTTGTGGACGTCTTCCAGGGAACGGTTGGCCAGCGGCACCTGGTAGACGTAGCGCGGCTGGACGTCGCCGAAGCCGGCGCCGCCGTCCTCGCCCTGCTGCCAGCCCATCCGGCGCAGCTTGTCGGCCACCTCGAAAGCGCGCGGCTCGATGAAGTCGGCCTCGATGTCGCGCAGCCGCTTCACGTCCGGGTTCTGGATGCCGGCCTTGATGGAGTTGGCCTCCCAGCGCCGGATGATCACCGGCGGGCCCATCTTCACCGAGAACGCGCCCTGCTGCTTGAGGTGGGCCAGCATCGGCTGGATCCACTCGTCGAGATTAGGCGCGAACCAGTTGATGACCGGGCCCTCGGGCAGATAGGCGAGGTAGCGCTTGATCTTGGGCAGCTGGCGGTACAGCACCAGGCCGGCGCCGACCATCTCGCCGGTGCGCTCGTCGAACCAGCCGAGGTTCTCCGAACGCCACTCCGCCTTGACATCTGCCCAGGCCGGGACCTGCATGTGGCTAGCCGCCGGCAGGCTCTGGATGTAGGCCAGATGCTGTTCGCGGCTGATGGTCCTCAGGGTCAGACTCATGTCGGGGCGCTCCTCGGGCTGGTGTGTCCCCATGGGTACAGGGGCTCCGGCTCTCGCGCCGAAGCCTACTGCGCCTTGCCCGCGGCCCGACCGGGCGTACGGCACCAACGTCCCGGCCCTCGAAAGGCCGGGACGTTCCGCTGTGCTGCGGGAGGTGTCGGACGGCTACCCGAACAGCCCGCCGTGCGCCATACCGATGAAGAAGCCGACGCCCGCGGCACCGAGACCCAGGATCAGACCGAAGCGCTCGCGCGTGGTGATCGAGATCCACTGCCCGTACAGACCGGTGAGGATGCCGATCAGGCCGGTCCAGGAGCTGAGCAGGTGCAGGCTGTGGAAGAACGAGGTGAAGAAGGCGACCAGCCCGAGCACCAGCGTCACTGCCATCAGTGAGTCCTGGAGCGGATGGGGCTTGCCGTCCGTGGCGAACAGGGATCCGGCGGTGTTGGGTCGCAATGCCTGTGCCATAGGGCACCTCCTGCGGAAGGCGGCGCATCGTAGCGCCGTACACACCCGATGTGTACAGATTGAGGGGCCCGGCCACCGGATTTCAACCGGAAGCACGTGTGCGGGTACTCTGTACCGTCTGCACCGGTGTCTGCCCAGGCCACGGCAGGGGATCCCGAGGGAACCCCCCGAATGTCCGTGGCGGCCGATACCGTTGCGTACGCATCACAACCCTCCTGCCACGGAACGACCGTGGCCGCTGAGTCCAAAGGAGGTGGGTTCCACATGCGTCACTACGAGGTGATGGTCATCCTCGACCCCGATCTGGAGGAGCGCGCTGTCGCCCCCCTGATCGAGAACTTCCTCTCCGTCGTCCGTGAGGGCAACGGCAAGGTGGAGAAGGTCGACACCTGGGGCCGTCGTCGTCTCTCGTACGAGATCAAGAAGAAGCCCGAGGGCATCTACTCGGTCATCGACCTGCAGGCCGAGCCTGTGGTCGTCAAGGAGCTCGACCGCCAGATGAACCTGAACGAGTCGGTCCTCCGGACCAAGGTCCTCCGCCCCGAGACCCACTGAGCTTCCCGCTCAGCTGATCTCGGGTTTCGAGAAGCAGCAAGCAGCCAGCAGCAAACCCGCCGAGAGGTTCCCCATGGCAGGCGAGACCGTCATCACGGTCGTCGGCAATCTTGTCGACGACCCCGAGCTGCGCTTCACCCCGTCCGGTGCGGCGGTCGCGAAGTTCCGCGTCGCGTCCACTCCCCGCACCTTCGACCGCCAGACGAACGAGTGGAAGGACGGCGAAAGCCTCTTCCTCACCTGCTCGGTCTGGCGGCAGGCGGCGGAGAACGTCGCCGAGTCGCTCCAGCGAGGCATGCGCGTCATCGTGCAGGGCCGGCTGAAGCAGCGGTCCTACGAGGACCGTGAGGGTGTCAAGCGCACGGTCTACGAACTGGACGTCGAGGAAGTCGGCGCCAGCCTGCGAAGCGCCACGGCCAAGGTCACCAAGACCGCCGGCGGTCAGGGCGGTCGCGGTGGCGGTGGCGGCCAGGGTGGCGGCGGCTGGGGCGGCGGCCCCGGTGGCGGCCAGCAGGGCGGCGCTCCCAACGACGACCCCTGGGCCTCCAGCGCTCCTGCCGGCGGCGGCAACCAGGGCGGCGGCGGTTGGGGCGGCGGCTCCGGCGGCAGCAGCGGCGGCGGTGGCGGCTACTCGGACGAGCCCCCGTTCTAAGGGCCACAGGCCCGAAGAGCCAAGGGCTCGCATCCCCACTTCTTGATCACACAGGAGAAACATCATGGCGAAGCCGCCTGTGCGCAAGCCGAAGAAGAAGGTCTGCGCTTTCTGCAAGGACAAGGTCCAGTACGTGGACTACAAGGACACGAACATGCTGCGGAAGTTCATTTCCGACCGCGGCAAGATCCGTGCCCGCCGCGTGACCGGCAACTGCACGCAGCACCAGCGTGACGTCGCCACGGCCGTCAAGAACAGCCGTGAGATGGCGCTGCTGCCCTACACGTCCACCGCGCGCTAAGGGAAGGGTGACCGAAACATGAAGATCATCCTCACCCACGAGGTCTCTGGCCTCGGTGCCGCCGGCGACGTCGTCGACGTCAAGGACGGCTACGCTCGCAACTACCTGATCCCGCGGAAGTTCGCTATCCGCTGGACCAAGGGTGGCGAGAAGGACGTGGAGCAGATCCGTCGTGCTCGCAAGATCCACGAGATCCAGACCATCGAGCAGGCCAACCAGGTGAAGGCCCAGCTCGAGGGCGTCAAGGTCCGCCTGGCCGTGCGTGCCGGCGACGCCGGTCGCCTCTTCGGTTCCGTCACCCAGGCCGACATCGCTTCGGCGATCAAGGCTGCCGGTGGCCCCGAGGTCGACAAGCGCCGCATCGAGGTCGCCTCGGCGATCAAGACCCTGGGCGCCCACGCGACGTCCGTGCGTCTGCACCCCGAGGTTGCCGCCACGGTCAACATCGAGGTCGTCGCGGCCTGACGCTGCGCTCGGCTTGAGCAGTAGCTGAAAGGGGCCGCACCCTTCATGGGTGCGGCCCCTTTTGCTTGGCCTGCGGCGGTTCGGTGTCCGGCCTGCCGACGGCGATGTGGAGCTGAGGGTGTTTCACGTGAAACGTGACAGCCCCCGATGTTTCACGTGAAACCACCGGCTGAGCGCATCCGTCAGCGCGTTGCGCCTGTCACGATCCACCGACCCGAGCGGGCTCGCAGCCACAGGGTGGCCATCCGCACGGCCATCATCAGTGTCATGGCGCCCCAGAGTGCCGTGAGCCCACCGCCGAGGACGGGAACGAGCAGAGCCACCGGCGTGAAGACCGCAAGGGTCACGACCATGGCGCCGGCGAGATACGGCCCGTCTCCGGCACCCATGAGGACTCCGTCGAGGACGAACACCGCACCGGAGATCGGCTGGGAGAGCGCCACGATGAGCAGCGCGGGCAGTGCGGTGTCCGTCACGGCGGGGTCGCTGGTGAACAGCGGGAGGAAGAGCGGTCGGGCGGCCACCACCAGCAGGCCCAGAGCCACTCCGGTGGCGATGCCCCACTGGACCATGCGTCGGCAGGCCTCGCGGGCGCCCTCGGCGTCTTCCGCGCCGAGATAGCGACCGATGATGGACTGTCCGGCGATCGCGATCGCGTCCAGGGCGAAGGCCATCAGGCTCCACAGCGACAGCACGATCTGGTGGGCGGCGATGTCGGCATCGCCCAGCCGGGCCGCCACCGCTGTGGCGATCATGAGGATGGCGCGCAGGGAGAGCGTCCGGACGAGCAGCGGCGCACCGGCCTGTGCCGAGGCCCGTATCCCGGCCGCGTCGGGGCGCAGGGACGCTCCATGCCTGCGGGCACCACGGACGACGACGATCAAATAGACCGCCGCCATCGCGCACTGGGCGATGACGGTGCCCCAGGCGGAGCCGGCGATGCCCAGTCCGGCTCCGTAGACAAGTGCCGCGTTGAGTCCGGCGTTGGCGAGGAAGCCCGCGACGGCGACGTACAACGGGGTCCGTGTGTTCTGCAGGCCGCGCAGGACGCCGGTGGCGGCGAGCACCACCAGCATGGCCGGGATGCCGAGCGAGGAGATCCGCAGGTAGGTCGTCGCATAGGGAGCCGCGGTGGCTGACGCACCGAAGAGCTCCACGATGCCCGGGGCCAGGGGCAGGACGACGGCGATGACGCCGGCGCCGAGCAGCAGCGCCAGCCAGATGCCGTCCATGCCCTGACGGATGGCCGCCTGGAGATCGCCGGCACCGACTCGGCGGGCGACGGCCGCCGTGGTGGCGTAGGCGAGGAAGACGAAGACGCTCACGGCGGTGGTGAGGAGGGCCGAGGCGACCCCGAGACCGGCGAGCTGCGCGGTGCCGAGATGGCCGACGATCGCGCTGTCGGCCATGACGAAAAGCGGCTCGGCGACGAGGGCGCCGAAGGCCGGGACGGCCAGCGTGACGATCTCTCGGTCGTGCCGCCGTCGAGTGGCCTGGGGGATCGCGGGAGCCTGTGGCATGGGCGCTAATCTAATCGTCCACAGGTAAGAGATGCAATTGCTCAATGACCCTTACTGATGCGTGTAGGGGCCGTGCTTTCGCGCACCGTTCGAGGCGATCTTGGTCCGACCGGGAAAGTTTTTCTTCTGCACAGCCGGTGGACGGGAAAGGTGCAGGTCAGGGCCGCTCGTGGGCGGAGATCGAGGGCTTGTTCACAGGGCTGTCCACCGCGTCGTGCACAGGTTTTGGCGGGTTCTCCACAGCATACGGGCCGTCGTCCACATGGCCTGTGGATAACCAGATTGGCTGACGGTGCCCGCGGGCCTAACGTGGTCCGGCGCCCACTCCTTCTCACGGCCTCGGAAACCTCACAAAACCGACGCGTCCAGAACCGGAACAAGGCGACCCAGTTGTCAGTGCCGTGCCGTAGAAAAGAGGGCACGGCGAGGTCCGCCGGGCGGACGGGAGGAGGTGGCTCGGTGAGCATTTCCGAGCCCTTGGACGATCCGTGGGCCGAAGCCGGTCCCAGTGATCGTCTGCCCGCCTCCCGCCGGCGCGGTGAGGGCGGCCGAGGCCGGGACGACCGGCACGACCGAGGCCGGGAGAACGGCGACTGGGAGGGCGGCGCCACCTTCGAGCGGGTTCCCCCGCAGGACCTGGACGCCGAACAGTCCGTGCTCGGCGGCATGCTGCTCTCCAAGGACGCCATCGCCGACGTCGTCGAGATCCTCAAGGGCCACGACTTCTACAAGCCCGCGCACGAGACGATCTACCAGGCGATCCTCGACGTCTACGCCAAGGGCGAGCCGGCCGACCCCATCACCATCGCCGCCGAGCTCACCAAGCGCGGCGAGATCAACAAGGTCGGCGGCGCCTCCTATCTGCACACCCTCGTCCAGACGGTGCCGACGGCGGCGAACGCCGAGTACTACGCGGAGATCGTCCACGAGCGGGCGGTGCTGCGCCGCCTGGTCGAGGCCGGCACGCGCATCACGCAGATGGGATACGCGGCCGACGGCGACATCGACGAGATCGTCAACAGTGCCCAGGCGGAGATCTACGCCGTCACCGAGCAGCGGACCAGCGAGGACTACCTGCCGCTCGGCGACATCATGGAGGGCGCCCTCGACGAGATCGAGGCGATCGGCTCCCGCACCGGCGAGATGACGGGTGTGCCCACCGGCTTCACGGACCTGGACTCGCTCACCAACGGTCTGCACCCGGGCCAGATGATCGTCATCGCCGCACGTCCCGCCATGGGCAAGTCGACCCTCGCGCTGGACTTCGCCCGGGCCGCCTCCATCAAGAACAACCTGCCCAGCGTCATCTTCTCCCTCGAAATGGGCCGCAACGAGATCGCGATGCGTCTGCTGTCCGCCGAGGCCCGGGTCGCCCTGCACCACATGCGCTCCGGCACGATGACCGACGAGGACTGGACCCGGCTGGCCCGCCGGATGCCGGACGTCTCGGCCGCCCCGCTCTACATCGACGACTCGCCGAACCTGTCGATGATGGAGATCCGCGCCAAGTGCCGCCGGCTCAAGCAGCGCAACGACATCAAGCTCGTGATCATCGACTATCTGCAGCTGATGCAGTCCGGCGGCAAGCGCTCCGAGAGCCGTCAGCAGGAGGTCTCGGACATGTCCCGAAACCTCAAGCTGCTTGCCAAGGAGCTGGAGGTCCCGGTGATCGCGCTCTCGCAGCTGAACCGTGGTCCCGAGCAGCGCACCGACAAGAAACCGATGGTGTCCGACCTGCGTGAGTCCGGCTCCATCGAGCAGGACGCGGACATGGTCATCCTGCTTCACCGCGAGGACGCCTACGAGAAGGAGTCACCGCGCGCGGGCGAGGCGGACATCATCGTCGGCAAGCACCGAAACGGTCCGACGGCGACGATCACCGTGGCCTTCCAGGGCCACTACTCCCGTTTCGTGGACATGGCGCAGACCTGATCCCGAGCGGCCCCGGCCGCTCGGCGCCGTCGCTCACCCGGCCTGACCGTGGCCGGTGAAGAGGCTGACGAAGTGGTGCGGGGCGCCGTCGCCGAGGAGGACTTCGTGGAGGTCGTCGCCGTCGACGGCGGCCTCGGCGCTGCGCGGGAACATGGCCTGCTCGAACTCGGCGAGGGCGGTCTCGATGTCGTCGGGGTGTGCGGCGAGGGCCTGGCCGAGTTCGGCGCCGTCGAGCATGGCGAGGTTGGCGCCCTCGCCGTTGGGGGCGGTGAGGTGGGCGGCGTCGCCGATGAGCGTCACCCCGGGCACCCGCTCCCAGCGGTGCTCGGTGGGCAGGGTGTGGTGCGGGCGCAGCCGCGGCGGAGTGTCGGTGTCGGTGATCAGGGCGGTGAGTTCCGGCGCCCAGCCGTCGAACTCCGCGGCGATCCGCGCCGTGGCCGCGGCGGCGTCGCCGAAGTCGATGGCGTCGAACCAGTCCTGCGGCTTGCACAGCGCCACATAGGCGTGCAGGGTGCCGCCGCTCTCCCGGTGCGCCAGGATCCCCTGGTTCGGCGCGAGTGCGAAGAGCGCCCCGCCGCCGACGGCCTTCGCGCCGGCGGGGTGCCGGGTGTCGCCGTCGAACAGGTAGGTCTCGACGGAAGACCTGCCGGCGTACCGGGGTGTGGCGGTGGACAGCAGCGGCCGGACCCGTGACCACGCGCCGTCCGCGCCGACCAGGAGTTCCGTGTCGATGGTGGTGCCGTTCTCGAAGGTCACCTCGTGGCGGCCCGCACCGAGGGAGCGGGTGCCGGTGACCCTGTGGCCCCACCGGACGGTGTCGGCCGGGAGCGATGCGAGCAGGATCCGCCGCAGTTCGCCGCGCAGGGCTTCGGGGCGGCCGCCCGTACCGTCGTCGGCCTCTTCGTGCAGGACCGTCCCGTCCCGGTCCAGGATCCGCATCGCCTGGCGGCCCTCCAGGACGATGCCGCGGAATTCCTCCATCAGACCGGCGGCCCGGAGAGCGACCTGTCCGTTGTGGTCGTGGATGTCGAGCATCCCGCCCTGCGCACGGGCCGCCGGAGAGGCGTCCGCCTCGTAGACGGTGGCCGGGATGCCGTGGACGTGCAGGACCCGGGCGAGCGTCAGTCCTCCGAGCCCCGCGCCGATGATCGTGACCGGAGTGGTCATGGTGGTTCCTTCCTGACCATGGACGGCCGGGCGGGCGCCAGGCCTCTGGAACGGTGTTCCAGCGCGTCCACGATGGAACGAAGTTCCAGAGGTTGTCAAGGTGGAACGGTGTTCCACGGTGCCTAGAATGGCCGCATGGCAACGAAGGCGCGTCGTCCGGAACGACGGCAGGAACCGCTCTCCCGCGAGCGCATCGTCGGCGCGGCCGTCGAACTCCTCGACACCGTGGGCGAGAGCGGTCTCACCTTCCGGGTCCTGGCGGAACACCTCGCGACCGGCCCGGGGGCGATCTACTGGCACGTCACGGGCAAGGCCGAACTCCTGGCCGCCGCCACCGAGGCCGTCGTCGCCACCATCGCCGACGACGACACCGACGCGACGCCCCAGGAGGCGATCCGTGACCTCGCGCTCGGAGTGTTCGACGCGATCGACGTCCACCCGTGGGTCGGCGCACAGCTCGCCCGCACTTCGTGGCAGTCGCCGATGCTGGGCGTCTTCGAACGCATCGGACGCCAGGTGCAGGCGCTCCATGTGCCCGAGGCCGCCCAGTTCACCGCGGCGTCCGCGTTGCTGAACTACATCCTCGGAGTCGCCGGCCAGAACGCCGTCAACACCATGACCCTCCGGCCGGACACGAACCGCGCCGAGTTCCTCGAGGCCGTGGCGACCGAATGGGCGCAGCTCGACCCCGACCAGTACGGGTTCACCCGGAGCATCGCCGGCAGGCTGCCCGACCACGACGACCGAGCCGAGTTCGTCGCGGGCATCGACCTCATCCTCGCCGGGATCACCGCTCGCCGGCAGTCGGCCGGCGGCGCCTGGCCACCGCCGTCGAAATGAACTCGACGCCGGTCCGCCCACCGGGTGGACTGGGCACATGACGACATCCCAGGAAGAGCTGCTCCCCGCGACCCGACGGGCGCTGCTGCATCGCATCGCCGTGGCCCAGGCCGAAGGGCGGGCGCCGTCACTGGTGGCGGCGGTCGTGCGGGGCGGGCGGGCCGTCTGGCACGGGGCGCGGACCTCGGTGGACGGGCACGGACCGGACCAGAACGTGCAGTACCGGATCGGCTCGATCACCAAGACCTTCACGGCCGTTCTGGTGCTCCGGTTGCGCGACGAGGGGCTGCTCGACCTCGGCGACCCGCTGGAGAAGCACCTGCCGGGCACCGGCGCGGGGGAGGCGACCATCGCCGAACTCCTCGCGCACACCGGCGGACTGGCGGCCGAGTCGCCCGCGCCGTGGTGGGAGCGCACCCCGGGCTCGCTGCGGCCGGAGCTGAGCGATGTCCTCGGCGAACAGTCCCTCCTGCACCCCGTCGGCCGCCGGTTCCACTACTCCAACCCCGGCTACACCCTGCTCGGCGCACTCGTCGAGGAACTCCGCGGTGCCTCCTGGGAGGAGGTGCTCCGGCGGGAGGTCCTCGGACCGCTGGGCCTGGACCGCACGAGCGCCCAGCCGCAGGCGCCGCACGCCGGCGGCTGGGCGGTGCACCCCTGGGCCGACGCGATGCTCCCGGAGCCGCTGGAGGACCTCGGCCGGATGGCGTCCGCGGGGCAGCTTTGGTCGACCACCGGCGACCTGGCCCGCTTCGCCGTGTTCCTGGCGGCCGGCGACGACCGGGTGCTGAGTGCCGAGTCGGTGCGGGAGATGCGCACCCCGTCTGCTCCCGCCGAGCCCGCCGACGTTCTGGACGGCTCTACCTACGGCCTCGGCATGCAGATCCAGCGCCGGGACGGCAGGCTGCTCGTCGGGCACTCCGGCTCACTGCCCGGCTTCCTGGCCAACCTCACCATCAGCGTGGACGACGACGTGGCGGCCGTGGTCCTGGCGAACTGCACCTCCGGCCCGCTGCTGTCCTCCGTCGGCGCCGACCTCGTCCGAATCGTCGCGGAGGCCGAGCCGCGCATCCCCGAGCCCTGGCGCCCTCTGGCCCAGGTCGATCCGTCCGCCCTGGAGCTGGCGGGTCAGTGGTACTGGGGCACCCATGCCTTCGCGCTGCGGGTGACGGCCGACGGGCTGGTCTCGCTGGGGCCGCTGTCGGGCGCCGGCCGCCGTGCGCGCTTCCGGGCCGACGGTGACGGCACCTGGACCGGTCTGGAGGGGTACTACGCCGGAGAGCTTCTACGGCCCGTACGACGCCCGGACGGCAGCGTGAGCCACCTGGACCTCGGATCGTTCGTGTTCACGCGTCAGCCGTACGAGGACGCGTCTTCCGTGCCCGGCGGAGTGGACCCCGAGGGGTGGCGGGGGATCGACTGACGGTCGACGAGGGTGGGGGGGGGGGGGGGTGGTGGGGAAAAAAACCCCCCCCCCCCCACGGGGGAGAGAGATCGTTGTGGGCACCGGCGGAGCCCCGGTG